>JAEZTJ010000031.1 GCA_023421505.1 Bacillota bacterium
AGACCCCTGAGAGACGATCAGGTGGATAGGACAAAGGTGGAAGTGCGGTAACGCATGGAGCTGATTGTTACTAATAGGTCGAGGGCTTGACCTAAAAAGGAATTACAGTGGGTATGGAAGCTTAAAAAGAGAGCTGAAAAGTTCTAAGATAAGCAAAAGTACTGAATAGGATGTACATTTTCGTGTGTAGTAATAAGTCAATGAAAAGCAGAAAATACTTAGGTAGATTTCTGTTTTTTTATATTATATCAAAGGTGTAAATGAGACCTCAAGACAGAAATGTTTTTGAGGCTTTTTTGCGTTTTCTGTATAAGGTTAGTAGCATGAATAAATTCCGATTGGTTTTCTTACCCGTTATTACGAGATAATTTAGTATAATCACCAATGAATTATTAAAGGAGATCATGGTACTAATAAAGTTAAGTTAGATAAGCAATCACATAAACTTGATGATCAGATAAAAGGAATATTGGATAGCGATATTGTGTGAGTGTGAATATAATTTGTAATTTAGCTCTTATATAATATTATAAAAAACTGGAGGCTCCTGAGATGTTCTCAGAAGCTATCCAGTCCTTGCAAGGAACAAAACCAATAAATAGGTTAGATGATTATTCAAATATTAATTTAAGCAGGAATGATAAACTTTACTGTAATTTCCGTTAATACATAGATCAAAATCTTTTTTCTTTAAGTCATATACAATTGACCAAATGGTATAGCTTCCCTGTGATACATTATTAAGTATGTCCATAGCATTACTTTTTGTAATAGATAAATATGTATCCTTTAAATTTTGCTCTGCAAGTTTATATCTATCCTGTCCACGTCCTATACTATCATAACCGCTTAAAACAAAGTTCGTAGAAACCTGCCATAACTCCTTATTCTCAAGGATATTCATTTTACCTTCGACATATTCTACTATTACTGATTTTCCTGAACTGTCAGAAATCATATAGTGTATAGGTGTTTTTTGAAAATAGATATTGTATTTGCTCATAAGGTAAATTGCCTCATCAACATTTGCTGCATAATCCAGAACAAGCCTAACCGCTCCTAGTGAACTAATTGTTTTCTTACTAAAATCATTGGAAGATTCAGCTTTTGGGACAGACATTACACCGATTGCAACTCCGCATTCATTGACACCATCAAGTGGAATATAGGGTACAGATAGCAAATGTTCATTAGTAACTGCTCCATTCCAAAATAAATATTTGTTTACTCCTGTATAGTAAAGATCTACCATTGATACAGAAGAATAAGCTCCAGCTGGAGATGTATAGACTAATGTACATGGGTGGCTATACCAATCAAAGTTTCTCCCAAATAGAACCTCATCCTTTGCATTCTTTACGGTAAAACAGGTACATCCAAATAAATCGCCAGTATTCATAATTCTTTTATGTGGATGAAAACCGTTATTTTCTAAATACTCATACAATTCATTATCATCACTAGAACCAGTTTCTAGAAACTCATCGAATTTATAATCATTCTTATATACTATTTTATATGCCGATATTTTATCTAGTTTTTCAATAGTAAGTCCTTCGATTTTAACAGTATCTGCTTTCATTGTGATAGCACAAACTATAATTACTACTATACCTATTAGTAAAAGTATTTTCTTCATACTTAAAGTTCGCAAAAATATTGTCCTCCTAATAAACAATCTGTAATTGTCTCAAAGATCCTCATATTTATTCTTTTAAATTAATCACTTTGTTCAAAGGTATTAAGTAATTGATTCAAAAGTATGAGGGAAGCTTGCAATGCTACAGAATAATATCTTTCTTTTCCCTTTTGCTCGACTTCAAGCAATTTACTGTCCAGAAGTAATTTAAGATGATGTGATACTGCAGGTCTGGACAGAGACAAATTTTTAGTAATCTCATTAACAGTAAGCGGTTGATCATATAGCATGACTAGTATATTCTGCCTGTTAATATCACCTAGCGCTAAAAAGATCGGTGTACATTCTCTTAATAATCTCATTCTCTCTACACTCAAAAATTTCACCCCGATTCATATATGTTCACGTGTTTAAACATGTGAACATATAGTAATATATTAATTAAAAAAAAGCAAGTACTTTCTTTATTATGGATAAATTTACGGCAAAATTATGAAATACTATTGACAAAAATGAATAATTATAATATCATTCATAAATGAATATGTAGCGCTGCTATTCATATATGGCATTTTCAAAACTCTCTACGGAAAGAAAGTGGTGGCAAATAATGAATTTAGAAAAAAGGGACAGAAGGGAAAGAGAGATACTGGAACAAGCAGAATACTTAATTAAAACATATGGCTATGACTGTACATCAATGCAGCAAATTGCTTTTAAATGTGGACTGGCGGTAGGAACTCTGTATAATTATTTCCCGTCAAAAAACGATATACTAATAACTATATTTGAAAACTTAATTAGTGATATTCTTAATAAATCAGAAAACATTTTATTAACACCTGGCAGCAATTTACAAGATAATTTTGCAGTTCTTTTTAGAGAATACTGCAAGTGCTTTACATATTTTAGCAAAGACTTATGGGTGAAATTTCTTGCTGATACAGCTGTTAAAATTGATTTAGTGAATATTGATGGAAGCTTATGGAGAAGTTTTGAACGTTTACGAATACAAATAAGAACTATGATTATCATACTCAAAGAGAATAAAGTTATTGACCAGACAATAGATGATGATATATTATCCACGCTTATGTTTAATTTATACTATCTCCATCTCCGTGAATACATTTATTCAAATTATACTGTAGATCAGATTTTAGAGAAAATGATGGATCAAATAAAGATTATTATTAGTGGTATAAAATTTAATAAGGGGGAAATAGTGTGAATAGTCTTGCAAAGTACATGCAAGCCTTTATAAGAATAGCAAAAGGCGCTATTCTTCAGGATTTATGCCCAAAAAGCATGGTCGTTAGTGTGAATTATTGAAAAGAATAATTCACACCTCAGAGTTTGTGCCTGCGTCATCCTCGGCACAAACTAATACAAAGGGTAGGTATGTTATGTGAAGAAAGTACATCTTCACACATTGGAAGAACCTAATAATGAGCACGCTGTGCTCATTCCAAGCTTCTTCATCACTATTTGAGATGCGAAAAGCGGCATCATAGGAGGTTAATATGCAAAGCATACATCAAAAAATTAGAACATTGTTACAATTGATTTTTACGCCTTTACTGATAATTCCTGTTATATTTATTTTGTTTTCTCCATTTCTTGTTTTCTTTTTGCCATATATAGATAATGCAGCATACATATTTATTAATACAGTCTTCGTTTTCTGGATTATTGTAATAATGCAAGCTATCTTTTTGGGAAGAACCTATTGTTCCCATATATGCCCTATAACAGGTATTTTCAATTTTATCAGCTATGTAAAGAAGGATAGAAGTATTTTAAGTATGGAATATCCTAAACTAATGGGTAATATATTTTTAGCTATTTGGATTATCGCGCCACTATATGTATTGCTAAGAAATCTGGGTAATCTTACGGGCTTTTTACCAAGTGAAGAGATATATTCAAAAATAATAGTAAACCTGTATTTTTTAATGTTTACAATTTCGGGAATATTGTCTTATACGTTCGGAAAGATTTCTGTTAAGCATTATGCTTGCCCCTTTTCCTCCTTTATGATTTCAGCTAATAGATTAGGTAAGAAGCTTAAGCTACCATCACTAAATTACAAAATAAATAAGGATTTATGCAAAAAGTGTGGTAAATGTACTCAGAAATGTTTGGTTAACAGAGATATACCGAAATTGATAAAATTTGATGCAATAAAATTTGATGAATGTGTGCAATGTGGTAATTGCGTAGAGTGTTGCCGATTTTCAGCTTTAACTTATACCTGGAATAATAAATAAATTGTAACTGTTTAGGACCCCGTAGAGTATCATAGAGTAGTCCATTATGTGCAAAACAGAAAAATTAAAAATCTTTGTTTTAGCTATAAAATATTTTTCTATAAGGTTATCCACCATTCTGCTATACACTAAGAACTTAATTGTTTATAGAGAACATTTGTATAAATATAATGTGGATTACTTCTATACTATAGCAACAAGAGGTGCTGCAAAGCTGACTTGTATAGTAGAGGTAATCCGTCAAATGAAATCATCAAGAAGGCTTATGAAGAGAAACCTATTTATGAAAGTATAGAAGAGAAACACGAGCAAGAGTTTATTAAAAAGTGTTGAAAAGTAGTAAAATTATGTTTTAAATAAATTATATATAAAATTTATACAATTTATGATTGACATGGTGAAGTAAGCATGTTATTATAATATTCCGCTGTTGAAATAGAGGGCTCACATAAGAACTAATATATTGTGATATATAATGTGAATTACCTCATCGTGACGGTTTGTAATTATTCAACAATTGATGAATAGTAATATATAGGCATCTTTCTAGCGGGATCAGAAATAATTCGGAGTTGTTTCTAATTGACTGTAATTGAATACAAAATTAAAACAATTTTTGATTGACATTATTCTGAGAATATGATATGATATATTTCTGTTGAGTGCTAAACGCATTTCAATAGCTATAGGCAGTAAAGTATGGCTTGAGCATTAAATAAAATAATTAAATTATAATTTAAATTATGCTTGACATTATTCTACTGATGTAGTATGATTAACACCCACGATGTTGTATCTGCTGTATCTACCCTGAATTAAAAATATTTAAAAAGTGGTTGACATAATACAGCATATGTGGTAAAGTAAACAAGCTGTCGTTGAGAGCTAGATAAAATATTAGTAATTAGGCAGTATGAACCTTGATAATTGAACAGTAAAACAACCCTGAAAATTCTAAAAGACTTGAGACTACACATGAGTCTCAAAAATAGATTTTCATGAGATATGTCGAAAGACATATCACGAACCGTATTGA
>JAEZTJ010000063.1 GCA_023421505.1 Bacillota bacterium
GGTATAGATATGTGGATTAGAAGTCAGGGAGATAATATTAAGATGCTATAGGGAGGCGAAAAAGAATGAGTTATCATATTGGATCGTTTAATATACGAGATTTTAATTATTCAAATCAAACCCAAGATGGGGAAACCTTAAATAGAGATTTCAATAAGATTGCAGAAATAATAATAAAGGAAGGATTTGATGTTGTTGGAATTCAAGAGGTAAATTCGGAATCGCCAATTCGACATTTGACTCAGATTTTGAATCAGCACAAGAATTTACTTAGAGAATATGAATACTCGTTTGGTGCGGATATGCCAACTCATTCGAAAGATCCTGAAAGATATGGGTTTATTTGGAATGTAAAGAGGTTGAGGTTATTAAAAGATCCAACTTATTATACAAATGCGGGTGGAGTTACATTACAAAGACCACCATATTATGCTCGATTTACAGCAAGAGGAATGCTTGGAGGCTCAAATTTTGAATTGCGTTTGGTTAATGTACATATTTTAGATTCAAAAAGAGAAGCTGAGAGAATCGACGAATTTGATATTTTAGTTAAGCAAGTTTTGCCTAGAATTTGTGATCATCAGTCTTTACCTAATTCGTTAGAGATGATGCCATCCTACACTTTTTTATTGGGAGATTACAATATTTGTTTGAATAAGGGGCCAAGAGCAGAGATTAAAATAGAGAGTATTACAGGAACAAATTACACGGGTAAAAAGAGATATTTTAAAACAGTTCAAGAAATGCCTACATCATTGAGAATGGTAAATAATCAACAGACTGTCGAAGATTGCTATGCAAATAATTATGACCATTTTTCATACGAAATGGATTTGATAAGTAAGCTGAAAATATCAAATGTTAGCAGGGTGGATGCATTAAACAAATATTTTAGTTCAGAAAAAACGCCAGTCGAAAAATTGGACGGCTATAGGAAAAAAGTTTCTGATCATGTTCCTATTAGTATGGATATTGATCTGAAGTAGTAGTTACTAGGGAGGAGATGCTAGCAATGGAAAATAATACAGATATAAGGAATGAATACTCGGATGAGGAAAAACTAAAGGCGGCATATGCGTTAAATATGTGTACTGTGTCAGTATCTCAAATAGTCGATTATAACGACTTATATATTCTGGAACAAGAATATGATGCTATTCTTAATAATCTTAATCTAAAAGTGATTCCGAAAGATGAGGCGTTATTGAGAATACTAACTGAGTTATTAAATACAATAACATTTTTTCGAATTCAGGATATGAAAAAGAATCAGATAGAAAAAGAATATCAGCAAAGAATGAAATCTGCTATTTGGTCGGCTGTTCCTAGCCTAAGTGTGTTTGTTTCTGGGAACCCAGTGACTATGGCATTGTCTTTAGCTACAACAGTAGGAACTGGATATATGAATTATCGACGCGAGAAGGTTCAAGCTGGCTCCGAAAAAGAAAAAGCTGAGATGGAATTGCAGATTACTGCGATTGAGCAATTTAATGCACTGAGAAGAGAGTTGTTTACTACAGCTTGGAGATTAGCGGCAGAGTATGATTTTGAAGACAAGTGGAGATTGACTGAAAAACAAATTAAGCAATACAACGAAATAATAATTGATCAAGATGAATTACGAAAATATGCAAGATTAGAGGCTATTCAGGATAAGTTCATGGCGTATCCTCCGTTTTGGTATTATATGGGTCATACCGCAAATTATATTTCTCAAGTTTTTCAGGATGAGGAAACAAAAGTAGAATTTCGGGAAAAAGCCAAGAGGCATTTTGATGTATATGAGAAATTGAATGCTTTTAATATATTAAGAGAAGATCAAATGACTGCTTCATATGCATTGGAGTATATTGACTTGTTGTTTTTAGATGAAAAAAGAGATAATAAAAAGATTAGCAAACTTATAAAAACTGCAATCGAAAAGGCTGGTAACAATAATGATATTTTACAGCTTTGTGCAACTTCATGTCTTAGAATTGGTCAATATGAAGAGGCAGCGGGATTGTTGAAGGTCTTAGTAAATGAAGACTACAATAAAGTGATAAATGCACAGTTATTAAGTGCATTATATGTATCCAAAAGAAATAGACCTGAATATTCAATTCTTGAAACAAGAGTATCTCCAAGATACCTATATCCAATGCCTGTTGAAGGTCAAGAGAATATAGATGTTTTAAATCAGGAGTTTGAGGCACAGCAGAAACTAGTATTGAAAGAAAAGTTTAAAGGGACATTGCAGAATATTATTAATAAATATTCTGAGCAATTTAATAGAGAAATCTCACAATTTGATTTGGAGGAAGAATATGGTGATTCGTTCTTTGAAAATTCAAAAAAGGCAAAACGTGAAAGATTAGCTAAAGCAAAAATGATACTAAGTGATGAAGAAAAACGCCGTTTCTATTCAGAAAGAATGAAAGGTATTAGTCTTCCACTTGAGTATACGAATATATTACAGAAGATGTTTGATAATATTTTTTCAGTAAATTGTTATTTGGATCCAGTTCTGCAAGATGATACTGTGGAGAAAACGACTAATGCAATTTCTAAAAATAAGGATCACATTAATTCGTTACAAGAGAAGATTGATGAAGGAATATTTGCGGCGCGTGAGTACGAGCAGTTGCAAAAGATTGGTGTTGTTTTATTAGTACGAGAGGCCTTTGAAGAATTATATCAAGATGCAGTTAAACAAATTGATGCAACTGACGTTGATGATTTGATGAGATTGGAAGGGAACTTGATGCAACTATGTAATAAGATGAATCTTCCAGAACCAGAAATTGCAATTGGTAATGAAGCTATAGACTTATTAGATTTTGATAGACCAAAGGAAT
>JAEZTJ010000066.1 GCA_023421505.1 Bacillota bacterium
GACAAAGGTGGAAGTGCGGTAACGCATGGAGCTGATTGTTACTAATAGGTCGAGGGCTTGACCTAAAAAGGAATTACAGTGGGTATGGAAGCTTAAAAGAGAACTGAAAAGTTCTAAGAAAAGCAAAGGTACTGAAAAGGATGTACATTTTCGTGTGTAGTATCAAATGGCCTAGTGGCTCAGTTGGTTAGAGCGCCGCCCTGTCACGGCGGAGGTCGAGGGTTCGAGTCCCTTCTGGGTCGTAAAGTTTTGAAATTTAATTACAAATTGTATTTAAAATCAGGACTTATGCAATTAACAGTTGATACATTTATTATTTTGTATTTAGACTAAATATTTGCATATAATATACCCATGGGATCTTAGCTCAGCTGGGAGAGCATCTGCCTTACAAGCAGAGGGTCATAGGTTCGAGCCCTATAGGTCCCACTCAATACTTTGACAGTATTGATGTAGTTATTTATATGCCGATGTGGCTCAATTGGCAGAGCAGCTGACTTGTAATCAGCAGGTTATCGGTTCGAGTCCGATCATCGGCTTTCAACTAAATATAGTTGACTTTGGATGGGTTCCCGAGTGGCCAAAGGGGGCAGACTGTAAATCTGTTAGCGACGCTTTCGAAGGTTCGAATCCTTCCCCATCCACTGGCGTAAAGCCAATTATTAGTTCTACTTAAGTGAATACATGTATGCAAATGATAAGATCTTCAAAGCGGACTAATAAAAAAATGCCGCGGGGTGGAGCAGTCTGGAAGCTCGTCGGGCTCATAACCCGAAGGTCATAGGTTCAAATCCTATCCCCGCAACTTTATTCAACTTAAATTGAATAATATTCATCAAACTAAATATTTATGTAATTATGAAGTAGACTATGCCCAGATAGCTCAGTCGGTAGAGCAGAGGACTGAAAATCCTCGTGTCACTGGTTCGATTCCGGTTCTGGGCATTTTGCTTTGAGAATAAGCATGGGATATTAGCTCAGTCGGTAGAGCACATGACTTTTAATCATGGTGTCCCGGGTTCGAATCCCGGATGTCTCATTAAGACCTCTTATGAGGTCTTTTTTTGTGTGAAAAATGCACTATATCATTTATTTCATTTTCGGAATATGCTGTATTATAGTGATACGTAAATGTTTATATAAATACATAGATAATATAGCCTAAAGGAGAAAACCATGACTAGTGATAAAATAGATAAGCTTAAACATTGGGTAAACAATAGTGTAAATATTGTATTCTTCGGAGGTGCAGGAGTATCAACAGAAAGTGGAATACCTGATTTTCGCAGCACAGCAGGAATATATCATATAAAATATATTTATCCTCCTGAAACAATACTTAGCCACAGTTTTTTTATGACAAATACGAAAGATTTTTATGATTTTTATAAAGAAAAGATGATTTATACTAAGTCGAGTCCCAATATTACGCATAATAAATTAGCCGAGCTGGAGGAAATGGGTAAATTAAAAGGAATAATTACTCAGAATATTGATGGACTTCATCAAAAGGCAGGAAGTAAGAAGGTTTTGGAGTTACATGGTTCTGTACTGCGTAATTATTGTATGAAATGTAACAAATCTTATAGTTTGGATGATATATTAAATGCGAAAGATATTCCCACCTGTAGCTGTAAAGGTATAATAAAACCTGATGTAACGCTTTATGAAGAGCCCCTTAATGAACAAGTAATCAAGGATTCCATACAACTCATTAAAGAGGCAGAGGTACTTATAATTGGAGGAACCTCCTTAAGCGTATATCCAGCTGCAGGGCTAATTAAATACTATCAAGGAGATAAGCTTGTCTTAATTAATAAAACAGTTACTGCATTTGATGATCAGGCTGATCTATTAATCAATGCCAATCTGGGTGATATATTTTCACAACTATAAGTCTCGTAAATTAGTTAATAATTGCTTAAGTATATCAATAACGTAAGTTTTGTAAAATCGTAATATAGTTAAACTTTAGTATAACAAAACCTTAGAGTAGTAATATAATTATTTAGTGTTCTAAAGCATTTTAGTGTAATAAAAGCATTAGAATAACAAAATATCAAAGTTTTAGTGTAGTGTAACTTTAATAATATAGAGTTTCCTGGTTATCCCATCTATAGTGGAAAAATTCATAGAATTAATTGTTTAAGATAAGTTATTTTGACAATGACATAATAAAGGGTGTATGATATAAATACTATTAAAGGAATTTTCTATGAACTAAAACATAAGAGTTAATCTTTAATAATAAGGTAGAAATGACGGAAGAGAATTATTATACTTATGAGGAGAAACAACATGAAGTATGCTTTACCAAAGAACAGAACAGCACCACTTATTTTTTTTGCTGTTTTGAGTATTGCTTTAACTCTTATATTGGGTATATTACAATTAAATCGTATGATTCAATATAGCTATAAGGAAAAGATGGAGGCTTATGATCTATTAACAGATGATATTACAGCGCTGCTCAATCAGGAGATAGAAAACCAATATCAGGCTCTTCAAATCGCAGCAAATTTAATAGCGGAAAATAAGTCAAATATAAATTCATCAGAAGCGTTACAATCATTAAAATCGATGAAAAAATTCTATGTAGACCTGGCAATCGTAGATTTAGAAGGGCATGGCTATAGCACTACCGGTAATAGTATTAATATAGCCAACGAAACGTATTATCAGGTGGCTAAAAACGGATATGTAGGCACTTCAGAAAATATTTCCTATACGGAGAATAATCAGCCTGTAATTGATATTGCTATACCTATAATAGATAAGAGAAAACAAAAGGGTGTATTAGTAGCGAAAATAAATTCATGCTTGAAAGAAACTATTCCCTATTTAGCAGATACGGATAATCTGATATATATAATTAATGAAAATAAAGAACTTATAGCATATATACAAGATACGGGAATAGATAAATTTAATTATAATAGTCTAATTTCTAATGGTTATCTGCGTAAAGAAGCAGAAGATACCATACCAGACGTTAATCTGAAAGATTTCTTTATAAAAAATCCAAAAAATAATGATCAATATATATGGGATGAAAAAGCTTTAGATTTGAATAATTGGTCTGTACTAATCGGGAGAGCAAATATTATTAACCCAATTGCAAAGGATATTTTTAAACTGACAAATATGATGTGGATTTTTATATCTATCTGCATGCTTTTCCTTTTTACTCTTATGATTATAATTCAGAGAAGATCTAACCGTAAAGTAATAAAAATGCTTTACTTAGACCCTGTTACGGGTGGGGATAATTGGTATAAATTCCGTATTCTAGTTAATAAATTACTTACAGCAAAGTCATTAGGAAAAAGACAGTATGCTTTAATTAATTTTGATATTAATAGATTTAAGTTCATCAATGATGTATATGGTTATCAAAAGGGCGATCAGGTTTTAAAGGAGATCTATAATATTATTAAACGTTGGGCTCAGTTTAGCGAGCCTTTTACAAGGTATGCCGCGGATCAATTTTATATTCTGCTATCATTTAAGAATGAAAAAGATATCAAAGAAAGAGTATATGAACTAAATAATGTATTGCATCAGTTTCGTTATACTAAAACATCTAGAATATCTTATGGGGTATATATTATTAATGAAGATCAGGATTCGGTTGACCGAATGGCGGAGTTTGCAAGTATTGCTAAAATGAATAAAAAAGGTAGTACAGACGGTATGATATCCTTTTTTGATGATACGGTCAGAAACAGGTTATTCGAGGAAGAGAATATAGAAAATGCAATGAGTGATGCACTTAAGAATGAAGAGTTCCATGTTTATTTGCAACCCAAATACGCTACTAAGGAAGAAAAAATATCGGGCGCAGAGGCCTTGGTTCGGTGGTTTAATAACGAGGGAAAGATAGTTTCACCAGCTAATTTTATACCTGTATTTGAGAAAAATGGTTTTATTACTCAACTAGACTTTTATATGCTGAAAAAGGTTTGTATGTTAATTAGAAGCTGGCTGGATAAGGGCTTTAGCCCATTTCCAATATCGGTCAATATATCAAGGCTTCATTTTGCTAATCCACACCTTGCAGTAGCAATCAACGATATTGTTGATAACTATAAGGTGCCTCATAATCTAATAGAACTTGAATTAACAGAAAGTGCCTTTTTGCAGGATAAGCAGATGTTAATTACAACCGTAAATCTTCTTAGAAAGTATGGATTTATAGTATCAATGGATGATTTTGGAGCGGGGTATTCATCTTTGAATTCACTCAAGGATTTACCTCTCGACATTGTGAAGCTTGACGGTGAATTATTTCAGATCAAAAATGAGTTAGAACGTGGTCTGACAATTATACGTAATACTATTACTATGGCTAAGGATCTTCATATGAAGGTTGTTGCCGAATGTATAGAAACGAGAGAGCAGGTAGAGTATCTATGTAAAGCCGGCTGTGACATGATACAGGGATACTATTTTGCAAAGCCCATGCCGATAGATATGTTTGAACAACGATACTTCATGCTAAGTGGAATTGATTAACTTGATAGTTTTTTTACTAAATTAATTATATATGTGTTTAATTTGCATATTGTTTTGCTTAGACTTTTATAGTATATTTAGTAATATATGTGCACAATATAAGAAAAGTATAGTTTGTACTTATGTCTTGTTATACAGAAAAATGATATTTATAGGTTAAGATGTATTAATATTAACATATTAATTAATCTTTAAAAATATAAATACATTTATGTGATAAGGGTTTCATATTTTTGTGGGGAGAGGGATAAGACAAGTATTAGGTATAAATTGTGTCTGGTATACTGACATAGAATTACTTTACTATATTTAAGCATAATAAATAAAATATTAAGGACAGGCTATAGGACCGAATAGATAAACAAAGCATTTGATGTGAAAGGTTTTATACAGCTTAAGTCCCCAGGAGGTAAGTTTATGAAGCTGTTTATTGATACGGCAAATGTGGCTGATATTAAAAAAGCCAGCGATTTAGGCGTAATCTGTGGTGTAACAACAAATCCATCCTTAATTGCTAAGGAAGGAAGAGATTTTGTAGAGGTTATTAAAGAAATTGCATGCTTGGTTGACGGACCAATCAGTGGAGAGGTTAAAGCAACTACTGTTACTGCAGAAGGCATGATAGCAGAAGGTAGAGAGATTGCTAAAATTCACCCGAATATGGTTGTAAAGATACCAATGACCTTAGAAGGCTTAAAAGCCACAAAGGTATTAGCAAGCGAAGGGATTAAGACTAACGTAACACTTATCTTTTCAGCTAATCAGGCACTCTTAGCAGCAAGAGCAGGAGCTACCTTCGTATCTCCTTTTGTTGGACGTCTTGATGATATTTCACAAAATGGTGTTGAGTTAATTAAGACGATAGCTCAAATCTTTAAGATTTATAATATAAAATCAGAAATTATTGCAGCAAGTATTCGTAATCCGATTCACATTACAGACTGTGCATTAGCTGGAGCAGATATTGCAACTGTTCCTTACAGTGTTATCGAGCAGTGCTCAAAGCATCCTTTAACAACAGCAGGAATTGAAAAATTCGTTCAGGATTATAAAGCCGTATTTGGAGAAGAATAAGCTTTTATTATTAGAAGACGGAAATAACAATTAATATGTAATAAATTAAATGTACTATTAAGGAGGATCTACAATGAGCAATATTGATACCATGTCAGTAAATGCAATAAGAGTATTATCTGCTGATGGTGTACAAAAAGCTAATTCAGGACATCCGGGTCTGCCGCTTGGTGCAGCTGCAATGGCTTATGAATTATGGGCAAAGCAAATGAAGCATAACCCAGTTAATCCAAAATGGGAAAATAGAGACCGCTTTATTCTCTCCGGTGGACATGGTTCCATGCTGTTATATTCCCTGTTACATTTATTCGGATATGGACTCACAGCTGAGGATTTATCTAATTTCCGTCAGGAGAATTCACTTACTCCCGGACATCCCGAGTATGGTCATACTGTTGGTGTTGAAGCTACAACAGGACCTCTTGGTGCTGGTATGGCTATGGCAGTAGGTATGGCTATGGGTGAGGCTCATCTTGCGGCGAAGTTTAATAAGGAAGGTTATCCGGTAGTTGATCACTATACCTTTGTACTAGGTGGAGACGGATGTATGATGGAGGGTATTACCTCTGAATCTATGTCTTTAGCTGGTACACTCGGTTTAGGTAAATTAATCGTTTTATATGATAGTAATAAAATATCCATTGAAGGAAGCACTGATATTGCCTTTACTGAGGATGTTAAAAAGCGTTTTGAGGCTTTTGGCTTCCAGACCTTAGTTGTAGAAGATGGTAACAACCTTGAGGAAATTGGAGCAGCAATTGCTGCAGCAAAGGCTGATTTATCAAGACCTACAATGATTACAGTAAATACTAAGATAGGACATGGCAGTCCCAGAGAAGGTCTTGCGAGTGCACATGGTGAACCCCTTGGAGTGGATAATGTTAAGGCATTAAGAGAAAAGCTTGGATGGCCCAGTCATGAGGCATTCTATGTTCCGGATGAAGTTTATGCTAACTTTAAGGAACTAGCTAAAGAAGGCGCTAAGGCAGAGGAAGCATGGAATAAGATGTTCGTTGATTACTGCAGCACATATCCTGATATGAAGGCTATGTGGGAGCAGTACCATGATGTGAATGCAGCCAAGGACTTATTAAATAATGATGATTTCTGGGCATTTGCTGATAAACCGGAAGCTACCAGAAATCTCTCTGGTATGGTCATCAATAGAATTAAGAATTTACTTCCGAATGTAATCGGTGGTTCCGCAGACCTTGCACCATCTACAAAGACTTACATGAATGATATGGGAGATTTCTCTAAAGATAATTATGCAGGCCGTAACCTGCATTTTGGAGTAAGAGAGTTAGCTATGGCTGCGATTGGTAATGGACTTGCATTACATGGCGGACTTCGTGCATATGTTTCAACCTTCTTTGTTTTCAGCGATTATGTTAAACCGATGGCAAGATTATCCGCTCTTATGGGACTACCGCTTACCTTCGTACTTACGCATGACAGTATAGGTGTAGGTGAAGACGGTCCGACACATGAGCCGATTGAGCAGCTTGCTATGCTGCGAGCAATGCCGAATTTTACTGTGTTTAGACCGGCTGATGCAACAGAGTGTATTGCTGCATGGTATTATGCAATTACCTCTACGAAGTCTCCTACTGCACTTGTATTAACCCGACAGAATCTTCCTCAGCTTGCGGGCTCATCGAAGGAAGCATTAAAGGGTGGTTATATCGTATCTCCTTCTAAGAAGGCTGTTCCGGATGCAATTATAATGGCAAGCGGTTCAGAAGTTGAGCTTGGTATTAATGCACAAGCTGAATTAATTAAGGAAGGCGTAGATGTAAGAGTTGTAAGTATTCCTTCTATGGATTTATTCGAAGCACAATCAGCTGATTATAAAGAAAGCATTCTACCTAAGAGTGTAAGAGCTAGGGTAGCAGTTGAAGCAGCCACAGATTTCGGCTGGGGTAAATATGTAGGCCTTGACGGTACTACGGTTACAATGAAGGGCTTTGGTGCATCCGCTCCTGCAGGAGTTCTCTTTAAGAAATTCGGTTTTACTACAGAAAATGTAGTTAATGCTGTAAAGAGTGTATTGTAAACTAAAGAACTATATTTAATATAGAAGAAGTCGTAGATGAAAAGCTACTGTCAAACGTTATGGAGCATAACGGAGGATAGGACTTTTATCATACGACTTCTTTTTTTGTATTATATAACAAAATATTAGAATTATTAAAAACAAATAAGAAATAGACGCTTGTAATTGCCTCTTTTTACATTATGTGTTATTATCATCACACATAAATGTTATTTATTTGAAGACGTGGGAGCATATTAGCCGTTATATATATCAAACGACTTTGCTAATATCGAATTTGTAAATTATATAGGAATGTTTAACATAAAAAGTGACAAGGCTATATAAGATAAAGTGAGAGGGACAAAAGTTTTATTAATAAGGAGTGTAATGAATGAAAAGGGCTATTACAAGGGTTGTACTAGTATTTAATATTATTGTATGGGTAGCATTATCCTCCGTTAATTATATAGGAATCATGCAACAACTAAAAGAATATATAATGAAAGTATTCGTATGGAGCATTTTTACAATAATATTATATGTAGTAATAACCTATTCCGTAACACTACATCTAAAACGGATCTTGTTGGCTTATCAGTATAGAGATTATAATCTCAAATACTTAAGCAATAAAGCAATTAAAAAACAAATTTTTTTATTATTTATAGCTATCATTTACTTATATGGCCTATGCTACTATAGTTCGAACTTTATCGGGCTTGTACCAGTATTTATATTTTTTAGCAAAGAGCTGATGAGTATGGGAAGATTCTATGTCTACGTCCACGGACAACTATATATGATAGAAGATTTATCAAAAGAATATATAGTATCTGATTTTGACAAGGAACTTAAAAAATTAGTTATCGCGGAAACAACTTCAGGAAGTCATAGAGCTTTGGAAGCAGCATATTCGATGGATACTGAGGAAATACAATTCCTCGCAAGATTCTTTTATAAGGAAGACGAGAATCTAGAAGCTGAAATTGAGCCGATGCGAAATATAATCTGATAGCAAGTTTGATACATAGTAAAGATTTTATCAAGAAGTTACATGCTTATCAGGCAGGGACAAAACATAAATAAAGAAATTTTATATTAATTTATTCAATAGGATAAACCGGATGCAAATATTATAAAAGGATAACAATTATTTTTTCAATTGAATATGAAACAGGTAAAGGCTTTTAAAAATTATTATAATTTTATAAAAGCCTTTTTATCTATATGAAAACAGCAAAAATATAATAAGGCAATACTTTTTAATAGAATTCTAATATGCAGATATTGAAAAGCAGCAGGATAACCGATACAATGTAATCATATTTGTTAAATGTATCATTGCGAAGCATTATAGTTTTATTAAATGTATATACAGTATTTACAATTACTGAGTTTCGTAATTGAACCTAATAATTATTAAAGGTAAGGAGGTATAAGATGGCTAAGATTTTAATAGTAGAGGACGAGACAAAGATAGCCAGATTTTTAGAATTGGAATTAAAGCACGAAGGATATGAGGTATTACTGGCTGGTGACGGGAGACTTGGACTCGAAAAGGCTTTGAAGGAAAATGTAGACTTAATTGTATTAGATATCATGCTTCCGGGTTTAAGCGGTATAGAGGTTTGCCGAAGAGTACGTCTTGAATCACAGGTCCCAATTATTATGCTTACTGCAAAGGATGATGTTACGGATAAGGTAGCAGGCCTTGATATGGGCGCAGACGATTATATGACAAAACCTTTTGCGATAGAAGAACTTCTCGCAAGAATTAGAGTTGCACTAAATCGCAAAAAGCTAACCGCAGAAAATAAAAGTGAAGCTTTAAAAATTGGTAATCTTACCTTGAATATTAAAAGCCATAGTGCATTTTATAATGGAGATGAGCTGATTCTTACAAAAAAAGAGTATGAACTTCTGGAATATCTCATACGCAATAAGAATGTAGCACTTACTAGAGAGCAGCTGCTTAATAATGTATGGGATTATGAATATTTTGGAGATACCAATGTTGTTGACGTATATATCAGATATCTTAGGCAAAAGATTGATGAAAAATATGGGATACGTCTGATATCCACCGTACGAGGACTTGGATATATCATTAAGGAGTAATAAGCCTACACCTACACCTGGTAAAGGGAGGAGGGCGTATTTATTAATATGCCGATACTGTTATGAAGAAAGTGCTACTGGAAGCGTTACGAAGCATCTTAAGAAAAATAATACTCCCTATTCGGAAAAAGAGGGAGGAGTGGTTAAGTAATTTTAGACTGTCTATGGCATTTCGTATATCAATGGCCTATTTAAAACTGCTCCTGACGCATGGACTATTGTTTATGTTAGTATTTTTCCTTTTATATATGTTTTCTGAAAAGGCAGCATATGATCAAAAGGCGCAAAATATGATTTCTGCTATAGAAGAAAAAGGCTTAGAAAAAATTGAAAA
This sequence comes from Bacillota bacterium, assembly GCA_023421505.1. Lineage (GTDB taxonomy): Bacteria > Bacillota > Clostridia > Lachnospirales > Lachnospiraceae > Mobilitalea. Next base: position 10,080 of record JAEZTJ010000066.1, read on the forward strand.
TCCTTACTTTTTAATGGGAATAACTTTTAAAATAACTGAGAAAGTAACAGATAAGGAAGTATTTAATGATATAGTAATCAGTGCACAAAATAGGAAGGAATTTTTCTATGGTGTGTATTTTGATCATAAAAATAAGATTAATATTCTTGTGATTGATGATGTAAAATATTTTAATTACCATGACAAAAAATATAAAGCAGTATTTGAATATGACCTAACAGATAGTTATCTTCGATTTATGAATTTATTATGGAAAGTAGTATTATTGTATCTCTTTATTGTTTTCATGATTATTAGAAAGGGCAAAAGGAGTGATGTTAAGCTATTTGAACCACTTAGGATAATGTCTGCAACGGCTAACCGATTGACGGTGAATAATCTTCATAGTGAGCGTCTCAATATAGAAGGAACGAAAAACGAACTTAAGGACTTAGCTGGTGTTATTAATGCTATGTTAGATAGAATAGAGACTTCTTACGAAAGTCAGAAACAGTTTGTGTCGGATGCTTCGCATGAGCTTAGGACTCCGATTGCAGTAATTCAGGGTTATGCAAATCTACTTAATCGATGGGGTACCACGAATGAAGAGGTACTTCATGAATCGATCGATGCAATTCAAAATGAAGCACGGTCTATGCAGGATCTGGTAGAGAAGCTTCTATTTTTATCCAGACATGATAAAAAAACCCTAAAGCTAAATAAAAAGCGTTTTAATATGCGTCCACTAGTGGAGGATATGGTGAAGGAGACGAAGCTGGTGGCCACTAATAGAATAATTAGTAATCCAATTATGGAGGATGTTATTGTATATGGAGACAAGCAATCCTTAAAACAAGCGATAAGAATTTTTATAGATAATGCAGTAAAATATACGCATGACGGAGATCAGATAACGATTTTATGTCAAAAGATGAATGAAGACTGTGTTATCACTGTTCAGGATACCGGTATAGGTATGACAAAGAAGGATATTGATCACATTTTTGATCGATTTTACCGTTCAGATCATGTTAGAAATCAAAATATAAGCGGGCATGGCTTGGGATTATCTTTAGCGAAACTGATTATTCTTGCTCATACAGGAAAAATTAAAGTACGTACACAATTTAAAGCAGGAACAAGCTTTATTATAACAATTCCAAAGAGAAGATTTTAGCAGTAGGCTAAGAGTGCAATCCTTCATTGTTGGAACAGGAGGACAAAAGCTTTTACCTCGATGAGGATTAAGGTTAGTAATAAAGGGGGAATCATAATGGAAATAAGAGAAGTTGTTGTGAAGGACCTTGTGAGCCTATTGGAACTGTATACGCAGCTGCATGATAATACTCTGCCAGAAATTACACAGGAAATAACACAACTTTGGAAACAAATTCTTACGGATAAAAATCATCATATTATATGCGGCATAGTTGATAATAAAATTGTTTGCTCGTGTGTATTAATCATTATACCCAATCTAACACATCATCAGCGGCCTTATGCGCTTATTGAAAATGTAATAACGCATAAGGATTACAGAAATAAAGGCTTCGCTACAGCAATTCTTAATTATGCTGGAACGTTGGCAATGAAGGAAAATTGTTATAAGATAATGCTGATGACTGGATCAAAATTGGAAAGTACTCTTAAATTTTATGAAAACGCTGGCTATAATCGTATAGATAAAACAGCCTTCATTAAGTGGCTGGAGTAAGAAAACATATAAAGCAAAACTGTTATATAAATAATATTAGAATTGTAAACATAATTTAATAATGGAGATACAAAGATATACTCCCCTTGCTTAAATAATTGCAGAGTGTAAATGCTTATTTATGACTATGGGTGTGTATATTTTTTTGTCCTTTTTTAAGAAATTCTTTAACTACTGGATAGCAACAAATATACATTCGAGAGCTAATTACAAAGTATTGAAAAGAATTCCTATTTAAAAAATAAAGGTTTGCTCTTTACAATAATACTACTTTTATATTACAGCTTACCCTCAAATATTGCAGCTTACCAAATAGGCTCTTGCAGAAATGAAAAATTAGTCATAAACTCAATCAGAAATAAAAATGTACGATAGATTAATTAAAGCAGTACGGAAAGAGGTAAATCATGGAGGATATTATACTGGTTAAGAATTTGAAAAAGTATTTTAAAGAAATTAAAGCAGTTGACGATATCAGCTTTCGAGTGAAAAAAGGTGAGCTGTATGGTTTTCTGGGTGTAAATGGGGCAGGTAAATCCACGACGATTAATATTTTATGTACCCTATTACGCAGCTCTGAAGGATGCGTAACGATATGTGGATGCCGGTTGGGTAAGGAAGATGGGGAGATTAGAAGTAAAATAGGAGTGGTATTTCAAGACAATACACTCGATGATAATCTAACAGTGAAGGAGAATCTGGTGACTAGGGCTGCACTTTATACCAAAAGCAAAAAAGTTATTCTATCTAATTTGGATTATGTGTGTGACATTTTGGATATAGAAGAGCTGTTAGGAAGGCAGTTTAGAAAGCTTTCAGGAGGTCAGAAAAGAAGGTGTGAGATTGCCAGAGCTCTTATGAATCGACCCGAAATCTTATTTCTTGATGAACCAACTACGGGCCTTGATCCACAGACAAGGCAAAATGTATGGGAGAGTGTAGAGAAGCTTCGTAAGGAAAATAATATGACCGTCTTTTTGACTACGCATTACATGGAGGAAGCAGCAAAAGCCCAATATATCTCAATTATGGAAGCCGGAAAACTTGTTGCGGGCGGTACACCACAGGAGTTAAAAGAGAAATATGCACATGATATGTTGAAGCTTGTTCCGGAGGATGAGAAATCCCTTGAGAAGTGGCTAAAAGAAGCAGAGCTATATTATGAGAAGAAAAGTAATCATATACATGTCGTTATTCCTAATACCATGTATGGTCTTACTATTTTAAATCAAATGAAGGGAAATCTTAAGTCATTTGAAGTTATTCAGGGTACAATGGATGATGTTTTCTTGAATGTTACAGGGAAGAATTTATAATAAATAAACTAATTCAAAGGTCAGCCATGTTATGTCTGGTTGAAAAATTAAGATTAACGATTGGCAAATTTGTGTGCTGCCTAAATTCGCAGGTTTTTTCAGTATGGAGGGTTAATATGCTGCTATTTAAATTAATTAAACGTAATATATTGGTATATGTAAGGGATAAATCTAATATATTCTTTTCTCTTTTGTCAATGCTTATCATAATAGGATTAATGGTAGTCTTTTTGGGTAAAATGAATGCGGAAAATGTAGTAAACTTATTAAATCAGTACGGGGGACAGAGAGATACGGCTGTAGATCAAAAAAATGCTGAGCAGTTAGTTATGCTTTGGACGCTTGCAGGAATCGTTGTCGTAAATTCTGTAATGATAACTTATTCTATGATAGGAATTATGGTGGAGGATGAAATACAAAAACGTCTTTCCAGCTTCTTTGTAGCACCGGTAAAAAGGATAATATTTGTTATGGGATATATTTCTGCAGCCATTGTAATGGCTGTGATTATGTGCTCTCTTACAGTATTAATCGGTGAGATTTACTTTGGTCTAATTGGAGCAGGGTTACTTACGCTGGTTCAACTAGGAAAGATATTTCTTTTTATATTACTAAATGTATTTGTATCTTCCAGTATGGTATTTTTAATCCTGAACTTTGTTCATACACAAGGTGCATTATCTGGTCTCGGTACTATTATAGGAACTCTTGTAGGCTTTATGTCAGCTATATACTTACCAATGGGAATGCTGCCTGCAAATGTACAGCTTGTTCTAAAATGCTTTCCGATGGTACATGGCTCCTCATTTTTAAGGGATATCTTCACTGCCGATATTATGGCGAAAACCTTTCAGAATTGTCCACAAGCAGTAATTGATGAATTTAAGAAGTATATGGGAATGACGATATACTATAATAGCACAGAAATTACTGATGTATTTAAAGTGACAATTTTGGCAATCAGTGGTATAATCTTCATAGTTATTTCGGCATTTTTACAGAAGAGACGTAATGTTATGAGCAGATAGGAGACTCATATGAAGATTATTATTGAGGAAACTAATCCTGGAGAAGAGGATCAGATTATAATCCGATGTAGGGAGCTGAATGAGAGCATCTTAAAAATTATTTCTGAATTGAAGATGGGGCAGAAGAAATTGGCCGGTTGTAAAGACGGCAATATAACGATGATTGATCTTGCCAGTATTTATTATTTTGAAGGTGTCGATAACAAGGTGTTTATGTATTGTAAACAGAATATTTACGAAACCAAGTTTAAGCTTTATGAAATAGAAGAGGAATATAAAAACACTAATTTCTTTCGCGCATCAAAATCGGTTATCCTCAATGTTATGAAAATTAAAAGTATCAGTCCGGCTTACTCCGGGCGTTTTGAAGCGCTTCTCTTTAACGGTGAAAAGGTAGCTATATCAAGACAGTATGTACCGGAACTGAAGAAAAAGCTTGGCTTATAGGAGGGAGACGAGATGGTTAATATAAAAGGAATATGTCAGACCTTCGTATATATCATGACGGGAACGACATTAAGTGCTGCGATATTTATTACATTGTTTAATCCTGAGCTGACTTTTAAGATCTCCTTATTATGGCAGATCGCTTTAGTAGCAATGATTAGCGCCCTAGGTAATTTTATTTATTATTACAAGGAGATATCAGGCAAAAAACAGATGAAATTCAGAATTTTCTGCCACTTTATATATATTAATTTTGTAGTATTTGCAGGTGCAATCTTATTTGAATGGCTGGAGAAGGGAATGTTACAGCAGTTTATGGTTCTGTTTTTGTTAATTACCATAGTCTATGTGGCAATTATGTTAACTATTTTTCGTCAGGAAGAGAAGATGGCAGAAAGTATTAACCGGCAGTTAAGAAAACAATTTCCCGCTGAGGAAGAAGGCGAGGATTGATAATAAAATTAGTAAATAGGTAAAGGGGCCCACTTAGTGGCAGAAGGGAGTAGCAGTGAATAAAAAATCATGGCTTAAGTATCTTGCTGGTATTATTTTAATTATTATTGTTTTAGGTATTAAGGGGTATATTGAGAAAAAATTGAATAATGAATTAAGAACAACCTTCCAAATGAATTATTTCCTTCTTACAGTTGTAGTTATATTAAACGCTGCCATAGGTATAATTATTGGACTTGAGCATTTTCTGAGGGAGGTAAAGACGAAGGGAAAGTGGAAGGTTAATATACCTAAGGCTATACTACTGATAATCCCTTCCTTATTCTTTGCCTTTTTTTATTTTGTACCCTTAATCAAAAATGAAAGTATAATTACAATTTTATATTGGCCTTATGTTAATATTTTTCAAGGCTCAACATCTTTTATTAATGTATTTCAGATTGTATTGGGTTATTGCTTGATTACTATATTCTATAAGGAAGCTTCTATTGAGAAGGCTTTAGTTGATAAGAATTGGTCAGAGGATGAGAATTTTTCCACGGAGGAGATAACCTCGGAGAGTGATAACTCGTCTGATAAAGAGATTATTTTAGAAGATGAGAAAGTTTACATGAGACCTGTTAATAAAATATCTGAGCAAGGTTTAGATAATGATGATATAGTAAATCGTGACCCAAGCCAGGAGCTTAGTTATAAAGATAAGGAATAGACCTAGATTTAGTGTGAATTATTGAAAAGCATAATTACCTCAAAGTTTGTGCCTGCGTAATCCTCGGCACAGACTAATTCAAAGGGCAGGCATGTTATGTTAGTATAAATTGATAATGAGAACGATTGACACTAGTTTTTGTGTATCACGTAAGTACTTGATAATAAGGTTTGCATAAAATTTGTGAGGATATATAAAAAAGTACGGCGGGTGTAATTGGAGCACCGGACCGTACTTTTATTATAGCACTATATTTAAAAAGATCTTATTAAGGATAGACAGATAATTATTATAAGAATTTTTAAGATTTAACTTCCTACATTATTATAAATTTTTAAACTGTGATATATATAAATTATAATACAACCCCTTCTTTGCAAGCAGCTCGTCAGAGCTTCCCTCTTCTTGAATTCTACCGTCATCAATGACAAAGATTCGGTCTGCTTTTCGTATTGTTGACAGGCGATGTGCAATAACAAAGGAGGTTCTACCCTTAAGTAGTGTCTCTATACCTTGTTGTACCAAAAGCTCGGTGTGTGTATCAATACTTGAGGTTGCTTCATCTAAGATTAGAATCTTGGGCATGGATACCATCGTTCTTGCAAAAGCCAGAAGCTGACGTTGTCCAATAGATAAGCCAGCGCCTCTTTCCTTTAGTTCCGTCTCATAACCATTTTCAAGCTTCATAATAAAATCATGGGCATTCACTGCCTTCGCAGCAGCGATAATCTCTTCATCAGTAGCGTTAAGCTTACCATATCGGATATTATCTGCTATGGTACCCGAGAAAAGGAAATTGTCCTGTGTCATAATACCCATTTGTTGCCTTAGACTTTCAATAGAGACTTCCTTGATATTAAATCCGTCTATATAGATATCGCCCTCTTGAACATCATAGAATCGGCTGATTAAGTTGACAATAGTGGTCTTACCGGCCCCTGTCGGTCCGACAAGAGCGATTGTTTCTCCGGGCTTAATGCAAAAGCTTACATCATTTAATACCTTAGAATCCTCATCATAGGAAAAGGATACATGATCAAAACAAACCTCTCCCATTATCTTAGGTAATTCCTTAACTGTATCTGAATCTGTAATCTCAGGCTTGGTATCCAGGATATCAAAGATACGCTCCGCTCCTGTTATGTTAGTGATTAGCTTATTATAAAAATTACTGAGGTTCATAATTGGATGCCAGAACATTGTGATATACATAGCAAAGGCCATCAGTGTGCCGACGTCACCGGCATCAATACCAAGTAGCTTTACAGCTGCAAAATACATGGAGAAGGTTCCAATACCCCAGCTTATATCGATCACAGAACCGAAAGCATCATTTAGCACAACTGCGCTCACAAAGGAATCACGATGCTCCTTTAAAAGCTGTTTAAAGGTTTCTTCGGTCTCTTCCTCTGCAGTAAAGCTCTGAATTACGCGCATTCCCGATAAATCCTCATGAATAAATGCATTTAAGTTGGAGCTTTTCTTCCGGTGTATCTGCCACCTGATATGAGAACGGGTCTGGATAAACCATAAACCAAACATCATAAACGGCAAGGTAATCAGAGAAGCCAAAGCTAATTTCCAGTTGATAATAAGCATTATTGTAACTACGGCGCAAATTGTGATGAAATCCGGTATTAAAGTGGTTACACTGTCGGAAAGTACGTCCTTTAATGAATTTACATCTCCGATAATTCGTGCGAGTATCTTACCGGTTGGTCTACTGTCGAAAAAGCTAAAGCTCAGCTTTTGAATATGAGTATAAAGCTCCTGCCTAATGGTTAGGAGCACCTTGTTCGATATTCTTGCCATTAGGTACATCCTTAACTTTACTAATAGTACAAATATTATATTGATGGTGAAAGCAAAAGATCCAAGGAGCAATAACCCATTAAAATCCTTATTGGCGATATTTACATCAACCGCCCTCTCTATAATCAGCGGATTAATGATAGAGATTGCTACAGTTATCATCATGATAAAGAGCACCACAGCAATCGGGGCTTTATAATCTAACATATAACGGAATAATCTTAGTAGAGTGGTTTTCTTTCCGACTGCTTTTATATATTCATCTTCCTTTACGGCATTTACTGACATATGGCCACCTCCTTTTTTAGTGATTTGGACTCGGTAGTTTGAGAGTCCTTTAGATAATCCCCGTATTGAGCCATATAGGTATTATAATAGTAACCTTTTAATTGCAGTAGGGCGTCATGGGTTCCCCGCTCAGCAATCCTACCATCCTCAAGGATTATAATTTCGTCTGCACTACGAACCGCAGAGATTCGGTGGGCAATGATAATTTTGGTAGCATCTAGTTGATTTAGCGATTTTTGTATTAAGTGTTCAGTTTCCATATCCAGAGCCGAGGTAGAGTCATCGAGGACCAGTATAGGGGTCTTCTTAGCAAGGGCTCTGGCTATACTAATCCGTTGTTTTTGACCACCGGAAAGGCCCACACCACGCTCACCTACAACAGTTTCATATTGTTCTTCCATCTTTTCAATAAAGGTTCTTGCCTGTGCTTCGGATACAGCCTCAATAACCTCCTCCTGCAAAACAAGGTGTTTCTTGCCCATCTTCACATTCTCACTAATGGTATCGGAAAATAGAAAAACATCCTGCATAACCAGCGAAATACATCTTCGTAGCTGGTTAAGAGATAAATCCTTGATATTAATATCATCTATCCTGATTTCACCCTCTGTTACGTCATAAAAACGCTGTAAAAGATTAATAATTGAGGTCTTTCCTGTTCCGGTAGCTCCCATAATACCGATGGTTTTGCCTGCAGGTAGATCAAAACTGATATCAGCAAGGATATTCTTATTCTCAAGAGCAAAGGATACCTTGTTAAAGCTGATATTACCTTGTATATTTTCTAATATAACCGGTGCAGCGATTTCGGTTATAAGGGGTTGTTCGGCATAAATCTTTTTAATTCTTTTGCCGGAGGCGATTGAGGAAGCAAACATGTTGGTTAACCAGCCAAGCATCTCCATCGGCCATACAATATTCATTGAATACTCCGCAAAAGCGCCTAAAGTGCCTAAACTCATCTTATCTCCTATTACGAAATATCCACCAAGGATGATTACTACTAACGGAAGAGCTTTTGTTACAAACTGAAAATAAGGATAAAGTTTAATAAATACCTTTGATTGTTCCATATTAAGTTCATAATACCTTTGATTATGAGAAAGAAACTTCTTAATCTCGAATTTTTCTCTGGCGAAGGCTTTTACCGTACGAACTCCGGATAAATTCTCCTGTGCAACAGTATTCAGCTTGGCATTTTCCTCACTGATTGCTTCATATATTCTGCCCAGCTTTTTCTCCATGTATAGGGCAAGACAGCCCATAAGAGGAATGATAATAGTTGGTATGATTGCCAGAGTCGGGCTCAGCCGGTACATACAAAATAGTACCAGAGAGGTATGGATTGCTATTTCTATAAGCAGCATGCCAACAAAGCTAATTCCCTCCCAGATCCGGTCCACATCATCCTTGACACGTGACATTAGCTCACCGGTGTTGTTTTTATCAAAAAAGCTTAAGGAAAGACCTTGGATATGATGAAACAAATCCCTCCTTATATTCGTAGCTATTTTTGAACTTACTAGGTCATAAGTTAATTCCTTTAAATACTGGAAGATACACCTCCCGATACCAATACTTAGTACAATGATAAGCAGCTTCCAAAGCAGGTTGATATCCCCACCTATAATAACATCATCAATAATATGTTTTGTAACCTGTGGTGACAGCATATCTAGGGATACCGCGATAACAGTACATAGTATACCAAGCAGATAAACAAACCAATATTTTAATATATACTTTGATAATTTTTTCATAAATCCCTCCAATTGTGCATTCCCTCAAATGCATTTACATATAACAATTAATAACTTTTACGAATACCGGAGATCCTATGTAATCCATAAGTTCTTATTCCCCATGGCTTTGTCAAAATTGAAGACAAAAAAAGCCGTGGTATGATATACCACGGCATAATAGTCTAAATAAGTATGCAGTTAACTTCAATTCCCGTTGGCAGCAGGCGGGATAGAAGGATACAAACTCGATCAGATACTATTCCATGAGGTAATATCATATAATTTTTTCGGTATAAAATTTTTGTAATGATTTATTGCTGTAAAATTCATATGTTTACCTCTCTTTCTGTAATAGTCTTCCATCATTATAGCCATATATAGGCTGTACTGTCAACCATTTTTTATACTTTTTTATTCATACGTATTCCTTGAAGTAAATTTATAACAGTTTGCGTTATAAATAGTAGCAGCTTTAATTGCGCATTGCATATCGTAACGTAATAGCAAGGATGGAATATACTAAATATCAGTGTATAAATATAAAGATATTTAAACTAGGGACATGATATGACGGTTGGGTATGTTACCATATAATTATAAGTAAATTCTTAATTTTTAATTAAGAATGAGAATCTTAAAGAATTGTTCACATTTCTATGATATAATGTAAACAATGAACAAAATATGAATAAAAATTTATGTTTTTTGTGACAGAAAATACAAAGATGAAGGTTGTGGAAGAATGGATTTACCCATGTTTTATAACGAGGCAGAGGACTGGAGTAATGCTTTGCTTCTGTACGATGCTGCTTTAAAGGAAATTAACACAAAGCTCGAAATTCTTAATAATGAATTTAAGATGGCTCATCAATATAACCCGATAGAACACATTACATCAAGAATAAAAACTCCACAGAGTATTGCTAAGAAGCTGAGGCATAATAATAAGGATTTGACGATAGAAAATATTGTGAAGTACGTTAATGATGTAGCGGGTATCCGTATTATCTGCTCCTTTACTTCTGATATATACAGAATAGCGGATCTAATCGCCAAACAAAGTGATATTAAGGTTTTAAAAATAAAAGATTATATTATGTGTCCAAAGGAAAATGGGTACACTAGTTATCATATGATTGTATCAATCCCTGTTTTCTTATCAGATAAAACTGTGGAGACAAAGGTGGAGATACAGATACGGACGATTGCAATGGATTTTTGGGCTAGCTTAGAGCATAAGATTTATTATAAATTTGAAGGTAATGCGCCGGAGCATATCAGAAAAGAGCTTAAGGAATGCTCTGATATCGTTGCATATTTAGATCAGAAGATGCTAAGTTTGAATGAAGAGATTAAGGGCTGTACCAGAGAGCGAATAGAAGAATTTCATCAAGAAATTACAAGTACCTATAGCTCCGTCGTAGCAGAATCCTTTGGCACAATAATAGAGGAAGAAGAGGAAACTGCAGCAAGGAAGGAAGATGAAGTTAAATCTGAGAATGGGAAACCGGGCAGAAAGCGTATACTGTTTGGATTTCGTTCATAATACAGAGGAGTGCTAGAATGAATTTGCCATTTGGATTACCAACTATAAAGGATACTGTTACGAGAAAAAAGGACGAATCGTCAGATATGACAGCTTTCTTTGAAATTAAGTTGGCAGAATACCGGGATGCCTTAGAGAAATATAGGAAATGTATTCTTGAATATTCAGGAAAGCTTGATAACTATGATAAGCGTTATCTGGATAATCAATTATCTATGGTACAATCTGCAATTGACATCACTTATCTAAAGGAACAAACAGACAGGACTGCCGAGCAGCTATCAGAATTGAAAGAGGGACCCATTAATCAAGTGTTAAGCACATTACAAAATCTTGTTAGTGCAATACTTGATACTAATTATAAACTGGAAGGCCTCGATAAGAACGTAGTGAACCGGCTGTCAGAGCTGCTTCTTGAATTGCAGAAGCAAACAATGAATCAGAGCAGACAGCTTCAGTTGGAACTGACAAGGGAAATAGAACAGCTGAACAAGAAATTAAGGAAAAACAATACGCTTTTAGGGCTCTTGATTGTTTTTAGTATTCTAGGGCTAAGCGGATTAGCGTTTATCATTTTATATGTTATGGAGATTATACCCTTTTAATTGTAACTTATGAACTAACATACTTCTTAAAAATTTTATATAGAACATTGTTGGATAGGCAATGTTCAAGGTAATATTCTTAGAGAAAGGCTTTGAGGAAATCTCCCTGTTGGAAGATGCTCAAAGCCTTTATTAAAGAATTTTATAGTTGTTTAACAAATAATTATTGTAGCATAAGATTTAGCTAAGCTTAATATTTTTCAGTAAAGCAGCGAGACCTGTGGTGGCTTCTTCTCCAGTTGTATAGGTAGAAGGAACTTCTTCTACGTCCTCAATTACGTCTTCCTTTTCTTCTACTGCTTTCATACTCAGACTGATTTTGCCATCCCTTATATCGATAATCTTAACAGTAACCGCTTCGCCTTCTTTGATTACTTCATTAGGTGATTTAATTCTCCTGCCGCAAATTTGTGATATATGGACAAGTCCGGATAAGCCTTCACCGATGTTTACAAATGCGCCATAAGGAGCGATTTTCTCAACGGTTCCGGTGGTTACGAGGCCTGCTTGCAGCCGGGATATTTTACTGCGTTTATCTTTTTTCTCAAGATCGCGCTCTACTTCCTTACCTGAGAGAACCAGTTTTTTATCCTCAGCGGAAGCAGTAATTACGATGACATCCACTTCCTTACCAACCCAAGAGATTAAATCCTCAACATAAGTTAATGATAGCTGGGAAGCGGGAATAAAGGCACGTACACCATAAAGGTAGGTTACTACGCCACCATTTACCGCCTGAGAAATTTTAACGGTAAATACTGTTTTACTATCTCTTGCTTCTATTAAATGCTCCCAGGCAAGAATATCATCGGCTCGTTTTCTTGAGAGCAGGATATTACCATGACCATCATCCTCTAAAAGTACAGTTGCCGATACTTCCTCACCTAGAGAGATATCCGCTTTAATAGAAAAGCCGGGATCATTACTTAATTCCTCAAGCTTTATAATGCCCTCGGTATAATAGCCAAGATCAAGGATCACCTCTGCTTCGGAGATACCGATTACAGTACCCTTTAAAATATCCCCTTCTTTAATTTTCTTAAAGGAACGGGCAATTTCCTCTTTAAAATCATCCATAGAGGGAATAACCTCAGGAGCTTCAAGGGTCTCGTTGTTTTCTTCTTCGGAGGCTATACTTTGTAATGGCATTTCCTCCGAAGCTAGTTTGTTTTCAATATTTAATTCGTCACTCATGTTTACTAACTCCTTTTCTGTATGTATCATATATCCTTAGTATACCACAGTTTCCTGTAAAAATTAAGATAACATTCTTTTAGGGCTTACTTTGTTATTATGAATTTAAATAATTACAAAACGATATGGCATCACGAATTTAAAGATATAGATTACCCAAAATGACGAATCGCAAAATCTAAATAGGCTTATGACACTCTAATCCTATATTATGAATGGAGAGGTACTTCTACCTTAAGATTCTCTGGTATAGATAAAAGAATTTCCCTTTTTACCTATGCGATTCACTGCACCTACATAGTGAAGGACGTGAAGCGCAGTTTGTGCCTGATGCATTGGAAGCCTGGATGCCTTCTTAAAATCTTTTGAGCTAAACTCTGTAGTTAAGCTTTCTGGTATTAGAAATTGATACTCCTCCAATTTAGAAATCGTAATCTCTTCTACAAGCTCAGTCGGGATTCGATCACACCTTGTAGAACCCTTCTTTTTATCCTGGCTCCAACCATCTAAAAAGCGGTACTCTTCTAAATTAATCATAAATATCTTAAGATTTAGATTGGAATCAGTAAGAAAATTTTTGATTTTATATAATTCTGCAAAGATAGAGTAAGGAGATCCAAGCTTCGGAGATTTTCTTGGTGGACTAATTTCACCGGTTTGTGGATTAACCCAGCGAATCCATTTGATATGGGGGATAGGATATGCGATTGTTACCGGAGCGACAGCCAAAAAAGCCTGAAGCTTTCTGCGAAGCTTATCAAAGCTGCGGGTCTGTATTTCGATAATTTCGTTTCCCGTAAAGATGTCGGCAATAAATCCGCTGATTTTTACTTCATGGCTCTTGGGATTGGGAGAAAGATAGCTCTTTAAAACGGAATGAACGGTTTTTTCACTTAAGGTTCCTATACCGTTCATCCCTTGCTGTTGACCGATCACTTCATCACATACCTGCTCAAATAATTGCCTGTCCAATATTTATCCCGCTTTCTGTTATCAAAATCTATTACTAGAATAATTGATTTATATAAGATTCGCAAGTAAAGAACGCAATTAATTTTATTCATATATTTTTTCATAATTCAAAGTATAATATATAGTTGCACTTGCTAAATGAGCTTATATAGATTTTCAAATGTATATTGGTATATATACGCAATTATTCTTTAGTTATTATTAAATAAAACAAATAGGTATTTGTTTCTTGATAATAATATATTCGGTTCATGTATGTAGAAAAACGGTTAGATATAATGCAGGCGGTTTTAACCCTATCGGTAGAAATTTTGAGTAATAAAGGTTTTATATGAGCTTTCTTCATTATATTCAAACCCGACACCTAAATATCTAAATTTACTTTGCAGCATAACTTCCCTGTGGTTAGTAGAATTAAACCAACCGTGTGTTGAAAGTATGGCGGTTCCATAGCCGGCTATAATATTCTCTCCGCACGTAGAATAATATATTCCGGCCTCACGCATACGGTCACCAGGCTTCCTTCCAATCTGATTAATATGGCTGAAGAAATTATTTTGTGCCATATCTTTACTATGATTTCTGGATGAAAGTGCTACAGACGAGGACCAGGTCAATAAGGCCTGTTTGTTTCTTACCCGTATAGAATTGGTTAAATCATAGACCATAAGCTCAATATTTCTGATTACGGTATCGGAATATTCCTTTTGTTTTACCTGTGTAGGCATTACATAGATACCAGTAACACTTTGGGTTCCGATCTTATCCATTAATATATTAACAGTATATTTGTCCGTTTTTTTCGTCAGGACCTCTTTCAACGTAAAAGAGCTCTTAAGGCTCTGATTTACGATTTGAAGATTTGACCCGGATTTAATACCATTATAATCAAAATCTGTAGAATCTGTGTAAAACCCAACTATTTTGTTCTCTTTTACGGCAACAAAAAGTAATCTATTATAATTATTATTATAAATAAAATAATCAAAATCATATTCGGTTGTGTCAATCCGATTAGGTGAACCTAGCTTCAAAGTAAAGCTGTCAACACTTTCCCCTAAGGATAGGCTGCACCCTCGTACACTTAAGCTTTCCTCTGATAAAATCAAAGAATTAGTTGGAACGGGTGTCTCAAAATCGTTATCTACTCCGGGTGTTACAGTTATAATATCCTCCAGATCATTTACTGTTGGAAGAGGGGTTACGCCCTCAATGCCACCTATATTCCCAGTGGGTTGTGGTATATTAGATATTATTGCTGGAATAGTTGAAGCTGGTGAGGGACTCATCTGATTGATTACTGGCATCCCGGGTTTTGTGGCACAGGCTGTCAAGCTTTGGCTAATCAGTAAAATGCACAGAAGCAGAATACATCTATAGGTAGAATACCTTATCATACAGCATTCCTTTCTAGTCTCATAAATGAAGCGTTTTTTGTTAATTCTTGTAGTATTTCATGATTCTAGCATACTGCACATCAATTTACATTTCTGTATTATTGGCAGAGCTACCAATTGCTGCATTTTGTTAGGCTAGTAAGAGCTTGCTTTTATGCACTATTACATATAAATAAATAAAATAGATAAAAACTATTGACATTTTTACTAAAGTTTGATAATCTATATAAGGTTAGTACGCGAGAAGGTATTATCCAGAGGAAGAAGCTGGGGAAGCGAGAGGGTAGATTGATAAAGAATAAGGTTGACTAAAACGTATATCCATGGCGATATACCTTTTTGGTCAACCTTATTTGTTTTATTGATTAATCGATAAACCAGGTTCCTAGAATTTGCTTAGCCAGATTTTTGATTTCTTCATACGTGATAGGGCCATTCTGAGCAAGCTCAGATACACTATGGAGCTTAGCGAGTGCTTCATTATAGTCCTTGAGTTTATAGATGGCATAATTATAATCCTTAGGGCCATTCTCGTAGTGTGTTACAATCGGGGTAATAGATGCGTCGCTGATATAGGTTTCGTTTGAATTTTTTGTTATTGTAACCTTAGCCATACCGCCTAACATTCTGGGAGCTTCCTTCTGATAGGACATAAAATTGCCTAGTGAATAATACACAAGCATACGATGGCCCACTTTAGCTTCTATCCACTCTACAGGTTCAAGTACATGGGGATGAGATCCAATTATTAAATCCACTCCCTGTTCATAGAAAAAATCAGTTAGTTCTTTTTGTATTTTTGTAGGTTCGTATACATATTCAGTTCCCCAATGAGGAAATAAGATGGTGAAATCGGCCTCTTCCTCAGCTTTCTTTATATCCTCGGACATTTTCTTTTTATCCAGCATATTTATAAGATAAGGCATATTTGCAGGTAATTTATAACCATTAAGTCCGTAAGTATAGTTAAGCATTGCTATTTTGATACCATTTTCTTCGATAATATCAATAGTATCACTTTCTTCTTTGGTCTTATTAATACCCAGAACTTTAATTTCAGGATGCTTATCCCAGTAAGCTAAATCATTTTCAACCCCCTGGTAACCCATATCCATAGCATGATTGGTAGCCTGAAGCACAACATCAAAGCCGGTATCTATCAAAGCGTCTCCAATCTCCGTAGGGGAATTGAAGCTAGGATAGCCGGAATATGCAAAAGCATTTCCTCCCAGAATGGTTTCCTGATTAACTACCGCGATATCTGCATTCTCGATCTCTTCCTTTAAGTTAGTATATAGGTGATTATATTGATAGGTTCCATCAGATTGTTTCCCACTATCGACAACTTGAATATGAATTAAATTATCACCGACGGCGAGAAGTGTAACCGAGGAGGAAGCTTCACTAGAGGGAAGCGTTGTATTAGCCATTGCAGGAATAGCACCTGGATGACTGCCGGCAATAGGTCTGGTATCAGAATAATCCAAAGAGGTGTTGGCTTCATTAAGAGTAAAGTCATTCCACCTCACCAGGGAGCCCTCTTCAAAGGTCCACTGGGGTGTTTCTATGGGGAAGGTTAGTTCGGAGGCATAGTACCAGGGATCCTCATTATGGAGCGGATTCTTAAGAATATGGAAATCCTGTGCTGGCATATAGCCCTGAGCGAGTAAAAAGCATTGATTGCCCTGCTTATTGGTAGCAGCGTCTACAACCAGAACGCAGTGACCGGGACTTCCACCCTGAAGAAAAATATCACCCGGTTTTAACTGGTCAATGGAAATTGGTTCGCACTCTTCTGACAACGATAAGGTGCCAGCATACATAAATACTTGATCTAAATATTTGCGAAATTCCTCGTAGGATGCATCATAACCCTTTGTCTTACTCCAGCTGACCTTATTTCCGTTTACAACGATCCGATATCCATCTCGCCATTTGGTATAGTTCATTAAAAAACCATTCGTAAGATGAAAGGAAATTTTTTCATATTCTCCTATTGACCAGTAGTATTCGGCATAAATTCTTAGGATGGAATCCGCGCACTGTTGAAGATCCTTACTGCCTGTGTCAAGCTCAAATATTGCTGAATGACCATCCTGATAGGATTTTGGTAATCCGTCATATTGCAGTACATCACTTCCATCTTTTTTAAGGGTTAAGCCTCTTAGGAATCCACATAGTTCTTCCTTTACAGAAGGGACTCTAAGAAAGCCTTCAGGTGGATTAATCCGGGTATCCATAGTTGTACCGCTTTTATTTATTATGGTAAAAACTTCAGTAGATATTACTTCTTGTGTTTTTGTTGGTGCGGGCGAACTAGTTGGAGCTTGTACTGTCTTTGTTTTGTCCTCTTCCTTAACTATAACAGGAGGAGTTTTACGTTCATTAGACTGACAGGAGGTAAGGGGTAGTAATAATGCAATAAATATAAATAGGCTGATGCAAATTTTTAATTTATCTAAGGTAAAGAATTTTATTAAATGCTTCATGATGACTCCTTAAGAATGAATTTATCTATTCTAATATTTGACAGAATTTGTTCTAATTATAACATGGTAAAGGATAAAATACTATCAAAAGGAGGAGGCATAGAGCATAACATGAATTATTGGAATAACATCTAGTTAAACGAATTTTATATAATACAAAACATATAATAAAATAAATAAGTCAATTGGGGCTGCTTATGAACATTCATGTAGTACAACAATCGGAAACAATATATTCCATTGCTGAATATTATGGAGTTGCGGTAGAGAGACTGATAATAGATAATGATTTAATAAATCATGATCATCTGGTAGTTGGGCAAGCTATAGTGATTACATATCCTGAGGCAATGTATACAGTGAAAGAAGGAGATACGCTAGATAGTATTGCTGACTCTCAAAGTGTTTCCGTTATGCAGCTTTTAAGGAATAATCCTTTTTTATCAGATAGAGATTACCTATATCCGGGAGAAGAATTAGTCGTAAGCTATAATACCGGGAGAAAGGTGAAGACAAACGGCTTTGTTTTTCCCTTTATATCTCATGATGTTCTTAAAAAAACCTTGCCAAGCCTGACCTTTCTTACAATATTTAATTATACTACAACAAAAGAAGGAGAGATTATTACCTATGGTGATGATACTATTCTTATAGAGATGGCTAAGAATTATCATACTATCCCGCTTATGATGATATCCACCCTGGCTATACAAGGAGTGCCGAATATCGAAGCAGCGTATGAGGTATTACTTAATGAAAGAAAACAGGATATTAATATTGATTTGATGATAAATACTATTAAAACCAAAGATTATTATGGTGCAAATATTGTATTGTATTTTATCACAGAATCAAATCAACATTTATATGAAAGCTTTATTAACAAAGTATCGGAGCGTTTCAAGCGGGAGGGCTATTTATTGTTTTTGACGATTAATCCCAATATAGAATATATGGATAATGATATAGCCTTTCAAAAGATAGATTATTCAAAGATTTCACAGAGGGTGGATGATTTAACCTTTATGAGCTTTATTTGGGGGGGCAACTATGGCCCGCCTATGCCGGTAAGCTCTAATTATAGTATTGAAGTCTTTTTAAATTATATAATTAATATGGTTGACCCTGAAAGAAGTAATATCGGTATTCCGGTCATAGGCTACGATTGGGAACTGCCTTATAGGCCGGGAATATCAAAAGCATCCTCTATAACCATTAACTCAGCGATAAGTCTGGCGCTTGATATGGGCTCAGAAATTCAATTTGATGAGATATCGAAGACACCGTTTTTTGAGTATTCTCTTTATAGTTTTGGAATGTATGAAGAGCATATCGTATGGTTTGAAGATGCCAGGACAATTGATGCATTAATAAAGCTTATTGTGAATTATAAATTAAGCGGCTCAGGGATATGGAATATTATGATTTTTTTTGCACAGCTATGGTTAATTATTAACTCTCAATTTGAGGTGGAAAAATTATTGCCTGAAAATCAAGAAGGCTTGTCAATAAATCTTTGACAAAGTAAAATACGCATGGTATACTTTGTCATAAATAAAGAGTAAAGGCTATGAAGAGAAGAGTAAGCAGTGGAAAGATTAACAGAGAACCCCGGGTAGCTGAGAAGGGGGAATGGAGTAGATCCGGTTTGTCATAAGAACAAATTCGTTGAAACTGCTGAAGATGGTCTTGGAGCTTCGCACCGAGGATGAATTTCTTAGGCTGCGACGGTAGCAACCGTTATGAATGCCCGCTGTAGTAGCATGCAGTGAAAGAGGTCTTTACCGGAAGATATACCAGAAGGTATACCAGAAGGTAGGGATAAATTAAAGTGGTACCACGGGAATATCTCTCGTCTTTAAATATTTTAAGGACGGGAGTTTTTTTATCGCTTTAAATATGGGAAGAATAGAATTAAAGCATAGAAATATACAATAGATCAATTTGTAATTAAATAATTACGAAATGATATAGTTTTATAAATTACCTAAATTGTAATAAAAGAAAGGAAGGATAAAGAATGTGCAAAAAACCCTATTATATTACAACCGCAATTGCTTATACCTCAGGTAAGCCACATATCGGTAATACGTATGAAATCGTTTTGGCTGACAGTATTGCGCGTTTTAAAAGGTTTGAAGGTTATGAGGTTTTCTTTCAGACAGGCACCGATGAACATGGTCAGAAGATTGAATTAAAAGCAGCTGAAGCCGGTATTACACCAAAGGAATTCGTTGACGGGGTAGCAGGAAAGATTAAGGATATCTGGGATCTGATGAATACCTCCTATGATAAATTTATTCGTACCACGGATGCCGATCATGAGAAGCAAATACAGAAAATATTTAAAAAGCTATATGAACAGGGAGATATCTATAAAGGTACCTATGAAGGTATGTACTGTACTCCCTGTGAAGCCTTCTTTACCCAGTCTCAGCTTGTGAACGGAAAATGTCCGGATTGTGGCAGAGAGGTACAACCCGCAAAGGAGGAAGCATATTTCTTAAAGCTTAGTAAATATGCAGACCGCTTAATAAACCATATTAATACTCACCCTGAGTTTATCCAGCCGGAATCCAGAAAAAATGAGATGATGAACAATTTCCTTATACCCGGACTTCAGGATCTTTGTGTATCCCGTACCTCCTTTAAATGGGGTATCCCGGTAGACTTTGACGATAGACATGTAGTATATGTATGGTTAGATGCACTAAGTAATTATATTACCGGTATTGGCTATGATGCAGACGGTAATAGTACGGAGCAGTTTAAAAAGTTCTGGCCTGCGGATTTACATCTGATTGGTAAAGATATATTACGTTTTCATACGATATACTGGCCTATCATGCTTATGGCACTTGGTGTAGAGCTTCCTAAGCAGGTATTTGGCCATCCTTGGCTGTTACAGGGAAGTGCCGGAGATAAAATGAGTAAATCAAAAGGGAATGTTATTTATGCAGATGACCTGGTTAAGCTATTTGGTGTTGATGCAGTCAGATATTTTGTGCTGCATGAAATGCCCTTTGATAATGATGGCATTATATCCTGGGAGCTCTTAGTAGAAAGAATTAACTCGGATCTAGCTAATACATTGGGTAATCTGGTGAATAGAACCATATCCATGTCTAATAAATATTTTGATGGTATTGTTAAAAATGGTAAGGTAATGGAACCTGTCGATGAGGAGCTTAAAACACTTGCACTTGAAACGCCTAAAAAGGTGATTGCTAAGATGGAGAAGCTTCGCGTAGCAGATGCAATCAGTGAAATCTTTACCTTGTTCAAACGCTGCAATAAATATATTGATGAAACAATGCCCTGGGTACTTGCAAAGGAAGAAGAGAAAAAAAACCGCTTAGAAACAGTGCTCTATAATCTGACAGAATGTATCTGTATTGGTGCAAGTTTACTTGAGTCCTTTATGCCGGAGTCAGCAGCTAAGATATTAGCTCAGCTTTCCAGTAGAGCAAGAACGCTTAATGAGTTATCTGAATATGGACTATACCAGGATGGAACAAAGGTGACGCAGACACCGGAAATTTTATTTGCAAGACTTGATAGTAAGGAGGTACTTCAGAAAGTGGAAGAAGACAAGAAGGAACAAAGCGTAGCCGAAGGTAAGATTGAGAAGGAAGATAGGAACGATAAAAATAATGATGCAAGCGGTATTATTGATATTGAAGCAAAACCGGAGATAACCTATGAGGATTTTGCGAAGCTTCAATTCCAGATCGGTGAAATAATAGCCTGCGAAGAGGTAAAGAAATCTAAGAAGCTACTATGCTCTCAGGTTAAAATCGGTTCTCAAGTAAAGCAAATTGTATCGGGAATTAAGGCACACTATTCTGCGGAAGAGATGGTGGGTAAAAAGGTTATGGTAGTTGTAAATTTAAAACCGGCGACCTTAGCAGGAATTCTATCAGAAGGAATGTTACTTTGTGCGGAGGATGCAGAAGGAAATTTAGCGCTTATGGTTCCTGAAAAACCGATGCCGTCCGGAGCCGAGATCCAATAAGAATTATCTTATGAAGAAAATCATACAAAGCACCGAGCGAAGCGAGAGAGTTTCGGTCAGAGGCTGTTTAAGTCTTACACATAGATTTAAAGAATAATGGTATAGAGTTGTTGGTTTGTGAATTTATATATTAGAGTCTAAGATGTTGTAAATCTTAAATTAAGTGATAGGCTCCCCTTAAGATAGACGGGTATAATAAAAGACCGGTTATCTTTAGGGGAGTTACTATTATATCACTGAGTTTTAGTTATAAGGTAATCGATAAAGTACTTAAAAACCCTAAAATATGTATGACGTATATAGAAATTTTACATTCGAAATCATTTCGTTACGAAGGAGCTTTATTGAGAAGGCTTTCGCATTCGGGTCAATCAAGTTCCGTATACTTTTTTGAGCAATAAGCAATACAAGATTTAGGATATATATTAATAGCATAGAAATTGGATGAGAAAATATAGAATAAATGTAATTTCTAATTATGAATGAGCAGATACGAGGGAGGTATGATAATGGAAAGGTATACAAGAGGTGAAATATCGCAGATTACGGGCATAGGGTTTGATGCAATAAGGTTTTATGAAAAAAAGGGACTTCTGTCTCTTCCCTCAAGGGGTTCAAATAATTATCGTCAATATGACGAGGATACTGTGACCCGCCTGAATTTTATAAAGCAATCTAAAATATGCGGTTTTACACTGAATGAAATTAAGAATACATTGGAACAGCTTGATAACCCTGAAAATTGCACCGTAAGCTCTGATGATATAATAGATGGGAAAATGAAAGAAATTGATTACAAGATAGCAGAGCTGATAAAGATGAAAAATATGTTAGAGGCTATCAAGGAGCCATTAAGAAATAGGAGCTGTGAACAAATCATTTCCTTAAATATTAACTGACAAAATTATCGTTGTTTCATTATATTACGCGCGCTATCATTAAATAGTTTATCATTCAATAGTTTATCATTAAATCACTATTGACATTGCACTATACTCCAAGCTTTATAATTATATAAAATAAATGCAAGTGCGGAGGAATAGATAATATGAAGGTAATGATTTATTGTTTTACAGGTACCGGAAATTCGTTGCTTATGGCACGTAAGATAGCCAATCAATTAGAGGATGCAGAGATAAAACCGGTTTGGAAGCTTAAAGAAGAGAAAGCACAGGAGAGTATTATACAACAGGGGGCGGAAGCAATCGGCTTTATTTTTCCGGTATATTGCGACAGGGTACCGCAGATTGTCAGAAAATCAATAGAAGAAGCTCAGTTTCATAATATAAAATACTGCTTTGGAGTAACAACTAGTGGAGGTTCAGCAGGAAACGCTTTATATGAACTGGATGGAATTTTAAAGTCCAAAGGTATTCGATT
This sequence comes from Bacillota bacterium, assembly GCA_023421505.1. GTDB lineage: Bacteria > Bacillota > Clostridia > Lachnospirales > Lachnospiraceae > Mobilitalea. The sequence continues at coordinate 33,166 of JAEZTJ010000066.1, forward strand.
AGATTACGGAAAGAATATTGACTTAAGCGATAACAGCATTGTTATAAGAACAAGTGAAGAAAAGGCACTATTTAGATTTGGAAAGACAGATATGGCTGCTAAAGAAATTGCCCAACAGGTAAATCTACGAAAGACGCTGAAGGAACCCTTTAAAAAAAAATTGAGCTATTCCATTATGGGTAAGGTAATTAAGAATATCCTTATAAAATATTACATGGTCAATCATAAAAAAATTGATCCAACACGCTGTAAGAATTGCAAGCTTTGTATTAATATCTGCCCGGTACAAAATATTACGGTTAAGGATGGAATAATAAGCTTCGGAGGCAAATGTGAGCAGTGCTTTGCCTGTATCAACTGGTGCCCGGAAAAGGCAATTATTTTTGGTAAAATAGATCCACAAAAAAGAAGTCAATATCATTGCCCCGGAATATATGCTAAAGATATAAAAGGGTTTTAGGCAATAAGAAAACTGCCGGTAGGAAACGGTATTACCCGTACCTGCCGGCAGTCTTCTATTTCTTAATGAAATAGGGCACAAATTACTCTAATTCAGATACAACCTTTTTAAGAGCATCTAAAGCTTCTTCAGGAAGCTTATCAAAGCCACCTTTTTCAGTTTCTCTAGATTGTACGAAGGCAATTCTATCCTTCATTCTTGCTACTAATTGATTCTTATAATCAGCATCGTCTAAGTTAGGAACGAAGCCTTCCCATTCAAAGATTTCAATATCTTCAAAAGGACCCCACTGTTTGAAAGCTGTTTTGCCTTCTACGATTGCTTCAATGATACCTAAAGTATCTGCAGGCTTAACCTTCTTGCCCATGAAGTCACCAGTATTTATTACGTAGCAGTCAACATTTCTTTCAGCTACGAGTTTCTTGAATTTCTCATAATCATTCACTAAAGGATAGGTACGGAAAGGATTTGCATAAGGCTCAACAACTAAGGCATTAGGATCTACACCAGGAGCAAGACGCTCAGCGGTTGTTCTCTTAGTAGCAAGTGTAGCACCCATAACAGAAGCAAGTGATGCACCCTTTAATTTAATTACAGGAGGCAATGTAGGATCCTTCATAATCCAGAAAATTGAGTTAACAGGCTCAGGAACCTTATCTACACGATTAGGTGACCACAGTTTAGACTTGATAGCACGACCGTTACCATTACGGATATCTTCGGTAACGAGAACAATTTTGCCATCTTCATCTAAGGTAGCGGAGCAGTTCTGAGCGGTTAATAAGTATTTATTATCTTCACAGTTTGTAGGATAATCCTGTGTTTTATCAAAATAGGTAGGCTCCATAGCGATGGAAGAACCTGTTTCTGTATTGATGATAAAAGCATCATCATGAAGTACAGTTACGTCGTATTTGCCGCCATGCTTTGCATGTGTAATAGTAGATTTACCGGATCCCGAAAGACCAAATACGGCAGCAACATATGAATTTCCGCCTGCAAGGTTATATCTCTTCTCTCCACCGTGGCAGGAAGCGTAACCGTTACGGTTAGCAATAGCCCATGCGATTGTAAGAGTACCCTTCTTATGCTCGCCGAAGTATCTCATACCAAGGAGAGCAGCGCAGTTAGTTGTAGTATTAAAATAGGTTAATCCCATAGGATGCTCTGCATGCTTCCACTGAGGATTAGAGAATATGTAGATATCACACTCATCACCGATTGGGCGAGAAGCTTTGTACATTTTTACATAATCATCGGTCATATATTGGAAGTTAAGCATCCAAGAATACAGGATATTCTCTTCACCCTCCGGAATTAACAGATGAGCCTTTACCATGAATTCAGGATCTAATCCGATGAATACCTCTGCATGATATAAAGTGGAATATCTGGTATCATAGATAGCATCCATAACTTTACTATTAAGATTTTCACAATCTACACCAGGCTCGCCGGAGATTTTTCTTGCAGCAGCAGCACGGCCTGTTACAAAACCATCATTGAATAATAATACTTTAGCGTCTCTTTCAAGACCAAATTCTTCTCCGCGGTATACAGGCATATCTGTTACTACAGTACCAGGTGAATTTTTAGCAAGCTCATATGCTTCCTTTAAGGTATTTACTTTAACAACATTATTGCCGTAGAAAGCAGCCTCAATAATTGAACGGGTTTTAGAAAACCCAGGTTTACCTGCGCCAATTTCGTCACGTTTAAAATATGCTTTTGTTGACATGTAAAATCCTCCTATATTGTATTTTTTAAGTTCGTTAATAAATCAACAAACCGTAGTACGGTATATCAATCAATTGTCCGCCACCTTAAGTATAAATCTTGTCTCTGTAAATGTCAACTCAAATATAGCTAAATTCGGAAGAGTTAGAAATTATTCTCTAACGATTTTTTATCCACAAGTCCATATGCTCTTCAATGATGTTAAATTGAGCAGGACCAATGTTAAGAAGAAATTCATGAAAATCCTTTGTAACAAATTGGTTTCCTAATTCGAGCTCGGCTTTTTTTCTCAATTCCATTATCTCTAAATAACCGATTGCATAAGGAAGATAAATAACCGGCTCCTCTAAAAGTGTATCGTATATTGAACCGGCAATTTTTTCATCACCAAGATATTGCTTAATATATTCCACAACCTCGTCTTTGGTCCAGCCCTGGTAATGAATTCCAATGTCTGCGCGAGCGTACATGCAAAGAATTACCATGTTGTTTATTTCAAGGAAGTCAGCGAGATTTTCATCAATGCCTGCAAGATGGTAGGAATACATCTCAACATAAGTTGCCCAGCCCTCATCGTAGCCTATAAAATTTAGTATATTACGGATGGGAGCTGGTTTCTGGTTGCGAAAGTATACGCACTGATACAAATGTCCCGGATAGCCTTCATGCGCTACGGTGGTGTAAATCATGGATAACGTTTTTTTGTTATTTCCGTTAATATAAATATTGTTATTTTGGTAGCTATCAATTGGGGGAACTAAATACATAGCGGGGCTTAAATAGTCTTCCAGTGAAGCCGGTACATATTTAATTTCACATTTCACGGGAACGGCAGCCGGAAAATCCTTTTTGATGTCAGTCTTCAAATCTGCGAGAATATCATTTGGATTTGTAATAGGAAAGGAAGAGAAGGAGAGATATTTATCTACTAAGGTAGGATCTGATTGAGTCAGATCTGTTAACTCAGCGACACCTTCCCCGATTGCTTTCTCAAGTAGCTTGATCATTCCTTCCATATCCTTGCCAGAGCCGGTTTTATGCTTGGCGAGATATTCATAATAGGCCTGCCCTTCCGGATAGTAATACAACCCGGCATTATTTGTACCGGTCCCTTTGAGCTCAGATAAAGCACGGATTAATTTTTTATATGCAGGAATAACATGACAAATTACTGCTTCTGTATTCTGCGCTTTATAATAAGATATCTCCTCTGGAGTTAAGCCTTTATATCCCGAAATCTTTTCATCAAAATTTTGTATTAAAAAATTATTCTCAGGGTTAGCGATAAAGGCTTTACATTGATCAATAATGCGTTGCGCAACTCGGTCGCTCATAAAAAGACCGTGTTCAGATTTTTCTTTTTCATAGCTTATAATGTCATTAAAGTAAGCTTCTACACAAATTAATAAATCTAAATATTTTTTTATATCCTCTTTACTGTAGAAGCTGTATTCCGCAAGTAGGATTGGCAATTGGGCTTGAACCCCGGTAGTAGGCCCTAGGCATTCACTGTAATACATAAAATCACCGAAGCCTAAGTCATCTTCCAAATAGTTTTTGACAATTTCGTAGGTCAGCTGTTGATTTGAGTTCAAAAGATTATAGTTAAATTTTAAAAGCTTGCTTAAATAATTCTCAGAACACGTTAAATCTTCCTTCATATTATCAATCCCATAATCTCCAAGTGTTGCAGCCTCATTCGTAATTCCATAACTTTCAGGGTGTGCCAGAGAATAGTTGAGAGATAATGTATCTGCCTGTACCTCCTGTACAAATAAGCTGTTCATAAAATTATCGAAAGCGGATTGCTCCTGACCGCGTTTAGACAGCCTGCTGCAGCTTATGGAACACATTATAAGACTTAGGAATAGTAACAGCAGCACAGTCCTTTTATAAAATCTTTTATGCATAATAGCCTCCTTTTATTATGCCAAATGACCATAGTTTTATTGGTAAAATACTATTTATTTCATGTTTATTCGAGGTAGTGTAGAGTAAGAAGTAGTACAATAAATTTTTGCATCTAATTACCAGACTAATAGCATTTACTAAAGGTTAAGTTTTTCCTTATATCAGCCGAAATATTACCAGTAAGATAAAATGTGGATTGTTGCTGTAATCGGAGGTTGGGTTGAAAAATCAAAGATTTTTCAATCGGCAAATTTGTGCGCTGCCCAAATACGCAGTTTTGGCAGCATGGAGGTTAATATGAGCTATAGTACTGCTATTAATACACAAACCGAAAATAATACAGAGAAGCTGGTAACAAACAGGACAGTAACAGATAACAATGAAGATAAGGGCTTAACATCCTTAAAAACGGGACAACAGATAACTGCAGAGGTGATCTCTGTTGATGAGCAGGTTACCCTTGATTTTGGCGGTCAGAAAATAACTTCACCGAAAGCTGTTCTCAACAATGTCAGACCGGGCGATATAAAAACCTTTGAGGTGGTTCATGCCTCTGGCAGAGAAATTGAGCTTCGGGTAATAGACAATAATCCCGGCAGCAGGGAAAAGACTTTTACAGCGGTAAGGGCTAAGAATATAGATTATGCTACTTTATTTTCTCAAAAGGAACAGGCAGCAAGCGATTCAGAAAGAGAAGCGCTATATAAGACAGATAAACAAAAGCTTGAGGAGATTGTATCAAAACTAACGGAACAGGATCTGCAGCTTATAGAAGAAGAGGGCTTTCCAGTTGAGAACTTTACGATAGATGGACTTTGCGAAGCGCTAAACAGAGTTAAGAATAAGTTAGCAGGAATAGAACTTGATAAGACAGAGAAGCTGACCGCTTATGATAACGCTGCATTAGCGAAAAGATTAAGGGCCAATAATTTGCCGGAAACAGCACAAAACATAGAGAGGCTGACAAAAGCTTTTGAGCTTACTCAATCTGCCTTAAGCATAAATGATACAGCAATGCAGTACTTGATTTCTACTGATACAGAACCAACAATAGAAAATATATATAAAGCCTGCTATAGTGGGAGTGCCGTTAAGCAAACTGAAAACACGGTGATTTCCGAAAAAGTCTGGGGTGAACTATTGGATCAGGTTAAGGAGGTTATACGTTCAGCTGGATTTGAGATAAATAAAGAAAGCTTATCAGATGCCAGATGGCTGCTTGATAAACAGCTTCCGCTAACAGCAGATACCTTAACTTATAAAAAGAATCTTGAAAAACTAAATACGGATCTCGATAAGGATACGCTTCTAGATAATATGATAAAGGGAATGCGAAACGGTATTAATCCGATGGAGGTACCCTTAATAGCACAAGAAGTAGTATCATCCGAGAAGATTATAGCGGATATACATTCTATCAGTGAGGAATGTATAGTACAGGCAGTGAAGGAAACCCCGAAGCTTACCATAAAAAAGCTACTCGCAGTACAGGAACGTATATCCCAGGCCGGGAGTTTTCAAACAACTGATTATAAAGCAGTGGACCTAAGAACATCGGACAATATATCAGCAGACGCTATGAAAGCCGACATTAAGGTAGAAAACAACAAAACAGTGGATACGAAAGCCGCAGACATAAAAACAAAAGAAAGTAAAACGGCAGATATAAAAGCAACAGAAAATAAAACAATCGATATTAAGACAGCAGATATCAAAGCAGAAGATAATATTACAGATGATATTAAAGCTGCAGACATAAAAGCAGAAGATAATAAAATAGCAGATAGGAAAGCAGCGCAAAATAAAACAATCGATATTAAGACAGCGAATATCAAAGCAGACACTAAGGAAGCGGACAGCAAAGCATCAGATAGGAAAGCGGACGGTATTAAAATCCATGGAGATAAAGAGTCAGAATATGACAATGCAGATGCTATTACCGCTGATACAGAAGCCGCAGATACGGATGCAGAAGCCAATACTATTGAATATGAAGAAATAAAAGCGAAACGCCAGTTGGAGGAACTGCGTCTTAAAATGACACTGGAGGCAGCAGGGCAGCTTAGGAAAAAAGGGATATCCATTGAGACAGAACAGCTTAGTAAGGTGGTTGAGGAGTTAAGAAGGCTGGAAGATAATCATTATAAAGATTTACTAAGAGAAGCAAATGCAGAAGTAAGCGATTCTGCGCTTAAAATTCTTAAGGAAACCACCCAGAGCATTGAGAAAATAAAATACATACCATGCAGCGTGTTGGGCGCTACCTTATCTGCTCGCAACAGCCAAACTATAACAGGACTTCTAACAGAGGGTAATAAACTACAGGCTGATTATGTAAAGGCCGGAGCGGCATATGAAACCTTAGCAACAATACCTAACAGTGAATATGGGGATTCTATCAAAAAAGCCTTTGCCAATTCGCAGTATCTGCTCTCACAAATGAACCTTGATAATACAGCAGAGAACAAAAGGGCCATTAGAATATTAGGATATAATCAGATGGAAATCACAGAGGAGGCTATCAATCAGGTTAAAGCCTATGATGAACAGGTGAATGCAGTGATCCATAACCTGCACCCCGCAGTTACAGTGCGACTGATCAAGGAAGGAGTTAATCCTTTAGATATGCCGGTGAATGAACTAAATTATACCATTGAACAGATGAAAGAGGAGCAGGGTATTACCTCAGAGGAGAAGTTCAGTACTTATTTAAGGAGCTTAGAAAAGGACAACGAAATCAGTGCAGAAGAAAGAAAAGCATATATTGGAATATATCGTCTGCTTTATCAGGTAGACAAAACGGATGGAGCAGCGATTGGAGCATTAATCAGAACAGATCGTGAGGTTACACTGGGTAATCTATTATCGGCGGTGCAGACGAATAAAAAGGGTAGTATTAACGCAGTAGTTGATGATGATTTTGGCACTCTTGAAAGTATTTCTCAGAATAAAGAAACAATAAAAGAGCAGCTTAGCTTATTTACAGGCGCTGATAGTAATCCTATGGGACAAAACAGTAATGATAAAGGTGATTCGCAAATGAAGGAAGAGGTACAGGTAAAGGAACGTTTGCAGTATCTTAACCGGATTTTAAAGCACGTTAAAGACGAACTGTCACCCGAAAAACTGAAGGCAGCAGTTAGTAACTTAAGCGGTTCTGCAGATGCTGATAATATGATGACAGAAGAACCATCTTCTGACAGGGGAATATGGGATAAGGTTAAGGAGGTTCCAATCGAGAAGCTGCTAAATCAGCTTCGTAGTATGGAGCTTGATAAAGAGATAGATAAAGAAGCCTATGCAGGAAAGATACAAGAAATTAGAGAGTTATGTAAGAATACAGAGCAATCCATACGTTTCTTAAATGATTTTCGTATACCAAGTTCACCGCTTAATATTATGATGGCAAATCATATTTTAAATAATAGTGAATCACCAATCAAAAAGCTAAATAAGCAGAAGAATGAAAATATAGTCGAAAACGCAGAAAATAAACTAAAGGAATCGGAGGATTTATCCGATACATTAATTGACAAGCAAACGATGCTTGAAAAATGCGAACAGCTAGAGACCGAAGCGAAGGCTTCTCTTCGTACAGCCTGTATGACCGGAACGATTGATAGCAGAAGACTTGCGGAGTTAAAAAGTACGGGTCAGCAGCTTACCTTTATGAAGAAGCTGGCGGAGAAAGAATTCTATCAGATTCCGATTGAGACGAATAACAAAATTACTAACATAAACTTAACAATCCTGCGAGGGACAGAAGCCTCCGGTAAAGTACTGGTAAGCTTAAGCTCAGAAAAGCTGGGTAATATTAAGGCTGAATTTACTTTAAAGGAACAAGCCTTAAAGGGTTATATCACCAGTGATAACCGAAATGGCTTGGAGAGTCTTCAAGAATTAACGGGTGATGTAGAAGCTGCAGTAGAGGATTATAATGTAACTGTAAAACAACTAGATTTTGGTTTGCAACGTAAAAATAGCGAAGCTTACAGTTATCAGAGACTGAATAGAGAGGAACAAAATAAACAAGTCACAGATGATACAGAAAAGATATTGTACCGGGTAGCTAAAGCCACTGTACAAACCATACGAAGAGCCGAGAGCAGCAAAGATAATATAGAAAAAGCGGTTTCTTAATTGATTTCATTCAGCCACAGGGAAGTTGCTGATATTTATACATAATATAACGATAACCTGCTGACCATCATAACAAGGAAGGGGATGGCTGCTAAGGAAAGGGATTAGGTGAAACTGAATGAGAATTAATCATAACATTTCAGCATTAAAGGCAAACAACCAATTATTTAAAACGAATAGTAAATTAGATTCCAGCTTGGAGAAATTATCCTCAGGCTACCGAATTAACAGTGCGGCTGATGACTCGGCAGGCTTAGCAATCTCAGAAAAGATGAGAACACAGATAGCAGGTCTTGATCAGTCCTCCCGAAATGCTTCCGACGGAATCTCTGTTATTCAGACAGCAGAGGGAGCGCTAGTTGAGGTAGAATCAATGCTGCAAAGAATGAGAGAGCTGGCGGTGCAATCCGCAAATGGTACTTATACTGGAAGTGACCGTAAAGCTGTTCAGGCAGAAATTAACGAATTACAAAAGGAAATTAACAGAATCTCAGAAACTACCGAATTCAATACAATGACATTATTGGATGGTAAGATAGATAGAAAGTCCTACTCAAGTAATGTGAATGTTGACCTAGTGTCTTTATCTGATACAGTTGCGGTTGGTGATTATAAGATTAATGTAACTCAGGATGCCAGACAGGCAGTCATGATTGGTGATGAGGCTGTTTTTAATGGTGCAGGTTCGGCGGCTACAGAGACGGTAAATGCAAACCAAGAAGGTTCTATTAATATTAATGGCGAAACAATAAAAATTGTAGATGGTGATACATTAGACGAAGTATATAAAAAATTAAGAGATGCCGGTGATACAGTCGGAGTGAGTGTCTTTGCCATTGCTGGGGGTGCTCTTGCTCCATCTACCACCCAAAACCTTGATTTGGCGGGTTATACCAGTGTAACTTGGGAAAAAGGTACTAGATTAGGCTTCGTTTCCAGAGAGTATGGCTCAGATCAGAGGGTGGAGGTGTACTGCGATAATCCGAATTTAGCAAAATTACTTGGATTATCACCAACGAAAGTACTTACAAGAGGCTACGATGCAAAGGCTACATTAGACTATACTACTAATTTTGATAATACGGCCACGGTTTCAATCAGAGGAAATCGTATGGTTATAACAGATAGAAATGATTTTGAGATGATCGTTGAAATTGAACCGGGAACAGTAAAGACGGTATTTAACGATGATGCAGTTGATGATTTACCTGCTGATGTGGATGGTATTACTAATGTAGGTACCCCTACCTCATCAGTAATATCAGTACTTGATGCAGGACCAATGGATCTGCAGATTGGAGCGAATGCAGGTCAGACGATGTCAGTTCGTATTCCAAAGGTAAATTCGGATACGCTTGGTATTAGTAAGATTAATATTGGCACTGCTGATGGAGCGAGTGCAGCAATTACGATTCTTGACGATGCAATAAATGCTGTATCCGCAATACGTTCCAAGCTGGGAGCTTACCAGAATCGTCTGGAGCATTCTATCTCTAACTTAGATACCACCTCCGAGAATATGACAGAATCCCTGTCCCGCATATCGGATGTTGATATGGCGGAAGAAATGGCAGAATATACGCAAAAGAACGTACTGGCACAGGCTGGTACCTCCATGCTTGCACAAGCAAATCAAAGACCATCATCAATCTTATCGTTGCTGCAGCAGTAGGCTTTAATAGGCAGCGGATACGTATTATATGTTAGTATATGGAGGTTGACATGAAAAAAGAAACAGTCCAGGCTTTTACAGCGAGGGTTACCCAGGCTTCAAAAAGCGAGCTCATCGTAATACTATATGAGATGATACTGTCTGAAATCGCTGAGGCAAGAGAAGCTTTCGATAGAGGGGATCAGCCGTTATATGACAGGGAGCTGAAAAAAGCGCAGAAGTATGTGAATGAATTGATTGTGCCTCTGGATTTTCAATATAAAATATCCTATGATTTAGTTGGTCTTTATCTTTATGTTAATAAGAGAATTGTATCAGCGATCATGAAGAAAGATCCGTTTATTTTAGATAGTGCTGAATCAGTGCTTAAGAAGCTCTTAATAGGCTTTGAAGGTATCAGCAAGGAGGATAAAAGCGGTCCAATGATGAGCAATACGCAGCAGCTTTACGCGGGCTTAACCTACGGTAAGGGAAAACTGAATGAGACTTACATCGATCCTAGTAATAGGAACCGTGGGTTTATAGCATAGATAAGCCATTGCCAAAGAGAAACAGGTAGGAGCAATTTACGAAAGAGGCAAAAAATGCAATAGCCCAAGCTACATAAGGTGTAAGCAGCAAATGATTAAGTACCAGGAAGAAACAATTTTTACTTTCAGGACACAAAGGAAATGAGGTACAGAAGAAGATAAGGTACAAAGGCTAGAAATTAAAAAACGTAAGAATAATAAAAAACCAAAGAAGATTAAATTACAATCGATAAATAAGCTGTCCCATATAGCGGTTAGAGAAACACCTGGCTTGTCAGGTATGTCCAAATCAGTTATATGGGGCAGCTTCATTTATATTTTGATATGCTTTAGCAAAAAGTAGTATCGGTTTCCTTTGCCTGTTTTAGTAGAAACTTATATCTGTTCTGAACGGCAATAATCTCGTAGATACAACTGTCAACCAGATCGGGGTCAACTACATTCTGGAAGTTTGAATAGGCAGCTTCCATAGCAATCTTTGTTTTATTTATCTCGTTAATCAGATAATTATCTTTAGGAGATCTCTTCTTTGCGAATAACCGCATCGCCTCACCAACCTTTAGCTTGTTTTATATATAGTATAGTCAAGGCTTTTCCAATTTATTCTTTTCTATAACATAAAATGGATAAACTCGTATATAAATGTAATAGCTGTATTAGAAATCTAAAGGATATGGGTCTATAAGCTTACGTCGGGCTATTAAGTGAAAAGGGGGGTATTAACGTGGATAGTTATATTTTCATCGGTATTATTGCGGCATGTATCGTTTTTTTTGTGATATGTCTGATCAGGAAAAGACCTGATCTGATTGTCGATTTTGGACTTCGTGCCTGCATCGGAACAGTTGGAATATATCTACTTGATTTTATTTTAAAAAACAGAGGACTTGATATCAGTGTTGGAATAAATGCCGCAACCATACTTACCAATGGTCTTCTTGGATTGCCGGGCTTTCTGATGCTTTATGGCCTTGCGGCGTATTATTCCTTTGGATAGAAAGTTTGTGCAATCTGATACTAATTCTTATAATTATTGTTACAATATACCAAAGATAAATAATTTATATAGGTATTAGTTGACAAATCGTAGGTAACAATGTAATATATTGACATGTAAATTATTTCAATGCCCTTACACTAAATGGAATACTACATTCTTCTATTTTCTATAACTCTATAAGAATACCATCATATTATTATTATGAAATCGGTTAACGAATTTCCCTAAGCTGTAAATATAGAATCAGGAGGATTTCTAAGTGGACAAGATTTTTGCTTTATATGATTCTGACATTTTTTATGCTACACGCTTTATGGAATATTTTAAAGGCAATCGGGAATATGACTTTAGGATATCAGTGTTTACCCGTAAGGATAGCCTCGAGGAATGCTTAATGACTAATCCGGTTGAAATATTACTTTTGGGAGAGCTTATTACAGAGGATGAAATTGATTTACATAATGTCAGATATATTTATCGACTTACGGAAAGCACATATATGGAGCCGGATGACAACACTCCTTTCATATATAAATATCAATCGGTGAAGGCAGTGATGAAGGATATCATCACAAATTATAGGGATAGAGAAAATGTTTTGGGAAAAAAGGGTGGCAAGGAAGAAGGTACAAAGATTTTGTCCGTATTTTCACCTATCACGGGTTTAAAAGACCTTTCCTTTACTTGGTCCTTAAGTCTGCAATTAGCGGAGCAGTATAAGGTATTGTTTGTTTTATTAGAGCTTCTACCGGTACAGTTATTAGAAGCAATGGATTATACAGAGAATGCCCTTTCGGAATTTATTTATTATTTAAAAGGAGCTTCTGATCTTTCTGAGAAACTAAAATTATTACAGAAGCAGCAGGGAAGTTTATATTATATATCAGGTGTCGTACACGGTGCAGACATTCTTTCTCTGACAAAGGAGGACATGCACAAATGGATAGAGAATTTAAGAAAAAGTGATACCTATCAAATGGTTGTATTTTATATTAGCTGTTATACTGAGGCCATGATTGAATTAATGAAGCTTAGTGATTCAGTACTTATTACCTATAAAGAAAATAATTATGAGGCTGCGGTACTTCATGAATGGGAAAGACAGATGAGTACTTTGGGAATTAATATCAGAAAGGAAAAATTCAGGCTGCTTCCACTAACGGGAGAGGAGCAGATAGAAGATTTACCGAGAACAGCAGCTGAGTTAGCAAAAAGTCCTTACTGGGGAGAAGCATATCGATATTTAAATGCCTGGGAGGAGCTATGAGTATGGACCAACTAAAGGATTTGCTGAAGCAAAAGGTAATTGATGATATTGACCTTAGCAGGGAAACTACAGACGAGGGTCTTATGGCTTCTATAGATAGAGTGTTGATTAATTATAGCAAAATCGAATACATTAGCATGCAGAACAAACAAAGACTTCGTAGAGATATATTTAACTCCATCAGAAGACTTGACATTTTACAGGAATTAATCGAAGACCCTGAAATAACAGAAGTCATGGTAAATGGGCCTGATAAAATATTTATTGAGAGAAACGGAAGGATATACCCTAGTAGTAAATGCTTCGAATCCGTTCAAAAATTGGAGGATGTGGTACAGCAGATGGTATCGCATTCTAACAGAATCATTAATGAAGCCTGTCCTATTGTGGATTCCAGACTGCCGGACGGATCAAGGATTAATATAGTCCTTAATCCGGTAGCAATGGAAGGCCCGATAATAACTATAAGAAAATTTCCTAATCAGCCTATAACAATGGAGCGCTTAATTGAATTAGAATCCATTTCCACAGAGGTGGCCAGCTTCCTTAAAAAGTTGGTAGAAGCAGGTTATAATATCTTTATAAGCGGTGGAACCGGTTCCGGGAAAACCACATTTCTCAATGTTTTATCTAATTACATCCCCTCCAACGAGAGAATTATTACGATTGAAGACTCGGCTGAGCTACAAATACGTAATATTCCAAATCTCGTCCGATTGGAGGTACGCAATGCTAATTCGGAGGGAAGCAATGAAATTACAATACGTGATTTAATTAAGGCTTCCCTTCGTATGAGGCCTGACCGCATCATCGTGGGTGAAGTAAGAGATGCGGCAGCCATTGATATGCTGCAGGCGCTCAATACAGGTCATGACGGTTCACTGTCAACAGGACATGCTAACTCGCCTGCTGATATGCTAAGTAGACTAGAATCACTGGTTCTGCTTGGAGCTGAAATTCCACTATTGGCAGTACGAAAACAAATTGCATCTGCCATAGATATTATTGTACATCTTGGAAGACTTAGAGATAGGTCGAGAAGGCTCTTAGAAATTACAGAGGTCTTAGATTGCAGAGATGGGGAAATACAGCTTAACACCCTTTATGAGTTTGAAGAAAAGGAAGAGATTGAGGGTAGAGTGAAAGGAGAGCTTATTGTTAAAAATGAACTGATGGGAAAAAATAAATTGAAGAGGTCAGGGCTGATTTAAGCTATTAATTTTTACTAAATGAAGTAGGGGCAGAACTAACAAAACTTCAATTATATATACAATGAAGCGAAAAACAGACTAAACTTAAATTATAAATTAATGAAATGAAATACAGACTTAACTTAATATTTTTATTATTTATATCAGGGGGCAGCGGTTGATTAATGATTATAATAAATATCAGTTTACGTTAAAGGAAAATATAAAGTGCATTTGCCAGGGCATGGTTATTGTGATTATTCTAAGTATTCTATTTTATCAAAGTATTTTGGCAATTCTTTTTTTATCTCCTATAATTTATTTATATTACAAGATGAAGAAACGAGGTTTGATTAATAACAGAAGGTGGAGACTCAATTTAGAGTTTAGAGACGGAATTACCGCTTTGTCAGCAGCACTGGAAGCGGGCTATTCATCTGAAAATGCTTTTGAAGAGGCACTTAGGGATCTGCGGCAGTTATATGATAAAAATTCGATTATATTACAGGAATTCTCCTATATCATCAATCAAATCCATATGAATATAACCATTGAAAAGGCACTAAGCGATTTCGGAGAGCGAACTGGAATAGAAGATATTCAAAGCTTCGCAGAGGTATTTAGTACGGCAAAAAGAACGGGGGGTGATTTGATTAATGTAATACGAATCAGCAGCAGTATGATCAGTGATAAAATTGAAGTAAAAAAGGAAATTCGAACTCTAATAACGGCAAAGCGACTAGAGGCAAATATTATGAAGCTTATGCCACTCTTAATTCTTATCTATCTGTCTATCTCATCCTCTGGATTTTTAAATCCCCTTTATCATAATTTACAAGGCGTTCTCATAATGACAGTTTTTTTGGCCTGTTACTTAGGTGCATTTCTGATTATCGATCGGATTATCGCAATAGAAGTATAAGGAGGCGATCTTATTGCTGACGGTAAATATTATAATTCTTATTTTATTTCTAATTTGCTTTTTGCTTAGTCTCAGGAAATCGAAGGATCTAATAATGTCGTTGAATAAGAAGGAGCATAGTCTGTTTTTTTTATACCCGTTAGCAATGATTATTCTTACTAAGACAGAGCTTTTGAAAAAGCTAAAGCGAAAAGAGGATATTACAGATAAAATTAAAGCGTTATACATTACTACGAAGCCAGAATTGATACAAAAATTGTATTGGTGCAGCAGGATATCCACTGTTATTGCAATAATCATTTTGTTTAACTTACTTTCTCTTATGGGCTTACTGATGAAAGATAATAATTCAATCCTAGTTAACGGCAAATATTTAATGCGGCCGGGTTACGGAGAAGGTAATTCTGAAGTAAAGCTGAATGTAATCCTCGAGGAGGAGAATAAGGCTGCGGACGAAAAAAGGCGCGCGGTTAAATCGAAAGAGGTAACAATTGATGTGAAGGAACGCTCCTATAATCAGAGGGAGCTACAGAGTATTTTTAGTCAGGCCTTTGAATATGTAAAGAATGCCGTTTTAGGGATGAATCAGTCGACTGATTTCGTTACGGAGAAGCTGAATTTTATTTCTGCTATCCCAGGCACCGGTATAACAGTAGAGTGGGAGCCAGAGGATTATAATCTGATCCGTCTGGATGGTACAATAAATAGTCAGGAGGTAGGAGAAGACGGCAGACCTACGAAAGTGAAGGTGATTTTAGAATATCAAGAACAAGAATCAGAATTTAGTATGTCTTTTACGATTATGCCGAAACAACCAAGTGATGAAGAAATCCTATCCAACCAATTACAGAGCCAGATAGATCACTATTCTGAGAAAACATCTCAGGAAAAATATCTTGAGCTTCCAGAAAAAGTAGAGAAATTTCATCTTAACTGGATGGAAAAGGAAGAAAGTAACGAAGCAACACTCCTCTTATTAGGGGTAATAGCAGCAATATTGGCATGGTTTGCTGCAGATAAAGAGCTTGATAAAAAGCTAAAGAAGCGCAAGGAACAGATGCTTTTAGATTATCCTGAGATTATTAATAAGTTTACACTGCTAATTAACGCTGGTATGACGATTAACAAGGCATGGAATAAGATAGCTGAAGATTATGCCTGCAAGATTACTAAGAATCATAAGAAAAAGCGTTATGCCTATGAAGAAATGCTGATTACCTGTAATGAGCTTAAGCTTGGACTTCCTGAAAGTATTGCGTATGAACAGTATGGCAGGAGAACGGGTTTAGTGCCTTATATAAAATTTGGAGTATTAGTCTCACAGAATTTAAAAAAGGGGAACAGAGGGTTTTCTGATCTACTTATGAAGGAGGCAATAGATGCTTTTGAAGACCGTAAGGAGATTGCGAAGCGGCTTGGAGAAGAAGCGGGTACGAAGCTTTTAATACCAATGATGGGTATGTTAATTATTATATTTTTAATTATAATGCTACCGGCTTTTTGGGCATTTCGTTTTTAGAAGAGGAAAGGCTGTTGAATATAATATTATACTCATAGTAGTCGATAGATTCATTCTTTAGACGTAATACTTGATGATTGTGAAGGTAAAGAAAATTCATTTCTTAATGGTAGGAAAATGTAGATATTTGTAATTGTTTGGGAATTAGCTAATGAATAAAATGTCAAGAGGTTTATAGGTGGCCTTAAATAGCCTAAATCTATACATAAGGAGTAAACCCATATCAGGGTAGATAAGTAAAATGAAAGAAAGATTGAAGAGATTGTATTGGAGGATGACTACAATGAGTCTGGATGGTATTGGAATAATAGAGATCATCCTAATTCTAGTCATAATAATTGGGTTAGTACTGATTTTTAGAGATCAAATTTCTAACATTATGCAGAACGCATATAATTCTATTAATGGGGATTCAACAGATATTAATGAGGATATTGTGATCGAAACGAATAATGGTTAGGAGGGATAATAACTGTATAAAAAGTTTGCTTCATCTACTTCTGACGGTTCCATCACCGTATTCTTAAGCCTTATTTTGCTTCTTATCCTTTCTCTTTTACTTACCGTTATCGAAGGCGCAAGGATCAGTGCTTTCAAAATATATTCTGAGCGCAGTATGTCAACAGCGATGGATTCGGTGCTGGCAGAGTATTACGGACCTTTATGGGAGGAATATCATATCTTTGGGCTGTATAATACTGCAGAAGGGGAAGCAGAGAGAAGGGAACAGATGGTGGCAAAGCTTAAGGATAATATATCCTATACTCTAGAACCAGAAAAAGAGTTATCTGGACTGGATAGTAGAAAATATACTAATCTCTTTGATATAAGCCTTGATCAGGTGGAAGTATGCGAGGAGACAAGGCTGATGGATTATCAGGGGCAGTTGTTCATCAATGAAGCTGTTGAATATATGAAATACAAAGAGGTTGGGAATATTGTAGAGCTATTCTTAGATAAGCTATCCCTTCTTAAGCCTTCTGAAAAAGTAAGCTACATCTATGAGGAAAAGCAAAAGGTAGAGGAACAGCTTGTGGAGATCGACAAAGGAGTATTAAAGCTAATGGAGCTGCTTGATGGTCTTATGACAAGTAAGAAGGGCATTGAAGTAACTAAGGAAGGAAATCTTAAGATAGCAGATTATTTTGTGAAGAAGTTATTCTTTGGTGAGGTTACAAAGCAAGCGGTCGGAATTAACCAGGACGAGGTATTTGAAGCACTAAAAACTAGTTATATTAATCCTGCCTTTGAATTAAATAACTTAACTACGAATCTTTCAGGACTGGAGCAGGTCAATAGCCGTCTGTCAGATATCTCGTATAGTCTGTATTCGATTTCAAATAGTATCACCTGGGAGCAATCCTATCTGGCAGAGCTTAGTGCTAAACAGAAAAAATCGAAGAGCGATAAGCAGCAGATTAGTGATATTCAGCAAAGGATTGAATCCTTATATTCTGAAATGTGGGATTTAAACGAGGAAGCATCTCGTGCTGACGAAGGGAGGCAGTCAATATTATCGTCAATTGAGGCATCAAAGAACAACGTTATCGGTTTATTTACAGGAGTAAAACCTAAGATTATTGCTGCGATTTCTACAATAGACGATATATTAATAAAAATCAGGGTTGTGGCCCCTTTGGTTAATCAATATCAAGAAATATTAAATCACGAGAAAGAAGCGTTGGGAGAAGATACATATAACGGACTGGAAGAGAGTCTTAGCGAGATGAAGAGGTATATAGCCTTAGAGGATAGCGGATATAATTTTCAGGGCATGAAGGTAACGCTTGAGCGGGATCTTTCGATACTAACGAATACAGAAGCATATTTTAGGCTTTCTGATTCACAGCTTAATTATGGCTGGTACCAATCTGCAGGAAGTTATATTAATATGGCTATAGCAGAGATACAGAATTATTCAATCAATGATTTGACGCTTGATTATAGTACCTTGGTTTTAGATAAAGCAGGAAAGAAAAATCCTGTCAGCGCAGTTGGTGACCTTCTAAGGAACGGATTAATGAGCCTGGTCATAGATAAGGCCTCTTTATCGAATAAGGTACTTAATCAGGGTGCACTTCCATCTGATCTGGCTGCAATGTCACAAGAAAATTCAGATGGAATAACAAAGCTGGAGGACCTTCTAAAAACAGTTTTTTCCGGAGATGACAACTTGGGAATAAGCGGAATTTTCAAGCACTTTAATAGCCTTACTGATATGAAAGCCTTTGCTGTAGAGGGACTCAATAAGTTAGCTGAACTACTTTTATTTAATGAATATATAAAAGAGCATTTTGAGATGTATTCTAATAATAGCGATACTCATACAATTAAACCGTCTGCACTTTCCTATGAACAGGAGTATTTATTAATGGGGAAAGCCTCGGACCAGGATAATTTGTCTCTTATTATATCCAAACTGGTATTCTTAAGAACGATATTGGACTTTGTCAGTTTAATAAGAGATAGTGCTAAAATGAAGGAAGCGAAAGCTGTCGCGGCTGCCCTTATAGGTTTTACCGGGTTGCCAATTCTTATAGGGATAACGCAGGTACTTATTATGTTAGTCTGGTCACTCTCCGAGGCACTTTTAGATGTTAGTGCTCTTCTGATAGGTAAGGAGGTGCCAATCTTAAAAAGCAAACTTGTATTGGAATTACCCGAATTATTTATGCTTAACAGAAGCTATCTAAAAGAGAAGGCAGAAGCATTAACTCCTCCAAAGGAAATGTCATTTTCCTATCAGGATTATCTAAGACTATTTCTATTAATGAAGAATAAAGAGGATTTAGCCTATAGATCCATGGATTTAATACAGGAGAATATTAAGTTTCGATATGATGTGAAACATTTTAAAATGGATCAATGCATATTTGGCTTCAAAGCTAGAGCAGAGTTTGCGGTAGCACCAAGGTTTATCAATATGTCCTATCTGAAAAATTATATAAAAAATCTTCCGGATAGCTACCATTTTTCTAAAGAGTTGTACTACAGTTACTAACTAGTATAGCGGGCTGGGATGTCCGCTCTTCTGTCACGACAATTCAATCAGTATCTAAAATAATCAAAAAAATCTCTCCAAGAAATCATTTGCTTATATGAATTATATTCATTATCTCTTAGAGAAGAACGGACATCCCAGCCTGCTATTGTAGGAATATGATGTATAAAGATTAAATATAACAAAAGGTAATTAAGTAAAGTGTCTTTACTTATGTAAATTTAAGGAGAACTCTAAATAAAAATTATTAATGTCTTTATAAAAACGACTGCTTAAATGCTTTCTATAGGGAAGAGATACCGTATGATGTCTGAAAAATTGAAGATGAATAAGAAGTGTATCAATGCATCGCTGACAGTGGAAGCTGCACTTGCAATGCCAGTATTTCTATATCTCATGATTGCTCTCCTTTACTTTATGCAGCTATTTATCTTGCAGGAGAAATTACAATCATCAATAACCAAGATGGGGTTAAGCTTATCAAAGACAGTGTATTTTTGCAAGGACTTCCCCGATCTAGAGGAAGCACTGCATTTTGATAAAACAATATTTGGGGAAGAGTTAAGCAGTGAGATCAACGATCTGACGGATAAAGCATTAAGTGGATTGTCACTTAAGCTTTACGCTAATCGATTTTTAAATAAAGATTGGTTAAATAATTCCTGTATAGTAGATGGTTACGATGGTATGAACTTCCTCTATTCCAGCCTGTATAAAAATGATTGGGTAGATATTGTTGTAAGTTATAAGGTTAGGATACCGGTGAAAATCTTTGTAATACAGGATTTAAGTATACTTCAACGAGTGAAACTTCGTTCCTGGACAGGGTATGGGGTGGCGGCAGCTTATGAGAAGAAAGGCACAGAAAATGACGAAGAGATGGTTTATATCACGACTACGGGTAGTGTCTATCATAAAAGTAAGGATTGCTCTCATATTAAACTATCGATAAAGGCAGTGAAGGGAATTCCGGAGACATTACGTAATGACAATGGTGCGAAATACTATCCTTGTGAGGTGTGTTGTAACGGTAAGGAAGAGGAAAACGCTACCTACTATATCACTTCGGATGGAACCAGATATCATAGCAGAAGGGACTGTTCGAAGATTAAACGAAGCATACAGGAGATACCGCTTTCTGCGGTGGGGAATAGAAGACCCTGTAAAAGATGCGGCAATTAAAGGCTGATAGAAGAAGGATAAGGCCTGAAGGAAAAGGGTATATAAGGCGAAGGGGATAAGACTATAAAGAACAGAAGGACTTAGGATAAAAGGGATATAAGGCTACAAAGAGCTGTATAACGAAAGATAATAGGAATATAAGGCTGTAAAGAGCCGTATGGCTAAAGATAAAAGGGATATAAGACTATAAAGAGCTGCATGACGAAAGATAAGAGGAACAAAGGAGTCTTGCATAATTTGCTACATTACGTTTTTTTGCTGAAAGGTATAAAGAGGGATTTGAAGGTCAATAAATTAATCTTCATTTTTTAAATAATAATAAGTGAGAGAATACAATGGCTGAAATATCAATTAAAATTTTTATTATGATTATGTTATTTTTTTGTGGGATACAGGATTTACTTAAGAAGAAAGTACTCTTATGGGTTGTCTTAGCGGGAGCGGCATTGATTGCTATAGCGATACCCTTTTGTAATGCGATCTCGTTGATCGATCGGTTTGGTGGTTTTCTAATTGGGATATCTGTGATTGTGATAGGTATTGCGACTAAGGGCAAAATTGGCCTTGGTGATGGTTTGCTGCTCTGCGTTACCGGCATAGGATTAGGGTTCTGGGGAAATTTAGAGCTGTTTGCGATTGCGCTATTTTTAGCTGCTATTCTTTCAATTATTCTATTGGTTTCCCGCTTAGCCGATAGAAAGAAGAGCATCCCATTTGTTCCGTTTCTACTGATTAGTTTTATTATATTAATAATTGCAGGCAGGTAACTTATGTCCAGAAAGCATAGGCGTTCGTATGAAATCAAAAAGAAAAGATAAAGCTATGACTACAGCCAGCATTACCGTCGAGGCAGCTTTTATCATGCCTATCATTATTCTTACTATTTTTGCTCTTATTTATCTTGCCTTCTATCTTCATGATAAATCGCGAATACAAGGTGTAATTGACTTAACCTTACATAAGGCAAGTATGACTTTAAAACATGAGGCTGATCTTTCAAATGGTCAGGTTAAGTATGAAAGTATTCGTGACAGAGGGGTACTCTTTCTATTATTAGGCGATCTGCAGGATGAGGAAGAGCAGCTGGAGGATTATGTAAAGAAAGAGCTAAGTAACGGACTGTTTTACGCTCAAATCAAAACCGTAGATGCTAAAATCAATAAATTCAAGCTAACTATATCTGTTGGTATGGATATGGATATAAATCTACCGGGTATAAATAATTTATTTCAATCACTTTCCGGCAGTATAATAAAGGAGGAACAAGCGATCCATAATCCGGCAGAGTCGATACGGTTAATGGAAGTGGTTTTAGAGACCGGATCTGATATTAAGGGAGTAGACCAATTAAAGGAGAAGCTTAATAAGTTCCTTACTTCTTCAAAATAGAGACTAATAAAAAACAACTCCGTTTAGCAGATTGGAGGTAATCTTAGTGGATATACAGTATAAAAAGGATTTAAGGCATAGCTATATGGTCATTGGATTAGAGGATAATAAAAGTGTGGAAGCTTATAGTATGAAGATGATCGAGAAGCAGCATATTGAGGGAATTCTTACGATTGAACATAGAATTGTTGATAACAAGCCCCTACTTTATTATGATATTACCGCTAAACAATCACTGGAAATTATTCTTGATAAAGAGGTTTTGACTTATGATAAAGTGAAGAGGTTTTGTGAAACGCTTATCAGTACAGTCGAAAGAGCTTATGAATATCTTCTTCCTGAGGATGATTTTATACTAAAGCCAGAATTTATCTATATGGAGGTTTTTACGAATAAGACGGTCTTATGCTATTTACCCGGATATAATAAACCGCTAAAGGAGCAGATGAGCAGCCTGTTAGAATACCTCATGAACAAAGTGGATTATAATGATCGGGATGCTGTGGTTTTAGTATATCAATTATATTCAGTGAGCAAAGAAGATGGATTTACCTTTGACCATTTGCTTAATGTTGTTCAGCAACAAAATAAACTTAATTATGATAACGATTATAAACCTGATATTAAGAGACAACGTAATTATATAAGCAAAGAAAATATTTCAGATGTCAGGGCAAATAATACCGACATAAATAACGAAAGTGTAATGAAGGATTATAAGCTCAACAGAAGGGACGAGGAGAATTGTTTTAGTAAACCAGAAGCAGAGAAGCGAACAGATATTGCAAGCAGGATACCTGTAATGCTGGAAAAACTGGAGGGTGAGCAGGAAGTACCTTATTATCCCTGGAAAACCTATCTTTACAGTGGTATATGCATTGGAATAGGTATTTTAATTATTGTCTTTTGTTTTGTATTTAAAATTATATATAATTCCTTTGGTACAAGAATTGACTACACCAAGCTTTTTGCTATGGGTCTTATTATCTTAGGAATAGAAGGTTATTTTTTTAAGCTGATATGGGATAAGAAAAATATGTTAACAAAAATAATCCCAAAAAACGAATACATAGATCCCAGACAGGAATTACCTGAAAATTACCAAAGAGAGTATAAACAAAGGCAATCTATGATAGAAGAGTTAATGCCCAAGGAAGAAGGGGATAGTATAGTAAGGCAAAATGAGCCTGGTGACATAAAAATAAGAGGGAATAGACCTTCGTATAAACAGGTTAAAACAGCTTCTGATCGTCATAGTGAAGCAGATAACCACCATACTTCTATCCTATTAAACGATGAACAGGAGGATAATCCCACCTGCTTACTAAATGCAGCATATGATGTACAGTTAGGAAACATAACAGCCAATCAGGAAAAAACCTTAATACTGGAACCCCTTGATAAAACACTTTATCAAAGTATCCTAATTAAAAATATCCCCTTCTTCATCGGAAAACTGAAGAAAAATGTGGATTACTTTCTCGAAAATGAGCTTGTCAGTAGATATCATGCCAAGATCACAAAAGAAAATGATAATTATTTTATCACCGACTTAAATTCTACGAATGGTACTTTTGTTAACGGAGCGCCTTTGCAAACCTATGAAAAGAGAAATATCAATATAGGTGATGAGGTAGCCTTCGCTAATATTAGATATAAATTTATGGAAACGGGGAATGAAGCAAATAATTAGGGTTCATAATGTATCCAATGCGCAATACATCTAGGCTATAAATCTATGTAGACTGGATTTATATATAAAAAAGGAACGTATATCCGAATACACATATTCCGATATACGTTTTTTGTAATTTGTTACTTTAAAGAATCTACGTTATACCCTTTTTCTTTTAGTCGATCGATAACATTGTATTCACTGATGCAATGAGCTGTTCCTACCACTACAAAGTAAGTATTACTACCTTTGGTTTTTAGTAAATTATCAATATAATCAGCCATTTTATTATCTCTCTGGGTAAAGAGCTTATCTTCAAACTCTTTCATTAAAGCCGGCTGCTCTGTACCTAAATCCTCAGCAGTTGTATCCTCTGTAATTACTGCCTCATAAAAAGCTTCGTAATTTCCCTCATGCCAATATTGAAGCTTTAAGCCAATATAATCGTTTGAATTGATTGCATCGCTTGAAGCTAATCCCTTTGTTACTTCATTATAACAGGATGAGATAGCATCCCTGTCGTATCATGTCATAATATACAATATTTTAGATATAAGTTATTCTCTCCAATCGTAGTCCAAAAACAGAGATACATCTTGTAAATAATGGTTGCAGATAGTAAAATAAAATGAGGATTAGAGATTAATGCCTTTTGATTGGGGGTAATCGCATGAATAGAAAATATGATATTGCATATGCTTTAATATTAATTTTATTTCTCGTTGTAGCTATCTTTATAGGAAATTCTATATTCAAGGGTATTTTATTGTTGTTATTCAGTGCAGTACTGCTTTTTAATACCATCCTAAAGCTGAAGCATAGGAAGGATGATAAGTTTCCGAGGATGATTTTCTATGGAATCTTATTATTTTTAAAT
Organism: Bacillota bacterium; assembly: GCA_023421505.1. Classification (GTDB taxonomy): domain Bacteria; phylum Bacillota; class Clostridia; order Lachnospirales; family Lachnospiraceae; genus Mobilitalea. The sequence continues at coordinate 57,638 of JAEZTJ010000066.1, forward strand.
TCAATTCTCGCGGTAGGATCAATCTATGTAATCATACTATCGATTGTAGATGCGATCTAATTTTTTCAGGTGTACATAACTACTTAGGTTCAAACTTAACGGAAATGAGGTTTTGCGATGAAGCAATATATTATGGCGCTTGACCAGGGGACAACCAGCTCAAGATGCATTCTATTCGATAAACAAGGTAAAATGAAGAGTGTTGCACAAAAGGAGTTTACTCAGATCTATCCGAAGCCCGGCTGGGTGGAGCATGATCCGATGGAGATCTGGTCTTCACAGATCTCGGTTGCGGCAGAGGCTATGGCTAAATTAGGAATTGGTGCTCAGGAGATAGCCTCAATAGGGATTACGAATCAGCGCGAAACCACGATTGTATGGAATAAGAAGACTGGACAGCCAGTATATAATGCGATTGTGTGGCAGTGCCGCAGAACCTCGGATATGATTGAGGAGCTTAGGGCAAGAGGACTTGAGTCCTATATAAAGGATAAAACAGGTTTAATTCCGGATGCTTACTTCTCTGGAACAAAGATTAAATGGATTCTTGATCATGTGCCTGGAGCTTATGAAGCAGCGGAGGCAGGAGAGCTGCTCTTCGGAACAGTTGATACCTGGATTATATGGAATTTAACAAAGGGCAGAACCTTTGTTACAGATTATACGAATGCATCTCGCACGATGCTTTTTGATATCAAAACACTTACCTGGGATGAAAAGATATTAAAGGAGCTTTCTATCCCAAGCGCTATGCTGCCAGAGGTAAAGCCTTCCAGCTGTATCTATGGTTATTCAGATAGAAGTCTCTTTGGAGAAGAGCTTCCGATTGCGGGAGCGGCGGGAGATCAGCAGGCAGCATTATTCGGGCAATGTTGTTTTACGAAGGGTGATGTGAAGAATACCTATGGGACAGGCTGCTTTTTACTCATGAACACCGGTAAGGAAGCAATAGCATCAAAGCATGGTCTGCTTACAACACTTGCGGCAGCAACCGGGACAGAGCCGGAATATGCCTTAGAGGGCAGTGTATTTGTAGCCGGTGCAGCAGTTCAATGGCTCAGGGATGAGCTACAGTTAATTCGAACCGCAGCGGAAAGCGAAAAATTAGCTATGCAGGTGGAGGATACGAATGGTGTCTATGTGGTGCCTGCATTTGCAGGTCTTGGTGCGCCCTACTGGGATCAGTATGCAAGAGGCGCTATTCTGGGTATAACCAGAGGCTGCAATAGAGAACATATTATAAGAGCAACCTTGGAATCAATTGCTTATCAGACACTTGACGTATTAAGAGCGATGGAAGCAGATTCCGGGAATAGTCTGAAATCGCTGAAGGTAGACGGCGGGGCCTGTGCGAACCGCTTTCTGATGCAGTTTCAGGCAGATATATTAAATACAACGGTACGTAAGCCGGAGTGTATTGAGACAACAGCTCTTGGGGCAGCTTACTTAGCTGGATTGGCGGTAGGATTTTGGAAGGACAAGGATGAGATCCGTTCAAACTGGGCATTAGCAGAGACCTTTGAACCATCAATCTCTGCAGATAAAAGACAGGTGCTAATTACAGGCTGGAAGAAGGCAGTGACCCGTTCCTTTGCCTGGGAAGAATAATAGAGGGAATAATGAAGCATGGTAGATGACAGATTAGACAGCAGCTTTCTTAATTTGGGTTATCAAAGGGTTAATTCTAATGCACAGGGTATTTATCTATATTACCTGGTTATGGAGCAGGAGCTTGTAATGATTGCTGTTACGCATGTACTCAAAGGTAACGAGCTTTCAGCTGAACAATACGATCATATCTTAAATCAGATGAAGGAAAGCTTCTATAAGACCTATTCTTGCGAGATACAGCTGCTTAGTCTTATCCTGACCGAATATCCGGACAAGGTAAAACAGCTTTGTACAGATACGAGAGTAGGAGTTCACTGGATTATCGATGTAAACGTTAACCGATTACTTATTTATGAGACTCAGGCGAATGATTTTTATGGCTTGAAGAATAAATTAGAACAACTTCTTGAGGAGGAACCGGTTAACTATAGTCAGGATACAGTATTAGGTAGAGATCATAGCTATAAGGCTGATGAGGCTTCAGAGCTTTACAGAAGCGATAATACTTCGAGGACGTTGCAGTTTACCCTTATGAATACGATTCTTATTGCAGCCAATTTAATTGCCTATATTATTACACACTATACGGACGCCTTTGGCGGTGCTGATCAAATGTATATTAAGGGTGCGTTATCCTGGTATTTTGTTAAGGAGAATAACGAATACTACCGACTTCTTACATCGATGTTCATGCATGCAGACGGCAGCCATTTGGTAAATAATATGCTGGTGCTATTATTTATCGGCAGCGGCCTAGAACGTGCAGTTGGAAAACTAAAATATCTTTTCCTTTATTTTGGTACCGGTATTCTTGCAGGACTCACCTCTTTCGGCTATAATATGTGGAAAGAAAATGGAATGGTACCTGTTTATAAATCAACATTTTCAGTGGGTGCTTCCGGGGCAATCTTCGGTATCATTGGAGCAATCTTTTTTATCGTTGTGATTAATAGAGGCCGTCTGGAGGAAATCAGCAAAGGGCGAATGATTTTATTTGTTGTGTTGAGCTTATATAGTGGAATTATCAATTCAAATATTGATCAGGCTGCGCATATAGGGGGCTTTGTAGCAGGTATACTACTTACAGCACTTATTTATCGCAGGGCAAAAGTCAAGAAAGACTTTAGAAATCATGGAAGATTTGATAGTATCTGATAACGTAGTGTATTTAGGCAATTCTAAGGATAATTGACTGATAGGGAATACTGAACTTAAAGTTTTAACATCAGGAGGGGAGATTGTTACATGAAAATCAATATCTATTACGGCGGCAGGGGCTTAATCGAGGACCCGACACTTTATGTAATGAGCAAGATTACAACGGTTTTGGAGGAACTCCGTGTTATAGTAACCAGATACAATCTCTATGAGGAGAAGAATGCAATCTCCATGCTTCCTAAGACCCTTAAGGAGGCAGACGGAGTGATACTTGCTACTACAGTGGAATGGATGGGTATCGGTGGCTTTATGCAGCAGTTTTTAGACGCTTGCTGGCTGTATGCCGATAAAGAAAAGTTAAGCAGGTTATATATGTTTCCCGTAGTGATTGCGAATACCTATGGGGAGAGAGATGCGGAGCTTACGTTAATCAAAGCCTGGGAGCTACTTGGTGGAATTCCCTGTAACGGAATCAGTGCTTACGTGGAGGATCATGTAGATTTTGAGACAAATACAGATTATGCGGGAATTATTGAGAAGAGAGCGGAAGCATACTACCGCAGCATCCACCATAAGACAAAGATGCTTCCTACCAGTAACACTGCGATTAAGCAGAATATGCTAAGAAGCAGTTCTATCGTATTGACGCCTCAGGAAAGTGAACAGCTTTCTATGTATGTATCGGATGATACTTATGTTAAGAAACAAAAAGAGGACATTGAGGAGCTTACACAGCTTTTTAAGGATATGCTTGACAGTAATACAGAGGGAGATGCCGGTCAGGATTTTATCAAAAATTTAAAGGATAATTTTCATCCCCTGGATGATTTTGCAGCCTCCTATTCCATAACCTTATCAGATACAAAAAAGACTTTAATTGTAGAAATAAATAATAAACGCCTTAAATGTTATTACGGTGAGAAACCGGACGCAGATGTGATTGCAAAAACAACACATGCGGTCATGAATAAGCTGGTTCTAGGCCGAACTACCTTTCAAGGCGCATTTATGTCCGGTGAATTAACTGCCAAAGGCAACTTTAAGACGCTGCGTTCCTTTGATCAGGTGTTCCAATTCAATATTTTATAGGGGAAGCAGAAGGGTAAAGGAGGTTAAATCTTCATTCGAATCTACGCAGATGCTTCCATAGTGGAGATCTAACACCTTCTTAACTAAAGCTAGCCCTACACCGGTGCCTCCCTTCTTATAGGTCACGAAGGGAACAAAGATATCCTTAATGGCCTCCTCTGGAATTGCCTGGCCGTTATTGCTGATCTGAATAGATAGCTTTGCAGGAGAAGGACATTCCCCCGGAAGATATTTCAGATTAATATGTATAAAATCGCCGGGTTCAGTTGCTTCAAAAGCATTTTTTATCAAATTTGAAAATACCTGTTTCATTTTTACTGAGTCGCAGGGATAAGAATAAAAATAGGGCTCACTGGTCGAGTCAATCGTAATAGATAAATCAATCAGCTCGGTCAGGGCCTGGGGCATAAAGCTATTGACAACATTCTGGATTAGTTGAAGAAGGTTCGTATTATCTTTATGGATATAATTGCAGATATTAAGTAAAGAAGCATCGGCCATAATATGCTCCATATCATCAAGTAAATCCTGAAGCTGGTCCCAGTATTTAAAATCCTTTGCTTCAGGGTGCTTTTGCTCGATATATTGAATAGTACCCTTAAGCAGGGAGAGCGGGTTGCGAAGTTCATGAACGAACATAGAGGTGATTTTTTTATTATCATCTATTATGGTTTGAAGAATTGCTTCATATTCAGGATTAGCTTTTATCATGCAGGCAAGCGCGTCATTGTTTATTTCAGAGAACATAGTATACCTCCCAACAATCAAGAAACGTAATAGTTTTGTAATTACCTATTATTGTTTTCATATAAAGATTACGGCTTCCTGCTTAGTTAAGCAGAAGTCAAGTGTTAAGTTGATAGTATCAAATAATGGAAAAATATGCAATATTAATAGTGTTACAACAATCGACACAGGAGGAGCTTTATCATGAACAATTGTATTTTTTGTAAAATAATCGCAGGGGATATTCCAGCTGCAACCGTGTATGAGGATGATATGTTTAAAGCAATTATGGATATATCTCCGGCAGCAAAGGGACATGTAATTATCCTGCCCAAGAAGCACTATGCAAATTTATTCGAACTTGAGGAGGAAACCGCTGCTAGGGTAATTCCAGTTGCTAAGAAGATAGCAGCGGCTATTATGGCCGAGCTTTCCTGTGATGGTATCAATCTGCTGCAAAATAATGGAGAGGCGGCAGGCCAGACAGTGTTTCATTTCCATATGCACTTGATACCAAGATATGAGAAGGATCGTGTGGAAATTACCTGGGAGCATGATAATTATGCAGAGGGGGAAGCGGTAAGCCTTGCAGCAGCAATCGCCGCAAGATTTTGATAATTAGATAATACGTTATTGAAATGCCGTATTGCTCAGTTTATATCCTAAGCAGTACGGCAATTTTAATTAATTACATTTTAATAGGCAATTCTGAGTTATTTGATGGTATCCTTAATTAATCTTACAATGGTGTCTATGGAGTTATTTAAATCACTTTGGTTCATTGCATTCATGTACTCATGCTTTGCGTCCATTACGGTTTTGATTGCTTCAAGAAGCCGGCTGACGCTTAAATCCTCTTCCTTTAAGACTAAGGAATAGCCCTGACGCTCAAAGGATTCAGCATTTAAGATCTGATCTCCTCTGCTGGAGGCTGCAGGAAGTGGAATTAATATGTTGGGTTTACGTAAGGCAAGCAGCTCGCAGATTGCATTGGCTCCAGCCCGAGAGATGACAAGATCGGCTGCAGCAAAAAGATCACTAAGCTCAGCCTTTATATACTCGTATTGTACATAACCCGCAGTATCCACTAATTTTTCGTCGATATTACCCTTACCACACAGATGGATAACCTGATAATCTCTTAATAAGGTGGGAAGCATACCGCGGATGACATCATTGATTGCCCGTGAACCGGTACTTCCGCCGATGATTAATATAACAGGCTTATTAGCTGAAAACCCACAGAAATCCAAGCCCTTAATTTTATTACCCGAAAAGAGCTCCTTACGAATTGGCGTACCGGTAAGTACTGCTTTATCAGGAGGGAGATATTTTACGGTCTCCGGGAAATTGGCACAGACCTTTGTAGCAGAGGGTATAGCTAGCTTATTGGCTAAGCCCGGAGTCATATCGGATTCGTGAATAATTACAGGTATATTATATTTTTTAGCAGCGAAAACGACAGGCACTGTTACAAAGCCGCCCTTTGAAAATACGATATCGGGCTTTAGACGTTTTAAGATTTTACGCGCCTCAAAATAACCCTTTGCTACCTTAAAAGGATCTGAAAAATTCTTGGGGTCAAAATATCTTCTCAGCTTTCCAGAGGAAATTCCATGGTAGGGTATACCGTATTCTTCAATCAATTTTTTTTCTATTCCGTTATAGGAACCAATATATTGAATATCATAGCCTTCCTTTTTCAATTCAGGCAGCAGTGCGATACAAGGAGTTACGTGACCGGCGGTTCCGCCTCCTGTTAATACGATTCGTTTCATACCTTTGACCTCCATTCCTTTAAGGCTTTCGCTAATTGATCCGGGCAGGAGGTAGGTTTGAAGCCGCAGGTTACGCCATCGAACTTGTTTATTACATCGTCTACCTTCATTCCTACAAGTAAACGTGACAGGCCATTGGCATTGCCGGAGCATCCGCCTTTAAACTGAACCATATTGATGGTACCAGTTGATTTATCTATATCGAAGCTGATTTCACGACTGCATACGCCCGATGTTTTATATGTCATGTTGAAACCCTTTCTTTCATCTATGTTCTATTCTAATCTATGAGTCTAATCGGAATTAGGGCACTCATAATTGAGTACATTGTATCTCACGATATCATATTTTGCAACGGGGTATTTCGAAATAAGAAAGTATATTGATCAAGGACTGTTTAGGTAGCGTTTTTGATAGCTTACCTATTAACCATAAAGCGCAACCACTTGACGCTCTCTATTCTTATAATTGAATTTGTATTTTCCTCTTGAATAGGATAAAATAATTTTTATAAACGAAGTAGCGGAGGTACATCATGAATAAAATCGGTATCATCGGCGCGATGGACGAGGAAGTAAATATTCTTAAAAATGAAATGTCAGATACAAAAGTGAAGACAATAGCTTCGATGGAATTTTGTGAGGGCTGCTTACAGGAGAAAGAGGTTGTCGTGGTTCGCTGCGGGATTGGTAAGGTGAATGCCGCAGTTTGTACCCAGATCCTGGCGGATCTTTATCATGTAGATGCAGTTATTAATACAGGGGTAGCCGGATCTTTACGAAATGAAATAGATATAGCGGATATTGTACTTTCTACGGATACGCTGCAGCATGATATGGATGCCACAGGCTTTGGCTATGAGCCTGGGGTGATACCTAGAATGGAACAATCAATATTTCAGTCGGACTTAAGGCTTCTAGATCTTGCTAAAGAAGTATGTGAGGAAGCTATCCCTTTTGTAGGGGTTCATACCGGAAGGGTGGTCAGCGGGGATCAGTTTATATCAGACCACACTAAGAAAGAGTGGCTTGTAACAACCTTTGGCGGATATTGTACAGAAATGGAAGGTGCTGCAATTGCTCAGGCAGCCTGCTTAAATCACATTCCTTTTTTAATTATTCGTGCAATATCAGATAAAGCGGATCATAGTGCAGAGATGACCTATCAGGAATTTGAAGAGATCGCAATAGGCAATACGGTTAAGCTATTAAGCGGAATGCTGAAAAGACTATAGCCGACTATAAGCAAATTTAATTTATGGATTACGACATGTATTAAACAATAGAGGATGTCTCAAAGTTTGTATTATCTTTTTATATTACAATATAGGAAACGAAGCTTTCAAAGAAAAGCTTATATTGTATGTAAAATTGTCAGAAGTAACTTTTGAGGCATGCTCTTATTTTTTTACTGTAATAGTTATCTGATTAACTTCTGTATGCAGAGTTAACTAAACAGTTATAGTGTATGCTAAAAGGAAAAGTTCTAATTACACAGTCACAAATAAGTAAAAATAAAATAAATATCCTTACCAATTTGTAAATAATAGTAGATTATATCTTGAAATTACCTGTAATCTTATCTTTGACATATAAAAAAACTGATAATAGTACAAAAAGTATTGTAATTCTCACCTTGCACTAAATAATGTAAATAAAGTATAATTATAACAGGGTTTGCCTTATGGGAGAAAAGGAGAATAGCCTCCTTAGAAAACAAGTAATTAATTGAAAGGTATGGGTGAAGGTATGGATAATAAAGATAAGGTTCAAAAAATCATACATAACATGGAACAAATTATAGTAGGAAAGCGGGAAGCAATTGAGTATACGCTAGTTGCGTTATTGGCAGGCGGTCACCTTTTATTAGAGGATGTTCCGGGTGTCGGAAAGACGACATTAGCTAAGACCCTAGCGCAATCAATCGACTGTGGATTTACCCGTATACAATTCACGCCGGATACTTTACCCAGTGATGTAACCGGACTTTCCATATATAATATGCAGACCGGGAAGTTTGAGTATTCCAAGGGTGCAATCATGAATAATATCATATTAGCAGACGAGATAAACCGTACTTCTCCGAAGACTCAGGCAAGTCTTCTGGAGGCAATGGAGGAAAAACAGGTTACAGTAGATGGAGTTACCTATCCTTTAGGGAAGCCATTTATGGTTATTGCAACCCAGAACCCGATTGATTACCTTGGTACCTATAATCTACCAGAGGCGCAGCTTGACCGTTTTATGATGAAGATTTCCATTGGATATCCGCAGGCTGGGGACGAGAAAATTATGGCGGACCACTTCCTAAGTAATCAACTGACGAAGAAGCTTGAAGCAGTAGTGGACGGCGAGACGATCCTTCAGATTCAGAAGGAGGTTGAAGAGGTTAAGGTAAATCAGGATCTAATTATTTATGTTACAAAGCTGGTTCAGGAAACCAGAAAAGATAACAACATAGTACTTGGTGCAAGTCCCAGAGCTACTTTGGCTCTTCTTCGGGCTGCGCAGGCACAGGCATATATATCCGGCAGGAATTACTGTATACCGGATGATATCCTCAAATTAGTACATCCGGTTATTTCTCATCGCCTTATACTGGCACCCGAAGCAAGATTATCTCAGACGAAGGTAGATAGAATACTGAAAAACATTGTAGCCAAAATCCCGGTTCCGGTATTGGCATAATATAAAGGACGGATTATATGAAATTAAATCGTTTGATTTGTCTTGTATTTATTATCGGGAGTGCAGTCTTTGCCTCTTATTATGGAGGTAATTTTTCTTATGCTCTTTTTTATCTGTCACTTCTGATTCCTGTTATTTCATTTTTTTATACGGTTTATGTTTATTTTCGCTTTAAACTCTATCAGACAGTGGACAGCCGGCTTGTCATTAAGGGAGACTGGACCTTATATTCCTTTGTAATAACGAATGAGGACTATATAACCTTTCGTAATGTAAAGGTGAATTTTTTGAGTGATAAATCAACAATAGAAGCTGCTAACCAGACGGTAGAATATAGTTTACTACCGAATGAGCGGGAACGACTTGAGACGAGGTTGAAATGTAACTATCGTGGCGAATATTATGTAGGTGTAGATTCGATCGAGGTTACTGATTTTCTATATCTCTTTACCATTACCTACCCAATACAATCCAAAATTAAAGCGACTGTTCTTCCAAGGGTGGTGCAGCTTGAACAGCTTGGAATTGCACCGCCGCAAAGCGACGTAAAGAACCCAGTGTTATATAGTAATTTTGCTCAGGAAGAATTAGATACAGAGGTGAGAAAATACTATCCTGGAGATAGTAAAAAGAGGGTCCATTGGAAGGCTTCTGCTAGAATGCATCAACTGATCAGCAGAAAATATCAACATATTCCCAAAGAACAGATTTTAATATTCATGGATTTAGTTAAGGTCAAAGAAGATGAGCTTAAGGTAATAATTACTGAAGATAAGATAATAGAAATAGTCTTGGCCTTATCAAACTATTATTCCAGACTAAAGACTCCTTCCCATATCATTTATGAGATGGAAAAGAAGAAGGAAGTAAGCATCTCTTCTAAGGAGGATTTTAATGCGTTTTATAAAGCATGTGTAAATATACATTTTCAGGGGAAGAATCCGGTCAGCGAGCTATTAAAGGAGCGTATGCTGCGAAGCGAAGCAGGTCTTTTTTGCGTAGTTGTTACACATTTTCTGAGTAAGGAGCTCTATATAGCGGCCCTGCAGGCTATTTCAAGCGGTAATCATGTGAGTATACTGTTTGTAAGCGATGACACCACGGAGAATACAAAAAAAATTATGGAAAGCATGAAATTAGCCGGTATCAATGTATTTCAGATCATGTCGGAGGATGAGATAAGCAATATACTTTCTAAAGGGGTTGCTTAATCTATGGGGGGCGTTACTCATGTTGAAGGATAGGGAAAAACTATATCAGGCATATCATACCCTGTTAAGCATGGCCTTAACATGGGCACTTATATTAATTTGCAACCAGTATTTCGGATTGAAGGTACACGTGCTTCTTACCGCTGTTTATTCCTTAATTCCGGCTTTTTTGATTTATCTGTTTGATCTTAACAAAAAGAATATAATAAGTTATATTTTACCGGTCGGTATCCTTCCGATTCTCGGAATTATATTCTGGTTAAATAAAATAAATCCTATCAAATGGATAATCGGATTTATCGAATGGTGTTCTTCGTACAATGGAAGTGAGGAACTGTATTCAGTTCAGTACTCAAACACTGTCTTAGCCGGAACAGCTATAGTAGGGGCTATCTTATTTTACATCCTTACAAAAAGACAAAAGGCGAAGGTACTGCTTAGTATACTTATCATAGCTGCATTAGTAACACTGAGTATTAATAAAATTAGTATCAGTAAGTTTGTAATCTTTACCAGTATTTTTTACATATTAACAATTATCGTAGAATTATGCGGGACAATTTACAATAGGAAAGTCGGCAGACAGGATAAAAAGGAGGGTATTCTTTATCTGGCACCAATCTGTCTTTTGTTAGCTGTTTTATCTATTAGTTTGCCCTCCAAATCTGAACCGATACAATGGAATTTTGTAAAACGTGCATATCATAATGTAGTAGAGCAGATTGAGGAATGGAAAACAGACTGGAATTATTACTTTGGAAAAAGTCAAAGTGAGTTTTTCGTAAGCCTGTCAGGTTATTCGGAGGATAACGGTGATTTAAATAGCAGCAGCAAGCTTATTAAGGACTCCAAGATTGCTTTAAAAGTATCCAAAACGAGCGATCAGGATACAACCTATCTGATCGGATCAATTAGTGATCTATATACAGGTAACAGCTGGGAGAAGAGTAAGGAAACTGCTGTTGAGGGACAGTCGGAATATGCTCTTGATTATGCAGAGCTATACTGTGCCTTAGCAAGGCAAAAGCTTGAAGTATTGCAGAATAATCAATTTGTTGATAGAAATGATATTCGGATTAAATTCAATAATATAAAAACCAGGACATTTTTTTATCCATTAAAAACGAGCAATTATGAGATTAGTTCTAATTATCATAAGCTGACAGATGATACTGCGCAGATTACCTTTCATAAAGGATTGGGTAAAGGCACGAATTACCATTGCTCCTATTATGATTTAAATCTCCAAGGGGAAGCGTTTGTTCAGATGTTAAGGGATTTGGATGGTTTTTCCTATGATGCTTCTATGAGTATGAATTCTGAAATAGCCGATTGGCTAAAAAGTAACGCACTGTTTTATGAAGGTGCCGGCGACTTATTAAAGAAGGAGAACTTATATCAAATATTAGGGGAACGGGCTAAGCAGATTGAGAAGCAGTATACGGTACTTCCTAAGGAGCTTCCTGAGAGAGTAAAATCTTTAGCAAATGATATTACGAAGGAATATACTTCGGATTATGACAAGCTCAAGGCAATTGAAGCGTTTTTGACACAGTATACTTATTCACTTACTCCACCAATAACGCCAGAGGGAAGAGATTTTATTGATTACTTTTTATTTGATAGCAAGGAAGGATACTGTACTTCCTTTGCCACTTCTATGGCCGTATTAAGTAGATGTATTGGGTTACCTTCAAGATATGTGGAGGGCTTTGTTGTAAAATTTGAAAAGAAAGAGAACGACGGATTTTATCCGGTTAAAAACAGTCAGGCGCATGCGTGGGCAGAGGTCTATATCAAAGGTGCCGGCTGGATACCGTTTGAAGCAACGGCTCCTTTCTACAAATCCAGATATAGTAAGTGGGCTGAAATAAATAATGGGGTAAGTAGTAATGTCACTGTACCATATCAAAATGATTATGCAAGACAACAAGCATCGGATCTTACAGTTGGATCAGATATTGTTATTGTAAAGAAGAATAGTTCAAAGCAAGTATTTTCAGGTATAATTATGTTTCTAGCAGTAGTAACTTGTATCCTTCTTACTATAATTGTCTATTATAATATTTTAAAATACAGATATAAGAAAGTATTTGAACAATCCGACTGTAATAAAAAAATGTATATGCTGTTCCTAAGAATTCTGACGCTACTGAAAAGAGAGGGCTTTCTTCTTGACCAACAGGAAACCATTCTGATGCTGGCTCAACGTGTCAAAGCACACTATAAATATAATAATTTAACCTTTGTTGATGTGGCAGAAATATATATGCGTTATCGTTATGCACAGGAAGAAATCACGGAAGCGGACTTGAAAAAGGTAACTATTTATCATAAGGGCTTATTTGATAAGAAAAAGGATGAGGAGAATGGCTTAAAGGTATGGTTTCAAGAGCTTTTATTTCTAGCGAAAAAGGGTTACCGTTAGCCAGAAGGATAAGTCAAAGCGAGAAAGAATATAAGCATCCTTATTTATTAAGGATCATAAGAAGGAAAGCCTGGTTAGGACACTATTCTTTATCCTCCAGGCTTATCACCGAAGTTCCCGTGTAATAATAGGTTAGAATTCTTATGTAATCCGAGCCTTCTTCTGCCATAGCGTTGGCTCCGTATTGGCTTAAACCCACTCCGTGTCCGACTCCATTACTAATAATTCTCACCTTACCTTCATAATCTTCAATATAGAAATGATTTGAGGATAACCCAACGGCCTTGGTAAACTCTTCACCGGATACGGTTTTGCTGCCAAGGTCTATTTTTAATGCGTAGCCGGCGCTATCTCTGGAGGCCACTGTGACTTCATCAAAAAACTCATCCTCTGAAAGTTCTATGTCGGTATAGTATTGTTCAATTAGCGAGATAAAGTCCGTTATCTCATATTCCTTTATTTTAAGATAGCTGGTTGAAGTAACATCCTGCTTGCTGGGAACGCTGATTAAGTATGGTATATCGACATCCCAGGCTTCTGAGGCATTTCTGGTAAAGCCGGAGCCGGTATCAAAAAAAACAGGCAGGATCAGCTCGTTATTATAGACTATGACCTCATTTTTTGTGGTATAAAGGGCATTTTCCAACTTGGTAAAATAATTATTATATTCTTCAGATCCCCAAAATTGTTCTAAGGAATCAAGACTGATATAAGAAAGTCCAAGCTCGGAGGTGGTAAAACCCGTTTTGTCCGGATTATCCTTAGTCAGTAAGGCTATATTATATAAAGCATAGGTCCGTGCGATCACCGACTGTGCCTTTAAGGCTTCCATTTCATATCCGGCAGGCATATTTGCAGCTACAACACCAAGTAGATAATCCTCAAAGGATAAAGTTTCCTTTACTCCGTTTGTTTCATTATATATTGTAAAATCCATGACGGCCAAGGCTTCGGATTTTTTATTTTGAGTGGCTAATATGGTTATAACAAAGGGAAGCACCAGAACGATTAAACTGACTATTAATGTTTTATACAGTACCTTTTTCATAAAACCTCCAAAACTATGTAGCATTATTACATTATATGAACAGTTTTGGAGGTTATGCATTAATTGGAGAAGATTGGTTTATGATAGTAATCTAGAGGGCAGAATATATTTCGGGTGCTTCTTTGATCATGTTCAGAAAATTATTTTCAAGCTCTTTGTTTTGGCTTAAATAACCCTGCATACAGGTAAATAGCATTAATCTACGGTAATTAATAAAGGTATCAATTTGCTTTAGCCAGAATTCATCAATATGATTTTCTTTTTCATATCCATTTATAAAATGGTCAAAATACCGTTTGATAGGTTCTTTGTTATAAACCCTATTGAACATACCGCCTGAAAGATCAAAAAGGATACCTTGAACTGGTACTACGATATCGTGCATAAAAAATTGACATGAGGCAACATCAAAATCAATCAATGTAATCTTCTGATCCTTTACTATAATATTATGCTGATGATTATCATTATGTATGAAGCCGTAGCTGTCACGATTGATAGGCAGTTTATTAAAGGTTTGAAGCATTTCCCTGAATTTGTCTTTCACTAAGTCATTCTTACACCAGTTGATAAAAAATTCGATTTCATCGATATAGCCATATTTTGAAGGTTTTGTACTAAGTTTCTTCCAGATTGTGTGAGTTTTTGTGATTTTATGAGCTTTACCAATTAATCTTCCCCAATGATAGCTTAATTCAGTAGGAAGTAAGTCAGTTTTTGGACATTCTCCTTCAATAAAATTCATAGCATAAGCGATATAAGCATGCTTTTCTGCTTCATAGGTCTCATATAAATGGTTTGCAGCATTTATGACAGGATATGATATAGAGATACCCTGGGTGCCAAGAAAATGTGCAAATTCCAAACGTTCATTAAGCTCCTGCAATGCTCTGTCAGCTGGCTTGTCCACTGATAATATCTTGAGTACCATCTTCAAGCCATTAGAATAATAGCAATAAGCGATACCATCGGAATCCTCCCGTCCACCTCCTAAAAAAGTAAGGTCAGCTGATTTTAATTGATACGCACTGCATAGATAGTCGAAAGCTTCTTGCGTTACCTTAACCATGTTATCTCCCCCTGTAATTTACAATATAATTAGACAATTATGTAACAATAGAATGATGGCTCATTCAAAGGTATTAACATTATATGGTATAAATATAAAAAAAGAAAGAAAAAACTCTTGGGCTTAAAGTAATTTCCACCAGTTCTCCACGGGCATATTGGTTACCTGGGCCTTTTTGCAGGAACGCAGGAAGCTAATTAAGGCGGGTTTTTCCTGTGGCATTCCATAGTATAATCTCTCCGCTGCTCTAACGATAAGCCACTTTGAGAAATTTCCCCAATCTATTTTATGTAATCGATTACAAGCATAAAGATATTTTTTAGATAATAGACTGCCATACCAGTCCTGTAAAGTAATTTGTGCTTTACTTAATCCCGGCATTTTTGGAGTATTGCGTAGAATAAGATAGGTGTGTGCAATATCTGACTGAATATCACCGGAGGTTGCACCAAACCAGTCAATGATATAATACTTTTTATTATTTATGATAATATTACCGGGATGGAAATCTCCATGGCAGATAGAATTGCCTCTGGGTAGTTCGGATAAGAGGGCAAGAACAAAAGCTTTAAGCTCAGCCTCCGGGATATCGGCTTTTTCTGTTAAATAGGCTGCCCTGTCATTAATGGACATTAAAGGGAGATCTTCTGCAGCATCGGCTGTTTCCAGATGCAAATTTGCAAGAAGTACTGCGTTAGCTGCAAGCTTAAGGGGTTGTTTTTTAAAGTGCTCCAACAATGAGAGGCCGTGTAAATGCTCCATTACAATTGCCGGTTTACCATCAATTTCTATATAGTCATAAATCTTTGGAACAGTCTTTCCCTTTTCATAAAGTGCTGTCATGGTAGCCATTTCGGCTTTTAGGGCTGCACCTTCCTCTTTGCTTCTCAATACCCTTAAAATCTTATTATCATTTATTTCATAGATGAGTGCCTGCCCGCCCTGAGCTATTAATTTCAAATCATCTAAATTATACATAAGCTCACTATCTCCTTAATTTCACCTAAGTGTAAATTGCATTACGAAATAACTGTAAATATAACTAATAACGATTACTAGTTAAGATTTTAGTTATTTAAATTGTGTAAAATCAGCTTCGTTATGATCTAGTTCTTGAAACATTTCATGAATACATCCTTTTATAGCCTCTGAATTAAAGCTCATATTGATCGCCTGTAGCGAAAATACTGTCAGAGGATAAGCAAAAAGCCTAATATCTGTTTGATCATCCGTTCTTAGCCAATATAGAATAGCATGATTAAAAGAGCCCTCTAGCGCAAGTGCAGCAACTTTTGTATCAGGTATCTCTATGATCCCCATTTTTTTAAGATTATTTAACAAAGCATTCATACTATCACAGGCTCTCACCATTATAGTGGAATACTTAGCTTCAAATGCAGGATTTAAACCAACCGCTTCTATTAATAAAATTTTGCTTAACTCTCGAAATCGTTGATATGTCCATATAGAGGCAACTATTACATTCGCGTAGCATTCGGCTGGGGAGGCAGCAGGCTTTGAGAAGGCATAATCTTTTATATTATTTAAGAGCATATGCATCTCATCATAAAGCTTCTCAAACAAATCTTCTTTGCTTTTAAAGTACAAATAGAAGGTGCCAACCGAAATCTGTGCAGCATCTGTAACATCCTTTACGGTAGTCTGATGATAGCCCCGCTCAGCAAATACCCTTGCAGCAGTGCTTAAAATCAATTTTTTCTTTTCCTTTTTTCGTAATTCTGTCTTATCAGATTTTATATAAACCATTGTATTTTTCCTCCATCCAAGCAATGAATGACACGTCATTCATTGCTTGGATGATAACACTCCCTTTCTAGATTGTCAAGGATTTATGTTCTATAAATAGATTATAATAATTATTAAGCTTATGGGAATCTCCCCGGTTATGAACACTTTGCCGAGTCTTAAGAATTTCTATATGACAGGACACCGGATGGAATTGGGAGGGGGATTACCGATTGCACTAATGACAGACAGAAATCTTATATAGACCCTTTGCAGGAAAGAAAATTAAAAATTTAATATATTACCGCAAATAGCTTATATTATAAGGTTTTTCCATGATTTTTATTAATAACTTAAATACGCTATATCTTTACAAAATTCAAATAAAGTGTTAAAATATTGTCGATTTCGGGCCAAATGACCTTTAACCAAAAGGAGGATTTAAAGATATGTCTAGAAAGAAACAATCAATGGATGGTAATACCGCTGCCGCTCATGTAGCCTATGCGTTTACTGATGTTGCCGGTATCTATCCTATTACACCTTCAAGCCCAATGGCCGACTCTGTTGACCAGTGGTCCGCTTTAGGACAAGAAAATATTTTCGGTAACCAAGTTAAAGTTGTAGAGATGCAATCTGAAGCAGGTGCTGCAGGTACTGTACACGGCTCCCTTGCTGCAGGTGCTCTTACTACAACCTTTACTGCTTCTCAGGGTCTTCTTCTGATGATCCCTAACATGTACAAGATTGCCGGTGAGCAGCTTCCCAGCGTTTTCCACGTATCTGCTCGTACCGTTGCTTCTCAGGCACTAAATATTTTTGGTGATCACAGTGACGTATATGCCTGCCGTCAGACAGGTTATGCTATGTTAGCTGAATCAAATCCGCAGGAAGTTATGGACTTATCTGCTGTAGCACATCTTGCTACAATCGAGGGTAAGGTTCCTTTCCTTAACTTCTTTGATGGTTTCCGTACCTCACATGAAGTTCAGAAGATTGATGTATGGGATTATGCTGATTTGAAAGAAATGTGCAACATGGATGCTGTTAAGGCTTTCCGTAATCGTGCATTAAATCCGGAGCATCCGGTTATGCGCGGTTCTCATGAAAATGGCGACGTTTTCTTCCAGCATCGTGAAGCTTGTAATACAGTATATAATGATTTACCAGCTGTTGTTGAGAAATATATGGCTAAGGTTAATGCTAAGCTGGGTACAGATTATGATTTATTCAACTACTATGGTGCTCCCGATGCAGAACGTGTAATCGTAGCAATGGGATCTATCTGTGACGTAGCAGAAGAGGTTGTTGACTATTTAACAGCTGCAGGAGAGAAGGTAGGACTTATTAAGGTTCGTTTATACCGTCCTTGGGTATCCAATTCTCTTCTTAAGGTTCTTCCTAAGACAGCGAAGAAGGTTGCAGTTCTTGACCGTACAAAGGAGCCTGGTGCATTAGGCGAGCCTCTTTATCTGGATGTTGCTACCACACTTCGTGAAGCAGGCTTAAATGATGTTGTTCTGACTAACGGACGTTACGGACTTGGCTCTAAAGATACTCCTCCGTCCTCCGTATTTGCAGTATTTACTGAGCTTGCTAAGGATG
Organism: Bacillota bacterium; assembly: GCA_023421505.1. Taxonomy (GTDB): domain Bacteria; phylum Bacillota; class Clostridia; order Lachnospirales; family Lachnospiraceae; genus Mobilitalea. Next base: position 75,794 of record JAEZTJ010000066.1, read on the forward strand.
CTCCTAAGTCACGTTTCACAATCGGTATTGTGGATGATGTTACTAACTTAAGCTTACCGGAGGTAAAACCGGCTCCGATTACTTCTGCTAAGGGTACTGTAGAATGCAAATTCTGGGGTCTTGGCGGTGATGGTACTGTAGGTGCTAACAAGAACTCAACCAAGATTATCGGTGACCATACAGATAAATACATTCAGGCATACTTCCAGTATGACTCCAAGAAGACTGGTGGTGTTACAATCTCCCATCTTCGTTTTGGTGATAAGCCAATTAAGAGCCCTTACTACATAAATCAGGCTGACTTCGTTGCCTGCCATAATCCTTCCTATGTTGTAAAAGGCTATAAGATGGTTCAGGATGTTAAGCCGGGCGGTATCTTTATGATTAACTGCCAGTGGTCTGACGAGGAACTTGATTCTAAATTAAATGCGGCTGCAAAGAAATACATTGCAGATAACAAAGTACAGTTATACACCATCAATGCGATTGACAAAGCAACGGAAATCGGTATGGGTAAACGTACCAATACTATTTTACAGTCTGCTTTCTTCAAATTAGCAAATGTAATGCCGATCGAGGAAGCAATCAAGTTCATGAAAGAAGCTGCTAAGAAATCCTACGGTAAGAAGGGTGATGCAGTTGTAGAGATGAACTACAAAGCAATTGATGCCGGCTTAGATGCACTTCATAAGGTAGAGGTTCCTGCATCCTGGTCAAATCCTGAGGCAGATGCTCCTGCAACTGCTCTTCTTGGCCTTCCTGAGACAGTGAAGATGGTTAAGACATTACTTGAGCCTATCGCATTAATGGATGGTGACAGCCTTCCGGTATCCGCTTTCAAGGATATTGCAGACGGTCAGTTTGAATTGGGTGCTTCCGCTTATGAAAAACGTGGTACAGCAGTACTTGTTCCTGAGTGGGATCCTGAAAAATGTATTCAGTGTAACAGCTGTGCATTTGTATGTTCTCATGCAACCATTCGTCCATTCATGTTAAGCGAGGATGAGGTAAAGGCAGCTCCTTCTCAGATTAAGCTTGCTGATACGAAGCCTAAGGCTGGTGAGTATAAATTTACAATGAGTGTAACTCCTCTTGATTGTATGGGATGTGGTGAGTGTGTAACCGTATGTCCTGTTAAGGAAAAAGCAATCACTATGGTACCTCAGGAATCTCAGTCACACGAGCAGCCGGTATTCGATTACTTAGTTGCTAATGTTGGTAAGAAGCCTGGTATGCCTGCTGATACAACCGTTAAGGGTTCTCAGTTCAATCAGCCTCTTCTTGAATTCTCAGGAAGCTGTGCAGGCTGTGCAGAAACCTCTTATGCACGTTTGGTTACACAGCTCTTCGGTGAGCAGATGTACATCTCCAATGCTACAGGATGTTCCTCTATCTGGGGTGGTCCTGCTGCAGCATGTCCTTATACAGTAAATAAGGATTCCAAGCAGGGTCCTGCATGGGCTAACTCCTTATTCGAGGATAATGCAGAGCACGGCTTTGGTATGCAGCTTGGTCAGAAGGTTCTTCGTGAGCAGGCGATTGCACAGCTTGAGAAGGTTACTGCATCCGATAAAGCATCGGCAGAGCTTAAGGCAGCATTTGCTAAGTTTATGGAGACAAAAGAGAATACAAGAGAGAATACAGCTGATACGAAGGCATTAATCGCTGAGCTTGAGAAGGCTGCAGCTGCTGGCTGTGATCTTTCCAAAGAAGTTCTTGAGAAGAAGCAATACCTTGCTAAGAAGTCTGTATGGATCATGGGCGGTGATGGCTGGGCTTATGATATCGGCTTCGGCGGTCTTGACCATGTACTTGCTTCCGGCGAGGATGTTAATGTAATGGTATTCGATACAGAAATGTACTCTAATACAGGCGGTCAGTTATCTAAGGCTTCCAACATCGGTGAGGTTTGCCAGTTTGCAGCTGCCGGTAAAGATATCGGTAAGAAGAGCCTTGCTGAAATCGCTATGAGCTATGGTTATGTGTATGTAGCACAGATTGCTCTTGGTGCTAACCCTGCACAGGCTGTTAAGGTAATCGCTGAAGCAGAAGCATATAAAGGACCTTCCTTAATTATCTGTTATGCACCTTGTGAGCTTCACGGAGTTAAGGGTGGTATGAACCACTGTCAGGATGAGATGAAGTCAGCTGTTAAGTCCGGATACTGGAACTTATTCTCCTTCAATCCTGCGCTTAAAGCAGAAGGAAAGAATCCTTTCACTCTGACCTCCAAGCCTGGCGATGGAACCTATCAGGAATTTCTTAAGAACGAAACACGTTATACACGTCTTGAGAGAGCATTCCCTGAGCGTGCTGCTAAGTTATTCGGTGATTCAGAGAAGGCTGCTGCAGAGCGTTACGAGCACCTGTTAAGATTGGTTGAACTTTATAAATAATTCATTATGAGTAGTTGGTATACCATTTATTTGTGATAAAAATAATATAAGAGTAAAAAGGATGAGACCTTCGCATATTTGGAGGGTCTCATTTCTTTTTGCTTTTATTATACTAGAAAATTGCAGTGTAAGCTTCTTAGATTATACTTTAAAGTTCCATTACTTATTGTACTATTTCTTGATTTTTTCAATGGCATCTATAAATGCCGCTGGATTTATTATGTTACTTCCATCATTCGATGTGGAGCAGGTATCAAAGAGTGTTTGAACGATTTGAGTATTATTTAAATCAGGGTTAATCTGCCATCCAAGTGCTAATACTCCTGCTGCATAAGGTATACCCCAACTTAAGCCACCCTTTCCAGTATATTGGTATGAAGGGGAACCTTCTACATATTCTTCTGCAACGGTTCTATATGAAGTTGGCACACCTATATGTGAAGCTGGAACTACATAGGTTGAAGTTGGGAACCCCCCAATACACCGTGCTATATTATCGGGATCCTCAGGATCATAAAAGGCAGGAGCAATGAAACCTGTTTTTGGATTTTTGCAACAATCTAATACCAGAATTCCTTCATTCTGAGCAGCAAGTACAGCTTCATCCCACATATTCAAATTCTTTATAAATGGAGAACCATCCCCCGAAGGCGCTGCTGATACCGATACAACACGTATTTTTTCATCTTCGGGTAGTTTTTTATTTTCTTCAATAATCCAATAAAGTCCTTTTGCATAAAACTCACTATCTTTTTTCCAAGATGGTACAGCAGCGAAATAAACCTTTACGTCCGGTGCTACGCCATTTGTATTACCGGCTAAAATACTTGTTACAGCCGGAGCATGCATTGATCCACTACTTACGTCTTGCTCACAACCTGTATCGTAATATGCTACAATTTTGCCATCAAACTCCGGATGGTGAAGTAAAAGATTTTGGTCAATAATCGCAACATTGATCCCTTTACCGGTAATACCCTTATTATGCAATTCTCTGATACCAAGCCCGGGGTTTTTGCCGTTATTCATTATTTCATCTTTCAGCTTTTCGCTGCCCTCTAAAACGGTTGCTTCGTTAAAGTTATATGTAATAATGTCCTCTGGATTATAATCATTTTTGCTAATTATTCCTTTGTTATCAAATAAGGCTCTTACATCATCATACGGCTTAACAGTAAAACCTGCCTCTTTATCGTTACTTGCTAATGATGTATCTGATTGCTGCCCTAATGATGCACTTGCTTGTTCTGCAGGGGGGCTAGAGCTCAAAGCTTCAGTTGGTGTGTTACTTACGGTTTTTTTAGAGTTACCGGAATAGTTACTATTGCTTGTATTTTCCGAAGAATTACAAGCAGCTTGGAAGGAGAGTACTAAAGCAACGAATAAAATACATAAATTTTTTAATTTCCATTTCATATTTGATTCCTCCAGTAATAAGTATAAGATAACAACATTGTATATAAGAATTTGATTATTATTGTACATCGAACTCAATATAAATAATCAGTCATAAGCTTCGAACAGGCTATGAACTACTCACTTGGTACTGTTATAATAAACTCTTGTTCGTGTTCTAGTAAATACTTTGCAAGTAATTCATCTACGGTTGGTTCACAGTCATAATACTTTGAATCTAGATCACCAAATTTCATTATAAATGCTTCCTCTACAAACTCTTCAACTGTTTCTATATCGGCTAATCCTCTTTTATGAAGAATATGTATTGCTTTTGATAGTATTTTCGATTGCGAACACGCTCCCAGCTTTTTTAAGGCGACATATGTTTCATTTAATAATGAAACACCTTGATTGAGGAAATACTGTAAATGACCTCCGTTTTGTACCTCGGAATTATACCAAAAACAAAGTTGTGGAATTTTTTGAATTTCAGATAGATCATTGTAATCTTCCATAGCAAGCAAATCAACAAATTGATTCCACTTCTCATTTGGATTATCTAGCAACATCTTATCTGTAATGATACGTTTTAACATATTAACTCACTTTTCTTCTTCTAATCGAAATTATAAGTAAATTACACTTTTTCAACCTAATACTTAACTATTAGCATAGTGCTTCTGATATGTTAGGCAACACTTTTCTTTTACTCTACTCAGCAACGAATTATAGTTTAATCTATTATACATCGAAGTGCCTGGAATTTCCAATAAAAAGCACCTAATTATGTTAAATTATTTAAATTTAATTGAAGTAAAATAGCTATTAATAAAATACTGTAAACAGAAAAGTCTAGTTAAAAGGTTTATATAAGGAATTCATTATTCAGAAGTATAAACAAGAAGTATAAACCTGATAAGAAAAATTGTATTGTAGCATCGAATAAGCTATAATAAAGAAAATAAATAGTAAATGCAAATATCAGTTTCACTTAGAGCACACTAACGCCCATACCTGCACTTTGATTTTCAATAATTCACATTAATGCCCATGCCTTTTGGGCATAAATCCTGAAGAATAGCGTCTTTCGCTATTCTTATAAAGGCATGAATGTACTTTGCAAGACTATTCACACATAGCTAATTACAAAACACATTTACTGTGTATACAATTAATAAAACTTTATTGTTTGCAATTACATATAAATTCGCTCATAGAAAGGACATCATCGGGAAGTGCTATGAAAAATACAAAAGTAATATGCTTTGCCAATAATAAAGGCGGCAGCGGCAAATCGACAACTTGCTCTAATGTAGGATATGGCTTGTACCTCTTAGGAAAAAAGGTTTTACTCATAGACGGAGATATGCAGCTAAACCTGTCATTATCCTTCTTCTCGGAGGAAAGGGTACTAGAACTGGCTAAGAGTGAGAAAAATCTTTATCATGCGATAAGACTGCAGAAGGAGTTATCAGAATTTATTATTCCAACGGATTATAAAGATCTTGATCTCATACCCTCCTCAACCTTGATGAGCTCTATTGAGTATGAGTTGTTTACAAAGTGGCAGAGGGAGTTCATTCTGAAAAAATGTCTGGAGAAGGTCAAGAAGGAAGGAATATATGATTATATACTGATTGATTCTCCTCCGACTCTGGGAGGCTGGGTAATGAATATCCTGTGTGCTTCAGACCAGGTGATAATACCAGTGGAAGCAAGCCCCTGGGGACTATTTGGACTTGCAAATATGCTGGAATTCTTAAATGAAGTAAAGCAGATAACCGCGTCACTGTCGGTGCTCGGAATAGCGATAACCAAGGTGGATGAGAGAAAGAATTACTTTAAGCAGACATTAGATACGCTAAAAGCATTTGAGCAGGTACATATTTTTGATGCCTATATCCGTATCGACAGCTCTGTTGAGTGGGCGCAGGATAACAGTAGGCCAGTTATTGCCTACAGAAAAAATAGTAGAAGTGCCAGAGAATACATAAGTCTTGCAGAGGAGGTGGACAAAATTGCCGGTAGGTAGAGGAAGTATAGTAAGAGCAACAAACGCAGGCAGTAGTTTTAAGGAAGCCATAATAAAGAACCCTGGGAAGCTGTCTGATATACTTATGAACATTCCTATTAGTCAGATTCAGCCAGTCTCGAAGGAATGGAGGAGAGAAAATAAGGAATCTCTTCAAGGCCTGAAAGAGTCCATTCAATGCTATGGTATAATTGAACCGGTTATTTTAAGAAGATTGAGTGACAATGAGTTTCAGCTGCTCTCAGGATATAAAAGATTGCAGGCAGCAAAAGAGTTGGGTATAGAACTGATATCCGCCCGTATATTAGATGGATTTGATTCTGCCGAAGCAAAATCTATATATGAGCTTCTTCAGAACGGGAGGGAGAAGAAAAGGGTTACAGATGAATTAAGTACCGATGGTTATACATCCATAACGGGAGATTTGCCGGTATATTTATTATAGCATGTAGTCAGACTGAAAAGGTGTAGTATAAATAGATATAAACAAATAATAACATTTAGAAGGACATACACAAGCGCAAGCAGTGTATGTCCTTCTAAGCAGTGGACAAGCATGAATCCCTTAGCGGTAGCTTCTTGCCAATAAGACTCTGTATTATGTTGTTTTATAACCTAATGTGCTGCTATTACAGCATTCTTTTAATACCTAGGCATAGTTTATGAATGATATTTATTAGATTGCATTGAACAATTTTTTGATCTTGCCTTGTATAAGCATCTTACCTTTATTATTCCACCTATATATAAAAGGGAGGCGCTGATAAGCAGGGTGAGAAATAAATCCGGTACATAATAGCGAACTACCCATAACGGTGTGTCAAGAACTCTTGGAGACATTAGCAAAGCGGTTGGCAATACGATATGTAAGCAGCTGATTGCAATTATCCGTTTACCTGTTTTTTGTAGCATTAATTTGTTTTTATAACGTTTAAGCAGGAAAAAGGGCAGTAATGCAATAAGGAAGATAGCCAGATACATGCCGTCAATCAGTAAATGCGAGATTAGGTAACTGTTCCGGCTTAATAATATAGAATTTTTGTTCATAAGCATCAAAACGATACTTTTACTGATTGTGCTAAACATATTATCAGCTACCAGATAATCATTCGTGTTTGCCAATAGAACAACACCAATTCCGCATTCAGGTAAAATAAACATATTGGACATATAATTTTCTACTAATCCGGAATGTCCCAGAATGGGTTCTTCATACTCCTTTGATAAGGACCAACCCATCCCATAATAATATGATTTGTCTGATTTAGCTGCCACATTATCATAGAATACAGTTTTAACGCTTTCTGGGGAGATAATATTTTCTCCGCCACTTAGATACATTTGCAGATACTTTCCCATATCGGGAGCACTGGAGCTGATATACCCGGCTGGAACCTGCGACCAAGAATTTTTGCTTGGATAATCAGGTTTGCCGGAAATAGGAATACCAAAGAAATTTCGGTATCCGCTAATTAGACCGCTCGCATTGCTTTTAAGAAGAGAAGCGGCACTTGCCTTCATGTCTAGCGGTTTAAAAATATTTTCCGTCACATATTCCTCGTAGCTCATACCACTCACCTTTTCAATTATTTTTCCAAGGAGGCAGTAATTCACATTGGCGTATTGATGAGTTCCGTAAGAAGCAGTAATTTTTATATTAGAAAGTCTTTGATATTCTCCCAAGCCGCTTGTTTGGTTAAGCAGCTGTCTAACAGTTATTTTGTCACCATATGCAACGTCAGGAAGGTAGGCTTGCATACTATTATCAATATATATTTTCCCCTGTTCTACCAGCTGCATAATGGAAACGGCTGTAAAGGATTTGCTCATAGAGCCGATGATAAACGGAGTGTCTATGCTGTCACAGTTACCGTATGTATTGGAAAACAATACACTATTCTTATCTACAATAATGACAGACATGCCGGGAAGGTTTGCTGCCTTGGCTGATCTTTGCAGGTATTTGTCAATTTGGGAATAGGTGTCGCTACCTTCGGCAGCAACTGCCGTAATCGGTAAACATATAGTAAATAATAAGATAAGCAGTAAGGATATAATTATTTTTTTCACTTATTCTTTGTCCCTTTCATTCATTAATATCTAATATTAGTACCACATCTGGAATAGTGCGCCAAAAGTACTATTTAAAAAGCAGATAAAAAATATAGAATTAAGCAGTACAATTATGTCAGGATTCTATATCGGCTTTGTTAAAAGGATACTTTTAACCTACAATCATTTATTTATTGGTAACAAATTACCGGGATTTTCTCGTACTATTTATCATCGCTTTATATATTCCATAAGTAGTAAATATAACGGTCAGAATAATCAATATAGTGAAAATAATCATATTAACATTGCCATTTATGGTATTAACATTCCACTTAGATAAATTATAATTAAAGCCAAACCCATATAATCCGTCTTCAAGTATGATACTTAAAGTTCCCTGTAAGGTGAATTGAAATATACTTGTAAGAGCGAGACAACCTGCTGTTTTCAGAAATTTATTTACTTTAAGATATCTGATGATAAACATCATACCCCAAGGCAAAGCAAGAAAATATGATGTGATGGGTAATGCTGTTTTTATAAACCATCCTCCGCCTGTATAAAGATTGCAGACAAATAGTAAAATAAATAGCAACACCGTTATCAGTAAGAAATATAGCAAAGTTTTTGTGCTATCCAGAAATTCAGGCAGGGTTATACTGCATAGGATAAAAGGTAAAAAGATCAATGCAATGCCCAGAAAAACAGAAAAAAAAGCTATAAAAAACCAATTGCCTCCGGTATATAGATTACATGTCATAAATAATAAGCTGATAGATACGGTGAAGGCACCCAGAGTCCCCAGCCCCTTATTCTTTGGTATCAAAATAGGTAATAAAGTTATAGACACGGCTACCATTTCAGCTGTTAAAACAATAAAAAACCAGGAAAGTTTATGCTGAATAGCGATGTTACAGATAAAACACGTAAGTAATGATAATCCATAAATAATACATAATACTATCTTATAACCATTAATCATATGTATATATTTCTGTGCTAATTTTTTGGAACTTCTTGCTTCGGTATCTTCACTGGCAGTTAAAAGCTCATGCTCACTTATTGATAGAATTTCGCATATAGCTCTAATCAGTGTGATATCCGGATAAGACAATCCCCTTTCCCATTTAGAAACAGCAGATTCTGTTACATATAATTTCTCGGCGAAATCTTTTTGCGTTAATCCCTGTTCTTTTCTTCTTTTACAAATATATTGACCAAAAGATTTTTTGTCCTGCATATTATTCCCTCCTATTTAGTTACATCATAATACTGCATTTAAGAAGTACGGTCAATAAAATCAGCTGTTTTAGCGACTCGACTATTAAGCCAGCCATTAAAATATTGTATTTAGGCAATTTCTTGTATGTACTTGCGACTACGTACTACTATAATAATAGATTACAGGTTGGCTCATATATGCTTCTGAGTTGTGTAGGTCGCTTTATGGTACAGCGTATTGCCTATTTTCATGCATATCAAATATAGCAGGAGTCTTCATTTTTTTATTAATAACCAGTAAGGAAAAAGATAATATTCGGAAAGCTTATTTTAAAAAATTATAACATGGTTATATTGAAATGTTAAGTGATGCCTGTCTAACAATTGATTAATATGACGTAATATGTAATAAAAGGAGAATAATGATAGGGAAAATATGTTGTGTAAATGAAATGTGGAGTCTATATCAAATTATGATAAAAAGTAATATTTTATATCTAATTGATACTATATTACATGTCGTTAGACCGTTCTCTTATGCTATAATGATCTCATGCTAATGATAGCTGAGGGTATTCTATGAAAGACAAAGTACAGGTCATAATAAAAGCGAAGGAATTAGTCGTGCAGATTTTAATTTTTTAGTAAAGAAGAATATTGGTTATAAATCATATTAGTAAATGTAGGAAGAAATAAATATTTAGGTAATTGCGAAACTCATTAATTGTAAGTATTGTATACACAGCATATACTATTCCGGAGCGGAAGTTAAGCTCATAGGAGCGTTGGAGCGAAGGAATAGTATATGCTGTGTATACAGTTAGTAAAACTA
>JAEZTJ010000026.1 GCA_023421505.1 Bacillota bacterium
GCTACATAATATACCTGCTCTGATTTAAGCTCCGCTTCCGGATTGATCGTGATCTGTGTCTTTTCTGCATTAATCGTTGCTGTGAAGGGGACTGCTGCTCCCGTTTCATTTGTTTCTCTTAAGCTGATTATTGAGGCAAGATCACTGCCCGTTACTTCGTTGTTGTCTAGGTTCCTTACTGCTTCGCTTAAGTTTATTGTTATGTTACTATCTACTGCTACTCCAGTCGCTCCGTCTTCTGGATAGATACTCACAGCTGGTGCCTGGGTATCTGCCGAGGTAAAGGCTGCACTGGTTTTACTGATTGCGTTGTCTGATGCATCCTCTAAGCTCGCTGCAATTGCTACATAATATACCTGCTCTGATTTAAGCTCCGCTTCCGGATCGATTGTGATCTGTGTCTTTTCTGCATTAATCGTTGCTGTGAAGGGGACGGCTGCTCCCGTTTCATTTGTTTCTCTTAAGCTGATTATTGAGGCAAGATCACTGTCGGTTACAATACTGTTGTCTAATTTTCTTACTGCTTCGCTTAAGTTTATTGTTATGTTACTATCTACTGCTACTCCAGTCGCTCCGTCTTCTGGATGAAAAACCATGGTTGGCTCCTCAACATCTATTGGATTTGTCTGCGCATTAAAACATAATTCGTTATAATCAGAATCTGCTACTGCATTATATTCAATTTTTATTATATTCTTATTACCACTTATTGCTGAATGAAAGGTCACTACTAACTTTCCGTCAATAACGGAGGTAGATCCAACATCAGAGATCGGGATGAATGTCTCCCCATCACTAGAAAATAGAATGCCTGTACCATTTATAATCTGTATGTTTTCGCTAAAGGCCAAGGTCACCTGTGTGTGTGCAGCATTTATTGAGACACCCTTATCTGGATTGAAATAGGGTGGTGCTATATTACATTTTATTATTCTGTTATTATCTGAATCTGCAATATATATATATCCATCACTGCTTTCTACAACACAAGATGGATTACTTAATGCGATACCATCAATCTCTTCATTCCATGACGCTATTACATCTCCATTATTATCAAGAAGTTCTATCCTTCCACCATTTTTACCATATTCACTACCATCATCTGTATGTGTATATATACTAGTATAAACGTATCCCATATCATCTACTGATAAAGAATAGGGATATTCACTGTTATTTCCAATTTCATAATACCTGTCTTCTCCCCATTCAGATAAATAACTTCCGTCTGTTTTTGAAAACTGAATTATTCTTTGATTATGATTTACAACATATATATAATTTTCATCTATTGCTATTCCTAATGGGCTACTCAAATCATATCCTCTTGTATAAGCTCCAAGGCAATTACCATTTATATCAAACTTAACAACACATTGGTTATCAAAATCTGCTGTAAAGATCGAACCGTCATTATCTATTGCTATTTGAGAAAAAGTTCCTGATTGAAAATTTAAATTAGGATAAAAAGAAGTAACATCACCATATGAATCTCCGTTATATGGTATTTTTTGAATTCTACCACATTGTCTTACAATACCTGTGCCAGGATCTCCTTCGATTGTATCTACAACGAATATATTACCACTATTATCTACTTGGACAGCAACTGGTAAAGAAAATTCACCCTTCTCCCCCCATACGTTTAGTTCAATTCCTTCACTATTATACTTTCTCACTAAGGCATTCAATGAATCTGCCACATATATATTACCATCACTGTCTATATCCATACCCATTGGATAATTTAAACCATCCACTATAGTCTTATTCTCCGATTCCGCTAATGCCCTACCTGTAGGTAAAATCTGTATTACGGAAATAATGATAATAAGTAATCCTAATAATACTTTCTTCTTCAATAAAACTCACCCCAATTACTCAATTTTATATATACTAAAGAACTATTTAATGCAATCTGCATCTAATAATCCATAAATATTTAGACACTAAAGAGAACCAAATATTGTGTATTTTAGTTCTCTTTAGCATACTCTTTACCTTATTACTCTTTGTAGATTAACCTTTTGATACACGAATCACGTATTGGTAGACATCTCCATTACCTGATGTAACTTTAATATTAATTTGTGTATAGAATGGCTTAGACTTAACAGTATAGGCATATGATTGACTTCCGCTTTTTACAGCATCATTATTTACCATAATTTGGGCCGAAGATGATTCCTCGGCTGTTGGAATTACAGCAACACTGGAGGCCTTAGTTGTCGCACTGTATGTTTTATTCGTCTTACTAAATTCTGGTGTAAGCTTAATAACACTGCCATCATCAACATTCACCAAAACAAGATTTGCTAAATACGGACTGCTTGCCCTTGAAAGATCTACTGTATATTCCTTTGTCCCTTTGTCCAGGCTTACAGTTATTTTAGTTATACCTACTTTGAGATTTGTTATATTAACTGTACTGCCGCTTTCAACAGTCTGACCATTAATAATTACTTTCGTTGTTTTATCACTCGATGCAGCAATCACTTTTACACTTGTAAAAGTATCACCGATACTTGCAGTATAATTCAAAACATCCTTACTAAATAAAGTATTTAGAGGTATTTCCGTTCCATCTGGAGCTTGAATAACTAAGCTTGCTAGGTATACTGCAGATGCTGCCCTAGTCACTGTTACCATATATGTTAGTACATTCCCGTTTGCCGGTTTTACTTGTACTGTTATAATATTTTGCCCGACATTCAGGTTGATTGGTCCGGATGCACTACCGCTTTGAACATTGGTACCGTTAACCAGTATGTCTGTCCCAGGATTTTGTGCTGTTGGTGTTACTGTTAAGCTTGAGACACTATTATCAACCTCAACGTTATAGGAAATATTATTAGGTGCAAATGCTGGTATGAGATTGCCTTTACTTAATGTGAGATTTGATAAATATGTATTACCCTGTCTCGTAACGGTTATGGTATATTTTGATTTCATCATAGTACTTGGAGATATTACAACTACACTTATAATATTGGGTCCTAAATTTAAGTTTATTGGCTGAGATTCCTTTCCACTCAACACAGCCTGACTATTAACAGTTATTGTAGCCTCAGCATCTGCGGCTGTGGGTGTGACAGTTATACTCGTGACATTATTAGGCACTTCAGCCGTATAAGCACCCAAATCCGATTTAAATACCGGTGTTAAAGTACCACTGCTCAAGGTAAGATTCGAAAGAAATGAATAATGCGAAACCGGATAACCCATTGCAGTAAAATCCAATATTGAAGCCAAATTACTTGTTTCTCTTGAATCTCCCTTTGTCACATATACTCTCAGTGCATTCACTACTTTAGGAGTAATCAAATTCGCTTGAACGTAATTATCTGTACTATTTGATATCGTATTAATTGTAAACCATTCCTTGTTAATATCACTGTTAGTAGTGCTGCCTTGTATAATGAAACTATTTAAATTGCAGGATGTATCCCACTTTTCACTACCAATGGATGAAACACTCCATCCTGTTACTTTATGATAACCACCCAAATCAATACTAAGCCAACATTCTTTTGATGAAGCACTCAGCCATCTGCTGCATTTATCAGATGATCCATCAACTGCCCTTGACGGTCTATATGGCATCACATAGCTACTTGCATCCGCTCTCTTACCCTTTGTAATATTCGTTATAACTTGCATCTCATTCCCTCCATTTACTTAATAAGGTCTCTGTGGCCAAATACCGTTCCATGCTATACAATATCTCATGAGCGGATCCGGTTCAGTTCCGGTCAAATCTGGCACTACAAAGGTTTGACCCTGTACTCCCCTAATCCCATAGCTGTTACCGATTAAAGCATAGAGATATTGGTAATCTGTGACATTATATAACGTCCCATCACACCTTAACCAGCCTTGAGGGGTATAGCCGAAAGGGAATAGTCTTATTTCTCCCAGCAATTGCTCATCCATTTTTTACCTCTTTCCTGCGCTGCTTATTTGGCTCGCTTGCAAGACAATGCGCATCTCCATTCTATTTTGGATTACTTAGGTAGTTGGATATGATTACTGTCTCATTGGATATGTTCCAGTCATAGCTATGTAATAAGCCAACATAGGGCTATTTGGATTTACATTGTTATAGGGAATTGCATTCATTAAGTTCGGTAACGCAAAAGTATTTACACCATCGCCTCCGTAATTAGCCCTAAGCAAAGAAAAAACTGCTTGAAACTGGCGAATTTGGAGTATATTTCCATTGCATAATGCCCAACCCTCCGGAGCATAGCCAAAGGGGAATATCTGTATTTCGCATAAAATTGGATCCATATTAATTACCTCCTAAGAAATATTCATACTGTATCTTATTTTGCTTTAATAAAAGAATGAATTCACAAATACGCCAAAGAGAACTAGTTTTATATCGTCCAGCCCTCTTTAATGTATTCATTAATTACTTTTATTTGTCGTTCTATTAATTACTTAGATACACGAATACTATATTGAAATACATTGCCGTTATCAGATGTAACCTTTACTGAGATTAACGTTGATTGCGGTTTTGTTCTTACAGCAAACGCAGCTGATTGAGTTCCGCTTGCCACTGTGACATTATTAACCGTAATAACAGCTCCAGAAGCATCCTCCGCTGTTGGTATTACAGCAACATTAGCTACAGCGACTTTCGCATTATAAGAGTTAGTAGTCGGATTAAAAACTGGAGTAAACCCTATAACACTGCTATCACTTGGATTAACTAGTACAAGGTCTGTTAAATAAGGACTGCTCGCTCTTGTAAGTGCAACAGTGTATACTTTTGAAGTACCAACCAAGGTTGCAGTTATATTTGTAATTCCAACACCAAGCTGATTAATACTCACTGCCTGACCGCTAGGTACAATCATTCCATTAATGCTAACATTCGTTGCTGCGTCACTGGAAGTCGCAATCACATTGATACTTGTATTAGCATCTCCAATACTTGCAGTATAACTTAGTATGTCCTTACTAAAGTCTGTATTCAAAGGTATTACCGTTCCATCAGAAGCTTGAAGAACCAATGACGATATAAAGACCGCTGCGGCTGCTCTGGTTACCGTTACTGTATATGCCATAGAATTTCCTGCTGTTGTTTCAACCAAAACAGTAATCGAATTTGTTCCTATCACTAAATCAATAGCTTGGGAAGCACTACCGCTTGGAACAACAGCACCGTAGATATAAATGATTGAGGTTGTATCCTGCGCGGTAGGTGTTACGGTTATACTAGTAACGCTATTATCAACCTCTGCCGTATAGGAATTAATATTTTCGTTAAATAATGGAGAAAGTGAAGCATTGCTTAACGTAAGATTTGACAAATAAGCATTACCAGATCTTATAACAGTTACGCTATAGCTCTTACAATTAGTACTATCTGGAGATACTACATCTACCTTTATCAAATTGCTTCCGACATCCAAATTAATTAACTGCGATGCAACTCCACTTACTACAAACTGATTATTAACCGCTATCGTTGCATCAGTATCTTCAGCAGTAGGTGTAATCGTAATACCCGTTATATTGTTTGGCACCTGAGCCACATATGTAGTTGTACTCGAGCTGAAGGTTGGAGCCAGTGTTCCGCTACTAAATGTAAGATTTGATAAATTAGCATTATTAGAAGCCAGGTAACCCAAAGCGACAAATTCCATTATGGAAGCAGTCGTACTATAAGGTCTTGAATCTCCTCTCCCTACATATACCCTTAAAGAATTTGCTGTGACAGGTGTTTGTAAGTTATGATCGACTTTGTTGGAAATATTATCATTGATTGTATCAATATCAAACCATCCCGGATTAGGTCCATTTGCTCTGAAGCCCTGAACTTTAAAGCTATTCAAATTACAAGTGACGTCCCAATTAGCTGCGCCAATAGATGTGATACCCCAATATGTTATTTTATAACAGCCTCTCAAATCAACACTCAACCAGCATGTTCCTGAAGATGCACACAACCATCTGCTATACTTGTCCATGGTTCCATTAACGGCCCTTGAAGGAGTATATGGTGTTACATAGCTACTAGCAGTCGCTGGCTTTCCTTGCGTAACATTTATAATATTAGGCATTTAAGGTCCTCCTCCACTCATTAGGGTCTTACAGGCCAATCGCCTCTCCATGATATACAAAACCTCATGTTAGGATCTGGCTCCGCTCCCGTAAAATCAGGTACAGCAAATGTCTTACCCGGTACGCCTCCATATGTATTACCAATTAACGCATATAGTGGTTGTAATTGCATTACATCATATAATGTCCCATCACATCTAAGCCAACCCTCAGGGGTGAATGCAAATGGGAATAATCTTATCTCACCTATAAATTGACTACCCATTATAATACCTCCATTTATTTATATTATGGTCTCATCGGATAATTTCCCTGCATAGCAATGTAATATGCCATCACTGGACTATACGGATTAATGTTATCATAAGGAATTGCGTTCATCAAATTTGGCAAAGCGAAGGTATTCCTTCCATCACCGCCGTAAATAGCACCAATAAGAGAAAAAAGTGCAGGATTTTGGGAAACCTGGAGCATCGTACCATTGCAAAGTGCCCATCCTTCTGGAGCAAAGCCAAAAGGGAAAAGCTGAACTTGACCTAAAATCGGATCCATATTGTACCTCCTAGATTTATTATTTGTGAAACAAAAATAACTTAAAAAATAGTCAGGCAAAAATGTGTATTATTTTAGCCCAAAGAGAAGACTTTTTTATATCTTATAAATCAATCTTCTGTAAAACTATGATACTCTGTAAAAAAAACGATTATTACCTATAACATATCCATTCTTTACCATATATTACATTTTATACAATTATACTACATTAATTTCCTTATTATTTCAATCTATTTTAATTAAAATATTACTAATTATTTTCTATTTACATTACTAATATTTCTTACTAAAGTGACTTACAATTTAAACTCAAGTAAAGCTTATCTTTCTAAAAGCAATAATGTTTAAAAAACAAATTTCTAAATTTTCACATAATTTTTTACGTAAAAATAATTGCCTGTAAAAAGTATACAAAATAGGTAACATTAATTATATTGTTAAATTTATATTTAATTTCCCACGAAATACATTATCAATGTGTCAGATTGGATAAATCAAAAATAACAAGGTGCTGCATAGTGATAAACTAATCTTGAGAAAAAATCAGAATAAAAGCAAAAAATTAATAGTTGTAGTTCGATGTCGATTGACCAAAGATTTCGAAATATAGATATGAATATATAACTAGTAGAAAACATCAAGGCATGCCTCTGATAGTTAAATCTAGATATATCAATTTAAAGCAACGACAATTCCTCTAAATATGCCCCTCTATTGTATATACTAAAAATAAATTATTTCAAATTATTGTTAAGGCCAAGTAAGCATATTGACATATTAGAACCTCATATAAAAATACCGGCTTGACTCCACTTTCGAAGCCAGCCGGTTTATATAACTATTTCTAATTTCTAAATTAACTTTTTCCTTTTAATAAATTAATTTGATCATTGCGATCCTCATTAACTGTAAGTATTGTACACACATTAGATTCTATTCTGAAGCGGAAGAAAAGTGTCAAAATACTTATGCCCGAAGGAGCGATGGGATAAGTATCTAATGTGTATTCCATCAGCAAGTCTCTTCCGTCTCGGGTTGTTCATAAAAATCTATCGTCCGCTTTTTCCACCTTCCGGACAATAGGAACCAAAGATTCAAAACTATAGAGCAAAAGGTCGCGGAGGGTACAGCAAGGCCCACTCCGTATAGCCCCAGTCCAAATATTTCGCTATAGAGATATGCCATTGGCATTCTCACAATAATTCCTGACATGATATTCGTAAATAACGAAAATGTAGAATGCCCTGCACCGATGAACAGCCCGTTCATGCTGAAGGCAAAAGCGACCAAGCAATAATCTATACTAAATGCTTTTAAATATATTACTCCCACCGGGATAATATCTTTATCCTTCGTAAATACACTAAGGATTTCTTCCGGGAATAATCTAGTGAATACAAAAAAAGAATAGGAAATTATTATAGAAATAATTAATCCGGTTAAGCATGTTTTTTTAGCCCGGTCTTCATTACCGGCACCCAGACTCTGGGCACACATCGTGGAAATAGCAGCATTCATTGCAATCACTGGAAGAATAGCAAAGCCATTATATTTTCCAACCGCACCGACCGCTGCCGATGCCGTTACCCCGTAAGAATTAACCAAAGATGTAATGAACATGAACGATACACTACCAATTAAATTCTGTACAGATATCGGAATTCCAAGCTTAAGAATAGCCCTAAGTTGAATCATATCAATACAAAAGGAGTGAATATTAAAATCAAAAACAAATTTGTGCTTTACAAGATAGAAAACACATAAAATCACACTGAATGCCTGCGAAATAACAGTGGCTATACCTGCTCCGATTGCCCCCATATGTAAGCCGCCTACAAAAAGTAAATCCAGTACTACATTAGTTAAGCATGCTATGGCAATAAAATATAAGGGAGTTCTGCTATCGCCCATTCCACGCATGATAGCACTTAAGGCATTATATCCAAAGATAAAGATGGTACCAAGTGCAGTGATGATCAAGTAATTGCTGGCATCCTGAAAAGATTCTGCAGGTGTATTAATTACCTTTAATATTGATGTATGTAAAACGAGCATTAATACTGTCATAATAATAGCTAAAATAAAAAGAGCTGTTAACAGAGTACCAATAATTCTATGAAGCTGTTTATACTTCTCTGCTCCGATTGACTGGGCAATTAATACCGTTGCCCCAGTATTAAGACCAACAGCAAACTGCGTCATTATTACCGTAACCTGTCCGCCAATATTTACACCGGACATGCTTACAGTACCACTAAATTGTCCCACAACAATCATATCCGCAACACTGTAAAGAGTCTGGATTAGATTTGATAGTATAAATGGTAATGCAAATACTATTAATTGTTTTATAACATTTCCTTGTGCTAAATTATTCTGCTTGTACATGCTTGTCATTCCTTGTCATAAAATTTTATTAGCTTATATAATACCTACTATACTATATTTATTTCATAAATACAAATTCTTCTGCTTCAAATAGATGTCTGCCTCTAAACATATCTACAGCCCATCCAGTATAACCCTCTTCAATAACAAAGAATACAGCATGTCGACCTGTAGTATTCTTTACTATCGTACTATAAACACCATCCTCTGCTCCGATTTCACAAACCCCAAGCTCTTCTCCACTTTCATAATCATCAATCAAGATTCTAATTCTGGATTTACACCCCATACCCTTAATTTTTATACTAAATTCCATTGATTTACTTGAAAAATCTTCTCCAAAATCAAAGTATTTGTAACCAATAATACAACCGTTTGTTATCGCAGTTATTGTTCTTAAGAATACATTCTTTTCTGTAATAAAGCAACCGCCCTTTAGAACACAGGCTATATCAGCCGGCGTAATTTTATAGGGAGAAAGTGACTCCTCAAATCCAAGTGAAGTCATCTCAACCTGCAAAATTGTGCCATCCGGCTGAATTTCAATCTTCTCTACACAGGCACGTCTTGACATGATAGTTCCATTCGTCATACGATGATAGAAAATATACCACTGCCCATTCATACAGCATATTGAACCATGATTATTACCTCCCGGATAATCAATTCCATTATCAACAATTGTTCCCCGATATTCAAAGGGTCCGGTGGGGGATTTTGATGTAGCATAAACAAGTGGACTGGCTTTTCTCGGTGAGTATATTAAGTAATAAGTATCCTTCACTTTTCTTGGAGAACAAGCTTCAAAAAAAGAAAAAGGTTCCTCTATTGGTATAATGTCATCCTTATAGGTACCATCAATGATTTCATACATATTATCCGGATTAATTTGCGCCTGATAGGATCGTTGATAACCACAGTATATATATACTTTGCCATCATCATCAACAAGTACTCCGGGATCAACAAAGCTTCCGTCTTCAAAGCAGTTCTTCCCTTTACCCTCCGGTATGTTATATTTATACTTTGATAGTAATTGAAATGGACCTTCCGGCCTGTCACTTACCCCGACGCAACCTTTCGAGTTTGCGATATAGGCATATAGATAATATTTTCCATCCTTCTCTATAACATCGGGAGCAAAAAGTTCTCTCTCCGCCCAATCAGCATCAGAACTATGATCCCGATCCTCCCTGGTATGAAAGATATCTCCGTGACAGGTCCAATTACAAAGATCATCAATTGGTGCCGACCACACCTTTAGTTTGAAGTCACAAAATCGATCAGCACCTGCCTTGTCGTGTGATCCATATATATATACACGGTTACCAAAAACTCTCGGTTCGCCATCTGGAATATATTCCCATAATGGTAAAATTGGATTTGACATAAATAGCCTCCTTGAAATGATATTATTTATTTGTTATATTGTAGTCATATTAGCATATTCAAATACTGCATTCTATGACTATAATGCCACTCATTAGCATAAAACTGACATACAAAGGAGATACGGATCATATGAAGCTAAGCCATTTTACAAGTGATGAAAGCTTTCCCTTTTATATTCAATATGGGAAACACGAGAAAAATCTTTCCATGCATACGCATAGTGATTTTTCAGAACTTGTAATTGTATTAAACGGAAATGCCACACACATTGTTGATAGAGAAAATTTCTTTATAAAAAAAGGTGATGTTTTTGTTATAAACAATAACACCACTCATGGTTATCAGGATACCCAGGATCTACGTATTTGTAATATCATGTACCGCTCAGGAGATCTTCTTTCTGCCGATTATGATATTACGAAATCTGCAGGCTTTCATGCATTATTCGTATTAGAGCCTTACTTTATAAAGGAGCACCAATTTGAAAGTAAATTAAAGCTCAATCCAGTTGATTTTGAGAAAATTCATAATATTACTGATATGATGCTTACTGAATATCAAAACAAGCCTGATGGTTGGAAGACGATGCTTCAATCCAGCTTTATGACCCTAGTCGTAATGCTGTCACGTCTCTATAGCTTAAACGACAGCATTGAAAAAAATGATACGATTAATATTGCAAAAATAGTCTCCTATATTGAAAATCATTACACCTGCGAGCTCTCTGTTCATACGCTTGCTGAACTTTCAAATTATTCCGAACGACATTTTATAAGAGTATTCAATGAAACTTATCATACTACCCCTTTAGATTATATTATATCGCTTCGCATGCACCATGCCTGTACTCTGTTGAAAGCTAGCCGTCTCCCAATGTCTGATATTGCAATACAAAGCGGGTTTAGTGACAGTAATTATTTTAGCCGCATTTTCAAAAAACGAATGGGTTGTACACCAACACAGTTCAGAGACCTCGAATAACAACAAGCAAGGTAATAAGGAGTTTTAAGACCTAATATCACTTTTACGATTTTATCTTGTTGTTAATATCGAAAGAAGCATAACTTGAGCTTCTTCACTATATAACAGAACCTCATATTCATTACCTTTTTCACTAAATCGCTTAGAAACTGAGATTCCCTGATCAAGACCTTTTTGCGTAACTGTTACCATATTCCTTCCAAAGAGCGTGCTAAATTGATCCTTAATATAATCCTCATCCTTTAATCTTGAAGTCAGATGAGTAGCAGCTAGCCTTTTCATCTGATTTTCATCCCGAAGCATGTTAAGCTGTTCAACAAATTGGCTAATCGTAATCGATCCCTCCGGCTTAAACTCTCGTTTCATCTCTTCCGTAAGGCAGAAGTCTGTCTTTCTTTTTTTTATCAGTACGCTTTTGTTTTGAGCTTCCCCTTCCTGTACCTGTTGATAATAAAGCTTCTCCTTTTTACCTTGAGTAAATTTCTGTATCGCATCTATAAAATACTGTCCGTATTTTTCAAATTTATTTTCACCTACACCAGTAACCTTCAACATTTCTTCTTTATTATATGGCAGCTTTACGCACATGTCTGTCATCGTCTTATCAGAAAATATGATATAAGGCGGCATTCCCTCCGACTTCGCAAGATTAGTACGTACCTGACGCAAGGCTTCAAACAAATCGAAACCTCTTGAGGTAAGTAATTCGGATTTATGTACTGCTCTGTCAGTAGTAGTACTTTGCTTTAAGACATTCTCTTTGGATAGCTTCATGATAATTCGAGCCTGACCAGCCGCAATAGACAGAGCGGATTTATTTATTTTGACAACAGAATATTTGTCATTTGTAACGTATAGATAATCATCGATTATCAGTTTATTAAGTACATGCTTGAGATAAGGTTCACTCTCCAAGGACCGCTTTCCGTAATAATTACTGTTTATCATATTGTTAGCAGCTAGCTTGGCTGCCTTTCTTCCCATAAGTGTGGCGATAATTACATTAATCCCATACCTCGCGCCGCTCTCCCTTATACATGCGATGATATCCTGACTGACCTCAGTCACATCCCGCTCTTCAAATTCTGTTAAGCAATTGGAGCAGTTATTGCAACAGCTTTCTCCATACTGTCCAAAATATCGCAGAATATATTCCCTTAAGCAATCCTTAGTAAAGCAATAATAAGTCATTATTTTCAGCCGCTCTTCATCGCGCTCCTTAAGGAGTTCTCTCTGCGTTTCTGTCATTTCGTCATTTTCATTCCCATTTTCAATCAGAAACTGATTAATTCGTACATCCCTGGCACCATATAAAAGAATACACTCCGCAGTAGCTCCATCACGACCTGCCCTGCCCGCCTCCTGATAATACCCTTCCATATTCTTTGGCATATTATAATGAATGACATACCTTACATTCGATTTATCGATCCCCATCCCAAATGCATTGGTGGCTACCATTACCTGCTTCCTGTCATAGATAAAGTCCTCCTGATTAGCACTTCGGTCTGTATCACTCATTCCCGCATGATACTTTGCCGCTGCAATACCCCTGTTACTTAGAAGCTCCTGCAGTTCATCCACATTCTTGCGTGTGGCACAATAGATAATTCCACATTGCGTAAGATGTTTTTTAATATAATCCACAATCTCGGCATCTTTATCCTTAGGATTACGAACTTCAAAATAAAGATTTTTTCTGTCATAGCCTGTAACCACTACCGCAGGCTTATTCAGTTGCAGTACACAGCTAATATCCTCGATTACCTCCTTTGTTGCTGTTGCTGTGAAGGCACTGATTACCGGACGATATGGCAACTGTTCTATAAAACGGACAATTTTTAAATAACTGGGCCTAAAATCCTGTCCCCATTGCGAGATACAGTGTGCTTCATCGACAGTTACCATAGCAATCTTCCTATTTAGAGCAAAATCAAGAAATTCCTCGGTTTCCAGTCGCTCCGGCGCTACATAAATAAGCTGATACCTCCCCTCCTTCGCATACTGAAGGGCAAGACTAACCTGTCTTACAGAGAGGGAGCTATTGATATAGGCTGCGTGAATTCCAGACTCATTTAAGGCTGCCACCTGGTCCTTCATCAGGGATATGAGTGGAGATACAACAATCGTAACTCCTTCCATTGCAAGTGCCGGAACCTGGTAACAGATCGATTTTCCGGCTCCTGTCGGCATGACGCCTAATGTATCCGAACCTGACAGTATACTATGTACCAATTTTTCCTGTCCCTCACGGAAGCTATCATAGCCAAAGTATTTTTTTAATATCTGAGCCGGCTTCTTCACTCCTGTTAGAATGACTTCCGGCTGATCCTTTCCCGTTAAATCGCACTGTTTTATGAAATCACCATCATTGTCTTGTGACATAACTCCCCTTCTCCTTCGTCAATTAATCCCAAATCATACATAGTAAAACTATATCAGCGTAATAAATATGCTATGATGCTAAGTTTGCTATCAGCCATACAGCTTCCGAATATTCCTGAGCTATCTTCTCCAGCAATCTGTCTTGCACTTTTCTTTCCGGCATTCTTAAGCATATTATCTAATTATTTTCCATGGATTTTTCCACGAACTCAACCGGAACTTCAATCCTTTGTAAACTCTATTATTATCATTATAAAGTTCTTTTCGTATTTGTCAAAAATTTTACTTGATTTATCAATATTTATCGTTTCTATCCTCTCATATCTATGTGTACAGGTGATTGCGAAACTCATCACCAGCAGGTATTGTGTACAATTGAATAAACGATATAGTTTTGTAATTGCCTAAATAAAATAAAAAAATGAGAGGCTTTGCAAACTCTCTTAATGGTAAGAAATCATTCATTCTGAATATCTGTCAGACAATCAATGAAGAAATCGCTTATCAAACAGCTCGAACATCGTTTCTGTCGTTAAGGATTGTGATAAAGAAATAGAGGACATCTAGTGCAGATGTCCTCATGATTGCTTGTAGCAGTAAGAAAGCCATTGATTATTAATCCTGGTTAAGGATTGCCACTCCAAATGGCTCTACGTAGATAGTTCCGGTTACCGTTTGGCTGGTAAGCATTTCCGTATAATTATCGTCAATTGCTATTACTGCCGGATAAGCATTATGATTCAGGATAAATAGGGCATTGTTCTTTCCGTCCGTAGCCTCCAGTGTTTCGATACCCGAAATGCTATATAGCTTCAGCGGAAGCTCCGCTTTTTTGCCCAGATACCGTATCAGCTTATCCATCGATGTTTCGTCCAGATCACAGCCTAAATAATATGCTTCGCCCTTACCATATGAATTGACTGTAAAGCATGATTGCCCGGCATAAAAGTCACTGGTATAGATACCAAGGCTCCTTGCTGTCACAGGTGTAATAATATCACACCACAAATCAGCTGTTCCTTCACCAAACACTGTCGAAACCTTCGTCTGCTTCTCTAATTGGGGATCATAATCATGTACTTCCACTCCGGCAAGCTCCTTTAATACCCCCGGAACAGTATCCATTAGCATATTATTATATATATCCTTAATACCGCTTCGAAAGGTAATGAAAA
Source organism: Bacillota bacterium (assembly GCA_023421505.1). GTDB lineage: Bacteria > Bacillota > Clostridia > Lachnospirales > Lachnospiraceae > Mobilitalea. The sequence goes on from JAEZTJ010000026.1 coordinate 14,955, forward strand.
GGATGCCTCCGGCCTTCACATACTTCTCAAGATTTGCTTTTTCCTTATCCTCAAGCATCAAAAGCGCAGGAGCTAAAACCAGGGAATAGCGGCTTAAATCATCCTCCGGCTTCACAAAATCAACTGCAATACCCATATCATAAAACGGTTTATAATAACTTAACAAAAGCTGATCATAATGAAAGCCTTCCACATGCTTATGAATGGAATGGCTCCATTCGCAGTCAAAGGATTTTATTATAGCAACTCTGGCTAACGGCTGTAATGCTCCGTATATTTTACTTAACTGCTCCAGCTCACAGCCAACCTTTAGGATTTCCTCATATCTGCGGTTGGGCTTTCCGTCATGGTTAAGGATACCATGCCAGTTCTCTTCTGTTCCGAAGGGGCATGCCCTCCATCGAAAGTAAACCACCGTATCTGCTCCGTTCGCAACCGACTGATAGGTCCATAGCCTAAGCTTGCCGGGAGTTGGCGTCGGGCCCATTTTACTCCAGCCGCAGGGACCGCTTTGCTCCTCCATTACCCAGTAAGGCTGCTTCTTGTAGCTTCTCATTAAGGCATGATCCTTCGATACTGCTGCAGGCTTTGCGATTCCCCACTGAAATTCAATATAATTATCCCAGCTGACAAAATCAAGCTGCTCCGACAATTTAAAATAATCTATACCGGTGCCTGAGTTAACGGATGCGTCCAGCATATTTGTGGTAATCGGCTTGTTGCTGTACTTTCGTATTGTTTCAACGGATTCCTCCATAAAACTGATTACAGAATCGCTGGAGAAGCGGTAAAAATCCAGTAATAATCCCGGATTTTGCCCCTGTGTATCATGGCAGGTATCATAGCAAGCTCCTGCCCTTGGTATGATGACCTCATCAAAGCTGTTATAGATCTGACTCCAGAAAACGGTTCCAAAGCTTTTATTCAATTTATCAATTGTCTTATATTTATTTCTTAGCCAGGCTTTGAATTTAGCAGTACATTTAGAGCAGTAACATTTGGTTGTATTTGCCCAGCCCAGTTCATTGTCTACCTGCCAGGCTTCAAGCGCAGGATGCCCTGCATAATGGGATGCAATCCTATCCACCAGTGTTTTCACCTTCTGCCGGTATAGATCACTGTTAAAACAGTAATGCTTTCTTGTACCAAAAAGCTTCGGACTGCCATGAATATCCTCCTGATAGATTTCTGGATATTTATCCGCCATCCACTTCGGAGGAGTTGCGGAAGGGGTACATAAAACAACTTTAATGCCATATTGATTAAATAAATCCAGTACCTCCTCCATCCAGGCAAAATCATATCTGTCTTCCTCCGGCTCATATAGGCTCCAGGCAAATTCTCCGACTCTGATTACCTTAATATTGGCTTTTAGCATCATTTCGGCATCGGTCTGCCATCTGCTCCTGTCCCAATGCTCCGGATAATAATCTGCTCCAATTCTCATATCCAGTCTCCTGTTAATATCTGAACTTAATCTGCTTCAGAGCCTCCGGCTTACTACAGTTGCCGGTATATGCAATATAAGTAATATCCTCTTCCATAAAATCATCCTTTGATTCATCGTAATAAGCCATTGATTTTTTGGAAACGGACAGGCTGAGCTGCTTTTCTTCTCCCGGATTTAAGGTAACTCTCGCAAAATCTCGTAATACCTTGACAGGACGGTCAACCGCACTGTCTTCACATCCTATATAAAGCTGTACGATTTCAGCACCCGCCACCTTTCCGGTATTTTTAACACTCACTGTTATCTTGGCTGTATCATTTAATATCTCAGCACGCGGAGCACTGATCTCAAAGGTTGTATAGGAAAGACCATATCCGAAGGGATAAAGTACGTTTCGACTTTCCTTCTCCATCTTGCAATATCCATGATAATATTCATACTCAGCCTTAGTACAATCCGGATCAAAGAACGGATAATCCTCTTCCGACATCGCTACCGTATAAGGAAGCTTGCCACTTGGGCAGGTATCACCAAATAGAATATCCGCCAGAGCATTTCCGCCTTCCATTCCGCTATAGAAAGAGAAGATAATCGAAGGAACAAGCGCTTCCCATTCATCGATTAAGATTGCACTGCTTCCAACAATGGAAACAACCGTATTCTTACAAATACCCTTTACCCCTTTAATCAGATCAATATCTCTCTGATGCAGTCTCATTGACTGCCTGTCACCGCCCATTTCCGCAATATCGCTTCTGTCAGACAGATATTCGCCTTCATCGCTGTGAATGTACCCGGCTACAATAACTACTGCATCCGCATCCGCTGCCAGCTCCTTTGCTCTTTCTATATCAGAGCCGCTATTGTAAAGAACCTGCGCGGTAGGCATTTTCTTCATTAGGCCTCGAAGCGGTGTAATGGTATAGTACGGATGAACCTTGCTGGAGCCGTGGTCGCCGATATTTTCCGTATCACCAAGCACTCCAAGCACAAGAATCTTATCCGTTTTTGACTTGTCAAAGGGCAGTATATTTCCTTCATTCTTAAGAAGAACCATGGATTCCTCTGCGGCACGCTTTGCTACCGTGATATGCTCAGGGCAGGCAAGGATCTCGGCAGTATATTTCCTCGGATCCTTTCTCGTCTCATAGTAAAAGATGGTTCTTAAAATATAGCCTACCGCTTCATCAAGATCAGCCAGTTCGATTCTTCCTTCCTCCAACGCTTTCGGCAATTCCTCGTTATAATGGCAGAAGCAGGGCATTTCAATATTCATGCCGTTTTTTACCGCTTTTACGGCATCTTTTACCGCCCATAGGAAATCAGACAGGGTAAAGCCTTCAAAGCCCCATTTATCTCTTAATATATCCCGCAGTAACAGCCTGCTTTCCGATGCCTGTTCCCCGTAAACCATGTTATATGCACCCATAACGGAAGCAGCACCCTCTTCAATGCATCGTTTGAAATGCGGCAGGTATACCTCATGCAGGGTTCTCTTGTCCGCATGGACATCTGCTTTAAACCTTGCATTTTCAATACTGTTCATTGCAAAGTGTTTAATACATGCCATTACATTCTGACTCTGGACACCCCTTGTCAGAGCTGCACCCATTTCTCCCATATGGTACTGATCTTCACCGTAGCATTCCTGCGCCCGTCCCCATCTTGGATTACGGGGTAGATTGATACATACGCCTCCGAAGTAGTTGCCTCCCTGCGCTCTGACCTCGGCACCGATTACCTTACCGATTTCCTCCTCCAGTTCACGGTCAAAGGTAGCTCCTCTCGCCATGGATACCGGAAAGCAGGTTGCAGAGCCGGCTACCACTCCTCTGGGTCCGTCTACAAATCTTACATTAGGAATCCCCAGCCTCTCAACTGCCAAAGTAGGATAGGGTTTTACATTATAGTGCTCTATCAAAAACAAATCATCCAAAAGCTTCTGCTCTGTAACCTGGCCTGACATAATCCCTATTTTCTCAGCCACCGTAAGCTGCGGCAGCAATTCTTCTACAAACAAGCGGATGGTCTGCTTACTACAATTTTCAGTTAATTTTGTTCCTTTTACCACTTCACGCATAATATCAGCTCCTTCTATTTTCTCTTTGCATATTTTCTCATATCAATGACTACGGCAAGTGCGATGATGAAACCCTTCACAATATACTGCCAGTACATATTGACACCGATAAAGGCAAGACCATAATTGATAACGGTAAAAATAAGTACACCGATAACGATTCCGCCGACACTGCCGATACCGCCAGACATCGATACACCGCCCACTACGCAGGCTGCGATGGCATCCATTTCGTATCCGTTTCCTGTTGTATTTGAGGCACTGCCGATACGTCCGACCTCAAGAACCGCTGCGACCGCATATAAAGCTGCCGCTGCCGAATAGACGATGACCTGGGTACGGATAACATTAACACCGGATACCTTAGCCGCCTCCGGATTGCCTCCGATTGCATACATATATTTGCCGAATTTGGTTTTGTTCCAGATAACCCACATCATTACACAGATTACGATTGCAATCAGGATAAGAAATGGAATCTCAAGCTTGCCGATTTTAATAAAGCCTGTAGCAATCTTAATAATATTCTTTGATAAACCGCCGATCGGCTGAGCCCCGTAAGGAGGTCTGTCAAAGTAGATAGAAGAAGCTCCGTACAATATTAACTGCATTGCCAGGGTTGCAATAATCGGCGGAACCTTTAGTACTGCGATTGTGATACCGGTTATGATACCCAGTACGGCACAAATCACAATTACGAGTAAAATCGGTACAATGAGCGGAAGCTCCTGTAAATTTGGATACATTCGGTAAGCATAGCCTGCCTGCTGCATTAAGGAAGCAGAGATAACTGCTGCCAAACCGATCATACGTCCTGTTGATAAGTCACAGCCCCGTACGATCAGTACCATACCGGCTGCCAGTGCTATGATAATTCTGGTAGCTGACTGGGCAAAGATATTTTTAAAGTTCATAAACGAAAAAAACTTCGGCTCAATCACAACCACAATAATAAACAAAGCAATTAACACGATATAAATAACTTTTTCAACTAATAGCTGCTTAAGTAATGCTTTTTCCTGAAATACTTTTTTCAAACTGTTCATAAATACCCTCCATTTTGCCGGCTGCTGCGGCTAAGTCACAGTGAATTCCATTCACATCAAATAAATTTCGCTGAAGCTTCCATAATTTGTACCTGAGTAACCTCTTTCGCCGTAAAAATTCCGGATTGATGTCCGTTGCTCATTACAAGAATACGATCGCAAATCCCCAGAAGCTCGGGCATTTCTGAGCTGACTACTATAATCCCTTTTCCCTGTGCAGCTAACTTGTTCATTAATTGATAAATCTCATATTTTGCACCTACATCAATACCTCTTGTAGGCTCGTCCAAAAGCAAAATCTCAGGATTGGTCAAGAGCCATCTTCCAAGAATAACCTTCTGTTGGTTGCCGCCGGATAAATTACCGATTTTCGCTTTTGAAGAAGGAGTTTTTACATTCATGGTTTTAATCATGCCGTTAACCTTGTCTTTAATTAATGTATTTCGAAGCAGGCCCCGCCTTGTATATTGCTTCAGATTCGTTATGATCATATTAAAGGTAATGCTTAAATCGGCGAAGATACCATCAACTCTTCTTTCCTCCGTCAGCATCGCAAAACCGTTTTTCATCGATTTCATTGGTGTGCTGTTATCGAGCTGTTTTCCGTTCAGAATAATCTGACCCTGCCCTTTAGCCCGTATACCAAATAATGTTTCTAATACCTCGGTTCTCTTTGAGCCTACCAGTCCTGAGATTCCCAATATTTCACCTTTATGTAATTCAAAATCCACTCCGCCAAAGGCAGGAGTCAGTGAAGATAACTGCTGTACCTTCAGTAAGACTTCTCCCGGTATTGTTTCTTTTACCGGATAACGTTCTTTTAACTCTCTTCCTACCATCATCTTAATGATTCTATCTGTTGTCAAGGCTTTGGCCGGCTCCGTAGCGATCCACTTTCCATCACGCATGACTGTTATATCATCAGAGATTCGTATAATTTCCTCCATCTTATGGGATATATAGATAAAGCTGGTATTTTTCGCTTTTAGTTTAAGAATTATCCGGAAAAGATGTTCTACCTCATTTTCCGTAAGTGAAGAAGTAGGCTCATCCATTACGATAACTTTGGCATCATAGGATACTGCCTTTGCAATTTCGATCATCTGCCTTTTGGATACTGTCAGTGAACCTGCTTTCAACCTTGGATCAATATCGATACCCAGGCTGTCAAATATCTTTTGTGTATCTTTATACATTTTCTTATGGTCTACCAGGAGACCCTTCATCGGAAAACGCCCAAGCCATACATTTTCCATCACGCTTCTGTCAAGTACCTGATTTAACTCCTGATGAACCATAGATACATGGTTTTCCAGCGCCTGTGCCGGATTTTCAAAGCTGATTTTTTTGCCGTCCAGAATGATTTCACCACTGTTAAGTGAATAAATACCAAAGAGACATTTCATTAATGTGGATTTTCCGGCACCATTTTCACCTAATAAAGAATGGACCGTTCCCGGTCTTACATTCAGTGTTACGTCATCAAGAGCTTTTACACCTGGGAAGCTTTTTATGATATTTCTCATTTCCAGAATATACTCCTCAGCCATCTGGTGTCCCTCCTCTATTTCTTCATAAAATGGGACTGCCGCAAAATTACAGCCTGATATACTTCAAGGATGTATCCGCTTATTCTGCAACAGTCCCTTTAATTTAATTATTCAGCATAGGTTGATTGGGCAACATCCAGATTATCCTTCGTAATTGCCTGATAAGGAACACGTACTGCCTGTGCACCGGCTTCCAGCTCCAGTTCAACACCATCCATTACATCTTTTCCTGCAGCCAGATTGGAGGCCATCTTTACAATCATTTGTCCCTGGGTCTTAGCATCCTGTAATACAGAACCAATTACCTCTCCGCTCTCAATCTTGTCAAGCATCTCAGGTAATGCATCTATACCGATAACCGGAATGTATTTGTCACTATCCGCTCCGTTTGTATTAAATCCGGCTGCTTCAATAGACTGTAGCGCACCGAGTGCCATCGCATCATTTGCACAAAGGATTACTTCTATCTGATCATTGTATTTGGAAATCCATGCATCCATCTTATCCTTTGCTTTTGCTGTATCCCACATACCGGTATCTTCTTCTAACAGTTCAATTTCAATTCCTGCATCTATGATTGCTTTCTTCGCAAAATCAGCTCTCGGCTTGGATGCGGTATGTCCCGGATCGCCCATAAGATCAACCAGCTGAAGCTTTCCATCTCCATTCTTATCCATCTCAGGGTGTGCTTTCCAATAATCAACAATCATTTGTCCTTCAATGGAAGCACCGTAATCTCCGCCGGTAGAGGTAACCTGATATGCATTTTCATAGGATGCAATTACTGACTGATCCGCAATTTCCTTATTGAAGAAGATAATCGGTATGTTTCCTGCATCCTTACATTTCTGAATTAAGGTAGGAGCGGCAGTTACATCAACTACGGATACGGCAATAACTTTTGCTCCCTTTGCCAGCATGGTATCTACCTGATTGTTCTGGGTAGACTGATCATTCTGTCCGTCTTCAATATTGGTTGTAAACACACCATTGCTAGCATTTTTAATTGCCTTGCCTATATAGGAATTGAAATTATCCGAGGAAGAATAAATTCCGGCTCCTAAAATCGGTAACTCTCCGCCAGAGGTATTATCTGTTGTTCCGGAAGCTGCTTCTGTTACACCAGGTGCTTTAGTCACACCGGCATCCCCCGTACCTGAAGAAGAATCCTTCGAACAGCCTGTAAACATGGTAGCAGCCAATAATACTACCATCAAAACACCAATCACTTTTCTTTTCATAAATTTCCTCCATTCTGCCGCAATGCGGCAACCTTATTTAAATTGAACACTGGTCTCTATTCAATTTGTACAATCAATATATCAATTTCGACATTCTTCAACAACATTTTATCTTTAGATTAAGGGGGTCTATATTTAGGTATTCTCTTAAACATGCAAAAAAAGAACAGAAAATATGCATTATTGTATAATTTGCATATTTTCTATTCCCTATATAATGTATGATATACTTCATTCTCATCAATCACCCGTCCGTTTTTCATATAAATTGTGTCTCCATCTACCCGGTATAATTCTGAATAATTAGACGTTAATATAATAACGGCAATTCCCCGCCGTTTCAAATTCGAAATCATCTCAACAGTAATTTCCTGCAGATGAATATCAATTTCCGTAAAGGGTTTTATGCAGATAACAACCTTCGGTGCATACAAATACCATTTATAATAGGCTATCTGCTGCAGAATATGCGGTTCCAGCCTTCGAAGCCTAATTTTTATAATACTTTCTAAATTAAAGGTTTTTACGAGCTGGTCTATACTTTTAATAAACCTTTTCCGCATCCAGAACAGCGGTACTTTTTTGGATAAGGCCAGGCAGAGATTGTCTCTTACGCTCATATTGTAAAACAGCATATTTTCATAGGGTGATTCCTCAATAAAGCAGACCCCGTGATCTACAGCCTGAATGATATTATTCACCCTGTACTCCTTACCCATCAGGAGTATATTCCCGGATAAAGTCTTTCGATCCCCCTTCAATAAATTGATAATATGCTCGCAGCTTTCATCATCCATATAATATATTTTCAGTACTTCACCTGCCCCAATCTCCATGCTGAAACCCATTAAAAAATTTGTAGATACCGACTCAAATTTTAATACGGGTTCGTTCTCCATATCATCATTCAAATCAATTTTATCAATCCCTGCTATTTTTTTAGTCGTGTTTTCATTTATTAATGCCGAATATAATATTTCACGGTTGATTGTACCGGAGTTATAAATTCCTGCTGTTTTACCGTGACGAATGACAACGATCTGATCCGTCCACTCAAATATTATATTTTCAAATTGCTCAATCAGGACAAAGGTTCTGCCCTGCTGCATCTGCTTAAGCAGCAGGAAGATTTCATTTAATTCATTTCTTTTTAAAAATCCTGAAATATGCATCAGTATTACCACTTTTTTATTTTCCGCATATGCCTTAAGTAATTCTACTATAACTCTTTCTTTAACCGAAAGCTCTGAGACTGACCGGTTAAGCTTAAGCTCCAGATTGAATTGCTTTAATAATTTTTGAATTTCCCGAAGATATTTTCTTCTGTTGATCAGCTTCTTTCTATCTTTAAATACAAAAACATTTTCCTCGATATGCAGATTATGAATAAGGCTGCTTTCCCTTTTTATAATGGTAAAATTCTCCCTTAAGTATTTTTCTGTTTCAGCAGTATCCGCTTTATTTCCTTCGAGATAGGTTTTACCTTCACACAAATGCAGATCACCCTGAAAAAACTCTCTTAGGTATTTTCGTTCCACAACACTGTCAAAAATAATACCTATTATCTGATTTTTATATATTTGCAGATTTAAATCTGAAAAAATCAGCTTTCCGTTTTTTCTCATCTGTCCATTTTCAATAACGATTAATTCTTCCTTCATAGGCAAATCCGTGCTCTTTCTTAACAATGGGAAGTGTAATACGCACTTCAGTTCCAACTCCGACCAGACTATAGACATGTATGCCATAGTCTTCCCCAAATAATAATTTAATTCTTCGGCATACATTATTTAATGCAATACCGCCTTTTTTATTCTTATAATCCTCAGACAAACAGGCTATTGCTATATGCTGCAGGCCATCATTGATCGTATCAAGGGCCTCTTCCTCAATCCCCACTCCGTTATCCTTAATATTAATTAATACCTTGTTGCCTGCTAATTCTATGCCGATACGGATAAATCCGGCCTCGGACTTCCTTTCCAGTCCGTGGAAAATTGCATTTTCAATAATCGGCTGCAGGGTAAGTTTGGGCAATTGAAGCAGCAGAATATCCGATTCGTTTTCTGGAATTTCGTATAAGATATCCAATTTCTCACCGAAGCGGTATTTCTGTATTTTGAAATAATTGTCAACATTATCAAGTTCATCCTCAATTGTAACCAGGCTTCCCGTATCGGTAATCGTATAGCGAAAAAAGGTTGATAAGGCTTCAGTTATATTTGCAATATTATCCATTCCTTCACTGAGAGCATCTCCCCGGATTGCTTCCAGTGTATTATATAGAAAATGCGGATTGATCTGGTTCTGTAAGGCTAAAAATTCAGTTTGCCGTTTTGTTTTCTGCGTTATTTTCTGATTACTGAGTAATTTATCATATCTTTTGATAATTTCTTCCATACCGGGAAAAACCGATCCTGCCTTATCCATAAATTCGCGGTAAATCTGTCCATGATTAAATTTTTTAAATAATTTTTTGTAATTAAGATAAGGAACAATGATCCAATGTTTTATCAATAATCCCATTCCGACAATAAATAAGATAAGGAATAAGATAAGTATTATCTTATAGGGTAATTCCATTTCTTTCTGCCGAAATATCAAAATAAACCATAAAATCGTGTTAATCAGAAGGAGTGCCGTCATCACACTGATCAGAATTATAGCTTTTTTTATATAAGTTATCTTTTCCCTTTTCACGAGATCCCTCCATAACTAACTGTAAAGCTTTCTAAATTCCGAAGGATTTAACCCTGTCTTCTTCTTAAATAGCTTCGAAAAATATTTTAAATCCATATATCCTACATCAGAGGCTATGTCCGCAATATCTTTATCCGTTTGTATTAATAAGAATTTAGCATTCTGTATTCTGATTTTCATAATATACTCCATAAAATTTTCGCCGGTTTCCTTTTTAAATAAAGAGGAAAAATAGGCCGGATTAAAGCCGATCAGATTACTGACGTCCTCCAGATTAATATCCTTATTGTAATTTTGGTTAATGTACTGTTTAGCCTGCCGTATCGGCTTACTGTCCTGAATTTTCTTCTCATTGGTATATTTTTCAAATTCAAAACTAAGATGGTTCTTTAACCATTTAAATATATCTTCTATTGTTAAAAATGATTTGAATTTTTTCTGATACCAGGCTTGCTCCGGGATTTCATAAGGGCTCATATAATTCTTAACCCCGTATATCATAATATTGACTATCTCGTTATAGCAGTGATAAACCAATTGGCTGTCATACGAATAACCTTCCAGAAGCTTTTGAAGCTTCGTTATTTCTTCCAGAATATTGTCGATATCCAACACTTCAAAATAGGATAGAATTTTATTTCTGACATTGCCGTCAATTACAGCAGCGACTGTTCTTTCTGATACAAAGCTATCTTGGTATTCGATAATATATTCCCCTGTTTTCGCAAACCGATTCATAACGGATAATTCTGCCTGTTGTATATTAAAATATAGATTGGTTAGTTTATCCATAACCTGTCCTATCCCTATAATCACTCTGATATTATGAAAGATGTCCTTCAGGCTCGAGATTTCTATCCGCACCTTATTCAGCTGCTTTTTGACCAGGGTTAATGCAGGAGCCTCCGTATTAATCAAGCACAGTACCTGTTCCTCCCAGATTATCGTAATGACTTCCCTGCAGCATATTTCAAGCTTTTCCTTAGCAGAACATAAAATCTTAGTCAGAAGCAAAGAAAGGCTTTCTTTATTCTTATCTTCTAGTTCCAGGAAAGGTTTGATGATAAGAATCGCATAAAAACCCTCTTCAAAATGACAGCAGAATTCTCTATTCAAAGCTTCTATACCTAAATCAGCTATATTGTTCTCCGGATTCATCAGAATTTCGGCAAGCAAATTTCTTTTTACCTTCTCCTCTGATGTCTGAAGCATCATTTTTAAATCTTTTTTTTCAGCACTGTCTGATAATTTAAGATTATATTTTTCAATGATTTTGGTCAAAGTATTAATCAGTTCCTTACTTTTAATCGGCTTCAGAAGATAATTCTCAACTCCGTATTGAATTGCACTTTTTGCATATTCAAACTGACTATACCCACTGACAACAATAAAATATGTATCAGGCAGGATTTCTTTGGTCTTCCGTATCAGCTCAATACCATCATAATTTGGCATGCGTATGTCAGTAATAACAATATCCGGTTTCTTATCGTAAATTTCATCAAATGCTTTTTTACCATCATTGACGATTGCGATAATCTCCATGCCCATATCCTTCCAGTTGACCAAATGACAGATTAGCTGACAAACTTTAATTTCATCATCAGCAATTATTACTTTTAACAAAAGGTATCCCCTCTCTTTACAAGTTTTAGATAATAATCCTTCATACAAAAAGAACTTTTGCATATACAAAAGCTCCTGATTATATTTGTTTCAATTAAATCCTTAACTGTTATACATAAATATTCAAACTCTTTATATCCCATGCTTCATGGAAACTTTTCTGATCGGAATTCATTTGCCATAAACCCTCAATATTTCATATCGTATTAGCTAAAGCACCAATTACTTTGGATACAATATTATAATAACATATATTTAGTATTAATTGAATACAAATTTAAAACAATCCTAGATATTTAATTAAAACACTATATAAGAAAAGTCAGAGTGAATGCAAGGTTACTGTTCACTCTGACTTTTATCATGCTATTCCATATAGAAGTAATAATTAATGATATATTCTCTAGCTATCATATCCTTACAAGCCGCTTTCGCTGCTGCCTTGCCGGTGAAATCCATATAAACTCTGTAATAATTTCCTTCCTTCTTAACCAGGATGTTGTCACAGTCATAATCTTTTTCAAATCTCTTCGCAACCTCTTGGGCATAGGTCTTGCTTCCTATCAATCCCAGTTTAACATGGGTGTTGTACTGAGCCACCGGTGCTGCTTCACGTAAGGCCTTAATCGTATATATTTTGCTTGTATTGCCATCCTCAGCAATTACCTTTAAATATGCTGTATTGACTCCGTCTTTTAATTTCATTTGCCCATTGGAGAGCTCGTTCGTGCATGTCTTATTACTATATAGCTTCCAGGTGGCTTTATCACTTGTCGTTACTTTAATTGGTAATATATCTGTTCCGGGTGCTGCTGCAACTGTGATCATATTTCCTTTCATAACAGCTTTTTGAGCAATATTTACTTTAGTGATATTAGCTGTTGAGGCTTTACTTCTGGTAATTTTCAATGTATAGATTTTTACCGTTCCATCCTCAGCTGTTACTTTTAAATATGCCTTATTTACACCTGCTTTTAAATTAAATTGATAATCAGCAAGTTCTTTTGTACATGCTTTATCGCTGTATAATCCCAAAACAGCCTTATCACTAATCTCTGCTTTAATCGTAATACTGCTGATTTTATTTGGAACGGTCGTAGATATATTGGTTCCACTAATAACAGTCTCCGTTGGTTCTGTTATGTTAATAAGCTCACATTCTGAAGATTTCGCAAATACATCCGTCTTTACAACCGTAAAAATACTAAACTTTGTAATATGGAACCGGATACCTGGCATCCCTTTCTTATATTCCACAATTTCACCCTTTAATAATTCCTTGTCACCATCACTGTGTTCAATATAGACTGCCAATTGGTTTAAGAAAGCTTCTTTTTGTGCAGGATCAGCAGGTATACTGATTCCTGTAAGAGGCAGCGTTATATCAACCGCAGAGGATGGCATATTCGTTTCAATTGTTACCGGTTCACTGATGACCTTGATACTACTTTCATTATCGCCTTTGTTTGCATTTAGCATTCCTACTTCAAATATAGCTCTCTTTTGTATTTCCTGCTTCTCATCCTCGTTTTTAATTGGTACCAGATTGAAATACAGATTTTCCTTCATACTACTATTTACATTCTGTAAGGTTTGTTTTGGAATATCAATTTTAGCTTTCTCCGTATCAATTTGAATATTGATATCACCCTTTGCTATAGTAGCTAGAGTATCCGATGGAATATTAACTGTAGTCTGAGCGATTTCATTCTTAGCATCAGGAATTACTATTCTGGCTACATCCTTTCCCTGTTCCTTAAGTTTATTTATTGTTTCCCCGGCCTTATCTTCCTCAAACGTTACTTTATCTGATTTATTACCCAACTCATCCGTAGTTCTTTCAATGGTAATCTTTGATAGAGTATTATCTGTGTTACCCTGCTTTATATCAACCGTTATTTGTTCAACTGCAGGAGTTGGTGTAGGTGTTGATGTAGGCGTTGGTGTAGGTGCAGGTGTTGGTGTAGGCGTTGATATCGGAATTACTGTAAGATCCCCACTGCCGCCTGCTACATCGCTGCCGTTTACTGTAACGCTTCCGCTACCAAGGGGTTCGCCATTCTTTATAACTGTAATTGTATAATTTCCGTTTGGTACACCTGTAATGCTATAATTACCATTGGCATCTGTGATAGCTGTATAAGTTTTAGTAGCATCAGTTGCGTCGGTCAATATGACTGTTGCTCCTGATACAGGATTATTATTTGTATCTTTTATTGTTCCGGCTGCGGTATAGGTTGAGGCTGCCGGTGTTGAAGGTGTTACTGTAAGATCCCCACTGCCGCCTGCTACATCGCTGCCGTTAACTGCAACGCTTCCGCTGCCAAGGGTTTCGTTATTCTTCGTGACCGTAATTGTATAGTTTCCATTTGGTACACCTGTAATAATATAATTACCATTAGCATCCGTAATACCGGTATAGGTCTTTGTAGCATCGGTTGTGTCAATCAAAGTGACTGTTGCCCCTGATACAGGATTATTATTGCTATCCTTTATTATGCCATTTACTGTATATAGATCAACTGGTGCTGTTACCTTCACTAAATTAGCGATTGCATTATAGATTGCAGCTGTCTTTGCTAACACTTCCTCATTCGTTGTTTCCGGAAGTGCTAAGGCCTCCATGAGTATATTCCAGCTATCTGTTGTATAGTCTGCTGCATTTTTTGACCAGGCCGCTGCTTTCGCTTTATCAAGCTCAGTCGGTTCCTGCGGCGGTGTTGTTCCTTCTACTACTGCACTCGTTGCAGCACTGGTTACTGTACCTGAGTAATCACCTCTTCCTGTTGCCGTTACCGTGATCATTTTACCCAAGTCTGCTGCTTGAATTGTATAAATCATATCCGTTCCTACAGCTGTTCCATCTGCTTTCCACTCATAGCTTGCTGCTGCTCCTTCCGGAGTGACGGTTGCGATCAGTGTTTCTCCTACTATTGCGGAACCACTAACCGAAACTGCTGTAATCGGCGTCTTTACCGGCGGCGGTGTCGTTCCTGCTACAACTACATTCGTTGCAGCGCTGGTTACTGTGCCTGTATAATCTCCTGTTCCTGTTGCAGTTACTGTGATGGTTTTACCCAAATCTGCTGCTTGTATTGTGTAAATCATATCAGTTCCTACAGCTGTTCCATCTGCTTTCCACTCATAGCTTGCTGCTGCTCCTTCTGGAGTGACGGTTGCGATCAGTGTTTCTCCTACTATTGCGGAACCACTAACCGAAACTGCTGTAATTGGCGTCTTTACCGGCGGCGGTGTCGTTCCTGCTACAACTACATTCGTTGCAGCGCTGGTTACTGTGCCTGTATAATCTCCTGTTCCCGTTGCAGTTACTGTAATTGTCTTACCTAAATCTGCTACTTGTATTGTATAATTCGATAAGTTCGCACCTACATTGCTTCCGTTTGCCTTCCACTGATAGGTAACGGTTGCTTCCGCTGGAGCAACTACTGCTGTAAGTGTTTTTCCTACTATGGCGGAGCCACTAACAGAAACTGCTGTAATCGGTGTCGTTACCGGCGTCGGTGCTATAACTGCACTTGTTGCAGCACTAGTAACTGTACCTGAATAATTGCCTGTTCCTGTTGCAGTTACGGTGATCGTTTTACCTAAATCAGATGCTTGTACTGTGTAAGTCGATGTGTTTGTTCCTACATTGCTTCCATCTGCCTTCCACTGATAGGTAACGGTTGCTTCTGTTGGTGTAATTATTGCTGTAAGTGTTTTTCCTACCTGTGCTGTGCCATTAACCGAGACAGCTGTAATTGGTGTCGTTACCGGTGTCGGTGCTATTACTGCACTTGTCGCAGCACTGGTAACTGTTCCAGAATAATCTCCAGTTCCTGTTGCGGTTACGGTGATCGTTTTACCTAAATCAGATGCTTGTACTGTGTAAGTCGATGTGTTTGTTCCTACATTAATTCCATTTACTTTCCATTGATAGGTAACGGTTGCTTCTGATGGAGCAACTATTGCCGTAAGTGCTTTTCCTACCTGTGCTGTGCCATTAATTGTAGCAGCAGTGATTGGTGTTTTTATAGGCGTCGGTGCTATAACTGCACTTGTTGAAGCGCTGGTAACTTTACCTGAATAATTACCTGTTCCTGTTGCAGTTACGGTGATCGTTTTACCTAAATCAGATGCTTGTACTGTGTAAGTCGATGTGTTCGTTCCTACATTGCTTTCATTTACTTTCCACTGATAGGTAACGGTCGCTTCTGCTGGTGTTACTACTGCTGTAAGTACTTTTCCTACCTGGGCTGTGCCATTAATTATAGCCTCAGTAATAGGTATCTTCGGTGCTATAACTGCACTTGTTGCAGCACTAGTAACTGTACCTGAATAATTACCTGTTCCTGTTACAGTTACGGTGATCGTTTTACCTAAATCAGATGCTTGTACTGTGTAAGTCGATGTGTTCGTTCCTACATTGCTTTCATTTACTTTCCACTGAT
>JAEZTJ010000049.1 GCA_023421505.1 Bacillota bacterium
GGCTCAAACTGCTCGTAAGAAACTTATGACAAGGCTATTAAATAAGGAGTCTCTTGAAGATTATCTATCAGGAACAAGCCAGGATGCAACTATTTATAGATCTTTGTTTGTGAGAAATGGTGTTCAGAAGAATGAAGCTGAACCTAGAATTGCAGAAGTATTAACGATTATGACAGAGTTCTTTGACAAGTGCGCTGGTCAGAAACAGGTTTTATCTGATTTGTTTGATGTGATTACAAAAGAACCATATGGTTTAAGACTAGGTGTTTTACCTTTATATATCGCCTATATAATTGGTAAAAGAGATGCAGATGTGGTTATTTACTATGGTGACAAAGAAATACCACTTAATGCAGATACTGTTTTTAATATGTGTGATTATCCTCATCAGTATGCTGTGTTTATTTCTATAAAGGATCAGGAGAGGGAAATTTATCTCAATGATTTATGTGATTTATTTAGAGTGAATACCAAAAATGAAGGTTCAGAATCAAGGATTACATTAATACTAGAAGCAATGCAAAAATGGTATAGGGCACTTCCGCAGGTGACAAAGAATGTAAAGAGAAATGCAGAATACTTTGAAGAGGCATATTACTCAAAAGCAATAACAAGAATTGGAAATATTCTTCAAAGATACGAAGTAAATCCTTATGAAGTGATTTTTAGTCAGGTTCCAGAAGCGTTTGATGCCCAAGGAGACTTTTCGCTGTGTACAGCAAGATATACAAGATTTAAACAAAAAATGACAAAGTATATTGAATGGATACAGGAAAAGGCAATTATTGAAACAAAAAAAGTGTTTGGTAATACGGAGGATAGTTTGTACCATGGCATAGTAGAGTGGTATGAAGTTCAGAGCAATAAAGCAAAAGGTATTATTGACGAACAGTCAATTTCGAGACTCATGAATACTATTTCTAATATGGAGAAGAATGCAAAATCTGCACAAGGTGGAGATATAAGCATTGTTGAAAAAATTGTAAAAGCTGTAAATGGTGTTTATATTGATTATTGGAATGCTAATTCTCTTAGTCAATACATTGAGCAATTAATAGTTTTGAAAAGAAGAATAGAAGAAATCCAAGATCAAGATATGCATGAAGAAGAGAAAATGGTCTATGTGAGTAGAAATGGCCAGTCATTCTTTTATGAAGATGCAAGAAATGAAGATACTAAAATGTTTAGAGATATTCTGTCAGGAACAATAGAAGACTATGAAGGATTAGGAAAAAATGAATTAATAGCGGTTCTTCTTGATGAGGTTGAGAGAATTCTAGGAAATGATGAATAAAGAGGTGAATGATTTGGAGGAAACAATATATTTGGATAATGCAGCTACTACATTTCCGAAACCTGAAGCAGTCTATTTAGAAATGGATAGTGTGAATCGTAACTGCTGTGTAAATGCAGGAAGAGGATCATACAAACTTGCAAGAAATGCAAATGAAATTATTGATGATGTTAAGACAAGAATGAAGCAATTAGTTAAAGCACCATCAACAGCAAGTGTTGTTCTTAGTCCATCAATTACAGTTGCACTAAATCAGATTTTGAATGGTATTGATTTTAAGCAAAACGATATTGTGTATGTTTCTCCGTATGAACATAATGCAGTAGCCAGAACATTAAAAAAGATAATGGATACAGATAAAATAATAGTAAAGTTGATGCCAACAGATGGACAATCTCAAGAGATAGATATTAATCTCTTGAGAGATATGATAATGCAGGATAAACCAAAATGTATTTGCTGTACACATGTTAGTAACGTGACTGGGTACATTCTTCCAATAAAAGAAATATTTACGATTGCGAAAGAAGTAGGAGCTTTAACAATTCTTGATTCAGCTCAATCACTCGGATTAATTGATTTAACAATAGAAAATATTGACTTTCTTGCATTTGCTGGACATAAAACATTATATGGTCCATTTGGAATAGGTGGATTCATTAATAATAGTGATTTTAAACTGAAGCAGTATATAGTTGGAGGAACCGGAAGTAATTCACTTGTATTAGACATGCCAGAGGAAAGCCCTAATAGATATGAGGCGGCAAGTTCTAATATCGTAGCAATAGCTGGACTTCAGGCAGCACTCAAGGAACTCAATGTCGATGATAATTATAGAAAAGAAAAAGAATTGACAGAGTATGCCAGAGAGAGAATAGGTTCTGTTTATCGTGTGAAATTATATTTACCTGAAAATAAAGATAATCATATTGCAATTATTTCGTTCAATTTAATGATTCCAGATAATAGTGCTGCAAATGTTGGCGCTGCTTTGGATGAAGATTATGGAATTGCAGTTAGAACAGGTTATCATTGTGCTCCATATGTTCATGATTTGATTATGGATAAAGAATACAATGGAACTGTCAGAGTTGGATTAGGAAGGTTTAACACTAGAGAAGATATTGATGCACTGTGCGATGCACTAGAAGAAATGGTATAGTAGTCCAATTGTGATTAGAAAATTCAGAACATTAGAATTGGAAATAAGACATTTTTAAGAAAAGAGGTAGTTCTCAATGGCAAATAACGATTATATTATGTATTTGAATTCGCTGCATAACTATAATGCTCAAAATCAAAATGCATATGGGGAAAAAAACGTAACCAGTCCATTTTTTAATGACGTAATGGTAAAAGTTGGGTTGTGTAATTTTATTTATGAAAGATTAAATGGAAACCAACCTCATATAATCATACTTACAGGTCATGCTGGAGATGGAAAAACAAGTATTATGTACCAAGTTTTAAATGATTTGGGACTAGATTTTAATGTAAATGAAAAGATAAGTGACACCGATTTACCTTCTGGCAAAAAATGCCGATGTATTAAGGATTTTAGTGAGTTAGCAGATGAGGAAAAAACTAGTATTTTATCTGAAGTAATGAGCTTTCCAGAACAGGACAAGTTTGTGTTCATGGTTGCAAATACAGGCCCATTGATTAATACATTTGGAGAATTGTTTGAAAATGAAAATGAAAAAGAAAGAGCAAAAATAAAATTAATTGATGCAATGGATAATAATACAGGAAGTATTAATGACATTATGGGAAAAAAGATAACTGTAATCAATGTTGCAACAGTTGATAATACATATTTTGCTACCGAATTTTTAGATAAATTACTTCAAGATAAACTTTGGATCAAATGTGAACAATGTAATAAAAAAGAATATTGCCATATTTACCAAAATAAAAATTTGATTCTTAAAAATAGAAAACAGGTATTTGATTTTGTCAATATGCACTATATATGGCTTACGGAACATGGAAAAAGATTAACAATACGAAGTATGACTGAACAACTTGCATATATGATTACTGGAGGAATGAACTGTGATGAAGTAGTTCACGAAGAATCATATAAATATTTATTCAGTAACCTGTTTTTTGGATATATAGGAACTAAAGAAAACAATAAAGCACTTAGTATATTAGCAGTAAGAGAAGCTCAGAAATGTATGTATGATAATAAGCGTTTGAGGTCTGATGAATTGCTTCTTGTAAACAGAGAATATGGTGAGCTGTTTGGAAAAGAAATAAAGGAGATACTTAAAAATGCAGAAGTAAAGAATGCATATGTTATGGGATGGGCTGAGTTTTTAAGGCGAACATACATATTTATGAATATTGTAACTGATGAACAAGTAATAGAAGGCGATTATGAAGACATTTTTTCGAAGCAGTTTACTAGATTTCTTGCATTGAGAAATGGAAATACAACTCCAGCAAAATCAGATACAAATCTAATTTGTGATGCTTTATCTATGATTTATATAGGAACAACGAATAATGATCAACAGATACCCTTAACTTTAAGCCGAGAGTCTGGTATTGCTCAGAATGTACAGCTTATTACAGGGACATTATCTACAAGATATATTAAAGTCATTCGGGAGCAAACAAAAGATAGCATGTTTATTAAAGAAAGAGAACGATATGTTCTAAAGCTAGAAGTCAATAAGAATGTTTTAGATTGTGAATTATCATTACCATTGCTTGATTATTTCGAAGAACTAAAGAACGGAGTAATATCAACAAATATAGATCCGCAACTTTCACATGGAGTTGAAAGTTTAAAAGCAGAATTATCTAAGGAAATGGATGATACGGAAGATGAGTCATTTGAAATGATTATACTTAGAAATAATGGTAATAAACCTGTTTGCTTAGAGATAACAGATAAGAATAGAATAAGAGAAGTATAGGAGGGAAAAATAATGGTTACTTTTCCAGAAGGTTTAGAACTTGATTACGAAGACAAAAAGAAGAGAAAATTGATATCCTCTATGCTTTTTGGTAATAGATTTAAATCAGACCAAACCATGTATGAATATTTAATTGAGTTCTTATTGGTATATTCATCAGCTAAAAATTCTGATTTGATAAGTGGAAAGATGCAGTTTCATTCGCTTGATGACGGTAAGAAAATGAGTTATTGGGCTGAACCTAGGATGGGATTAAGAAGATTCATATTTTATGATAAATCAAGAAAAAATGGTGCACTCAAAGCGGATGAAAAGGCATACCAAAAGATGCTGGAAATTTTGATGAATAAAATGGATGGAATAAACGATGAAGATAGTAGAGAATATCTTGAGAGTATTCAGGATTTATTTCATGGATATGCTGTAGTAATTAAAAAAAGATTTTGGGGTGCGCAAGCATTACTACCTATATGTCCAGAATTTATGATGTGTGGATGTGATCCTAGCGAATCAAAGCGTAGAACATCAGTTAACTGGGAAGATAATCCTGAAACCGTCGATTCTAAGTTTAGCTTTGATAGAAGAAACTTTTTGTCTAGAGGAGGAGAAGTTTATTATCTACATTTATTACAAGGACTTCAGAACCATGAGGATAAAAGAAATAGACTGGAAAATCTATTAAATGACTTGGTGTGTGTACAATGCGAAAAAATATCAAAGATGGCTAATTTTATCGAAGAAACATGGGAAAATGAAATGGGATTTGATAAAGCGCACTTATCACAACAGTTAAATCTTTCTTATATTCCACATGATGCATATCAGGAATGTGAGGATTATTGCATTGATGAGTTGATTAATTATTTATCTTGCAAAATGCACCCAATTAATCGAATGGATATTTTGGCAAAAGGTGTCATGTTCCAGATAATGAGAATGATGTCTTGGCGTGTATCAGAATATTTAGGGATTGAAAAGAAAAAATGGATTGTTGATATGCGAGGAGCATCAACAGATACAGTGAAAAAAATTGCAGCTGAATCATATAGA
>JAEZTJ010000068.1 GCA_023421505.1 Bacillota bacterium
TAGTTTTGTTAGTCGCATAACTTAATTATACCATTTGTGCGGATTCTAAGGAATCCGCATTTTTAATTTTGAGCATAAAAAGGGAGCTTTTGCTCCACAGCTTATTCGGCTATTTTGCAAAAGCCCCTTTTCATCATTCTATATATGGAAGAAATTTTAGAAGTTCCTTAGGATTTATAATAATAAACTTGTTATCTGAAAAATCGAGTAATCCTTGCTTTTTACATTCGTCTATTGCCCGATTAACGCTCCTAATAGGCGAATTCACTTCTTTAGCAAGTCGAGATTTATTAAGTGAATCAAGCGTATTTCGATGATAATGCAATGATATACTCCGAAGCAAGCGTTCTTTTACTGTGAGCTCCAAAATGTTTTCTACCAATTGGGAATTAATAATTAGTTTTTCGGCTAATCCTTGTATTAAGAATGTTGTTGCATTAAAATCATTTTTAATCCATTCCAGAAAATAAGTTCGATAAAGTCGTTTTACAATACAATCTGAAAGTGCTGTAATTTCTACAGGCTTTTTTCCATCGTAAAATTGTTCTATTTCTCCAAAAAAACTTCCCGATTTATATAAGTAAAGTGTTGAAAAATTCCTATTGGAACTTTGAATGTAAGCTTCAGCAACACCAGATAATAAAAAATAAACGAAATTATTTTCTTCTTCAGCATATAATATAGTATTCCCAGCAGCATAGCTTTTTTCTTGTAGTTTATGTTTTACTTCTTTGGGCATTATATCAATAAAATTCATTTTTAAATCTCACCTACCTTCATTGTTGATTTATATCTACCATCAATTGGCTTTTGGGCATCTTTTGGTATCATCCACGCTCGACCAAATTTCTCAGTACCGTTAATGCGATTTTCTTCACATAATTTTTGTATCCGTCTTTCTGATATGCCCCATTTTTCAGAAGCGGCTTTCACAGAAATGTAATCCATAATATCAACTTCCTTTCGCAAAAGAGTATATAATTATTATATACGGATTGACGAATAATAGCAAATTTGTTTTTCACAGATCAGCTCTGAAAGGTAAATTTCAAAATCTTCTTTTGATTTTATAGAAAAAGCAATTGTGGAATTCTTTCCACTATTTTACATGTTTTCATTATAGTTATCCACATCACATAATTAGACTAGTTTTGTCCTCTCTTTTTCTGTGGAATTTTATTTTTTGAAATTTACTCTTTTCAGATATCACTTCCTTTGGTATACTATTCCTATCAAGAAATGCTTAACGCTGTGCGTTTCTCTGTATAGAATATATCTTCTCTTGTTAGTTGCCGTCCAAAGCTTGCTAACAAATCAGAAGATATATTTTTTATTGTCCTTTTTATTTCTCTTAACCCCTGAATTCCATTTTCATATAACTGCAACAGCACATCCGCTATCTGTGTAAGCAGATAATGGTTCTTCATGGCATTGTAATTAAGGCTATTCGCATGCTCTATGTCGTAACGATGGTTTTTTTGGATGTTAAATCCCTCATTCTCTATCTTCCAACGTTTTCTTCCTGTCTGTGCAAACTCCCAAGCTGTTTTTCCTCTGACCTGTAATCCGGTGATCCATTGAAAGTTTCCCACTGGCTCCCCATCCTTCCCTATCTTTAATTCCATTACTGTGAGATTGTACCCTTCATAGTAAAGCTCTTATACCCATTTCATATCATGCCTCACATTTTCACGTGCCTTCCGCTTGTAGATTTTCTGTTCTTCTATAATCTTTCCTTCGTTTTCACCCATTCCTATTATAGTTTGATACTCTTTTGCAAGGGAAGGTATGCTCCCATCTTTAAACCGAATTAGGAAACCCCATTCGTTTTCCTTACATATCTGAAATACAGGCGCACATGCATACAGACTGTCTCCAAGTACGCAAATCGGTAACCGCGGAAAGCTTTTCTTTAGCTTTTCTGACAGTCTTTTGAAGGCTTTTCTTTCACAAGTTCTTCCGGATCGAGTTTCTCCAAACATTCATTAATTGTCACATAATGAGGTAGATATTCTTTTTCTTCTTTCCCAAGGATGAGGCAGAGGTTATGCACACACTCCTCGGTATTAAACTTATCCGTCATGTCCTGCATGGAGGAAATGGTACACACATTTTTTCCGACACCGCCTTTTTGGTTGGCGATGGCGATTATTTTTGCGTTCAAATTTTGTTCCTCCTTTCGATTTTGGGTATAAAAAATTGCCCTTTACCAAATGTAAAGAGCAATTCGTATATCAGTGCTTTTATATTATTTCAAAATGAGCAAGTGCATCTTTGATAGCAGCCACTTGAATAGGAGTGGGGTGCTTTCTTGGCTGTTTTAGTGTTTCTACTGCATTAGGAGCATCATACATAGGCAGACCTAAACCTCGTTTGATTTCGGCAATGTATGCAGTGTGTACCTTAAAGCTGTATTTTTCAAGGATATATTCCTTTATCAGTTTGTAAGTTATTTTTTTGTTTTGGCTTGTATGCGTCCGCTTTCTCCACTATACTATTAAGAGGAATCATGCCAACGCTGTTTCCGAAGTCCACAGTTACGTTGATATAGCTATCAGGAGCTTTGTGGGACTTTGGTAATACCGTTGAGATTATAGTTCTGATGACGAAATGTGGTTTTGGGGGCAAATGAAGCGGATCAACCGCTATATGCAGTGGTTTTGGAGTAAAAAATAAGCACAAATCGGGCTGAAAAAGTACGTTTTTCGGCCCGTTTTTTTGGGCGTTTTAGAGGATGGATTAACTACTTTGGTAAATTCAATGCCTCTGCTATGAAATATTCCTTGGACTGTTTGGATAGAAGGCTTGTAAAATGAGCGATGTGTAAGTATAAACGTTTTCGTGGAAGTAGGCGTTTAGCAGAAAACTGGCTCTCTCAGATAAAGAAAAGAGAAACAGTTCTATTTGCTCATTGGAATTATTGGTATGGAACTTCGTGTTGAATGATAAGAGCCGTATGAAAGGAGACTTTCACGTACGGTTCTGTGAGAAGCTAGAGGTGAAATTCCCCTTACTTACTCGACTGAAAGGTCGGCTACTCTATTAATGGGTAGCCTCCTATCCGAGTGTATTTTTATGTTTCCTGTTATAATATTACCCCTGCCACACTTTTATAGCATATAATTCCTGCAAATAATAAATATAAATTTTTATTTACTTAAATACGAATTCTTCTTCTATAATAATCTTATAGCTTTATCCGCAATTTAAGTAACTATTTTAGGTATGACCGACTGAATTATAGTAAATTGACAATTCATATTTATAGACTGCGTGTATCTTGTCTTACTTTGAAAATAATTGACTCCAGGCTCTTCAGAAGTTATAATATTATATGGAAGCGGTACCGGAAAATAATTGCGGGTTTATACTTTGTAGAATAAAGATCATGGCTTATTAGCTATTTTGAGTAAAACGGCGCATAACCTTATGTAATGCTTTAATGCAAATATATCCGGTATGTGCTGATTTGGTAAAATGAGCTTGAATGATAGAAAAAGATGGTGAGATAGTATTCAAATTGATTGACTTTTTTTGTCGCCTGCTAATATAATCTATATATTGTAAAATGCTTGGAATGCATTGTATTCCAAAATTTTTGGAGGTATAGTTAATGGATAGTAAAAAAGAAAAACTTGATTCTAGCGTAACAATAATGGATGTGGCAAAGCATGCCGGTGTCGGAGTTACTACTGTTTCAAGGGTTATTAATAATAAAGATGAGGTTAATGAGGAGACGAGGAAAAAAGTCCTTCAATCTATAAGTGAGCTAAATTATTCTCCGAAGGCTGTTGCACAGTTGCTTGGAAGAGGGGGAACGATGCATGAAGAGAAAAAGGCTTCATATACGGTAGGGCTTATAGCGCATGAATCAATGAAGAGCGATCCATATTTTGTTCATATTTTGGATGGAGTAGAAAGGGAGCTTTCATCCAATGGGATTAGCTGTATATTTAGTCAGATAAGAGAAGATATCGTATCCAGGGAAAGTTCGTTTAATGAGTATAACCTTTCAAAGTTACTTATGGAGGACAAACTTGACTGCATTATAGGTGTTTCAATTAGGAATATTGAAACTGTAGAACTGTTTAAGAATACAAAATTGCCCCTAGTATTTATTGATACAGAAGATTTTGAAGACGACATTGATTATATAAAGGCTGATAATTTAGCAGGTGCTAAAAAGGCAGTTTCATATCTTGCTTCACTTGGTCACAAAAGAATAGCCTACATAAGAGGTGAATTAAAGTCTTGGTTTTTTAATGACCTAGAGGAGGGCTATATTCAGGCTTTAAAACAGTATAAACTGGCTTTTGATCCACAACTTATTGTATGTGGAGAAGACAATCCGGAGGCGGGATATTCGCTTGCTATAAAACTTCTTGAGCTTGCTGAGCCTCCAACGGCAATATTTACAGATGATATAACTGCAATTGGTGTAATAAATGCAGTTAAGGAAAAGGGTATGGAAATACCTCGAGATATCTCTGTTGTAGGATTTGACGATATTGATGCAGCAGCATATATTTACCCAACATTAACTACTGTGCAGGTGCCAAAGTACGAGATTGGTGTTGCCGCAGCACGCAAGGCGGTTGAACATTTAAAAAATAATAGTTTTCTATCACCGGTAAAGACACTTCTTGCCACTAAGCTCGTAATAAGAGGAAGCACCGGAAACTTGAAGTAATTGTAAATATATTATAAGTATTTATTCAAAACACTTACAAATCCAATGTGCATGATTTGTAATCTGATTAACCTATAAATAATTGTGTCCAATATTGCTAACTTGATACAAATACGACATATGAAATATTGATATACTCCATTGATAAAATTGCATATTAAGGTTCACTTCCGGGACCAACTCGTCCTGCCTGCTTATTGCGGTAAGTACAAGTTATTTTTCTCCAGATGCGAAATGCATTATTTATAATCGGAGGTATAAAGAAAGCTCAATTCTGTTATTCTCATTTTAATTCTTGAATTATATTCTATTGAAAGCAGGGCTGAAGATTCAGGATTGTTTTTAGCTTCACATAGCTGAACATATTGATCTTTCCCTGGATTTCAACTGTTGATTTATCCTTAGATTCTCATGGCAATAGCAATCATCAGATGTAAAATACTCATAAAGAGAATTAAAAATGTCTTTTGCGTAACCCATAAATGGGAGAGTATAAAATAAAAACTTAAAAAAAAGAAATTACTTATTGACTTTACATAAAAAGGAATGTACAATATTTATGAAAGCGGTTCCGGAAATACTTTCATAATAATCATAGGAGTGTGAGGTAATATGAGTTCTAGGAAACTTGCAATAAACGGTGGAGAACGCGCAATTCCAGATGGATTCAAGTTTAAAGTATGGCCTGAAATTACAAAAGTGGATGAAGAATATGTATTGGCTTCGTTAAGAGGTGACAACCACTGGTTTGGACCAAACTGTGTGGAATTGCAGAATGAATGGGCAAAATGGAATGGAAACAAATATGCTCTTGCCACAAATAGCGGTACAGCGGCTTTACATATGGGACTGGCAGCTTGTGGCATAGGACCTGGTGATGAGGTTATTATGACAACCACATCATGGACATCAACTGCGACAAGTGTATTACATCATAATGCAATACCTATTTTTTGTGAAATTGACTGTCAAACAATATTGATGGATCCAAAAAAGATTGAAGAAAAAATCACAGAAAAAACTAAAGCGCTCATAGTCGTACATTATTGGGGATTGCCATGTGATATGGATCCTATAATGGAAATCGCCAATAAGCATAATTTATTCGTAATTGAAGATGCATGTCAGGCTCATGGTGCTTTATACAAAGGTAAGAAAGTAGGTACATTTGGACATTGTGCTGCATTCAGCTTAAATCAGAATAAATGCTTCTGTGCGGGTGAAGGTGGATTATTTGTCACAGATGATGAAAAAATACTTGAGTCTGCCCGTGCTATTATGAGTTTTGGAGAAATGAAGGCACCTGAAGCCAGCAGAGACTTCCACAGTTATTCTATGGGCTGGATGTATAGAATGAATGACCTGACTGCTGCATTTGCCAGAGCGCAGCTAACAAAGCTGGATGAGACAAACGAAAAGGCACGTTATAATTGGAATAGACTTAAGGATGGCTTAAAAGGCGTAAAAGGATTAACGCTGCCATTTAGTGATGAAAAGCAGACAACAGATGGGTATGCATTCATTCTGCGCGTTGCACCTGAAGAACTAGGTTTGAAGTTAGACCTTGCAGAATTCAGGGATTATGTTGTTAAAGCTTTGGAGGCAGAAGGAGTTCCTGTTGGTAGTGCACGTTGGTTGCTTCCTGCGCATACGGTAATTCAAGCCAAGAATGGATATGGAAGAGGCTGTCCATGGTCTTGCAGTATGTCTAGACAGGACATAGATTACAGTCTTGATCAATACCCGGTTTCAATGAAAGTAAGGGATACATCAATCCAAGTGGCAATAAACGGTCACAGACCTCCAAATGGTGATACTGAAATAGATTACTTAATTAGTGGTATTAGAAAGGTATTTGAAAACCTCTAAGAAATATTAACGAATATATAAACAGTTTATGGGTTACTATTTGGATTCTATATATTCACTATAGTAGCCCCAAAACTGCTAGTACTGAGAGAGGGGAATGAATTACATGGAACAGAAAGTGAAATGGGGATTTATGGGTTTAGGTAGTGTAGCACATGGATTCATTGAAGGGCTTAAGACAGTAAAAGATGCCGAGATTGTTGCAATAGGAGATCTTCCCCAGTTTTATGAAAGAGCATGCAGCTTTGCAGATAAACATGGTATATCGCAAAGGTATGATAGCTTTGAAGCATTGGCAGAAAGTGATGTGGATGTAATATATATTTCGACAATCAATTCATTACATAAAAGCTGCTGCCTAACTGCTATGGAGAGAGGAAAGCATGTTCTCTGTGAAAAACCTGTTACACTGTTTGCCAGTGATCTTGATGAATTAAAGATATGTGCAGAAAAGAATAATGTGTTTTTTATGGAAGCCATGTGGACGCGGTTCCTTCCAATATACGACAAGATCAAAGAATGGATAGATGAGGGAAGAATTGGAAAAGTCACAAGAATATGCTCACAGTTCCCCTACCGTGATGAGAATAAGGAAGGATGGCTCTACAACCCGCGATTTGGAGGAGGTTCAATACCAGATGTTGGAGTCTACGGTGTACATCTTGCCTTAATGCTGATAGGGAATAGACATTTTGAGGTTGATTCAGTTGTTTATAAAGGTGAAACAGGCGTAGATGAGTGGGCAAGGATATTTTTAAAATACGACGATGGAAGTTTTGCTGAGACTTTTTCGGCCATGACAGTAAATTCATTAGATGACGCTGTTATTGATGGAACCAAGGGAAGAATTTACATACCGAGCTTCTATAAGGCAGAGACTGCATACCTATACACGGGTAATATTTATACAAAGGAAGAACTTGTAGAAGAGAGTGTAATTCCTCATCCCGTGAATGGCTACAGCTATGAAGCTGAGGAAGTTACACGGTGCATAATCAATAATCAGCTCCAAAGCAAGGTGATGAAAATCGCAGAATCACGTAGGGCAGTAGAAATAATGGAATATGTACTCAAAAAGAATGATATAAAACTTTTATCTTAAATCTTTTAGTGTTGTGCATTGGAAGTAAGTTATGATTTATTTGGAGTAAAGAGCATTGAAAATAGTGGTTTTCATATTTTAGCGTTATAATCTATCCTGATTTTTGAACTAAGTACTTCCAGAGGTGCTATTAGTGCTGTAGCGGTATCAATTTCAGAAAGTAAGATACTGTAATATGGCAGAGTTAAAAAAAGAAGAGAAGGTAAATTATTAAAGGAACAGGAACTATAAGGAAGAAAGGAATTTTTAGACATTATAAGCAGGATAATACTACATTACAGTGAATGTATGGAAAAATGGTTCGGTGACAAAGGAGGAAAACTTAATTAACTGCTATATTGATATTAATATAACGATATAGTATATTAAGAAAAGAAAAAAGAAAGGTGGGTTGTATGATGGGCGTTGGAACTAAACTGTGCTAATAGCAGGGCTATTGCACAGCATACTAAATTTGAAATAGGCGAATGTAATATCCACTGCTAATCCTATATTTAATCAGGAGGTGCAGAGTGGGCTATTTTAAGGCATATGATATTTTGCCAAATGAGATAATTGAAGAAGTTCAAAAATATATAGATGGTGAGTTGGTTTATATTCCCCGAAAAGAAAACACACGAAAAAAATGGGGAAGCAAAACAGCAGTAAAGACTATTCTTGCTGACAGAAATCGTGACATATATCAGGATCATCAATCTGGTATGTCATTCGATGAGTTGTCAGAAAAATACTATTTAGTTCCCAAAAGCATACAGCGAATTATTCTTCAACAAAAAAATAGATAGTTATTGTTGAGTGTCATAGCAATTGTTATGGCACTCATTTTATTATAAAAAAGTGTGTGGTAGAATGATTACTTTTGGAAGTGGTATACTTTTTGAAACAAACAAAGGAGGATTTTAAAATGCCATATTTTAAATATGAAAACAAAATTATATATTATGAGGAAAACGGAAATGGAGAGCCCTTGATATTTTTACACGGAAACACTGCTTCTTCTAAAATGTTTGAATCTATAATCAAGTTATATTCAGATGAGTATAGAGTCATTACCATAGATTTTTTAGGTCATGGTAAATCTCAACGACTGGAGGAATTCCCTTTAGAACTATGGTTTGATGAAGCAATGCAAACAATCGCCCTTTTGGATTTTCTATCTCTAAAAAATGTAAATCTATTGGGAACAAGCGGTGGGGCATGGGTAGCAATTAACGTTGCACTGGAAAGACCGGATTTAGTAAAGAAAATTGTAGCAGACAGTTTTGATGGAAGAACTCTGGCGCCCGATTTTGCTGAAAAACTATTACAAAATCGCTGTAATTCTAAGCAAAATGAAACAGCAAAACAATTTTATTGTTTTTGTCAGGGTAATGATTGGGAAAGTGTTGTCGATCATGATACAAAATGCCTGCTACAATTTGCGAAAGGACATAGTCCCTTATTTCATAAAGATTTATCAGAATTAAAAGTTCCATTACTACTTACTGCAAGTAATACGGATGATATGATTAGGAATGATTTTGAAGATGAATATACTTTTATTTTGGAAGAAGTACCCTATGGAGAGAAATATGTATTTCCGAATGGGTTTCATCCAGCAGTCATATCCAATAATATTGAATTTGCAAAAGTAATAAAGAATTTCCTGAAATAAGTGTAATATATTTTGCCTGCTATGCGGTAAATAATAAAACCGCAGTTAAGGCAGAAAATTTTCATGCGTAAAATTGTAAAATAGAGCTATTCGGTGGTTTTGAATAACAATCAATGCCGCCGTTTTTTTGTAAATTAGATGAGGGCAAACGATTGCTTCAAAGGTGCTGTTGCACTATTCCTGTTCATTAAGACCACGCTGGGTCTGCTCCTCAAAGATTGGCATCCAAGCTTAAGCCGAAGCTCCATAATTTTTGAATCCAATATTAAAAACCTCCCTATCTGATGGTATCTCGATCAATTCTATTCAGATAGGGAGAGGGTAAAAAAGACGTTGTTTATTTGCCGCTTACATATTATAAATGAAAGAAATATGAAAGAATCATGTAGAAAAAATATCGGTTTTTCCTGTTAAACTATTAATGGTAAGTAGCTAAAGCTTGAAAGAACACTACTGCACAAGAAAAAAGAATAGAAAGGGAATTTAACTCGTATGAAAAATTTAAAAAAAGTATTATGCATCATATTAATAAGTACTATAATGATGCAGGCAATTGGGTGCTCCAAAAAAGATATTATTACAGAGAATAATAGCCTGAGCGAAGTATCAAAGGAGAGCGCATTGGAGGAAAATCAAACCATATCTTTGCCTTATATCGAAAGGCATCCATTTGAGGCTTATTATGATGATCTTGTGAGAAAAGTATCAAAATTATCAAATGGTGATAATGGTGAGATTGATATCAGAAGTGCAGATTTATCGCAGACTGATTTATCTGATGAGTACGAGAACCTAATGTTAACAACCTATGACAGCAAGACAATATGGCCGGATAATTTACCGGAAGGCTTTAATCCAGATAAAATTACGGAGATATGTAAAGATCCAGGATTAGAGGTAAGAAATCTTCATAAAGAAGGCATAACAGGAAAAAACGTAGGAATAGCTATCATTGATCAAGTACTATTAACAAAGCATGAAGAATTTACAGATCAATTAAAATATTATTCTGAGAATGATTTTATTAAAAAATTACAGCCTCCAGCTCAGATGCATGGAGCTGCAGTAGCATCCATCGCAGTGGGGAAAACCTGTGGGGTTGCACCGGAGGCTAGCCTTTATTATATAGCCGACGATTTTGGTGCTGAAAACTATACCAGTAGAATTGCCGATGACATGAATGAACTGTTGGATTTGAATAAAACGTTGAAGGAAGATGAAAAGATTCGTGTTATTTCAATCTCCTGGGGTGCGGAGGACAAAGAAAGTGATGGCTATCTGAACTTGAAAAAGGCATATCAAAGGGCTAACGAGGAAGGAGTATTCGTTATTACAACTTCTCTAGGGAATACTAGAGAGGATATTAAAGGAATCAATTTTAATGGAATGAACAAAACTAAATTAGCGGATCCAAATGATTTTTCTGTATATAAACCTTCCTGGGCACAAGAGATGGATTCTTATATGAAAGATTATCTATGCCTTCCTATGGATAATCGTTGTGTGGCATCACCTACAGGAGTAAATGATTATGCTATCTACCAAAGTGGAGGTATTAGTTGGAGTGTACCGTATCTTGCTGGAGTGTATGCATTGGCGTGTCAGGTTAAACCGGATATTGATTATAAAGAATTCTGGAAA
Source organism: Bacillota bacterium (assembly GCA_023421505.1). Lineage (GTDB taxonomy): Bacteria > Bacillota > Clostridia > Lachnospirales > Lachnospiraceae > Mobilitalea. Next base: position 10,957 of record JAEZTJ010000068.1, read on the forward strand.
GTCGCACTGGATACTGCAGTGGCTAATGAGAAACTTGATACTATTATTAATCCGCAAGGAATTATAGATAAGCTGAAGGAGCAGAAATAAAGGGATTGAGGAATAATCCTAAGTCATATTCAATGATTTAGGAGAGGGAGTATTTATTATAAGGTAAGTACGTACTGCGATATTTTTTCTTGAATTTCTAGTTTTTTTTGTCACTTTCTGCTAAACTGTATTAGACTATAATTATTGAAAATTATGGTTTATAATAAAATGTTACCGAAATACCGAGAAAGGTAAAATATGAATCAGATTAATATCTTAGTGGCAGACGATGATAAAAATATTGTTGAGGTGCTTACCAAACTTTTGGAGCTGGAGGGCTATCTTGTACATAAAGCCTATAATGGTATTGAGGCTTTGGAGCTTGTACAGAAACAGGAGCTTCAATTAATATTACTGGATGTTATGATGCCAAAATTGAATGGATTGACTGCAATGCTAAAAATTAGGGAGAAGAAAAATATTCCCATCATTATATTATCGGCGAAGACAGAGGAGAGTGATATTGTCTCTGGTTTAGAGTTAGGTGCGGATGATTATATTGAAAAACCGTTTAATACACCAGTATTACTTGCCAGAGTAAAGGTACAAATCAGAAGGTGTTTTCTTCTTGAAAATAGCAGGAGTGAAGATACAGAGAGCATCCTTCGAAATGGATTACTTGAGCTTAACCGCTGCAGTAAGCAGATAATAGTAAATGGAACGGTATGTAGTCTTACGGCGACTGAATATAAAATCATGGATTTACTGATGGAGAATGCCGGAAGAGTTTTTTCGGCAGAACAGATTTATCAAAGTATATGGGGTGAAGAGGATGCTTACAGCGTTGAGAATACAGTTATGATACATATACGTCGGATTCGTGAGAAGATAGAGACAGATCCAAAGAAGCCAAAATATTTGAAGGTGGTGTGGGGAATTGGATACAAAATCGAAAAAATGTAGGTGTTATCATGTATTATTTTGTATTAACGTAACTGTTTATGGTATATTCTGGGCAGTTATAAGCAGTATGAAACGCAGTATGTGTTTTGGTATATATAAAGAGTATGGCTATACGGGGACATATCCAAGCATGTTTACTGGTATCGTATTGGTGGTTCAGATACTGATGCTGATTTTACTACTTATCTTTATAAAGCATACGGAGATTGACAAAGCTTCTGATACCAGAAAAATACCCTCAGAATTAACGGTTATACTTTTTGTTTTGTATACTTTATTTATATATAATTTATATCGTCATAAGCAAGTGTTTTCGTTTCAGTTCGAGGAAGTATATTTCGTAGGTGTCTATGAGTTTTGGGAAGCTTATGGTGATATAATCAAGGAAATCGTGATAGAATTTGTTCAAAACATACTGATTTTCAGTGGATATTTATGGATTGTTACAGCAATCACGGTAAAAATGAAAGGAAGGTACTGGAGGGAGGACAGCTTGCTTGTAAAGCTGTTACAGCACTATAACAGAAATAGGATAAGTTCCTTAAGACAAATGTATTTTAATGATATTCTCTTCGTGTTTCTTCAGCTAGGAATTATTCTATATGAAAGCATAGCAAGCATTAATATAATTAACAGAAAAAATCCAACTTTACAATATAACCTAGTTATTCTTCTAGCAATACCTTTATTGCTTCAAGTTCTCTTGATATTGTGGAAATGTAAAGTGGAGATAAAGGAAAAGGACATTCGTTCCTTGGTAGATGAAATACACAAAATTAAGCAAGGTCAAAAACAGATTGAAAATAATATCCCTAAAAACTCATATCTATATGAGACTGGTGAAGAGATAAAAAACATTTCGATTAATCTATATAACAGTATGCAACAGCAAATTAAGAATGAGAAGCTCAAGGTGGATCTAATAACTAATATATCTCATGATTTGAAAACACCGCTTACTTCTATTATAGGCTACATAGACTTATTAACTGCAAAGGATTATTTAAGCAGTGAAGACAGGCATTATGTTAAAGAGCTTAGCAATAAGGCAGAGAATTTGCGCAATATGATCAATGCTGTGTTTGAGCTATCCAAAGCCTCCAGTGGAAATATGAAGATTGATAAAACAAAACTGAATTTGAATAAATTAGTTATGCAAACAATGGTAGATATGGAAGATATTATTAATAATTCCGGATTTGATATAAAAACAGTTTATTCGAAAGAAAATTTAGAGATTAATGGAGATGGGTCAAAATTATATATTGTTTGCCAGAATCTGATAAGTAACGCGTTAGCATACTCTTTGACAGGTAGTAGAATCTATATCAGAACATATTTAGAGTCAGGGAATGCAGTCTTTTGTATTCAAAATACCTCTTCCTATGAAATCGATTTTTCACCAGAGGAAATTACCGGAAGATTTGTCCGGGGAGATGCTTCAAGAAGTGATGGAGGTAATGGACTTGGACTTGCGATTGCGAAAACATATTCGGAAGTATGTGATGGTGAATTTAAAATTGATATTGATGGGGATATGTTTAAAGTAACTATTCAGTTTCCTATGGTAGAATTGTACTAAAAAACAATCGACATGTTCCCACGAACGGACTGTTCTAATGAATTCACATTATGAGGGGTGATTAAGATGATTACTAAAAAAAATATTAAAGAATATAAAAGTGCGATTATAAACGGTGGGGACAGTTATCTGTATATCCCGCCGAATGATTCTTTACGTTCTTATATATCGCATTATTGTATTTCATTTCCGAATCAGGAAACCATGCCGGACAAGTATACTGTTTTACCATCTGCGAACTCAGTTTTATGTATACTTGTGAATAATGGAAAAATCAATACTTATTATAACGGCACTAATACAAAAGCCGTTGTTGTCGGTGAATCCGCTAATAAAAACGATATGCTTCTATTAATCAAATTCCGGGCAGGAGGTTTTTTCCCTTTTTACGGATTCAATCAAAATGAGTTGATAGATTTTTCATTGGATTTAAGCTGTATTGATAAAACTATTTCACAGAAAATCGAAAACGCAATAGTAAAATCAGAACAAATTAATGAGCTAGTCGCAATGCTCGATAGAATTTTTCTAAGCCATTTGAAAAAAGACAGCAATGACTATATAACTGGCGCAATAAAATTAATAACGGCAAATAACGGAAATATAACAGCCAAGGAACTATGCGAGGAAGTGCATTACAGCGAAAAGCATATAAGACGGTTATTTTTAGAGCATATCGGCACTTCACCAAAAAAGTTTTCACGAATTGTACGAGTTAATTACGCGTCATGGTTAATGCAAACAAATCCCCTATCCTTTACCGATGTAATCGAAAAAGCAGGATTTTTCGACCAAGCTCATTTTATTCATGATTTTAGAGATATTTTTAATCTAACGCCGAGCGAATATATTAAAAACAAGTCCTTATTTTACAATACGGATTCTTTTTAATAATGTTATCATAAAATAAAGGTTAAATGAAAGGCGGAATAATTATGAATGATAATATGGAAATCGTAGAAAAAGCAAAAAAAATTATCACAGAAAGCGGTGCAATGTACATAGCATATATACGCGAAGACGGTTATCCCCGTGTCAGCACAATTACAATGATGAAAGCAAACGGGATTAAAACAATTTTTACATCTAGCGTAATAGATGGATTAAAAACTCAACGCTTACAAGCTAATCCAAAGGTAAGCCTGTGTTTCCGTAATGGATATGATAATATTACGCTTACCGGAACTGTTGAGGTTTCACAAGACAACAAATTGCGTGAGGAATTGTGGGAAGATTGGTGTTTGCAACATTTTCCCGATGGCGCAACGGGCGAACGTTTTTGTATTTATGTTTTTACAACCGAAGAAGCGACTTTATGGATTGACGGAGTATCAGCGGAGATTAAAGGTTATGAGTTAGTAGAGTATTAGGATCCTTAAAGGTTATTCGCTGATTAGTATTGCTTTGTAAAGTGATGAATGGATAGGTTGTTGTGCGCCGAAGGGTGTGAATGTATTTAAATTAATAAAATTAAATTAGAGTATAATAAGCAATCGGTGTAAAACGCTGGTTGCTTTTCTTTGTAAATCTTTTGATTAATTCCGAGAACTGTAAATGCTTCAGAAGATGACGTAGTGATAAAGAAATAATCATGAGCTATACTGACCTGAATAAAAAAATTCAGGAGGAATCTTATGAATCAGAAATCACTTGAGATTTATTTTTCTTTTTTGGATTTGATGTTGATATTATTCCACTTGTTGAATATAATAATATTCAACAAGTGGAATAACGAACACGAGTTACTCCACGTTTCAATTATTAAGATTTGAAAGGGAAAACATGCTTAAACACGGAATACTGGGATTACTAAATTATGGAGACATGACGGGCTATGAGATTATGGAAGCTTTTCGAGACTCGCTTAACTTCTTCTGGTCAGCCAATACAAGCCAGATTTACAGAGAACTTCAAACTCTTAAGGAGAAGGGTTTCGTAAATAACCGACTCGTTGAGCAAAGTTCGAGACCGGACAAAAAGATTTTCTCTATAACTGAAGAGGGTAAAGAAGAGTTACTGAACTGGCTTCGTGAAGAAAAAACGAATAAGAAGACCAACTTCCCGATATTGATGAAATTATTCTTTGCAGGAGAAATGAATACAGAAGAATGTATATCACAATTAGAAACTATTAAGCTTGAATGCGAAGAGCAAAAAAGTGGAATCAATCTAGCAAGTGAAAAAGCTGTTTCGTACAAGGATAGTGTCAATAATTCCAAGGTAACCCGATTTTGGGATATGACAATGGATTTTGGTGTCAGATATTCCGAGATGCTAAGTGACTGGTGCAATCAATGTATATCAATTCTAAAGAAGGAGGATAAGTAGTAATATGTGTACAGGTTTTGTAAGAAGAGGTAATGATGTTATTGCAGGCTTTAATATGGATATCAATATTGGAGCGTTTGAGTACAAGGTTTTTGTCGACGATGATAAATTCTATATAGGTAGTTATACAGGTAATATTGAGTCCGCGATCATGGGAAACATCGATATTTCGAAAAATTACTTTATTGAAAATCACTATCGAAAAATCCATGGTGTAAATAACCGAGGATGCTTTGGCAATCAGCTGAATAACATGGATTTTCACAAAGCTCCTTTTAGGATTGATGAGAAAGCCTTTCCCATTGATCAGCTTATTGATGACTATATTTCAGGCAGAAGTACGCTGGATGATATTATCAATTTAGTCAATGAAAAAGAGATAGTTAACATACCTACAGGCGCAATTGACATTCCGAATCTTGCCTTTCACTCAATTCTTTCCGACAGTGAAGGACGAATAATGATCCTTGAACCCGGAAACGGGTATAGTATTATTCAGGAGAAATACGCTGTATTAAGTAACTTTGCTATGTTGGAGCTTCCTGTTGATTTTGTTCCTGAAAAGTTCGGATATTACGGAAAAGATCGTTACGATAAAGCTATGGAATTATTGAGAGAGAGTACAGATGATTTCTCTGTAAATGAGGGTCTTGAAATCCTTAATGCCGTTAAGCAGATTGGAAATTGGGCAACCAGAGTTTCGTTTGTATACTCGCGTAATGAAAATGCAGTTTATTACACACTGGAGGGGGATTTTGACAATGTTACCAGACACCAGTTCAAAGAGGCTAAATAGACTATTCAGTTGAATAAGCGCAAATATTTATTAGCGAGAAATATCAGGCAGATATAAAGAACGGTTGACGCAAGTCATAATGAATAAGGAAGCAAAAGAGGAGTTACTCACGAGTTGAGGTAACTCCTTTCTTTTATGCTAGTGTCTAATTAATTTCGTGATTTTGAAAAGTAATGCTCAAGTGTAACAATGCTTAAGGAAAAGGATAGGAATTCTTGTGTGGATAGCATGAATTTCTGCTGCTCAGTAAGATTTATATTTTGAAAATTTTTTCGATAGTCTTTTGGAGAACAACTATATTGCTGAAGAAAACCTTTATTAAAGTATTTGGGATCTGAGAACCCGCAGGCAATGCTGATGTCAAACAGGGAGTAATCGGTTAATAATAGAAGCTGTCTCGCATGTTCACAGCGAATTTTTAATAAATATTGCTGAAAAGAGAGACCAAAACATTCCTTAAAAAAGTGTGAAAGATAATATAAATTCAATCCTTCCATTTCAGCAATGTCATTCAGCAAGAGTTTTTCAGAGTAGTGTTCTTCAATGTAATGGGTTATATTTTGCATTCGTTTCCCATTTGTCTTTGCGGCCGCTTTGTCTTTTTCCAGTACCAAATGATTGGGAAGTGAATTTAAAAGATAATAAAAAAGTTGATTTATTTGTGCAATACATTTGAATTCAAAAAGGGGTTCCTTTTCAAAATAAGAATAAGCAATATCTATCATGTATTTGCGTATTGTATCACATAATACTAGATTTTGGGCATTGTTTAAAACAGTCACATCTATATGTGTATTTTCAATTTGTGGATAATAAGTAGAGAAAAGGGAAGGGGATATCTGCAATGATAAAATTAATGCAGGAAATTCTGCCTTTATTTCATGAGTAATAAAAGGATTTGTAATATAAATATCATTTTTGCAAAGAGTGAAGGAGGTTTCTTTCGCTCTGAGTGTCACAGCACCATCCATAATTAAACATAGTTCGTAATCTCTGTGAAGGTGAGGAGTTCTGTAGAGTAAATTGACAAGAAATAAATGAAAATTAACGTTGTTATGAGGAATAAATTCGTATTCTTCTTTTATCATTAATATGCCTTTCTAACTATGATTCAAAAATAATTCACTTTGTACATTACTAGTATCAGTATAACACATATAGAATTTGTTGTAAATTGTTAAGCAAATTTATCATGTTTTTAACCTTACCTAATACGGATAGAAATAGAACAGAAATGTTAATATGATTATACATTATAAACTTATTGCTTTGTTTGCTATGCTTCTAGGCACAAAGACAAAAGAAGAGTATTATCGTTTGTTGAAGATATAATAAAGCAAATTTGTCATGCTTTATATCTTAAATTTGTACGAGAGAAATTAAATCAAACCTGCTAACATGATATTATCTTAAAAAACAGGAGGATTTAAAAATGTCAAAATTCAAATTTTCAGTAGGACCATGGAATGTTCATACTGGAGCAGATTCATATGGACCGGAAACCAGAGCAGATATCCCGGTAGAAGAAAAATACAAAAAATTTGCTGAAATGGGGTTTTCCGCCATTCAGTTTCATGATGATGATGCAGTTCCAAATATTAATGATTACACAGAAGAAGAAATTAAAAAGAAGGCTAGGGAATTAAAGAAGACACTAGATACATATAACTTAAAAGCAGAATTTGTTGCACCACGTCTATGGATGGATGGTCATACTACGGATGGCGGCTTTATGAGTACCTCAGAAGATGACAGGGAATATGCAATGTGGAGAGCATACCGTTCCATTGATATTGCAAATGAGTTGGGATGTGACATGATTGTTTTATGGTTGGCAAGAGAAGGAACTCTTTGTGCAGAATCCAAATCCCCGGTATGGGCAACCAAGATGCTGATTGAGGCAATAAACAAAATGCTTGCATATGATTCTAAAATTCGTGTGTGTATTGAGCCAAAGCCAAATGAACCAATTGACCGAAGCATTTGTGGAACCATGGGGCATGTTATGGCTATTTCTGCTGCTACAATAGATCCGTCCCGTGTTGGAGGAAATCTTGAGAGTGCCCATGCTATTTTAGCCGGACTTGATCCAGCACATGAAATCGGATTTGCCATTGCAATGGGCAAGCTAATGACTGTACATTTAAATGATCAGAACGGAATTAAGTATGATCAGGATAAATCCTTTGGAGTTGAGAATATCCGTGCAGCCTTCAATCAGATAAAAGTATTAAAAGAGAATGGGTATGGAGAGCAGGGTGAATACATAGGACTTGATGTAAAAGCCATGCGAACAACGAAAAATGTGGATAGCTATAAGCATCTCGAAAACAGCTTGAACATTTTCAAGGCACTAGAGGAAAAAGTAGACAGATTTGATTATGAATACCAAAAGAAATGCGTGGAGAACAGGGATTTTGAAGGGCTTGAGATGTATGTTATGAACTTGCTTATGGGGAATAAGTAAAGTTAGGTGTTAGGAAAGGAGAAGCCAGACGATGGAAAAGAAAAAAGCAGTAGTTGCGGGGCATATCTGCATTGACATTACACCACAATTTCCTAAGATAGCTTATAAAAATATTCATGAAATACTAGCACCAGGAAAATTGATTAACATGGACAACGCTTACATTAGTACTGGTGGAGCAGTAGCTAACACGGGACTTGCAATGAGGCTATTAGGTATAGATACAAAGCTTATGGGAAAAGTAGGGGACGATGAATTTGGCAGCCTAATATTGCACAATATTGAAAAATATGGTGATACACTTGGCATGATTGTTTCAAAAGAATCGAATACTTCATATTCTATTGTACTAGCAATTCCAGGAATCGATCGAATATTTTTACATCATCCAGGGGCAAATGATACCTTTACTTATCATGATATGGATTGGGAAGCAGTGAAGGATGCTTCCCTTTTCCACTTTGGATACCCTCCCTTAATGAAAAAGTTGTATGAAAATAAGGGAGAAGAGCTAGTTCAGATTTTCAAAAGAGTAAAAGAGCTAGGAGTAGTGACATCACTAGATATGGCAGCTATAGATCCAGGATCAGAAGCAGGAAAGGCAGATTGGTGCGAGATATTAAAAAGCTTACTACCATTTGTGGATTTTTTTGTGCCTAGCGCGGAGGAGTTAGGATTTATGCTTGATGGTAATCTTTATGAAGCGTGGTTAACACGGGCGAAAGGAAGGGATATAACCGATGTCATTACCTTTGATGAAATTAAGTCGCTTGCTAACCGGGTACTTCAATATGGCGCGAAAATGGTACTAATAAAATGTGGTGCTCAGGGAATTTATTATCACACATCGAGTAGGGATGAAATGAAGCCTATTTGTGAACAAATAGGGTTGTCTGTGGCAGAGTGGGCAGATAAAGAAGGTTTTGAAGTCAGCTATGTACCGAATGAGGTGGTGTCAGGTACTGGTGCTGGCGACACTAGCATAGCCGCTTTTTTGTCCGCCGTATTATACGGAGAATCGTTGTCGGAGGCACTTGATTTGTCAGTGGCTATGGGCGCTTGCTGCGTAGAGACTTATGATGCGTTAAGCGGGATTAAACCATTCGATGAAATAAAAGAAAAAATACAGAAGGGATGGAAAAAAAATGATTGCAAATTTAAATGAGGTATTATTACCTGCTAAGAAAGGAAGATATGCAGTAGGATTATTCAATACAATAAATATGGAAATGGCAAGAGGTGTAATAGCAGCGGCAGAAGAGTTAAATGCACCAGTAATTATAGGAACAGCGGAAATTTTGTTACCCTATGGTCCTCTTGAAGAATTGTCATATTTACTTGTACCAATGGCAAAAAAGGCTTCCGTTCCGGTGGTGTTACATTTGGATCATGGACTCAATGAGGAAACCTGTAAAAGAGCTCTGAAGTTAGGCTTTCGTTCCATCATGTATGATTGCTCTACAAGCAGCTATGAGGACAATATCAAAAAAGTAAAGGAGATGGCTGAATTTGCTCATTCCTATGGTGCTTCTATTGAAGCCGAATTGGGACATGTAGGTGATAACGAAGGCTCTGCAGAGGGAAGTGATCAGTTAACAAACCCTGCCATGTTTTATACACAGCCTAAGCAGGCAAAAGAATTTATAGAAGCAACAAAAGCAGATGCCTTAGCGATTGCGGTTGGAACGGCACATGGCGCATACAAACTTCCCCCAAAACTGGATTTTGACAGAATTAAGGAAATTGCAGATATCGTAGATACACCGTTAGTACTTCATGGTGGGTCAGGTCTTTCCGATGCTGATTTTGAGAAGGCAATTGCTTGTGGCATCAGTAAAGTAAATATATTTACGGATATTAACTTAGCAGGTGCAAAAGCTGCAGTCAAGGCATATGAAAAAGGACTAGGCCTGACTGACTTAGTGGAACCTACGGTGGAAGCAGTTAAGATTGAAGTCATGAAGAAAATACATATATTTAAGTCAAATGGAAAAGCATGAAATAGTTCAGCATGCTTTATTGTAAAGGAGAGAGTATGGGAACAAAATTAAAAGATGAGAAGTCGATAGAGCTTATCATTAGTGAAATGTCTTTAGAAGAGAAAGCAAAATTAGTTACAGGAGGGAGTCCCTTCACTTCAGAGCCGTTTGATAAATATGGGATTCCTGACATGATTATGCTGGATGGAGGTACGGGCTTTAATTCATTTCAATACGCGAGTGAAATTGGTTATCGGATGGCAGTACTAAGACATATAGAGGAAGCTAATCCCATTGATCGAGAAACACTTAGTGGTATGGGAGGGTTATTAATTGGACTTCGTGAAGCCCAATTAGATGTTAAAGCAGCTGATGAAGGAGAATCAACAGAGAAAAAGGCATATGGCTGCTATCCTCCTGGAATGCTTTTTGGAGCTACTTGGAATAAAGAACCCATTGAAGCTTGTGGACACGCATTAGGAAAAGAAATGGGCTCCTTAGGAATAGATATTATTTTGGGAACCCCCAATGTAAATATTCATAGAGATCCTCTAGGTGGGCGTTTGTTTGAGGGTTATTCTGAAGATCCTCATTTGGTTTCCGCTCTGGCACCAGCCTTTGTTAAGAGTATTCAGGCTGAGGGCGTAATTGCTAATGTAAAGCACTTTGTAGCGAATAACCAGGAAACCAACAGAATGGGTGTGAATGAGCACATTCCGGAACGAGCTTTGCAGGAGATTTACTTTCCAGGATTTAAGGCTTGTATCGATGCTGGATGCATGACAGTAATGTCTGCATATAATAAGATTAACGGATTACCTGCGGCTATGAATCCATGGCTTCTGACAACAGTTCTTAGAGAGGAATGGGGATTTGAAGGCTTTGTGGTATCTGATTGGTCCGGTGCATACGATCAGGTCGCAGCAGTTGAAGCTGGAAATGACTTAGCAATGCCAGGACCACGAGGAATTAAAGGCATTTTGGATGCTGTGAAATCAGGAAAGCTAGAAGAGAAAAAATTGGATAACTGTATTCGTAATTTTTTGAAAATCCTGTTAAAAGCCCCTGTCATGACTGGAAAGACATTTACTTTTGATATAGGAGAAGCTGTTAGCGCAACAGAATTTGCCGCGCGTGAAGGAATTACATTGCTGAAAAATAATGGAGCGCTGCCTATTTCAAAAGATACAAAGGTTGCTTTCTACGGAAAACGAAGTAAGAATTTTGCCGCATGCGGTGCAGGTAGTGCTTTTGTAAATACAACTCTTAATACAAATCCTTATGACAGTGCAATTAATTTAATTGGCAAGGATAAAGTGACATTCCATACAGCAACAGAGGATACCAAGATTATGCTTGTAACAGTGGGGGCAAATGGGCAGGAGGGGGCTGACCGACCTCATATGGATATGAATGCTGAGGATAGAGAGGCTCTTGAACAGGCAATTGCAGATGCACAGAGAAATAATGGAAAAGTAATACTTATATTAAACGCAGTCGGTCCGGTCAGTTTAATGGATTATATAGATAAGTTAGATGCAATTGTTTGTACCTATTATCCCGGAATGCAGGGCGGAAAAGTACTGATAGATATTTTGTTCGGTGATGTGAATCCATCTGGTAAGTTACCATTTTCTTATCCTAAATATTATCGAGATTGTCCTACCTTCAAGAATTTTCCGGGAGAAAATAATGAAGTGTGGTATGGGGAAGGTATCTATGTGGGATATCGTTATTATGATGCAAAGAAAATTGAACCTCTCTATCCATTTGGACACGGACTCTCCTATACAAACTTTGAAATGTTTGATCTAAAGGTAGCAGATGAGATAAATGTGGATCAAAACGATGTTAATTTAAGTGTAAAAGTGAAAAATATAGGAAATAAAGCAGGAGCAGAGGTAGTACAGATCTATATTCATGATGTAATATCAAAGCTTGATAAACCAGTGAAGGAATTGAAAGGCTTCCAGAAAGTATTTTTAGAACCAGAGGAAGTAAAGGAAATACAGTTTTCTATACAAAAAAAAGACTTAGCAGGGTATTGCATGGAAATGAAAGAGTGGGTATGTGAGCCAGGAGAATTTGAGCTTCTGCTTGGAAATTCTTCAGCAAATATTTTACTCACTAAAAAAATAATGATCCATTGCAAAAATCCATTTGGATTGAAAGAAAATACGACAATTGGTGAGGTTGTGGCAAATGAACAGGCTATTAAGCTGATTAATGCTGCTATCAATGTCGATATCATGGAATTGGCTAATGAGGCTATTGTATTTTATCCACAGATAACATGGAAAGAAATCTGGTCTGATTTTGTAACACCTGTTCTGACTAAGAGGGGAATTGATGAAACAGAATGTAATTTAAAATATCAACAAATTATTAGTAAATTTGAACAAATATAATGATAGAAGTTATGTAAAAAAATGTCTGTAGAGAATATGAAATTTCAATGGCCCCAAAGATTCTGAAATGGTAAAAGAAATCTACTGCAAGCAGGTAAAAATTATGTCCGAAAATGTATGCTTTTAGGTGACCTAGAAAAAAAGCATCCTATATGTTAAACTTTTCTTTGCAAAACAAAGGAAAGATAACAATGACTGAACAGGAAGAAATCTTACAACATGATTCACAAGTTATGATGAGATGATTAACAAAAAAATGTATGAAATTGAAGAGAGAATCAATGAGATGAATCATTTAAAAGATATGCTCATGGGAATAAAGGAGAATTTGAAAGAACATAATTTCTCGTATTTTATATCTCATGTAAAATAATTGCTTGACATTGAACTATACTACAAGCTTTATAATTGTATTATAAAAGTTGGAGGTGGTCAATGTGAGTGTTAAAATCTTATATTTTTCAGGTACAGGGAATTCATTTTATGTAGCAAAAATCCTTGCGAATCATTTTTTGCAAAATTCAATTGAATCTATTGCGGAATACAGAAATGAATCAGAAATTGTTTTCAACGATGAAGAGATTGTAATAATATCTCCAATTTATTTCTATGGAATACCGCATATAGTAGTAGATTTTTTGGAGCATATAAACTTAACCAATGTGAAGTACTTATCATTTATATTTACTGCTGAATTTCCAAATGGGATTGCAGTCGATCTATTAAATAAAATATGCGAAAGAAAGCATCTTTTAATTAATAGCTGTTTTTACTTAAAAATGCCAACAAATTATATAATAAAATCAAAAATGCTAGAATCTGATGCAATAGAGACAACTCTAATTAAAGCAAATAAAAAACTCAATAAAATTATTGATATAATAAAAATGAAAAAGAATTATATAGAAAAGGACTCAAAAATTTATTCTAAAATAGTTGGCGCTAGAAAAGCATATTCGGAATGGGAAAAAGCTTTTCTTGGATTTGATTCCGGATTTATAGCATTAGATAATTGTAATAAATGTAAATTGTGCGAAAAGCACTGCCCAGTTGGTAATATAGTTGTCGATGAAAAACCAATATGGAGCGGAGCTTGTGAAGCTTGTTTAAAATGCATAAATATTTGCCCAAAACAAGCGATTCAATATGATAAAAAGACAGAAGGAAGACCCAGGTACTTTAATCCTAAAGTAAAAATAAACGAATTTATATGAGAAAGGATTACTCTACCGAATATCCCTACCTGGTAAATATATACATCTTTTTACTTGATAAAACCTTTGAAATTAATACTGTTGTGGTTTATAATGGAATATTAAAGAGAAATTTATCAGAAAAAGTAGGCGATTTTAGTGGAGACACAACAAATTCAAAATGACCTGTTGAAATTGTATGAGGATGAGTATGACAAATTGTATTGTACTGCTTTTAGAATGACCGGAAATCACCATGATGCAGAGGATGTCTTGCAAAGTGCTTTTTTAAAGGCGATAATGCATTTACAGCAGTACAAGGGAGATGCGAAGCTTTCCACTTGGCTATATCGGATTCTGGTTAATGAAGGAAATGATAATTATAAAAGGATAAGAAAGCTTCCAGTGGTGGCAATTACACAAGAACTAGGTATGAGCGAGACAGAATTTTTCTCGAAATTAGAGTCGTCTAGTGAACCAATTGATAACAAATTAGTTGTTGATGAGATGAGAGAAAAATGTTTGACGGCATTTATGCGTTGCTTACCAAAACAACAGAGGGCAGTATTTGCACTTAGAACCTTTTTGGATCTAAAGCTTTCTGAAATTGCGGAGGTAGTACAGATAACGGAGAACAGTGCTAAAGTAACCCTGTATCGGGCAAGAAAGAATATCCAAGAGCTACACTATGACCGATGTAGTTTGATAGATCCTTCAAAGCCTTGTAAATGTTATTTATGGGTTAAATTTATGAAAGATCACAATTTACCAATTCCAAAGGGGTATACCGATTATAGGGATCCAGAATTATTTGATGAATATAAGCAGTTCGTTCAAGGAACTTTAGATATCTATACAATGTATAAGGTCGGAAGAAAAATTCCAAAAGAAATTTTTATAAATAAATTAAGGGAAATAATTTTGTAACCAAATGTCCTTTTGTGTGTCTAAGTTATTGTAAGATAAAACTACAGGAGGAAAGATTATGGATAAAAAAATTATTGCACCGTGTGGAATTGATTGCTTTAACTGTGAGATGTATGAAAAAAATTTGACAGAGGAATTTCAGACACGAATGTCAGAACTGTTTAAAGTATCAAAGGAACGTATCAGCTGTAAAGGCTGTGTTAATGGCAATCAGTGTCTATTACTTGATTTGCAGGGTCAGAAGTGCCAAACATTGGAATGCATAAACGAAAAGGGAGTGAAATACTGCTTTGAATGTAATGATTTTCCGTGTGAGAATCTTATGCCTATGGCAGACAGAGCATCCACTCACCCACATAACTTTAAGCTTTATAATCTCTGTATGATGAAAAAACTGGGCGTTGATGGGTGGTTGGAAATAGCAGACGACATTCGTCATACATACTTTAACCAAAAAATGAGAATCGGAAAAGGTGGAAGCAAATAAAAATTAATAGGATATAGCTTTAATGGACATCGATGTTGTACTTTTTGAAAACGCACTCATTTTCTGATGATATGAAGATGGGTGCGTTCCTTGCTTCTCATTAGATATAGATCAAGGTGCCGGATGAAGCCTTTACAGAGCTTTATATTCAGCCGGATTTATACCGGTAAATTCCTTAAAGACCTTAGAAAAGTAAGAAAAATTCGTGAAGCCGACTTCTAAAGCAACATCACTTACGGAAAGCTTTCCCTTCGACAATAATTCCTTGGCAAATTCTATCCGTTCCTCTGTAATATATTGTGATATATTCTTTCCGGTCTCCATTTTAAAAATCCGCCCCATATAATCCGCATTTACATAGATTTCTTTGGCAATGATGTATCTCGTCAAATGGGAAGAAATATTCTCGTGAATGTACTTTTTCACTTTCTCAGTTAACGTTAGCTCTTTTTCTTTTGCAATAATAGCCTTAATTGATTTATTAAGGATATGCTCGCACCAGTCAACCGTTTCATCGATCGAATGAGTTGCTTTATTATACAGCCCCACGGTGACATTGTCGCTGAACAGATAGTGCCCTCTGATACTGGCCTGTTTTAAGACAGTATAGACCATCTGATTAAAAACATGATGAAACTGGTAGAGTACATTAATATTAATGGTTGTTTTTGTTGATAGATTGTTAAAATAATAGTAAATCTGGGTTATGATCTCTGCTTGGTTGCCATGCTGCAGCAGGGTTGCCCAAAGATTAAGATTCGGAGGAACGATTAAAACGTTCTCTGAGGGATGATATTCCTCGAGAAGAGATATTCCGCTGTTATTATAGACATTATTATGACACATATCCAATAAAGAACTAACAATCTGAGAGACATCGTGGCATTTGGCAGGATAACCGACATAACAGTGAACCTTACATTTAAAATATATATTACAATTCTCTATAAACTGATTTATATTGCTTAAGAGTTCCGGTTTGGAATACTTGTTTTCATCTTTAATCTGCATTAGACAGATTAAGATACCATCTTCTATTTCAAATGTCTGGCATTTTGTATAGGATAGGGGAATCAGTTCATCTGCTACATTAATTAATGCAAATTGAAGTAAGGAAGGATCTATGATACTGGTATCCTTATAAGGTGACCGTATGCTAATAATTACAGCAATAAAATCGGAATATCTGTCTCCATATAAAAAAAAGATCCCCCTTCTTTCAGCTTCTTTTAAAATCTCGCTCTTGATCGGTTGAATTTTCTGATCAATGATATCCATCCAAAATAACTTGAGCGTATTCGCCAGATTAAATCTCCAGAGATTCATGACGACCTCATATTCTGAAACAGGGGTCAATTCCCACATTCGTTTATCGTAACCTTGTACCGCTTTATGTATAGTAGATATGAATTCCTCCGGCTGACACGGAGTCAGGATATAGTAACAGTTATAATCAAGGGCGGTCTTGGCATAACTAAAGTCAGTCTGCCTGGATTCGAGGATGACCTGTGTTACTTTCCGGTACCCCTTCAGCCATTGCAGCATTGCTTTCCATTCTGCTTGAAAGTGATCAATATTAATAATAACAAGTTCGTAGGGATAGATATCAAAGGCTGCTTTAAGCTGATCGAGGCCGCCAGCGTATGTAACAGAGGATATTCCTACCGTTTCCCAATTAATTTCGCAAAGCATTCTTCTTTCAACTAAAATATCATTCAGTATTAATAATCGATACATGACACAGCTCCTGTTCCGTCGGTAAAAGATTAGTAAATTATATTAGTTTAGATTATAGCATTTGCTATTTGTATTTTCAATGCGACAAATTACATGTTTATATTCTGGATTTCGACATAAAGATATGTCTTCATATTGTTATTGAATAGTCGTACAAATGTTAGTCATAAAATTCCCGAACTGATAGAATAAGGCTATCAATAGGGAATTGCGAAACAATACATACAATTACTGAGTTTCGCAAGAACCTAAAGGCTATCTAGTTTGAAAGGAGAATATTATGAAAAGTGTAGCTGGTAAATTAATGGGGATCATTTTATGCATGGTATTAGTTGTATCGATGTTAAGCGGGTGTAGTAAATCATCAGAAAAAGATACGAAGACTGATTCACAGGGGAACACGCAGACTGACGATTCAAAGAAAGATACAGCAAAAGCCGATCCGGTAACCATCAACATGGTATATGTGTCATGGGGTGAGGTGCCGCCTGATTTACAGGAAGTTGAGGATTTATTTAATGAAAAGATTGCTATCCCAAAAATCAATGTAAAGCTTCATTTGGTACCGATCAACGGAGGTTCCTGGAATGATCAGACAAACCTATTGCTGCAGAGCGGTGAAGATATTGATCTCATGATGATGTTTGGATATGACCTGACTAACATGGTAAATAACGGGCAGTTAGCACCTATGACCAAGTATCTTGACGAGTATGGTAAGGATATTAAGAATAAGGTAGAGGCAGACCTGTGGCCTGGATGTACGGTGAACAATGAGATTTATTGTGTACCGGAGATTAGCCGTACTTATGGATGCGATCAAGCCTTGATTTGCAGACAGGATCTTTGTGACAAATACGGAATAACCACATCACATCTGGATACCCTTGAGGATATTGAGAATGTCCTTAAAACAATACATGAGAATGAGCCGGATATGATACCGCTAATGAATGGTGCTAATAATTCACTGGTATTTAATTTACCGACAGATCCCGGAGAAAGAGTCTTTTCGAATCTTGGCTATTTTACGGCAGGTGTAATTGCTGAAGACACGGGTACAACAACAGTAGAAAACTATTATGCATCACCGGAGTATAAAAAGAAGGTGGATACTGTAAGAAAATGGTATCAGGCAGGTTATCTGGACCCGAATAATGCCGTATCAACAACAGAAGATAATAACGCATTATGGGATCAGGGGAAAGTATTTGCGAAGCTTGATATATCTTCTCCCGGCTATAACCCCGGTGCTAATACGAAAATTCCGACAAAAACAATTACGCTGGGTACACAGGGCGAACCTAGAACAGGTACAGGTGAGATATCCATATTTGGCTGGATGCTAACCTCCTGCTGTAAATATCCTGAGCAGGCTATGCAATTACTTAATCTGATTTACTCGGACGAAGATGCTACAAATCTGCTTGCATGGGGAATCGAAGGAAAGCATTATGTAAAAACCGGCAAAGATGATAGAGAGATTGATTATCCAGATGGTGTCACTGCACAGACGGTTGGCTATAGTAATTCAATGAATGCTGCGTTTGGAGATTTCTACCACGGTAATTATTTTAAAGGCAGTGATCCGAACATTGCTGCAGTCAGTGAGGAATATAACGTAAATAAGCAGAAATCAAAATTCCTCGGCTTCACATTGGATCAAAGTAATATTAAATCACAAATGGCAGTTTTAGACAGTGTAGTATCAGAATATGCAAAACCGCTGGAGATGGGTGCTGTGGATCCTGACGAAATGCTTCCGAAGTTTATAAAAGCTCTTGATAATGGTGGTATTAAGGAAACGATGGCAGAATTCCAGAGTCAGATCGAAGAATGGAGCAAAAACCAGAATAAGCAGTAAATTACAATAATTTAAGGTGCCTCATCAGGGACTAAACAAATGTTTAGCTGCACCTATGAGGCATCTTTTCATTCAGACTAGAAAGGAAAGGACATATGAAATCTGGCAGTAAAAAAAGAGGCAAGAATAGAAAGCGTTACTTGCCTTTATTGTTTATGACCTTACCGGGAAGCATTTATTTAATTATAAATAATTATATACCAATGTTTGGCGTAACGATTGCATTTAAAAATTATAATTTTGCAAAAGGATATTTTCACAGTGACTGGGTTGGGTTTAAGAATTTTGAGTTTTTGTTTCGATCCCCCAACCTGGTTCGAATTATCAGAAATACTTTATTATATAATCTGGTGTTCATTGTATTGTCCACTATCATTGCAATCATGCTGGCAGTGATCATGAACGAAATACGAAGTAAAATTGTTACCAGAATTTTTCAGACGGCAATCTTATTACCCTATATTATATCAATGGTTTTAGTAAGCTATATTGTCTATTCCTTTTTGAATCCGGAACATGGTTTCATCAATAATACAATTCTGCCCATCCTTGGATTAAAACCTGTAGCCTGGTATTATACAGCAAAACCATGGGTCGCTATCATTCCGATCGTATATATATGGAAAAATGTTGGCTTTTCAACCATCATATATTTTGCTTCCGTAGTTGGGATTGATCAGGAATTGTATGAAGCAGCGAAGGTGGACGGAGCAACAAAGTGGAAACAAATTACGAACATTACGCTGCCACAGCTTACGCCGGTGGTAAGTATTATGACAATTCTGGCTATCGGAAGAATCTTCTCAGCCGACTTTGGTTTGTTCTTTCAGGTTCCGATGAATTCGAGCGCAATTTACAGCACAACCCAGGTGGTTGAAACCTATGTTTATCAGGCATTGCTGAAGGTTAAAGATGTCGGTATGTCCTCTTCTGTGGGACTATTACAGTCAGTCATTGGATGTGTACTATTATTAGCGGCAAATGCTGTGGTAAGAAGACTTAATAAAGATAATGCGCTACTATAGAAAGGAGAAAGAAAATGAAAGGTGAGCGGTTATTTCGCTTTATTTGTGCTTTAATCATATTGTTGACCGTAATATTATGCCTGATGCCTTTTCTTCTACTGATAATGGTTTCTATTTCGGACGAAACCAGCGTAGCCGCACAGGGATACAGCTTTTGGCCGAAGTCCTTCAGTTTACAGGCATATACATATTTATTCAGAAAGACAAATACAATTTTCAGAGCATATGGTATTACATTATTCGTAACATTGATCGGTACTGTTGTAAATGTTTTTATGACGATGATGTTTGCTTACCCTCTATCTAGAAAAGATTATCCATGGCGTAAAGTGCAGATGATTTTTATGATGATTCCAATGATGTTTAGCGGAGGTCTGGTTCCGACTTATCTAATGTATACGCAGGTTTTTCACATTCGAGATACCATATGGGCTTTAATTGTTCCAAATCTGCTTTTTAATTGCTTTAATGTTATTTTATTAAGAACCTATTACAGCGGAAATATACATGGTTCATTGCTCGAATCTGCACAGCTTGACGGGGCAGGGGAGGTAAAAATTTTCTTTCGGATCGTTTGTCCGCTTTCTGTACCTATTGTCGCAACCGTAAGTTTATTTTCAGGTCTTGCGTACTGGAATGATTGGACGAATGGACTCTATTATATTATGAATTCAAGATTCTACAGCCTGCAGGTTTATTTAAATCGTATTCTTTCGGATATTCAATTTTTAAATACAGATACCTCGCAAGCTTCCCAGATGCTGCATCAGACTATGAAAAGTGTCACACTTCCAACAACAACGGTAAGAATGGCAATTGCCATGGTTTCCATTATTCCGCTGATGATCATATTCCTGTCATTGCAGAAATATTTCACCAAGGGTATCGCTATCGGAGCGGTAAAAGGCTAAAGCATCAGAATAGTAAGGAGGATATTAATTTGAAAAATAATGATATAAATAACATGGAGCCGATAAAAAAAAGTATTGTACCATGCCCAGAGGTAATCGGACCGATTCCTGTAACAAACAATTCGTATCCATTCTGCGCAGCCTCCAGGCAGACACTGCCCGTAGACTTGGAAAAGTATGGTTATGTAGAGGAGGAATACTTTATCAGCGGCAATGCAAATGTTTATAGCTGGTATCACTGTGGAAAATATCCAAGACTACGGCAAAAGGGCGGTACCTATACGACTCGTATACTGGTACGCAGACCGGCTGATCACAAGGTCTTCAGCGGGTTTGCAGTTGTGGAACTTTTTAACTGGGCACCCCCCTGTGAGAAACCGGCAGCAGGATGGGGAAATTCCGGAGAATATCTCATGAAGAACAAGGATGCCTGGATCGGTGTAACAGTTCGTGCAAAGGCGATAGAGCGTCTGAAGAAATTTGATTATAACAGGTATAGAGATTTAGGCTTTCCAAGTCCTATACCGGAAGAGGACAGAGGAGAGAACAGTAATTGCTATGAAGAAACCACACCAGACACAGAAAACGGTATGATATGGGATATGCTTGGAGGACTTGCGGTTCTGCTTAAGAGTAAATCAGGAAAAAATCCGTTAGGTGAAAGGGCAGCCAAATATACTCTGGCAACCGGAGCTACCGGAGGAGATCTCACAACCTATACAGCTGCTATTCATCCGTTTGCAACTGTGGATGGTGAAAAGCCCTGCTATGACGGATATTTAATTCATATGACCGGCCATCCCGGAAATATCAATCAGGAGGAACCTACGTTATCACCGCTGGATGACAGATGCAAATTATTCATCAATGTACCCATCATACGTACGAATACGATGGGAGATATTCTTGGAGTGACGGTTCATCCAGATTGGTCCTATGTACAGCGCCGGCATGACAGTGATCTGGAAGATATGCAGTACCGACTGTACGAGATGTCGGGAGCCGCCATCGGATCGAGCTATGACAGAAGAATAATCCCTTGCATGGAGGATATTATCAAATGCGGAGGTAAGCCCGATGATAATCCTTTTATACTTGATTCCAATGAGGATGATTCTTTTCCGACTAGATATCTGATGCGGGCGGCAATGCATAATTTGAAGCTATGGGTAGCCAAAGAAAAGGTTCCGCCAAGGGCAGACCGAATTTATCTACATGGTAAATATCCTTATGCCGTATTTCAGATTGATACGATTGGGAATGTCTGCGGTGGAGTAAGGAGCCCATTTGTAGATGTCCCGGTACGCAGATATCTTCCGGATGGTAAGGTCGAATTAATTGATCCTGAGGTATTGTATCAATTATACCCTTCTTTTGACATGTATTATGAGCAGTTGGCGTACAGCCTTACAAAATGTATTGGAGAGGGATGGATACTGGCAGAAGACGAAGCCGAAATTCTAAGATGGGCAAAGGCACAGAAAAAATTATGGAGTAAGAAGGAGTGAGCTAAGTGGCAGTATTCGATATCAATATTCATTCAAGAAGCTTATCAATGTCTACGGAGTTAACCGTAATTCTACCGGAGTATGAAGGAGATAGAGAGGAAAAGAAGGAGTATCCTGTATTATGGCTTTTTCACGGTGGAAACGGTGATTGTAAGGAGTGGCTTTATCATTCGTCCATTGTACGTTATGCACAAAAATATCAATTAGCAGTAGTGCTTCCATCCATTTATAACAGCTTTGGGATGGATATGAAGGAGGGGGGGCAGTATGCATCCTATCTGGAAAATGAGCTTGTTTTTCAGTTACGGTATCTTTTTCCGCGTTTTTCAAAGGAACGAGCCAATAATTATGTCGGCGGTGCATCCATGGGTGGCTTCTGCGCCTTCCGACTTGCTTTAAACAGACCGGAGCTGTTCTGTAAGGCAGGTGCGTTTGCAGGAGCAATATTGATGCCAGACATATTTGACAAATATCAAAAGGGAGTTCAACCGGGAGGACCGGACTTTATTTATTCTTTTGGCAGTCTTGAAAGGCTCGTAAATAACAATAATGATATCATTCACATGGTAAAGGAGAATCAGCAGAAGCATATCACAAACCCTGATTTCTACATGCTGTGTGGTCAGCAGGATTTTGGCTTTGAACAGAATGTTATAGCGAAGGATCTGATGCTGCAAGCCGGTGCCAAAGTAAAATGGGTTCAGGCTCCCGGAGTTCACAGCTATGATTGTTGGGATCCCTATGTTACTGATTTCTTTGAGTGGCTTACCGCAAAGGATGATGTCTTAACGATGGAGGGAATTTAATATGGCTGTATTTAACTGTCACTTTCAACCAAGAACGCTTGGAATGAGTACAACCTTTCGAATGATCATTCCTATGGGGATTGTCTCTGGCGGAACTGATCGCATAAGCATGGAAGAATACTACTGTCAAACTGCTAAGCTTCCGGTATTATGGATGCTGCACGGCGGTGGTGCATATGCATCGGAATGGCTGTATAACTCAACCATTCAGCTATATGCCGAGAAGTATCATTGTGCTGTTGTGATGCCGGATGCACAAAGTTCTCTATATACCAATATGAAATATGGTCCGAGATGGGAGGATCACATTGCGCAGGCTTTACCAGATTATATTTACAAGAATTTTCCGATTTCCTCTGCCAGAGAAGATAACTATATCTGCGGGCTGTCCATGGGAGGCTATGGTGCATTGCGGATTGGCTTAAAATATCCGGAACGCTATGGCTCAGTCGTTGCAATGTCATCTGCTGTAGGACTACCCTTCCGATATGTTAAGCAACAGCTGAGTGAGGAGTTTGATGCAACCATGCATGCGGTCTTCGGAGATAGAGAGGGTCTTCTTAATAGTGAGTACAATTTGTACCGATTGGTAGATCAGTATTGTCAACAGGAGAATAAGCTTAGGCTGTTCTTAAGTGTCGGCAGAAATGATCATACCTATGAAGATAATGTGGAATGGAAGGATTATTTAACCAAAAAGGAAATCAAATATACTTGGATGGAAAATGAGGATGCACACACCTGGGATTCCTGGAATACTTATTTACCACTGGCTATGGAATGGATGTTTGATAGCAAAAAAGGAGAATGAGTAATGCAGAAGAAACGCCTGTGGAATCGTAATTTTTTATTAATATTTATCATTAATATTACAACTTCAATCAGTTTTCAGATGATGAATACAACACTTGCCAAGTATACGGTATCTTTAGGCTTATCCGTTAGCATTATGGGATTTGTATCAACTTCGTTTGTGATTACCTCACTTGCAATCAGACCTTATGCGGGAAGATTATGCGATTATAAGAATAAAAAGAAAATTTTACTAATATCTCTAATACTGATAGCGATTGCAATCCTTGGTTATTCTCAGTCCCACAGCCTGGGTATTCTTATCTTTTTTCGATTAATTCATGGTCTTGGTTGGGGACTTGTTACAACGGCATCAAGTACGATAGCTACCGTGTCATTGCCGGAGGAAAAAATCGGTCAGGGAATTGGTGTTTTTGCTTTGGCATCGGTTATATCTACCGCTGTTGCCCCTAACCTTGGTTTATGGCTGATCGAGCATGGCAGCTATACGATCATGTTCATGGCAGCAGCTGCGATGCCGCTGTCCGGGATATTACTGTCATTCCTCATTCAAAAAGACAAAAACCACCTTAATAACAGTCAAAGAACGAAAATGGAATCCGTATGGAACAGTATATTTGCAAAAGAGGCTGTGCTGCCAATGTTGATCATTCTGTTTACAACAGTAGCTACCTGTTCAATTAGTACCTTTCTTGCTTTATATGCAGAGGAGAGGGCTATTTCCGGAATTGGAATATTCTTTTCTGTCTATGCGGTTGCATTATTTGTAACCCGGCCGGTCTGCGGCAGGCTAAGCGATATTCTACACAAGAGCTTTATCATCATCCCCTGCTCGATACTTTTAATACTTACTTTTGTCCTGCTTACAAGGGCTGATAGGCTTCTTTTATTTACGCTTGCTGCAGTTACCTATGGCTTGGGTTACGGTGGTTTACAGCCATCGCTTCAGACCTGGTGTGTGAAAAGTGTAAATCGTGAACGCAGAGGTGTAGCTAACAGTACCTTTTTTATCGGACTTGATCTGGGTACCAGTCTCGGGACCTTGGTTGCCGGAGGCCTGGCACAATGGAGGGGATATCGCTTTATGTATGAAAGCATGATAATACCAATATCGATCGCCCTGCTCATCTATATTCTGACCAGAACTACAACGATAAGAAAGATACGGACCAAGGGAGAGTAAGGAACGATTCAGAATTAACTCAATTTGCCAGAAATACCGTCACCGTTCTAAAGGTTGTAAGAGAACTTAAGAACTTAGGTGGCGGTATTTTTTTGGTAGTTGATGTCTGTAATAGAAGTGCAGTATCGGAATCAAATAAGTAGATGAATTAATAGCTAATTGAAATGGGGAGTAGCATTCCAGACTTGGATGCTACTCCCTCACTATCGTCTGCCATTACTGCCGCAGGTGTTACCTGTATGCATTTCAAGGCGAATAAACAACATATAAGGCTATGAATACACTTTTCATTGTTCTTTTATATATAATAGGCTCAGATCAGTATGCAGGAAGAGAACATAAATTGGGAGGTGAAAATTAATAGCTTTAATTATACCAATCCACTCTATCGGTTACCAGGATTTATAATGGGGTTTCGATATAGGAAGGAGAAGAAAATGACAGAGGAGGTTATTAGTACAATGAGAAAGATAAGGTTAAGAAACTGCAAAAGGGTAATTGCAGTGCTGATGGCATTTTTAATGATTTTTTCAGTAATGCCGACTAATCTGAGGAGTGCGTTTGCTAATGAGATGGATAATAGCGGCATTTCAAAGGGATTACAGCAGTTAATCGAGAGCCTGTCATCAATTTATGGAGAGGATGCAGCAAAGGAATTATGTCAATCCATGCTCTCACTTGGAATTATTGATGAAAACGGAAATAGTTTGACTTATCAGATTGAGATGGATGGGCAGTTTTATACCCTGGATCAGATGAGGGAGATCGTGAATGCCTCGGAGGTGGATCTTACCAAGGAGGTTAAGGTAGATGATATCAGCGTAACCCTTGAATTTATTAAGAAATTAATTGCATTTGAAGATGCGATGACCTATTTAGACGAAAATTTTGTAAATAATGATACGACAATTACGCAGGAACATCTAGCTGCGATGGAAAATTTGGAGAACCAGCTTACAACGGACGGTATCTCACTGAATCTGAGCGTTACGGGTTCAGCCATCAGTATTCCTGTTGTTAATTACAATCTTGGTTCAATCTATGATACCAATAAAGTGGATATTACATATTCCTTAGCCAATTTTGATGATGCATCCAAGGTTTCCTTCACCCAAACGGCTATTGCAGGAGAATTGGGTGATGTAATGGATAGTACGGAGCATATCGTAAGCTTAAGTAAGGATGTACCCGAACGAACGGAGACAATACAATTGCCCATAGGCGATGAATTTCTGTGGAATGGGGATGCGATTGCCTGCTATTTGCACCTTACCAGCTTAAATGGCGGTAAATTTGCCAATGGTAAAGCAGAGCAGCTGGTACCGATAACAAGAAACAGTACCTTTACATTTACCATATATAACGGCTCTAATGTACTGTATAATCCGGTTCCGACAGGAAATGTGGATGGATGGACCGTGACAAATGGATATTATAATAACGGTGATTTTGGAGGAGAGATTAAGGGAAACGCCAGTAAGAAGGTTGAGGCCAGTCAGACTATCTTTCTGAAGCAGGATGGTAAGAGCTTGGCAAACAGCGGTCAGCTGAGTATCAACGCCAGTGCATTCTTCTGGGGACAGGCCTCTTCAACAATGAAAATTGCATTGAATGTTAATTTTTTAACATCGGCTTTCACGATAATTAGTACGAAAAGTGTGACTGATAGTGACTATCAAGTGGGGACTCACAAAGAGACCTTTTCCATAAGTGATTCTACTGTGCCTGAGGGGACATGTTATATCAATCTGCATGCAACCAATGATAACAGTCTTACCAGAGGTCCGGCAATGCGTAACTTCTACTTAAATATGAAGGATAGTGTAGCACCCACACTGCAATCCATAAGTGCTCCGTCAGGATACTTCAAGGCTTTAGAGCAGGTACCTATTGTCGTTACCTATAGTGAACCTGTATTACAAGATAGCGTGCTTACCTTAACAATGAGGGATGCTATGGGTAAAATCTATACAGCGGAAAGTAATAACACCGGACTGAAAAGTGAGAAGGTTACTTTCCTGTTTACCATACCGACTGCAACACCGCAGACCCTATGGCCAGTAAGTGTGTCAGGAGGTATCAAAGATATTGCTGGGAATGCAGCAGCAGAGTATACCTTTGCAACTGACGTGGCAGCTCTTGCGACTACCTTCGCTTATAATGAGCTGGACAGTTTGACCGAAATCATCTTAAAGCATGAGGATGGATCCGCTTTAGCGGGCGCCTATCTGCCTGATGAGACAAAGGGCATCATCGAGATACCGCTGTATCAGAACAGTGAGACTACGAATGATGGGGCAACCCTCGGACAAAAGCAGAATGAATGGCTGATCAGTAATACGACGGTGGATGAAAACAATAATTTTATCGTGAATAAGCTCTATGCTTCCTTAGACAACGGAGCTACAAAAATCCCGCTCTATATTACGGATGCTACAGATAAGCTAACGGCCATCTTCGACCTTCCAAAGAGCGGAACACATCGCTTGATGCTTTATTTGGCTTTGGATGCTTCGAATACTGCATTCAGACCAATATTGAATGAAGGTTATCAGGCTGATTTTGTAATTGGTGAGATTGTCTTAGTGAAACCAGAGGATATGACAATTGTGTATCCCTCCTACTATCCCTCCGGAATAGATAAAGTACTTGACTTAGGAGCAGAAGGAGTGAAGCTTACCTATACCTGCAGTGGTGAGGGAACCTATAAAAAAGCCGAAAACTTCAGATGGGTATCCACTAACGAGGATGTTGCTGTCATAGCTCCAGACGGTACGGTTACAACCACTGGTATAGGAACGGTTGCCTTTCAATTAATAGCAAATAACGGAGTAAGTGACGGAACAAAGGATACAATCGTCCAGTCGGAGATCTTTACGGTTCGTGCGAATCTGAATAATCCTATGATTACCACAAGCAAATATATCTTAAGTAAGAAAGGGTTACCCGCGCCATTATTATGGAGCTCAAATGTAACCTATATTAATCAGCTGGAAGGTAAGAATACTAACTACAGTGTTGCGTTGTATGAAGGAAATTATACAACTGCGGAGGAATTAACAGGGAAAAGTGCCATTTATACCACGGAAGCAGCTTTAAATAACAGTATTACAATTCCAAGAGAATGGTTAACCAATCTGTCCGCAGACATGATACCTTCTTATACGGTTAAAATAAGCACCACAAATCCGTATAATACCAAGAAGCAAGTGGAGACGGTATGCGGAATTATCATTACATCACCTCCTGCTAGTGTTAAAATTGACCGTCCGGCAAGCTACTATCTGCTGGATACGGCAGAGGCTATTACGATTAGCTGGTCCTCCTCTGATGTTAATACAGTAGGCGGATATGCTTCTGAATTCAAAATAACAAAAAATGGAGAATTAATAACCACCTCAAGTGAAGTAAGCGGCAGCTTTGAACTTAATCTTCCGGATATCACGGGAAGACTTAAGGATGTCTATACGATTACTGCAAAAATTAAGAACAATGATGATGACGCTTACAGTTATGATTCCTATGTTCTGAATGTCTATGATGCAGCTGCAATGAAAATCTTTGTAGATGGTCAGGATCAGGAGACGATCACTATGGATAATTCCGGTGTGATTTCAGGTATGACAAGTTCAGAGATTATTGCATTAGAGCGAAAGATATCCCTGACCAACCGGTTAAGTATCAATTACGGCGAGTATCCCTATGGCCTGGTAACAGATCAAATAGAGTGGAATTCAAATTCCTCGAATATTGCCAGCATTAATTATTCCAGAGGAGGTCTCTACAATAACATTGAGGATTATGACACTACCTCCTATATGCCGGATACCAACTTCATTCTTGCTGGTTTGGGTGATGGAACTGCTAGCATTAATGCAACCCATAAGCTGACAAGGATGTCCGATACACTTGGTGTTACGGTTAAGACCTTAAAGAATAAGCTTTACTTATTCCAGGCGATGCCAATGGTTAAGACCGAATTTGTCTATACGAATGGTAACAATGAGGAAAAAACCTTATACAGTGACGATCACGGTGCAATCGCGATTTATGAGGAAAAAGGAATCAAAGGTGATGTGAAGCTTAGAAGTACCTTCGGCGGACTTACCTATATGGGTACTATTTATCATGCGAATTTATTATCCGGAGAAAATGATGGATCAAAGGGAGAACTCTATCCCATCAATAATTATGTTCTCCGCAATGTCGCACAGGTGAATTTAAACTTTCAGAAACCGGACGGTACTCCTTATACAGGAGAGGTTACCATCCGAGGCGGTGTCTATAAGAATGGTCATTACTGTGAGACCAGTGAAATATCCGATACTGACCATGCATGGAAGAAAACACTTACCATAACACCAGAGAATGGTTCCTACAATCAGCTATTTGACATTACACGCTTTTGGTCCGCTGAGGCAGGTGAAAATAATGGCGTCAGAGTAAATTCCTCAGATGAGATTAAATATGTCTTTGAATTTCAATTTGAAGATGACAGCTATCAGCCACAGATTATTACCTTCTCAGGCAATCTGTCCGGAGCGGATGTCCTCCGTTTTGGAGAAAGTATTGTAAAGCTAGTTGCCGTAGCACCGGGAGAGAAGGATATACCTTTTTATTCCGCTCAATATCTGGACCGTTACAAGAAGAGCGGCCGTCGTGACAATATTAAAGACTACACTGGAAATATCGGTATTAATGCACAGATTCCGAAGCTGCGGATTGATACCCAAGTGATCTGGTGGGGTAAACCCTTAAAGGAAAATGCAAACTACTCCGTATCTGTCGTGAATGAAACTGGAGCGGCAATACCAGGACAGACTTATAAAACCTTCCGATATCCGTTTGCCTCCATGCTGGTAACAGAGAACCAAGCGGTGCTCGATAAAAATAATATTTGGATAGATGAAACAGGCAGAGGAAAGGTAACTGTTAAGAGCTTTAATGAGGATGGTACGCTTTACAGCTCAACCCTTGCACCCTATTCCATCCGAAACATGATGAATGTAGAGAATATTACTGACAATGAAGAGGTTAATAAGAAATTCATTGCAGAGATGAAAAGCAACATCACCTCTCAGGCATCCTTTGATGCAACCGACAAATTTACACAGAAAGCTCTTAACTTTGTAAGCAACATAGAGTTTTCCCAGGGAGCTTTTTCCCTAATCGTAGCTCCAACAGCAGACCCTACGGTATTTAATGCGTTATTGCAGATGAATGTGGGGGATGATCTAGGTGACGTGGGGCCGGAGGAGGACGGCAACTCCTTGATGCTTGATGATGACGATGTCGAGAAAATGGGAACTGCGAAGGCAGGCTTTGCCAAGGCGCGTGAATTTACCAACAGTCTTAAGGAGGAGCTTGACAGTGTCGCTGATGATGCATCCGGACTTTCCTTCTTATATCATGTAGGAGGATACTTTAGCTGTCAGGTACGCTATAACTTTGATCATGGCAAATGGGAAATAAGACCCATTGGAGGCGGGATCAGTGCCGGCGTGGGAGTTAATTATTCTCATACGGGTAACTTAAAACTCTATGGAATCGATATTCCGGTTACCTATGAAATCGCACTAGGCGGAGCAGTTCAGGTGGACTTTGACACACATATCCTTTATGAACCGGTAAATGTAGGAGGTATCGATTATACCTGGAGTGGTGATAAGGAGTATGTTGCGGATTATCTGACGAATTTGAAAATCAAAGCTTATATCTATGCCTTTGGTGGAATCGGCTATGATTTTTCTGTAGCAGCCTTAAAAATCGGTGTATTTGGACAATTGGTTCTTGAAAATGAAAATAAATTTTTAAATCGAAATTATCTTAATAGTGCAATTGCGAACCAGAATGCCGGTTATAATCAGACAGAGAAGGCACTGTCGGGTTCTTCCCTTACCTTGTCCGGTCAAATCGGAATCAAGGTAGTGGTGAAGCTGCTATTTATTAAATATTCGAAAACCCTTTGCTCAGCAGCCTTCAATAAGGAATGGACTTTCCGGAACTGGGATAAGATTGAAGCATACTGGAAGGCAACAACCGGAGATATGCTGACGGTTGAGAGCTTAAGCTATGCAGCAAGGATGTATGCTCTTGATTCGGGTCTTGATATGAGTGTTTACTCAGAGGAGCCTACCCTGGAGGATCGCACGTATCTAGCCGATTATGAGCGATCCTGGAAGACAGAGAGTAAACGAACGATATCCCTTGCACTCAGTACGGATAACAGGGCACCCCAGGAGCTTCAGACCAATGCTTATCCCTATTCAAATCCGCTTATAGCAGATGATGGCCAGATCTTTGTATATTTGTCCGATAACAACAGTACGGATGTCTATAATACAACGGTAAGCTACGCATTACTTCAGGGAGATCATTATGTAGATAAGGGAGCCATTAATGAGGAGGCGAGCTTTGGCGATACCCAGATGTCTTTTGACAGTAATGAAGGAACTGCGATTGCAGCCTGGACAAGACTGGTAGATAAGCTTGATAAAATGCCTGGCGATGAGATGGATTCCAGTGATATTTCCCTAATGCTTAACAATACAGAAGCATATGCAAGCATCTATAAGGATGGTGTCTGGACAACACAGAGACTTAGTGACAACAATACCCCCGATATGGCACCGATTGTTGCGACAAACGGTAATAAGTCAATCGCAGTTTGGAGAAGTGTATTTTCTGGAAGCGAGAGTGATCCGACTAACTTTGACGGTAAGGACAACATTGTCTATCGTATTTATGACGGAAGCAGCTGGAGTGAGACAAAGACCCTCTACAACGGAGTATCCGGAAATGTGGTTGGATTAGAGGCAGCAATGAACTCAGACGGAACAACAGCAGTATCTTATACAGTGGATACCGGTGAAGAAAGAGATACAAAGAATTATGAGATGATATGCAGCATAGTTAGTGCTTCCGGTGAGGTAATGAATAATATCAGACTGACCAATGACAACTATTCCGATGAGAATTCACAGCTAACAGTTGCCAAATTCGATGCGGAGGATGAAAGATTTGTACTTGGTTGGTATAAGGATAATGAAGGAAAAGCGGATATCCGACTTGCGACCTTTGACAAGGAGGGAAATTTAAAGGAAGACTTTGTAGATAGTCTTTATAGTATAACCAGTGTAAGCAATATCAGTAATACCTTCCGGTTTGTGAATACAGATGACACAGCGAATAGTATTAATGATCTTTCACTTCTGTGGGTGGAAAATAATGCTTCCACCGCTAGTGACAGCTTAAAGGCAGTAAAATTCACACAGGAAAACATTGACGGAGTAAATACAACTTATCTATCAGCGGCAATCGATGTTGCGGATATGCCGAGCAGCACAGTCATCGACAGCTTTGATGCTTATGTTTCCGATGCCTCGAAGGATGAGGTTAAGGTAATTCTTCTGGGAACAGAAACCAAGGATGAATATGAGACGGAAACCCTTGTAGACGACGACGGAATTGCTAGCGAGGTCAGTGTTCCTAAGACAGAAAGTAAAATGTTTACCGCAGAAGCTTCCTATCAGAATAAGGCGGCAATAACAGCGGCAGACTATAGCTGCAATGAGATAATAACAGGCTTTCAAATGCCGATAACTTTCACGGTAAAAAATGAAGGTAAGGATATTCTCACCAGTGTGACAATTCATTATGGCGAGGATAGCAAAACCTTTGATAATTTAAAAATTTTACCGGGAACAAGTTCAAATCTAACAGTATATTACAGTGTACCGGAGGATGTTACCGATTTATCCTATGCCGGCACGGCAACCTTTCATGATGAGGAGGTACAGCTGACTGGTAGCGGATCAGTGGCTCTGGCTGTTACGAATCTTGGCATCGCTAAGATCAATACAGTAAAAGAGCAGGACGGTCAGCGTGAATTTGCAGCAACCCTATATAACAGCAGTGCCTATAAACTGAAGGATAGCAAGAATGTAGTTAAATTTGCTCTTTACGGAGATACTACCTATACAGCAGGGAAAGAGGTATCGGAAGTTATTACAGTATCAGAGCCAGATCAACTGGAGCTGATTGATAACGGAGCCTTTACCGCAAGACTTACCTTTGATTTAAAGAATTATCTTACAACCTTAGGGAAAGAGGAAATACCGGATAACGGAATTACCTTGTATTTAAAGACTTGGGTGGAAGATGCAACTGGAAAGGAATTAGCCGAATTTATAGGTGATAACAACTTAAACACCGTTCTATGCGATAATCTGATCATACGTAATGGTGGAAAAGCAGTTAAAGTGGATGCTATGCTGTCGAATTCCGATACCAAATCTACAGTGGAATTGAGTCTTCAGAATCTTTCCATGAAAGGAATTACAGACGGTAATGTAGCAGTGAACCTTCTGGATGCAAGCGGTAATATCATCGAAACAAAATATCTATCAAACACGGCAGAAAAGCTGGTAAATTTAGACGGTGAGGGACTGATAAACAAAACCTTTGTATTTGATAAGCTAGGTTCCGATGTAGAAGCATACTATTTTAATGCATCTGCGGACTCCATGAATGCAGACCTGCAATTATTTAGTGCGTCCGGTGTGAATGTTAATTTTAGTAAGGAAACGACTATCTACAATAACTTAAGTACGCAGGGATTAACCTCCACCAATATTACGGCCATATCGGCAAATGCGAATGCTAAAGTAGTTCTTAAGGATAAGAACGGCATTGTGCTCACAGAGCAAAAAGGGGCTATAGCTTATACCCTTCCCGTAAGTTCAGGCGCCAACGAATTCACTGTAATGGTTCTGCCTGATGGTGCCGGAGCAGAAACAAAAAGTTATTCATTTAGCATTGAGAATTCCGTGTCTGCGGGAGGAACGGTGCAGGTAACTTCCACGGTAGCTCAGAGTGCCAGAGGTTGGTGGAACGTTTCGACAGTACCGGTAGCTCTGTCGGCCAAAGACTTAACGAACTTTACGCCAGTAAAAATATTATATAAAATCAATGACGATAAATGGATGAGTAAGGATTATAAAGCTGGAGTAAATAACCTTACTAATCTTACAAAGGAAGGTACTTATATTATTAATGCCAAACTCCAGGATGCGAGGGGTTACAATTTGACAGCTGACAGTCAGACGATTAAGGTGGACAGGAAGGAACCAGCTTTTACCCCAGGTAAAACCTCAGCAGTACTTAAGGATGGTATTTATCATGTATCTGCCGATGTAACTGATACCGGCAGCGGCTTATACAGTGTGGTTATGTCAATCGACGGC
This sequence comes from Bacillota bacterium, assembly GCA_023421505.1. Classification (GTDB taxonomy): domain Bacteria; phylum Bacillota; class Clostridia; order Lachnospirales; family Lachnospiraceae; genus Mobilitalea. The sequence continues at coordinate 45,209 of JAEZTJ010000068.1, forward strand.
ACGAATTATACGCTGAATAAGAAGGAGGATAAAAATACCTATACAGCTGAAATACTTAGAGATAAGGAAACCTTAGTCACGATTACCGCAACTGATATGGCAGGAAACACAGCTATGACTTCGGTAGGTAAAACCGCACCAGCTAATGGTGGAACGGATGAGCCATCAATAATTACACATACTCCTACTGTCGCTCCGCAAAAAGAAACGGTTAGTAAGAGTAAGATCAATGTAATAGCAGGAAATAGTGGCAGCTCTGCTACAGCTGTTACGGTGGATATCATAAGAAGGACAGAAAATAATAAGACCACGGATACTTTAACTTTTACTGAGGACATTCTGAAGGAAATACTAAAGCTATATGAAGGAAAGGAAATAAAGGAAATTGGTATTAACACCCAGAATTTTGAAGGTGATCAAGCGGATGAAGTAATTGTTAATCTATCCAAGGCTTCCTTAAAGCTTTTATCAGAAAAGAACATAGCATTTCAGATAAAAGCAGGAGCTGTAGGAATAGGGCTTTCTAAAGAGGATTTAAAAAAGGCAGCTATTAAGAATCAGGATATTAACTTTAATATTACCTCTGTCCGAGACGCGAAGGAACAAAAGAAAATAAATGAAGATACTTTGAAATTAGGAATTGTCCAAAATTATGTCAAAGGAGAGACTGCTGGTGTATATGGACCTACTAGGATCATCGATTCCAATTACAGTGGTCAGATTGCTAAAGTAGCACTTTCCTTAGAAGGAATTAAATTGCCTACGGATGCAGGGCAGAGAAGTAGCTTTATTAACAATCTGGCGGTATTAGTAAAGCATAGTGATGGCAGTAATGAATTGTTACGGGGAAATATTGTATATGATACGAAGAAGAACCCCATTGCGATAGAGGTTGAAGTTAGTAAGTTCAGCTCCTTTACCTTTGTCAGCAGTATGAATACAAAGCCTGCTGCTTCAAAAGTTAAGATCTCAGGAAAGACTACCCTTGGCTCCAAGCTGACAGGCTCTTATACTTACAGTGATGCGGATAAGGATGCACAAGAAAGCAGCTCCTATTGCTGGTATCGTGCGGATAGCGCAGCCGGAAAGAATAAGATAAAAATAACCGGAGCGAATAAGCTTACCTATCAGATAACCGCAAAAGATCAGGGTAAGTATCTCATTCTTGAGATTATTCCAAAAGCAAAGGCTGGGGTAATTGCCGGAGACAGCATTACAAAAGCTATCAAAATACCGGCGAATGCAGCTCCGAAGGCAACAAAGCTTAAAATATCCGGAGTAGCGAAGGTCGGAGGTAAATTAACCGTTACCTATGTTTACTCAGATACGGATCAGGATAAAGAGGGAAAGACCCAAATTCAGTGGTATCGTGCGGAGGATGCAGATCGTAAAAAACTGACACTGATTAAGGGGGCAGCTTCGAAAACCTATACGCTGACAAAAAAAGACCTCGGTAAATATATCATCTGCAAAATAACTCCAGCTGCGAAAACCGGCAGTAAAAAAGGGAGTCCAGCAGTTGTTACGACAAAATTGAAGGTTAAGTAAGATACTGAAAAAACTAAGAAGAGGTACATTCCCCGGATTTTATATTGATAAAATCCGGGGTTTTGTCTGTGAACAGCATTGATACAATTAAAATGTCAAGATACATTTAGATGAATTTCTAAATGTATCTTGACATTTTGATTCCAGGATGCTACAATTCATTTAGATATACATCTAAATGTTAGCTGATTGCGAAACGGAGCGTTGGAACAGATAAATAGTATATGCTGTGTATACAAATAATAAAACTATATAGTTTAGCAATTAACTAAATCTAAATGTAATTGAGAGGAGACTGGTATATGGGCTTTCAAGAAACGTTTAAAGCTCTTTCTGATAAGACACGCAGAGAGATATTGAATATACTTAAAAAAGGTGACATGACAGCTGGAGACATTGCAGAAAAATTTGCAATGACACAAGCTACAGTTTCGCATCATTTATCTGTGTTAAAGGAAGCGGGTCTTATTGATGACAGGAGGGAAGGCAAGTATATCATGTATGAGTTAAATACCTCTGTAATTGAGGAAATAATGATATGGTTGAAAGATTTGAAAGGAGAAGATAAAAATGAAGAATAATAAAAGACTTCCAAAAATTCTATGGGTATTATTAATTATGCCACTTGTTTCGTCGATCATACTTTATACGAGATTGCCAGAAAGAATGCCTATTCATTGGGATATTAATGGAGAAATAGACCAATATGTACACAAATTGATAGGAGCATTTTTTATACCAGCATTAAGTATTATATTCTTATTCACTTATATCCCATTGATTCCAAAAGCGAGTTTTCATAAGGCACCAAAGATTTATTACTCGATAGCGTCTGTAATAACGATCCTATTTTTTGGAATGCATATAGCTATCATTAGTATAAGTTTGGGAGCAGATTTTTTAAGGATGGATCTTGTAGCAAAGTTCATTCTTGGGTTGGCAATTGTGATATTTGGTAATTTCATGCCTAAACTGAAACCGAATGAAAAAGAATTGTCTCAAAGCACTTGGATCTTGAAAGCCCAAAGACATGGTGGTTATGTCTGGTTCGTTTCAGGAATTATATTTATGATATTAGCATTTATTCCTGGAACAGTAAGTGCAATAATTTACTTCAGCATATTGACAATTATTTCAGTGGAACCAATACTATATGCATATGTGCGCTATGGGAGAAAATTTTCGAAAGTGTAGTTGAATTGAGTTTATTTCCTTCGCTCCAACGCTCCTATGAGCTTAAGTGTTTTAACACTTTAATTCCGCTTCGGAATAGTATATGCTGTGCATACAATACTTACAATTACTGAGTTTTGCAATCTACTACATGTAGAGTGTATTGAGAGGATTTAGCATAAAAATATGATTCTGCATAGGAAGCCGTCTTTTGAAGCACTTACGATATTTGGGAGGTAATTATGTATATAAGCTTTCCGGTTCAGATGACAATTTATCTAATATCAGCAGTAATGTCCATAACTATTTTAGCTGTACTCTTGATTAAAGGTAGGAAATCAGGATTATTATTTAGCTTTGCAATGTTTCAGGCTGTCATACTTCTATGGTTAATTCGAATTATAGTGTTAAACCTAAAGTTAAAATTTGATCCCATTATGGGCAATGATTTCAGTGGCTTTAGCTTTGAATATTATGAACTGTATCATTATAAGCCCAGACATTTCATCGTATGCTATACAGGATTATTCTGGCTTTTGTTTTGCCTTTTATTTACCGGCATGAAAATAAAAGAAAACAAAAAGTTATTTATATTTTTGTTATTACTCTCCCCGATACTATTCTATCTTCCAATCCATTTTTACAATACTTTGTATAAATATGATTACAGTTATAAGACATTAATCAATTGGCTTCATATTTTTGTTCGATATTCCTATTATATAATTGGTGTTGCGGTATTAATTAAATGGAGTTTACGGCAGAAAGAAAATATGAGGAGACAGGCGCTTCTTCTTTCAATTTCAGTATTATTACCGATCACACTAAATTTTCTTCAGGATTATAAAAGGTTTGTACTTGATACAGGGGGTATCATATATGATTTCGATGTCACACCTGTAGGATTTATATTGACCATGAGCATAATAGCCATAGTTACTTATAAATACCGATTCCTTGATGTTTTGCCAATTGTGAATAGTAGACTTGTAGATAATATGAATCAGGCAATTGTAGTGATAGATTCCTTTAATAAAATAGTCAATTATAACAAAGCCTTCCAAACCACATTTAAGACAATGAACTGGTTAAGAAAAAATACTGAGCTGGATGTATTTCTGGATGAATTGAAAAAAAACATTTCGAATGATGCTTTCAATAAGATAGCTATGGATAATTTGAAAGACATAAATTGTTTGAATTTTAAGGGTGAAATTTGTATTGCAGAGTCTGAAACCAGATATTTTACTGTAGACTTGCAGTCGCTAAATTCTAAGAGAGGCGAAATCCTGGTTAGGATGATTAGCTTTCATGATATTACGGAATATAAGAAGCTTATGAATGAAATCAGTAAAAAAAATCTTGAACTTACCCTTATGTATGAACAAGTAAAAGAATATGCCACTACAGCTGAAGAACTGGCAATTACAAAGGAAAGAAACAGATTTGCAAGGGACATGCATGATACATTAGGGCATACTTTGACATTGTTAATTGCATTACTCGAAGTTAGTAATATCACAGTTGCAAGTGACAGTGAGAAAACTCGTGATAAAATTAATAAAGCACTAGTAATTGCCAGAGATGGGATGAGGGAGGCAAGACGTTCGATTTCAGGACTTGCACCTGAGAAGATTGATGAGAATAGCCTTGTCAATTCCCTAGATAGACTCATAGCTGATTTCCAATCTTCTGATATCTGTATAGATTTTACTGTTGATGGTATCGAAAAGAGTATTAACAGGAGGATGCTAGAGGTATTATACAGAGCTTGTGAGGAAGCAATGACAAATTCAATCCGTCATGGTCTAGCTAAGCACATTGATGTAATACTAAAATTCTACCAAAATAATCTGAAGCTTTTTATTATTGATGATGGAAGAGGCTGCAAATTAATTAATAAGGGCTTTGGTATTACCGGTATGGAGCATAGAATTAAAAACTTAGGAGGAATGGTTGTTTGCGGTTCTGATGGAGAGAAGGGATTTAATGTTCATATCGAAGTACCTATATAAAGCTGTAGGAATTGAATGAAGATCTTAAAAGGTGGGGTTTGTATGATAAAAGTAATAATTGCGGATGACCAATTGATTTTAAGAGAGAGTCTCAAATTCATTATCGAACAAGACAATGAAATTGAGGTTTTGGGCTGCGCCGGGAACGGATATGAAGCGCTAAGTCTATGCGAACAGCTTCTACCTGATATTGTTCTGATGGATATCATGATGCCCGAATGTAATGGCATTGAAGGAACAGGGCTTATAAAGGAGAAGTTTCAGGATGCTATAAAGATTCTCGTTTTGACTACATTTAATGATGATGAAAACATCGTAAAATCTATGAATAATGGGGCAGATGGTTTTATTCTCAAAGATATCCTTCCAGCAGAACTTATATTAGCCGTAAAGAGTGCTGCACATGGGTTCGGAATCTTTCACCGGAGTGCAGTAAAAACCGCGGTTGGAATAAACAAATCAGAAAGAGATACAGATAAATTCAGTGAGAAAAATGATGTTATAGACCTGACCGACAGAGAAAAAAGTATAATACGTTTGATTGTAGATGGTAAAAACAATAAGGAAATAGCACTTGAGCTATGTATAACCGAAGGAACTGTAAAAAACGTTATGACAATAATATTAGAGAAGCTAAAACTAAGGGACCGGACACAGCTTGCAGTATACGCAATTAAAAACAATCTGGAATAAAGTATCTTAGTGTTTATGCTTATCCTTCTATTCTTCTATATCTTACGTATACCTTATTGATACTATGACCTTTGTCATGAAAGGTATGATATAAGCATTACCTTAGTTGAAAAAGTAATTACCTTAGACATCTACAAATAGGATTATAAGTGGTGTAGAGTAGAGATTACAAAATAAAATTAAGGGGTGGGAAAAATGTTAAAAAAAATGTATAAAAAAATGATGTTATTTTTATTGATTCTAGCTTTGAATCTATCATCACTATCCTGTACTGCTATGTCTGATACCAATGTATCGCATAATTCTAATGGGAAGACAACTGTTACAGACAAGCAAGCTATTAACCAATACGAGCTGAAAAGTGAGTATTTGAAAAATCCCGATAGGATAAAAACAGCCGCTGACCAGACGGCTCAATTTTGGGAAAAAGCATATGATTCAAAGTATGGTGGTTTCTATACCTATGTTAACGAGGATGGAAGTATCGACTCGAGCAAAGCATATAAAGTGACTTTGATCCAATCCAGGGATGCATATGCATTTGTGAGGGCATATCAATTAACAGGTAATGAGGAGTACTTAAAATTCGCACGTAAAGGGCTAGATTTCATGTACAAAAATGCATGGGATGAAGTTAATACAGGGTGGAATCAAGAACTAAATAGGGATGGCTCCTTAGCAACAACACCACTTGAGGGCATGGATTGGAATAGTATGAAATGGTCCTTTAATCAATACTATGCTTTATGCGGTATTACTGCTATGTATGATGCCACAAGGGGTAAGATAGATGAGAGCTGGCTTAGCAAATCGTATGCTTCATTGGATAAAAAAATGTGGGACTACAGACCAGGATATGAAGGCTATTATGATATGGCTGCAAAAGATTGGAGTAATATTGGTGGGAAAAGCATTGGAGTAATGGATGCAATAACAACACATGCTGAGACGATGTATTTGCTTGACTCTGATATTACATATAAAAATAGATTTCTTGAAGTTGCTGATAATCTTTCTGAACATTTGGTTAAGAGCATGGATCAGAGACAATTCGGTATGGATGAAAACTTTGATTCTAATTGGAAGGCAGTAGAGCAGCAGGAAACAACAACTGGTGGAAATCTCCTAAAGCCTGCTTGGTGCCTTGCAAGAGCTTATTTAGCAGATCCGAGGCCTGAATATAAAAACAGTGCGGCAAAATTGATAGATGAGGTATTAAATAGTGGAGCTTATGATACTGTAAATGGTGGTATATTCACAACAATTGATGCCAAAAGCGGTAATTCTACAGATAATAAGAAATCTTGGTGGATGCAAGAACAAGCAGTAACAAGTGGCCTCACCAACTACTACATATCTAAAAACACTTCCTATTTAAAAATGGCTGATGAAAGTATTGATTTTTTTATGAAGCATATGTACGATAGTAAGTATGGAGAGGCATATAGCGATTCAAATTCCGATGGCTCAAATCCCGTTAAGGATAAAGGTACCTACTGGAAAGATGCTTATCATACAATGGAATTATTTTATTACACCTATTTATATGGAAATCTTATGTTGAATAATAAACCAGCATCACTTTATTACAATATCGATCCGGAAAAAGAAGCAAGAAAAACTATTCTAAAGCCAGTTTCCTTGGGAGAAAACAAGTTGCTAATTTCAGAGGTAACTTTAAATGGAAAACCATATAAAAACTTTAATGCTAAAAAGTGCATTCTTAATATACCTGCAAACACAGGAGGAGAATTCAAGGTTACATTCACATCGGCTATTGGTTAATTACTCTGTAGCAGTGGCATGAAAAGACATTTTCAAAAAACTCAGATCAGCGAATGAATAATAATAAGTCACCATACAGTAGTTTTTACCAAAGTGATTTAAATTTAAGAAAAAAACAAAAGAGAGCAGAAGTAGGAAAAGCAACGGAAGATATTTGTAAGATTCTAGAAAAGAAAAAGCTGAAGGCTCGCTATAAGATTGCGTTACCTATTATTTACTCCGTACTGATTCTGTTACCGGATGGTATAAGAGAAAAATTAATGGTTTTCTTTCATCATAAGAACTGGCAAAGAAGTCATTGAATACGTTTGTTTTGAAAGCAATGAGCTTGTCTGAACGGATGGTACGCAAGATATTATCCTGTCCTCTCGATACATGTTGAGAGGGTTTGATTACAGCAAACATATTAGTTTATTCAAATAGTTCGTAGTAGCCTTGTGGATAACCACAAATTGGACATATTGTAGGGGCACATAATCCGCTCAAAATGTTACCGCATCCTAAGCAAATCCATAATTTTGCTTCTTTTTTACAAAATAATGAATCGGTTTGCATACTAGTTAAATGTGTCTGAAGTGCGTAATTGTGATTTAATTTGATATTAGCTATACCACTAAACAGTGATGCAATATCTTCGTAGCCCTCTTCCAATGCAATTTGAGAAAAATCACGATACATTGTGTTCCCGGCATATAACTCACTATCCGTAGCTTCTGTTAAGTTTTGCAGAGTATTAAGTTCTCCACCATTAATGAGATTACGTAATCTTTCTGCGATAAATCTATCATTTCTTGATATTGTATCAAATAAAAAACTAATTCCTAGCAAGACCTCTTGACCCGCTTTTACACTATAAATATCGAATTTAGCCTTTGCCTGCGTTTCATATGAAAAAGCACTCAGTAAATTTTGATAGGTTTTACTTTGCTGAAAGTCCATACTGCCACCCTGTTTTCCTGAAGTTCTTTACTATAAGATATGGGTAAAAGGATCAATATGTGACATGAATTTAAATGAATTAACCTGATGTCAGGGTAAAAGTGTAATCATTGAATATGCTGTTGTTTTTAAAACATTCACATGCTAATATTAAAGTAGCAGTATCGTCTCTGCGCTTATGGATGACATAAATACTAGAAATGATAAGCAGATAACGTATATATTTAATATTTTAAAGGCCAAGATAGAAGTTCAACTACAAAAGGAGAAAAGTTATGAAACAATATTTAAACATAAATCCTATTACTGGACTGGATTATCCTGATCCTGATGTAATCAGGGTAGGAGATACTTACTATATGATAACTACAACTATGTACTTTATGCCGGGGGGACAGATACTGCGCTCCTACGATCTGGTTCATTGGGAACATGCAGCATATGTATATGATACACTAGACAGTACTCCAGAACAGACATTATCGGGGAAGGAGAATGCATATGGTAAGGGAATGTGGGCAGCATCTATTCGATACCATAAGGGATGCTTTTATATCTGCTTTGTAGCTAACGATACACAGAAGACTTACTTATTTACTTCTAAAGATATAAGAGGACCATGGAAGAAAAATCTGGTTGAAGGATTTTATCATGATTGTTCACTGCTTTTTGATGATGACGATAAGGTATATATTGTATCCGGAAACAAGTATATTCGGCTGGTACAGCTAAAAGCAGATTTAAGCGGTCCTTTAGAGGGAGGCATTGATCGTATTGTTGTAAATGATGCGGATAATCCTGGACTAGGTTATGAGGGAGCTCATTTCTATAAGATAAATGGAAGGTATTATTTATTCTTTATACATTCACTGAGGGAAAGATGGCGCAGGGTGGAAGCCTGCTTTGTGGCAGATTCTCTTGAAGGCGAGTTTATTGGCGGAGATATACTGAATGATGACAGAGGCTATTGCGATCAGGGTGTGGCTCAAGGTGGTATCGTAGATACACCTGACGGAAGATGGTATGCTATGTTGTTCCAGGACCATGGTGCCTCTGGAAGAATCCCGATATTAATTCCTATAACCTGGGTAGAGGGAATTCCGGTATTTGGTATCGATGGAAAGATTCCCGATACTTTTCCTATTGTAGATAACAGACCAAATTATAGATACCAGCCGTTGGTGCAAAGTGATGATTTTAAGGCACCCTTGATGACTGGTGAACTTTTAAAGGAACAATACGGATGCTTCGGACTAAAAAGTATGTGGCAATTTAATCATGAACCGGATATATCACTTACTCATTGGGAGCCGGATAAAGGTGTATTTGGTGTTGAAACAGGGAAAATATGTACCAATCTTACTCAGGCGAGGAACATTCTGACTCAGAGGATGTTATATCCTGGATGTACTGGAGAAGTCACAGTAGATGGCAGTATGCTGAAGGATGGTGACTATGCGGGAATATGTGCTTTACAGGGATGCTACGGAATGGTTGCCCTGACCAAAAGAAATGGTCAGAACTTCATTGTGATGATCAATAGAGAAGCGGATAACTCTTCCCTGCAGGCTATGAAGACAGATGATGAGGCAGGGCGTGAATGGGAAGCAGTAATGACAAAAGAGAATACGCTGCGTTTGAAAGTTGAAGTAGATTTTACTGAAATGAAGGACGAGGCTAGATTTTTTTATCATAATGGAGAAGACTGGAGTGCGATCGGAAAGGTACACAAGCTGTATTTCAAAATGGATCATTTTACAGGCTGCCGATTTGGACTATTTATGTATTCTACATCTTCGATTGGTGGCAGGGCAGATTTCAGTCAATTCATTTATGAATGTAACAAATAAAGTTTCAGGTAAAAAACTATGGTACTGCCAGTATGCCGACTTTCATCTTAATAAGCCTCGTGCTCTGGATGTGGGAGTATGCTACTGGCCGAAAAGAATTCTGGGTTAGAGAGCGGTACAGGAAAAATTAAAGTTAATAAATCGACTTGAATTTACCCTTCGGTATGTGTTTATAGGATCATATCGGAGGGTAAATTTTGATTGTATTAATCTTGTCCTCTCTAACCATGTTGAGAAGAGCTTTTTGCTGACAGATATTAAATGCTCCGGTAATGCTAAAAGATAAGCAACAGGGACAGAAGATATTATTTTGCTACTTGACAATATTGTTTAGTATGTATACAATAATAAAGTAAGAGGTGTTGAATATGGATTTATATTATGAATTAATGAGCACTATACGAAGGCTGTATGTGCAGATTAGAGATATTGAGAATACACCTCAATATTTTAATGAGATTAATTTATGGCTGTATCCTTCTGAGATCAATACTGTTGCAGCAATCGGCAAAGAGCCGGATGTTAATGTTACAGAATTGGCAGGAAGAATTGGAGTAACAAAAGGTGCTGTATCACAAATAATAAAAAAGCTTAACGATAAAAAGTTGGTCGAAAAGTATCATGATGAAAACAACAAAAAAGAAGTCTTATTGAAGTTAACTGTCAAAGGGAATGTTGTATTTCAAGAGCATAAAAATATTCATAAGGTGATTGATCCGCAGATAAGAAGTTTTTTGGCAGCACAAACAAACGAGCAAACGGTATATCTGATTGAATTTTTAAAAATGCTTTCTGAAATCTGTAAAGAAATTAAGGTTTAAATCAGATGATATGATTAGTGATGTAGGTAAGTATGCTTTATTGTATAGGTGCTTAACAAAAAAATGGGAGGATATTGGTAATATGAGATTAATAAAGGAAGAATATGCGGTCGTAACGGGAGCTTCAAGTGGTATAGGAATGGCATTTGCAATAAAGTTAGCATCTTTAGGGTATAATATACTTCTTATTGCACGGAGCGAGGATAAACTAAGATCTTTAGCCCGAAAATTATCGGACGAGTACAATATTAAAGTAGGCGTACTACAAGCAGATCTCTCGAGAACAGAAGACATTGCAAGAATCGAAGTGGCAATAAAGGAATATAAAAAAATTACTGCATTAATAAATAGTGCGGGATTTGCGTTAAGAAAAAAATTTGTTGAGCAGGATACTGACAAACAGTTATCCATGATTCATCTGCATATAGATGCTAGTACAAGGCTGGCTAAAGCAGTTCTACCTTCAATGATTGAACATAATAATGGATTTATTATTAATGTATCTTCATTACTATCATTTATGGATTTAGATAATAATTCGGTACATTGTGCAACAAAGGCCTATCTGAACAGATTCTCTAAAAATCTCCAATTAGAGGTGAAAGATAAAAATATTAAGGTCCAAGCTCTTAATGCCGGATTTACTATGACCAATTTTCATAATACAAAAGAATTTGAGGAAGTTAAAAAATCGTACCCTAAAATGTTTGTAATGACTCCTGAAAAGCTTATTGAAAAGTCAATGAAGGCACTAAATAGCAATAAAGTTATATATATTCCAGGCTGCGCAAACCAATTACTAGTGAGTTTTAGATTCATCTTTTCGCCAATTTTACGAAAGTCATTAAAATCAGCACCTCAGTAGTGTTATTGATTTTTACTTCATCCCGGAAAGGGGTTGCAAATGAACTTGGTGCTTCATTGAATAATGATTTATATATGGTAGACGTGCTATCTTTTAGCAAAAAAATGATATTTGTGTATCTTGGTATCGAAAAACTGTACCTTGGTTAAGAAGCTATTGTTATATATGAAAATATTGATTATGTTAAAAGCAGGTGATACGATGATTATTAGAGTTGAGCAGGACTTAACAAAAAAAGAGATTGAAGTATTAATTAAGCATTACAATATGCATCGTGAAGTAGAGCGTATTGTTACGCTGATACAATTAGCTGAAAAACAAATACAATGTAATTTGTGCGGGAAAGAAATACTAGTAAATGTATCCGATATTTACTATATTGAAAGCGTTGATAAAAAAACATTTGTATATTGTGAGAAGGCGGTTTACCGAACAGAGCTGCGGTTGTATCAATTACTAGAAATGCTTTCAAAATCTGGTTTTGTTCAAGTTAGCAAATCCTGCATTCTTAATCTTAGCATGCTGGAAAGCTTCAAGCCCTTAATGAATAGCAGATTGGAAGCATTACTAAAAAACGGGGAAAGGCTTTATGTTACCAGAAAATATCTCACAATGGTCAAACATGAATTACAGAAAGAGGTGATTGCATGAAAAGAATTGTTGTGAATATATTGACAACGACGGGAATATCCCTTGTTGTTCTTGCATTGATAGGTGCTTTTTCTGGAGCAAAGTTTCTGTGTATTGATAGTGTGTTTCAAACATTTGGAGCAAATGTTGTCATTCATTTAGGACTGATCCTAACGAATAAGTTTGAAAGCAAGTATTTGATGTTAGAATCGTTTGTGGACATTAGCTATACAATAGGAATTCTTTTGGCTTTTGGGTTTGCTTTCGATTGGTTTCCCTATACTCCGGTCTGGGTGCTTGCTATTATGGCGGTTGTAGTCTATCTTATAGGCTATGCCATCAATATCCTTCGTGTACGGGAAGATGTTAAAATTGTTAATGTACTCCTTCAGAATCGTAATCGCCAAATACTATAATGAGGAGATAGAAACATGAAAGTAATATTGTCGGCAGATAATATTGAGAAACAATTTGATAAAGAAAAAGTCCTGAAAGGTATCTCTTTATCAGTCTTTGAGAACACCTTTACTGCTATTCTTGGACCAAGTGGCTCAGGAAAGTCCACGTTATTAAGTATTCTATCCGGGCAGATACGTCCAACAAGTGGAAATGTGCATTATGCAGATGAAATAATTTCCTCTTTTTCTGAGGTAAAGATGGCAGAATGGAAAAGATCTTCCATTGGTTATGTATTTCAAAACTATCTGCTTTTGAATAATTTAACGGCAGAAGAAAACATTAAAATTGGTATTAATCCGAAAAAAACACCGATTTCTTTTGACAGATTGATCCGTACCTTGGAAATAGAGGATATACTTAATAAGTTTCCAGCTCAATTATCCGGTGGACAGCAGCAGAGAGTTTCTATTGCCAGAGCTGTTATTAAATGTCCGAGTCTCTTGTTTTGTGATGAAGCTACCGGTTCACTGGATGAGGCAAATAGCAAAAAAGTGATAGAGCTGCTCCATGAGATGAAAAATACATATGGATTAACTATTTTATTTACAACGCATAATAAAGAAATTGCCGAAACAGCTGACAGGGTACTTACAATTAAGGATGGACTTCTTTATAGTGATGTTATTAATAAAAATCCTTTATTACCATGCGATATGGTATGGAGGTGAAATATGGGATTAGCATATAAGCAATTAGCGAAGCAGCTTGCCTCAAATAAAATTTTTATAACACTCTTGTTTTTATTAACTATACTTACGTCTCTTTCCTTTTTCTTTGTTAAATTCTCTATTGATGGGAATATGGAGACGTTGAATTCATTACCTTCTTTGAGTGAGAATCAAGTTCTATATGAAGCGGCTTTAAATTCCAATACCGTATTAGCCAATATGTTTTTTCTCTCACTTACAAGCCTTACTGCGTTTGTTTTTGTTATGTTTTTCTATCGGTTCTTCAGAGAAAATAGAAAACAAATTGGGTGTTTGAAATCGCTAGGCTACAAGAATTCTTATTTGCGGCTGTTTTTTGTAATATTTACTGCTGCACTTTCCGTTGTAGGAGCTTTATTGGGATTGATGGGTGGATATTTTCTTTCAAATATTCTAATTCAGGCGAATACTAGGACATATGCTGTGACAGGTCTAATAAGAGGTATGAATGCTTTCAGCTTTTTCATTGGAGTTATCGCGTCCACGATTATTTTCTGTCTGGTTACTTTTTTTAGCTATTTTTTTATTAAGGGCAAAGAAGTAGGTGAATTATTAGCTGGTAAACAAACGAGAAATAGGCTTTCTTATATGTTAAAGGCAGCTAACCGCGTAGCTTGTTTCATACCTATCAAGAATAAATTACCACTACGCATCGCTTTACGTAAACCGGTTGCGGTTTTGATGATTTTAGTAGCGGTCATGGGCTTCAATGTCTGCATGATTCTGGGGTATTCGTTAAATATCAGCAGCAAGGACGTATTTGCCACACAGACGATTGGCCACAATTATGAATATGATTCACATTTTAAGGGATACCGCACAGAAACTGTGCCAACAGATGCGATGGCTTATCTTGACTACACAGCATCACTTTTTATTAGCGAACAGGAAGTGCATCAGAAAATTGTCGGATTTTATAATATGAATTCAACCTATAAGTTACAGGATGATAAAGGTAATCTGCTAAGTACACCGGGTAAAGGTCTCATATATGTTAATCCAGGTCTTGTAGAAGTTTATGGTGTAGCAATTGGAGATGTTCTCACGATTGATCTTTCCGGTAGTAATCATAATTTTACCGTGACAGGAATAGCAGAAAATGCAAAATCAGCAAGTGTTTATGTGAACGCAGATGAATTGGCGGAAATTCTTAGCATTCCATCCGGAGAGTATAATGGCTTATTAAGCATGGATGAGGTTAAGGATTGCGAAGAAATGATCACAAAGGATCAAAGAATTGAGGAATTGAACCGTAATGCAGTTTCTAACAAGATTAGTGGTGTTATTAATCAGGTAATAGGTTGCGTTGTAGGTGCTATTTTAATATTCCTTGCTTTACTAATTAATTTTCAGGATAATACAAGGGATATTCTGATCTTAAATATGATGGGATATCGTATCAAGGCAATTAGAAAATTATTAATAGACGTATACTTGCCAATTGTATTGTTTTTCTTTGTTATATCTATTTTTCCCAGCATATTAACTGCAAAAGCGATACAAAAGTCGCTGTCAATATCTACTGGTGATTACATGCCATTTGGCACAAATATTATTGTGATTTTTTTAGTCTTTGCTTTTTTGAATATTATTTACTGGATTGTGAAATCTATTTCTATTCTAGGAGTTAGACGAGTTATTGCAAAAGAGGAAATATCAGAATATACTAATTTTTAATTAGTTTGTCAGATACACAGAAATAAATAATATAGAAAGGAAAATGTATAATGAATTTTTCTATGAGTTTATTATATAGGTAAGACAGATGCAAATTAGAAATAATTATACCTGTCCTTTAGAAATTGTTCATGATATTATCAAAGGTAAATGGAAAACAATAATTATTTGGCAATTAAGGCACGGTAATACATCATTATCAAAATTAGAACATGATATTGAAGGTATTAATCAGAAAATGCTATTGCAGCAGTTAAAAGAATTAATGGAATTTGGAATGGTCGACAAGCTTAAGTTCTCTAGTTACCCTCTGCATGTGGAATATTTTCTAACGGAGCAAGGAATTAAGATTCAAAAGGGAATAGAAATTATGCAGGAGGTAGGAATTGATTATATGGTCACACATGGTATGACAGATATCCTAGATAAAAAAGGTATATGTTATTAAAATAATAAATTCATTGTATAATACACACCAAAAAGTGTGTAATTTACATACAAAATGCTTATTGATATAATGTAAAAAAATTCATGGAGGTTGAATAATATGTCAATAAGAATAGCGATTAATGGCTTTGGGCGTATTGGGCGATTAGCATTTCGCCAGATGTATGGAACTGTAGATTATGAGATTGCTGCTATCAATGACCTAAGTAATCCAAAAATGCTTGCTTATCTTTTAAAGTATGATTCTTGTCAAGGAAAGTATAATTTAGCTGAGAAGGTGTCTTACACAGAGGATTCTATCATAATTGATGGAAATGAAATCAAAATATATGCAAAGGCAGATCCTGAAGAGTTACCATGGGATGAATTGAATATTGATGTTGTACTGGAATGCACTGGCTTCTTTACTAAAAAGGATAAAGCTTCAAAACATTTGAAAGCTGGAGCTAAGAAAGTTGTGATTTCTGCACCTGCTGGTAATGATTTACCTACAATAGTTTATGGTGTTAATGAGAATACATTAAATCGTGATGATAAAATTATTTCTACTGCTTCATGTACAACAAATTGCCTAGCACCTATGGCCAATACACTAAATAAATATGCAAAAATCAAAGCGGGTTATATGACTACTGTACATGGATATACTGGAGATCAAATGACCTTAGACGGTCCACATCGTAAGGGTGAATTACGTCGCGCACGAGCTGCAGCAATAAACATAGTTCCAAGTAGTACTGGCGCTGCAAAAGCGATTGGTTTGGTAATTCCTGAGCTTGACGGGAAGATGGATGGCTGCTCACAGCGTATTCCCGTACCTACTGGTAGTTTAACAGAATTAGTTGCAATCTGTGATGGGACTTTTAAAGCTGATGACATCAATAGAACAATGAAAGCTGCAGAAAGTACATTTTTCGGCTACACTGAAGATGAAATAGTTTCATCTGACATTGTTGGAATAACTTACGGAAGTTTATTCGATGCTACTCAAACTAGGTGTATGGATTTAGGTGATGGGACAACAATGGTCAAGGTAGTTTCCTGGTATGATAATGAAAATAGTTATGCCAGCCAAATGGTTCGAACGATTAATTATTTTGCAAAATTACAATAAAATTATATCGTTGAATCTTTATGAATAGAGAATTAAGACCCATTAATGATGGATATTATAAGTGGATAAGAGGGCATGGATAGGAGCAACAAGGAGATATATATTATTATTTATACAATATAATTCTATCTACATGTGAATTGTTTATAAAGATTGCGGTACCGATGAAAATATCTAATAAAGGGGGTAAAGTGGGTAAGATTCTATTATCACACTAGCATATCATACCTATCCTTTGAATTAGTTTGTGCCTGCCCTTTGAATTAGTTTGTGCCGAGGATTACGCATGCACAAACTTTCATGTGTGAATTATGCTTTTTAATAATTCACACTACCCCCCCTCTACCTTGTTGCTATGTAGTATAAAAATTCCGTCACCACGCAAGAACCACTGTTAACAAAATTTGCATCTGATTATCTACGTAAGTATGAAGATAGAGCAGATGTAGAAAAGTAAAATCTTATACGTGAGAATAATCCTGATATACTTTTGAAGATGCTGAGAGATAAATGTGATGTGTTAAATTAACTTCTTATCTATCGACAAGGGAAATTCTGTTGTCCTCACTCCTCCTATTGGGAGCGCATATTATGTATACCTGAAGCGATAGTTTTTTCAATCCAGTCATTAATAACAGTATACTCTTTCATCCTTCTCCAGAAAAGTTTTGTAAGATTTGAATGAAGACCGCCTTTTATTATTAACAATTTTCCTAATCCACTATAAATTTCATTAATCTTATTCACAAATGACTCGGAATTAGTCGGTTCTACTAACGGATCGCAATCTCCGTGTATACACAATATGGGAATATATGTATTTTGCTTCAAATATAGGTATGGGTTAGCCTTATTTCTATTTTCTTTTGTCAACACAAAGTCACTTATAGTCTTGTTAATATATTCATTCTTACACTTGGTAAAATTAATAGGGCCACTGATACTTATTACGCCTTTAATTAACTCCTTGCCTAATTCCATCTCGTCCAAAACATCACTGTAGGCGAGATATGCTGCTAGGTGTGCACCTGCAGACTGTCCAACAAGTATAACCTTATCGTAACAGGATCCCTGTCCTTTTAGCCGTTTTATTCCTAATTTAAAAGCACTTACAGTATCCTCAATCTGTGCTGGAAAGGTATTCTTGGGAACCTTACGATAATCTGCAACTATTGTGGTATAACCAAGACTGGCAAAAAAATATCCAACAAATCTGAATGCATTAGAGCTACCTTGCTTCCACCCACCGCCATGGTAAAAAAATATAGCAGCATTTTTTCTTTGACTGTGCCTAGGTTTGATTATTATGATATTTTGCTTCTTATCAGATCCATAATGATAAGTTTCCTTTTCATATTTATGATTACCTGATAAATTAGACATGAGAACCTTTGTAAGCAAATAAGGAATTGATATATACTCTCGAAATTTATAACTATTATTGGTCATACGCTCCTCCAAGATTTTTACAATACTATTTCCCTATTATCATTCTTATTAAATATAATTACAAGATCTTAACGGAAAATTTGACTGTAATTTAAAAGTTTATAAATATCCGGTAGCTTTGTACATCATAGTAAGCACGACCTTATCCTTATAGTATGCTACCGTACGGAGACTTGTCACAATATATGAAATTATACTACAATTTCTAACTCAAAAGCTAGAGAGATTTACTAAAATTATTAAATACACCTAGGATTAAGAAGGATGCATAATGTTACCTAAGCAAAGATCAGATGGAAACTGTCAGCAGTCGGTCAGGTTGTTGCCTGCAAGGTATTTGATAGGCAATCGTGAATATGAACTGGTTATTTGGCTAAAAGGATTGCAACATTTAACCATGTAGGTTAGAATTAAGAAATATAGGAAAAGCAGCTATTAAACTTATAGGCTTTGAAACCGTATCGTAATGGCTATTATGGCTCAAGCAAATTAGAACAGCAATATCTTAAAACCATGTTAAAAAAAATGACATCTGTTTTGGAAGGAGCTGTGAAAGAAGCGCAAGAACAAGATATTATTCATACAGATTTCCCTAAAGAATGTATTGAAGCTATGCTGCTTATGGGACAAATGATGTTTGATTGTGATACCTTTATGTGGAGAGAAGAAGAATACCCAGTAAAGATTCAAGCATATTTAACTAATGCTGAGCGGATTTTCGGAACAAAAGAAGGAGAATTCCTTGTCTTTATGAAAATGTTTGAAAATGGAAAAGCATAGTGTGAATTATTGAAAAGCATAATTCACACTTAGAAGTTTGTGCCTGCGTAATCCTCGGCACAAACTAAATCAAAGGACAGGTATGGGCGTTAGTATGAAAAATGAAATTAATATTTACAAACAAGGGAATGTGGAACTATTATTCTGTAGCAGTACACATTCCTTTCCGCTTCACAGCCATGAGAGCTGGTGTATCGGAATGGTAACAGAAGGCGAGGTTTTATTCGGGATTCATGATGAAGAATGCCTTCTAAAACGAGGAATGTTATATGTGATTCCCTCGAATACGGGAGTCAGAATTATAGCGAAGAAGAAATATAAATATATTACAATTTGCTTAAAATCGGAACTGCGGGAATATTTTAATACTTGCGTTTTAGAGCATTATTTCATGCAGCTTCTGGATATAGATGGTTTTTTGAAGCCCTGTTATGGTTTTATGTGGGACGGAGATGAAAATAAGTTAGCGAAAGAGATACTGGCGCTAATACAGCCGATACTCAAAAAAGAACAATATGATACTGGGCATTTAGTTTCTGATGCAATACAGAGTGCTGCAGAATATATCAGAAAACTGAATGGAGAAAAATTTGATTTGAACAATATTGCGGCAGCGGTAAATTTATCAAAATATCATCTGGTGCGTCAGTTCAAAAAAGAAATGGGAGTTACTCCGAATCAGTACTATATACAGAATAAGTTAAGAATTGTCAAAGCTGAGCTTTTAGCGGAGCAGGCGGAAGCTGATATAGCTGCAGAGCTCAATTATGCGGATCAGAGTCATCTATGCAGGCAATTCAAGAAAATGATGGGCATCAGTCTTCAGGAATACAAAAGAAATATACGAATAAAATAAGCAATTTAGTTCAAGCTTTCTCTTAGGTGGGAAGTTATACTCCTCTCATAAGCAATGCAGAATTAAAATTTAATCGCATTGAAAGAAAAGAGGATAAATCATGAAAGTAAAAGCAGCATTTATATTTGTAGCACCACAGACCGATGCAAGCGTGCATCAAGCAGTCATCGAAACACCAACACTTGACCTAAGGATTGTCGGAGTGGAAAACTATGAGCAAGGTATTCAGGCAGCAAAAGCATTAGTAGAGGAAGGAATCGAAGCAATTGAGCTATGTGCAGGATTTGGAAACGAGGGAACGGCACTGATCAGTAAAACGGTTAGCGGGAAGGCACAGGTCGGTGTTGTAAGGTTTGATGCACATCCGGGATTTGGATTTAAAAGCGGTGATACTTTGTTTCAATAAGAGTGTAAGAATAAATCATAGCTTCCCATTATTGTACCGGTTATGATTTTAATGAAGCGAAGAAGGATGAATAGAACGAATATATAATAAAGTCAGCTTGATATTAATCGTTAAATTAATTATATTCATTCGCTTTTTATTAGGGGATTGCAGCATCAGGTAATCCATAATTAATTTTAGGTATATTTTGTCTTAAGTGTATTAAATCAAGAGCGTGTCACAAACCAATCTTTATCAGTTGGGATGCGGCACGTTCTTTTATTTTTTGGTTCATTTTTGAAGTATCAGATAATTTAATATGCAAGATTTATTCAGATGACAGAGTGCATGCAGTAGTGCATCAATTTAATTTACCTCTGGATAGCAAAATACCTTTACAGCTGTTATAATTTGGTAGTATTCTATGTTTTAGAGAGGAGGAGATGTTGTATTGTTTAAAATAGGTGAATTTGCCTCACTCACAGGAATTAGTATTCATATGCTGCGTAACTATGATAAAATAGGTCTACTCATCCCAGATTATGTTGATCGCGTTAATAACTATCGTTTTTACAGCGAAAATCAGATCATAACAGCTAACCAAATTCAAATACTGAAGGATTTGGGCTTTGGTTTAAAGGAAATCATGAATATAAATAAAAGCTCTGAAGATATACATCAATTATTAAAAAACAAGATTGATGAAATGCACGAGGCTGCTAAACATATTGAGCAGCAAATTCAACGTATACGTCAGGCAGACAGAGACCTTGATCATTATAATGATTTGGTTTTTTCAGTAAAGATAACCTCTCTTGCTTCACGAAAGGTAGTAAGCTTACGAGAAAAAATAAGTAAATTTGAAGAAGAGGGCTTACTTTGGGTTAAGCTAGAGCAGGAATGTTCTGCAAATAATATAAGAACTTTAGATAATGAATATTCGTATGCGATTACTCACAGTGTTGATCTTGAGAATAATATAATTGATACAGAAGTTATGATAGCTGTTAGTGAAATTATACCAATAAAATCACAACTGAAACTTTATAAAATCCCGGTTACAGAAGCGGCGGTTATAACAGCCAAAGGAATTTACAGTAAAATAAGTAATATAAGCTGCTACGTACATAATTATATCAAGCATATGGATTATGAGATAAGTGGAGCTCCGTTACGCAGGTATTTTTTATCACCGAGAAATGGTGGTGATCCGCAAGATTATATAACAGAATATATTTTTCCATTGAAAAAGATTTGAAAAATCTCTTGACCCTCGTATCGTACGAGGGTTTATTCTATTTTTACAAAATTAAGACAAACAAAAATGGAGGGAGATTTGTTATGAAAAAGATAAATGAATTGAAGCATCATTTTGATGATTACGAATGTATGTGGAACGGAATTGAAGATTTATACATGAACAAAACGGGAGAAACCTTGCCGAAGCTTTTTTTCTTTGCCTTATCAGGCATCGGTTCCTTTTGTTATTTGCGAACTGACAAAGCGGAGCTAAAAAGAATGGTAGCACTAGGAGATGGTAGGACAAAGAAGATGTATGAATTCTTAGCTCCAATTGTTGGTTTTGAGTATCAACATCATGAATATAAGTACTTTGAACAAGCCTTAAAAAAAGCAAAATATGAGATTGATAACGGGTATCCGGTAGTTTTAGGCGCCCTGGATATGTACTATCTACCTTATTACACAAAACTCTATCATAAGGAGCATATTCCCTTTCATTATGTGCTTATGGTTGGCTATAATGAGGAGGAGCAGAAAATCTACTTATATGATTGTGGACGTACCGATCTAATGTCACTTTCCTATGATGAATTACAGGACTGCATGAATTGCAGTTATCCAGGGTTAAGTAGAAAAAATACAATATGTACGGTAAGAATAAATGATTCAAAAAGCAAATATCAGATTGCAAAAGAAGCTATTGCAAAAAAAGGTGATTTATTTTTAAACCCACCCACTAATTTTTTAGGCTACAAGGGCTTTGAAAAATTCATCCGTGAGCTGCCAAAATGGAAAACAGAACTTAGCAAGGAGGATTATGACAAGATACTTACTAATATGGTAATGTTTTTCGGAACAGTACCAACAATTCCTAATGCAATCAAAGGTATTTGTGAACCGGATGAGGTTGTGTTTAGGGGAGGGTTTGATAAAATAAGTCGTGTACTATCTTGTATGGGAACTGAATATAAGAATGACTGCTTTAAAGAAGCTGCAAAGATTTTTGAGGAAGGCTCTATTGTTATCGAAAAAATATCCGAGGTAATAATTACTTATTTGTCTGGGAAAATTGATCATACCAACCTGCTTCCAGAGTTGTTTGCTGATGTCCTTCAAAAGATGAAGACGGGATATATGGTACTTCTTCAACGATAAAATAAAGGAGATATAAGACATCTTATTGCCTTAGTTCTTTATCAAAGCTTTCAAAACAGCTGGTATCAGGGAGTGTTCGGTAACTCAACTGAATGATTCGCTCCATGGAAACACCATTTTGGTTAAAATACCATTTCTGATACATGGAAAGTAAGCCGGATATATAATACTCCATGAGCAAATTAATCTCAGCGTTGGTATAATGTTCCGTGCGGAAGAAGTACTTTATCCATATAGGTTTTAGGTTTTCTACAACCTTATGTGTAAATTCTGTATCTCCGTGAGGGCCGAACAGGACTGCGACATACTGATCGAGACGTGCCAGAATTCCAAAGATTGCTTGAAGCGCTTGCGAAGCATTTAAGTTACTTGCTTGCTCCAAAAAGTGGACCACGAATTCGTTGACCTCCTCCAAAAGCTGGTCTTCAAACTTATGCAGCATATCATAGACATCAATATAATACTGATAAAATGTACTGCGGTTGTACCCTGCTAAATTGCAGATATCTTTTACTGTTATTTTATCAATATTCTGCTTGGAATATAATATCCAAAATGCATCTTGTATGTTTTTCTTTGTCAGATCGGTTTGTTCTGGCCTTTTCCTCATGATGCTCTCCTATACCTACTTTTTATCTATTAATTCTAACATAAGTATTACTACAAGACAACACGGTGTCGGATTAATCCAACACATTGCAGCTTTGTGTTGGTTGATAGCCTGCAGGTTATTTTTTATAATATAACCTATGTAATTGTGAAACGATATGGTTTCCCATTACTAATAAATATAACCTATCGGGAGATGATACAATGGCATTTATTTCATTTGAAAATGTATATAAAGAATATGGCACAAGTAACAGTCTAGTACGGGCGTTGAACGATGCAAATTTCTCTGTGGAGCAGGGAGAACTGACAGTAATACTCGGTTCCTCTGGTGCAGGGAAAACTACAGCACTCAATATTCTGGGTGGTATGGACACCGTTACAAAAGGCAGGGTGATGTTTGATGGAAATGATATTACTCATTGGAACGAGGCACAGTTATGTCAATATCGCCGCACTGAAGTCGGATTTGTATTCCAGTTTTACAATCTGGTACCTAATCTGACGGCACTGGAAAATGTGGAGCTGGCAGCACAGATTTGCACAGATAGTTTAGACGCTGCCGAAATTTTGCATAATGTAGGACTTGGTGATCGAATAACCAATTTCCCGGCTCAGCTTTCCGGCGGGGAACAACAGCGGGTTTCCATCGCAAGAGCGTTAGCTAAAAGGCCCAAGCTGCTGCTTTGCGATGAACCCACAGGTGCACTGGACTATATGACAGGAAAACAGATTTTACATCTCTTACAGGATACCTGCCGCAGAGAAGGAATTACGGTTATTATTATCACTCATAATAGTGCAATTGCACCTATGGCAGATAAAGTGATTCGGTTCAAGAGCGGCAAGATAGTGGAAATCAAGGTGAATCCCGAACCCGTGAATATTGAAGAGATTGAGTGGTAAGGCTATGAATAAAAGTGCTTTTTATAAAGATATTGGCAGAACCTTAAAAAATAACATGTCCAGATTCATTGCCATTACCGTCATGGCGGCTCTTGGTATTGGTGTGTTTTCCGGATTTGCAGTGGGGTGTCTGGATACGCTTGAAGCTGCGGACCATTTCTATGATAAACAAAACGCTTACGACATTAAAATAGTATCCACGCTTGGGCTAACGCAGGAGGAACTTTCTGTCATAAGCAAAGTTAAGGGTGTGAATTCAGTATTTGGCAGCTGCAGCAGGGATGTGAAGGCTGAGCTAAGTAAAGGGAACTCGTTACTTACAAATCTAAACGCCCTAGACACAAACGGTATGAATATGCCTTATGTATTTGAAGGTGAACTTCCAACTCAAAGCGGGCAGATTGCTGTGAATTCCAAATTCATCGAGGATTCCGGCTTGAAGGTGGGAGATAGTATTACTCTGTCATCTGAAGTTCCGGAATTAGGGGTAAATAAATACGAAATCACGGCAGTTATTCTAAGCCCTCTGAATATATCCAACACGAAAAAAGGGATTGCATCTGTTTCCTTCACATCAAGTAGCAGTGATTACATGATGTATGCAACAACGGACTGCATCAATAGTTCTATTTATAATGCGATTTATGTTACTTTGGAAGGCGCATCAAAGCTAGATTGCTATTCATCCGAATACCAAAAACTAGTAGATAGTATGACCGCCACAATCGAATCTTCCATACAGGAAAATAGGCTACAAGCCAGATACGAGGAAGTGGTTAGTGATGCCAAGGCTAAGGATATAAACATCAGCATGGTGAAATGGTATGTCTGGGATAGAAGTGATAACGACAGTAGTGCCGGACTAAAAAAAGATGTAAGCTTTATTCAGGAGGTTACAAAGGCTTTTCCCATTATTTTCTTTCTGGTGGCGGTACTTATTAGCCTGACCACCATGACTCGTATGGTCGAGGAGGACCGTGGATTAATTGGCACGTATAAATCACTTGGTTATTCTAACTATCAGATTAGTATGAAATATGTCTTCTATGCATTGTTGGCGTGTGTCATTGGAGGAAGCTTGGGAAGTGTGATTGGGTTTGTTGTACTTCCTATGGTAATTAGAATCATCATGAATAGCTTATATGTATTACCAACATTTCAACTATCCTTCAATATTGGTTATGGTCTATCAGGCTTCCTATTGTTCTTACTAGGCATCGTAGGTGCAACTGCTATCTCTTGTGCTGAGATGCTGCACCAGCGTCCGGCGGAGTTGATGCGTCCAAAAGCACCGAAAGCAGGAAGTCGGATTTTGCTGGAACGCTTGCCCTTCATTTGGAAGCGGCTGAATTTCTTAAATAAAGTGACCTGCCGTAATTTGTTCCGATATAAAAAACGTGCGATCATGACCATTGTGGGCATTTTAGGCTGCTCCATGCTTATCGTGCTGGGTTTTGGAGTAAAGGACAGCGTAGGAGGGCTGATGTCTGATCAGTTTGATAACGTAACTGTATATCATGCTATTGTAGTGACAGATAACCTGCCTACAGAGAAAATGAAAATATTAACTAATGAGTGGAAGGAGTCCAAAAAGGTAAAGGATGAACTGCAATTGCAGATTAATACTCTGACACTGCGAAGTAGTAGCGATAGCCTTGATATTACCGTGATGGTGATTCCGGACGGTGCAGATCTTGGACGTTATGTACATCTATATAACTCCAGAACTCATAAGGCAATGACCCTACCCCAAAAGGGCATTGTAGTCACGCAAAATGCAGCAAAAAAACTGGCTTTAGAAGGTGGGGACATTGTTTCTATGCAAAATGAGGATAATATGGAGTATAATTTCCCGGTGGCTTTCGTAGCTGAAAACTATGCTGGCAATTATGTGTATATCAGTGAAGGTTGTTATCAGGAAGCATTCGGCGACTATAAAGGAACCTCCTTTCTGTTGAATCTGACTAATAATACAGATGGGCAGAAATGGCTGGAGACTCTCAGTGAGGATGAGAGAATCTTAAGTGTCAGCAGTAGTCAAGCCGTGAGAGATGCTTTTAGTGATGTAAATAAGCTTATTAATATGGTGGTTTATCTCTTAATAGGTATGTCAGCAATACTGGCTTTGACAGTTCTGTTCACACTGTCTAATATTAATATCAGCGAACGAATACGGGAACTGGCCACCATCAAGGTGCTTGGTTTCCAGAAAGAAGAAGTATATTCCTATGTAAACAGGGAGACCTTTATCCTTACTCTATTTGGTATCCTTTGCGGTCTGCCAGCAGGATTTGGCATTACCTATGGCATTTTGATTAATGTCAGTATTGCAAATATCGCCTTTAAGGTGCGTGTTTCTCTGATCTCTTATCTCATTGCGGTGGTTATTACACTGTTTTTTGCCTTATCGGTGAACAAAGTCACCAACAAGGCATTGCGAAGAATTAACATGGTGGAAGCTTTAAAGAGTGTAGAGTAAAATAATGTGATACTATGTTTTTTGATTTAATGAGATACTTAGAGTCTTGATATTATTGGGTTTGATAGATGATGCAATCATAAACTAAATAGTTCGGCGTATATTTTTACTCCTCGATATGTGTATACAGAAACATATCGAGGTTTTTTGATAAGTATACTTTGACAAAACAGTTATTATGAGATATTCTTTTTAGTGGACAACGGCGTTCCTGTGTAGTGAAAAGTTTTTATGCTTTTTACTTTATTTGGACGCTTTTTTTATGCTCCTAAATAAATGGCAATCTTTTGCTACCCAAATTTAATATTTCTTGAATCATAGTTGATTTTCAAGGAATAAAATAAAATTTTACAAAGGAGTAAAATGATGAAAAAAAAGGTTTTACTATTAGTAACAGCAATTCTCTGCTCTATTTTTACACCAGTAAGTTCTTTAGTAAGCGCAGCAACTACCGGGGCTACTGTAGAAAGTCTTAGGCAAGTCCAGCAGTACAATTTTTCAATTAACATTTTAGCAATGTTACTAGTTGGTTTTGGATTTCTAATGGTATTTATCAAAAAGTATGGTTATTCTGCAACAACAGGAACTTACCTAGTGGTAGGTGTAGGTCTTCCACTCTATCTTTTCCTTCGTAACACCGGTGTTATCTCTTCTGAAACGATGAACCCACAAACGATTGAAGCATTTTTATATGCAGAGTTTGCAGTAGCAGCTGTACTTATTTCAATGGGTGCAGTGCTTGGTAGACTACGTACCTATCAATATGCATTCATTACTATTTTACAAATACCGCTTTATATGATAAACGAGTGGCTTGTACTGGATGGCGGTTTAGGCGTAACGAAAGGCTTTGTCGATTCTGCCGGTTCCATTGTAATCCATGCTTTCGGTGCATATTTCGGATTGGGATTAACAATTGCTCTTACAAAGAAGAATCAAAGAGACAAGGCGATCGAAAGTGATGAAACATCTGATCGATTTTCTATGTTGGGCTCAATGATTCTTTGGATTTTCTGGCCTAGCTTCTGTAGCGCCATAGTACCGGAGGCGGATTTTGAGAAAACTGTTGTAAATACAGTTTTAGCTCTATGTGGTGCAACGGTTATTACTTATTTGTTAAGTACTGTATTTAGAAAAGGTAAACCATCTATTGCTGATATCGCAAATGCCAGTCTTGCCGGTGGAGTTGCAATTGGCGCAACCTGCAATTTGGTTAGTGCCCCTACTGCATTTTTAATAGGTATTTTTGCCGGAGGAATTTGTGTGATAGGCTATGTTATCATTCAGCCTTTACTAAAAAAATATCTAAAAATAGTAGATACCTGTGGTGTACATAACTTACATGGTATGCCCGGTTTACTAGGTGGAATCATCGCTATATTTGTGGTTCCAGATGCTGCAAAAGCACAAATCATCGGAATCCTCTTTACAGTAGGCCTTGCTCTGGTAGGAGGTATTGTTGCAGGTAGTATTATTAAAATAACTGGTTCAAAAGATAAAATTTACGAAGATGCTGATGAATTTACTGAGGCATAAATAGCAATTGGATTACATACATGTTAAGACGTTAGTTTATCAGAATGTTTTTCGATGTATCATTCTATGCACGGTTGTTTACAGGACTCCAGGTAGTGGGATGCCCTTTTGAAGAGCCGGTTCCAGTTTACTAGCACTTTTAAGGTGTCTTCGTCCGCTTGAAGCAATCAGACCGCGCAAAAACTCCTCAAGGAATATAGGGGAAACCTACACAGTAGCTTCCCACTATATTCCTTTCGTCAGACAGTTTGCGCTCGTGCGATTCCGCACGTCTGATTTTACCGCTCCCTCAGACATCTAAGAATTGCACATCTTAGATTTCGCCATTGTTAATCCGACAAAAAATGTTACTCCGATGAACATTTCCATCTTTTCTTTCCCTCGGATGGTATGATTCTTAAAACCATAATCCCGGTCGAGTCTTCCGTTTACTCTCTCTACGCTCGTTCTCTTTTTATATAATCTCTTGAACTTCTTAGATTGTCTTCCCACCGGAAGAAAATTCTTCTATCCTCATCCAGCTTGATCCGAAATATCCTCTTATCTTTATATTTGGGATGAAAGCCATACCTTGCGCTATCATTACTTTTGTCATATTCCTTGTACATTATATCTGCCACAACTTAAGTACCGATGGCGGCAAATGGTCTCTTTATGAATTAATAGTCACACGCTATACGTTAGTAATCTATGTAATAAACCTTCTATATTTTAAGGCACCGTCCTAGGAATAAGGCCATTTCATAAAATCAGGCTAGACTATTTCTAGAATTAGCATACTTAGACCTAAAAGAAGCTGTCACCTCTGATTTTTAAATTGTTTATATTAAAAATCGTATATGAAAAAGGTTGACCTGACTATAGCTTTATAGTTTATCATACTTCTTATAAATATAATATAAACAATTTTTGGAGGTAGTCATGAAAAACAACAATAAAGCTAAAAGAATAATCAAGACCCATAAAATTAAACTTAATGCAGATGCTAAGACAGTATTTCTGTTACTTTGTCCTGCTAAAGAAGCAGATTGGATAGAAGGGTGGGATAAGATATGTAATATCATTTATACTGAATCAGGTATTGCTGAGGAGGGCTGTGTTTTTGAAACCAATAAGCAACCGGAAGGGAAAGCAATCTGGATCTGTAGTCATTATAATTTTAATAATACAACAATTGAATATATTAAGCATGTCGAAAATAAAGCGATAATAAAGTGGAAAATGGAAGTAAAAGAGGATTCCCAAAATGCATCCTCAATACTAGTAAATTATAATATCACAGGCCTTACAGACGAAGGAAATGAATATGCAACGAATTTTATGGAAGTAACCTTCCCTATTTTTATGAAAAGCATAGAAGATGGGATTAATCGTTATATAGAAAAAGAGAAAAAAGAGCACCAAACTCTAAATTAAGTGAGATGAAAAATATGTATTTATTACTTCTAAATTATACTGCTCCTATCGAGCAAATTGATAAAATTCATGTGGAACATGGTAAATTTTTGGATAAGTATTACTCTTTGAAAAAATTCATCTGCTCAGGAAGACGAATTCCTAGAATAGGCGGGGTTATTTTGTGCAATTGCAACAATCTTGAGGAAGTCAGATTAATAATAAATGAAGATCCGTTCATAATAAATGGTGTAGTTGATTATGAGATAATTGAATTCACACCAACGAAATACATGGAAGGATTTGAAGCCTTTGGATGTATCTCTAGATAATAAAGGAGAAACTATCATGACGCAGAGAAATACAAACAGTAAAAATAGGGAGTTGTTACCAGAACTACGTGAGGAATTACTAAAAACACTGAAAGCCCGTTTTGAGAAAAATATGAGCCGCCATGAAGGGATTGAATGGGCGAAAGTACAGGCTAAGCTTGAAGCTAATCTTGAAAAACTTTGGTCCTTCAATGAGATGGAAATAACCGGAGGAGAACCGGATGTTGTTGGCTATGATAAAAATACAGAGGAATACCTTATTTATGATTGTTCATCGGAAAGTCCTAAAGGTCGCAGAAGTGTTTGCTATGACCGTGAAGCACTAGAGTCTAGGAAAGAGAACAAGCCAGCAAACAATGCTATTGATATGGCGAATGACATGGGCATTGAGATTTTAACAGAGGAACAATACCGGGAGCTTCAGAGACTTGGAAATTTTGATACAAAAACATCAAGCTGGGTGAAAACACCGGATCATATTAGAAAACTTGGTGGGGCTATCTTTTGTGACAGACGCTACGATACTGTATTTGCGTACCATAATGGAGCAGAATCCTACTATGCTGCCAGAGGGTTTCGAGGTTCTCTAAAAATTTAATTTCAACTAAAATAGTCTGATTTATTAGGATAAGCTTGCATATAAGGGTATGTAAGCTTATTTTTATTTTGGTTAAAAACAGTCTTGCGTAAAATTTTAAATAAAGATATCATCTTACAAGAACGATTAGGCTAAGCTTTTGCATATCAAAAAGTATCATTTATACTAAAATGAATAAGAACAGGAGTGAATTATATGCCAGATCAGAAATGTCAGGAAGAGTACATACGAAGAATTCATAAGGTGCAGGATTATATTGAAAATCATATAGGCCAATCTCTGTCAATCGAGGAGCTTTCGGATGCAGCCGGGTTTTCTAAATTCCATTTCAGCCGGATATTTCAGGGCATGTTACATGAACCGTTAGCTCATTATGTAAACCGGATTAGAATGGAAAAGGCACTATTTTTACTCGCACACCGGGTCGATAAAAACATGACGGATATTGCCTATGAACTTGGACTTTCGGATTCGGCTGTATTTTCCCGGACATTTAAGAATTACTATGGCGTCAGTCCAAGAGAATATCGAAAGGGATATAGCAAGAATTGCAAAGATTTATTTTTGCTGTCTGAGTACAATAAAAGCACAGCAAAGAAAGAACGGGTGGTCAATTTGTTTCCTGTTACCGGGAAGATTACCATTGAAAATCTTAATGAGAAACAAGTCGCTTATGTAAGACATACAGGTACCTATGAGACATTAGCGATAGAGTATATGGGTCTGATTCAGACGCTATTTGCTCACGCAAGGAAACAGCACTTTCTTGTGGAGGGTCAGAACTGGGTGCTTGCTATGTATCATGACAATCCCGAATTCGCAGAGGAAAGCCAGTTCCGCACCAGTCTATGTCTGACGGTGCCTAATAACATTCTGATTCAAGAAGACGGAATTCTTGGTAGGATGAAATTGGAAGGCGGTCTGTATGCGGTCGGACATTTTCAGATTAAACAGGAACAGTACGCTGATGCCTGGAATTACATGTATCAGGAGTGGATCACTGGTAGTGGTTATGTTCCAAGGAATTACTACCCCTTTGAAGTGTATCGCAACGATTTGTATACCAAGGAGAGTTCTATCCATAAGGTTGATATCTACGTTCCCATTGAGCCCATTCATTTCTAACATGCTGTAAATGAAAAATGCCACTTAAGCGGCAGATGGAGGTTATTATGAATAGGATAAGGAAGGGAAGTCTATGAATCAAAAAAATAAGATTAGGTTAGAAGAGCTAATAAACAGTAGCTATAACAACACTGCAGGAATAATTGTATTAAAAAACGGTAAAACATTATATGAAAACTACTTTAATGAATATAATGCTGCTAACCCCGTTCATGTAGCATCGGTAACAAAAAGTATTTTTTCTGCACTACTTGGTATTGCCTTAGAGAAAGGACATATCAAAGGTATAGATCAGAAGGTGCTTGATTATTTCCCGGATTACACAGTTAATAAAGATGAAAAAATGATACAAAATGTCACGATTAAGGACATGCTCACTATGACAGCTCCGTATAAATATAAGGAAGAGCCTTACGAGAATTTTTTTGCAAGCGAGAACTGGATTAAAGCAGCGCTCGATTTATTAGGAGGGAACGGCAAGATAGGAGAATTTGTGTATTCTGCTTTTATAGGAACACAAATTCTATCTGGCATTCTCGTAAAAGCAACAGGGCAATCGGTATTTAATTTTGCAACAGAAAATTTATTCAAACCACTGGAAATTCATGTCGAACACAATGTGGTGTTACACAGTAAAGAAGAACATATTGCGTTCTTTAATGATAAAAGCAGGAGCGGTTGGGTTGCCGACCCACAGGGGATAAATACAGCTGGCTGGGGCCTGACCTTGACTCCTATGGATATGGCAAAAATAGGTCAATTGTACTTGGATTGCGGAATGTGGAGAGGTAAACAGATTGTACCTTCCTGGTGGGTAGAAGAGAGTACAAAGGAGCATAGCCGCTGCACGAAGTGGGGTAACCTGCCCTATGGTTATTTGTGGTGGATTATCGATGATAAAGAACAGATCTATGCAGCTTTAGGAGATGGCGGGAATGTAATTTATGTCAATGTGAAGAAAAAAATGGTTGTTTCGATTGCTTCTCAATTTATACCACAAGCAAACGATAGATTAAAACTGATTAGAGAATTTATTGAACCGATGTTTGAAAATTAACAAAGCAACAGACTTTTCTGGAAGTAGAGGCTTCAAAATACAGAGAGTTGATATGTTTTACGATTGCTGTTATAGAGCAATTGGCATAATTAGTTCATGACGACTTTATTCTTGGTGATTGACAACTAGTTGAGAATACAATATAATGCATTGAGTATGAATAAAACGAACCGTTCTTTGCCACCGGGTAAAGATTATTAGGTGTTCTGAAACATTCCGTTAGGTCTTCGAAGGAATGTTCTCAGAACACTTTTTTTGATAAGAAAGGAGAGCTATTGAATGGAAAAATCCTTATTAAGTTGTTTTGCAAAATATGTAAGTC
Source organism: Bacillota bacterium (assembly GCA_023421505.1). Taxonomy (GTDB): domain Bacteria; phylum Bacillota; class Clostridia; order Lachnospirales; family Lachnospiraceae; genus Mobilitalea. The sequence goes on from JAEZTJ010000068.1 coordinate 78,158, forward strand.
TGAATATTCTTGGTATGATTGGTCTTTCTTGTTATATTCTAGCTGATACATATTTTGTATCAAAGGCACTAGGTTCAACTGGGATTACTGCATTAAATCTTTCTATCTCCATTTATAGCGTAATTCATGGAATTGGTCTGATGATTGGAATCGGAGGAGCCACTAGATTCAGTATATTAAAATCACAGGCAAAAGATAAAAAAGCCGGCATAGTGTTCTCATCAGCTATTAAGATAGGCCTTATAATAGGAGTTATTTTTACTGTAATTGGTTTATTCGGAGCAAAGTATTTAGCACTAGCTCTGGGAGCAGATAGAGTAACCTTATCCTTAACGACAACTTATTTGAGTACCATCCTAACATTTGCACCATTTTTTATCTTAAATAATATTGCGCTTGCTTTTGTTCGAAACGATAACAATCCAAAATTGTCAATGCTTGCTATGCTAGTTGGAAGCTTTTCAAATGTTATTTTAGACTATGTCTTTATGTTCCCTTTAAAAATGGGGATGTTTGGGGCGGCTATCGCAACAAGTCTTGCACCGATAATCAGTATTTGTATAATATTATTTCATTATGTTAATCAGAAAGACGCATTAACTTTCTTGAAAAATAAATTTCGATGGGAGCTTATTCCAGATATATTTAGCTTAGGGTTATCTGCCTTTATTATTGAAGCTTCGTCGGCAGTGGTTCTGATTACATTTAATTTGGTTATTTTAAAAATTGAGGGAAACTTAGGGGTAGCAGCTTATGGAATAGTTGCCAATTTGGCTCTTGTAGGAATAGCTATATTTACAGGGTTAGCTCAGGGAATACAGCCCCTTACTAGTAAGTATTACGGATTGAGAAAATATGATTTGGTAAGAAGAATACGTAAATATGCTTTTGTAACATCTATTTTAATTGCACTCATAATATATATGTGTATTCTTTTCTATTCTGACGGCATTATTCGCTTATTTAACAGTGAGAATAATATTATTATTGCCCAAATTGCAGAAGTTGGTTTAAAAATATACTTTGTCGGAATTTTCTTTGTCGGGGTTAATATAGTAACTGCCATGTTTTTTAGTACAACAGAAAATGCGAGAGCTGCTTTTGTTGTTACAATTACAAGAGGGCTTGTGATTATTGTTCCCCTGGTAATTGTATTTAGTAAAATCTTAAATATGACAGGAGTATGGCTAGCATTTGTATTTACTGAACTTATAGTAACAATGCTTGCAATCTATTTGACCAAGGCAAGAAGAGAATGACCATTATAACTTTTGTATAATTATCCTATAGCAGCGTTCTATTATGTGAAAATAATAATAATATATACTTATGATAGGTAATCTATAAGAGGGAAGTGATAGGTTGGAAAGACTTAATCCAGATCAGCTTTATGTTGAATTCAGAAATGGAGTTACAGCGACTGAGCCGATAAAAGGACGTAAGTATACATTAACCCATTCAGATATCACAGCAGATCTTTTTCTAACAATAGGATTGCAGTTTGCATATGACAAGGTCGATGATACAATGAGAGATGAGGTGCTTGCAGAGTGGAGAACCAATAATGAAGCTTTATATCTATATGGATATGTTTATGTGGATGGTCAGACTGGTCGTGCGGTATCTGCTATGCGTAATACTATTTTTATGCGTGAACTTCCATTAGCTCTAGAAGCCATTAGATATGGAGATAATAGATTATTTGCTACTTATCCTGATTTAGACAATGTACCAATATGGATATATTTTGACTCAAAATACCCAGAGTATAACCGGTATGAGAACTTTGGTACTCCAAATGATTATAGGTAAGTGCAAGATGATTATAATATCAAATGTTTCTCAAAAATTTTGCATGTCCAAAGCTGACATACAGAAAAATCAAATGCGAAGCTCATAATTAATCTTTGATGCTTCATATGGTATCTATTTTATGTTATAATGTAAAAATACATTATAAAAAATACACTATATAAGAAGAGGATTTTCATGAAAGTAAATACAATCAAAGAGAACGACAAAGGAATTGCCATTGTTCAGAGTAGCGAGATATTAATATCAGATGTTCAATCAGCTTTGGACTTTATGATGACAGTGCAATATGAGACTGGTTATAATAGAATAATTATGAATAAAGCTGCTATCTGTGAGGATTTTTTTCATTTAAGCACAAAGCTTGCAGGAGAAATATTACAAAAATTTGTCACCTATGATGTGAGGATTGCCATTATCGGAGATTTCTCTATCTATACTAGTCAGAGCTTGAAGGATTTTATTTATGAATGCAACAAAGGAAAAGACATATTTTTTCTACCCGATCAGAATCAGGCAATAGAAAAGCTGAGTGTGAATTAATTGTTGTTTTGCAGTAGAGATCACGGGAAGAAAGGTAGGAACTGAGGGCATACTTATATGGCAAAAAATGATAATATGCTGGCGATCTTATGGTTGCTTAGTTCGGGAAGAAAAATAACTGCAAAGCAGATATCTGAAAAATTGGAGCTTAATATTCGAACCGTTTACCGATATATAGATTCTCTATGCGCCAGTGGCGTACCAATTATATCTGAAGCAGGACAAAATGGTGGATATAGCTTATTAAATAATTTTATCCAGTCACCTTTGATTTTTGATATGGAAGAACAAAAAGCGCTTCTTCATGCTGCGGTATTTGCGAATGAGGCAGGATATCCATTTAGTCAGGCTTTAAACAAAGCAACTAATAAACTAAAATTGTATTCGAATCAAGAGCAGGAAAGTTTTTTAGATTGCCATTTGATTGGTTTTGAAGTGATTAATAGAGGGATTGCTCCTACTGCGATGGAGGTATTACAAGAGTTAGAGCAGGCTGTAGCCAAAGAATATTCAGTTGAAATAAATTATCGTTCAAAGGAGGAGGAGCAAGCCAGGATCAGAGTAATTGACCCATATGGAGTTATAAATTGGAACAATAAATGGTATACAATTGGACTCTGCCATTTACGAAATGCAATTCGTAGTTTTCGGGTTGAGCGGATAATTCAGATAAAGCAAACGAATAGGATGTTTAAGCGTCCAGAAGCCTTCTCTGCCAGAAGCTATTTTTTACAAAATCTTTTACCCAATCTTACCAATAAAAATAACATGATTTCATTGATTATCAAGGGAAGAGAAGAGGCATTGGATGATTTATGTATACATTGGTATTTAGGACATTATCTAAAGGAGAGAACTTTTAATCAGGCAGTTTTTTTAGTAGATGAAATAGCATTGCATGTATATATACCATATTTTCTTTTTTCTTACGGAAAGGCTATTCAAGTAATAGAGCCACAAAGCTTGAAGCACAAGCTGGTATCTGTTGCCAAGGAATTAATTGAATATTATCAAATATGATAGCTTCACTGACAGCAGTTGTCAGTGAAGCTGAATTATTATTAAGATAAATATTAATCCTTGAGATGCGCATTGTCTCGCAAGCGAGCCAATTAAGCTGCGCAGGAATAGGAAAAAATATGATTAATATATATTTAATAACGTAGGAGGAAATTAAAATGAATGGTACGGTATATCTTTATGTGTTTGATACGATGACTGATTTTGAAATAGGCTATTTAACGGTGGAGCTTAATTCAGGAAGATTTTTTAAAAAAGGGTTGTCTCCGTCAAAAGTAGTTACATTAGGAGTTGAAAAAACGCCTGTTACGACAATGGGAGGTTTGAAAATAATACCTGATATTACAGTAGCGGACTGTAGTCTGCAAGAAAAAGATGTACTTATTTTAACGGGTGGTGATACCTGGATGGATAAAATCCATGAACCAATAGTTAAATTGGTTGAACAGTGTATCAAGAAGAATATTATTGTTGCAGCAATATGCGGAGCTACGATAAGACTTGCTCAGAATGGCCTGTTGGATTTCAGATTGCATACAAGCAACGATTTGAATTACCTGAAAATGAGTTGCCCTAACTATAAAGGGGAAGAGAATTATATAAATGAACTGGTTGTAATGGATGGAAAACTAATTACTGCTTCAGGGGTAGCTTCATTACAATTTGCCAAATATGTCTTGCAAGCGATGGATGTTTTTTCACCAGAGACATTAGATGCCTGGTTTAATCTCTATGAGACGCATGAATCTGATTATTTTTATCCATTAATGGCTTCAATGCAATAATAGGTGGTTAGAGAGTACTAATTAACAAAAAAGATAACATAATATTAGATTTAAACGTTATATCAATGAAGCTTGTGGGAGGACATCTTAGATGACAAACAAAAAATGTGACTTAATACACCCGAATGGTGTGAAAGAGAAGAAAATGGAAGTGATTGATGGTTACACAATCAAATATCATGCCAATGGTAAAACAATGTGGTCACGGGGTAAAATTATCGAGGGTAACCCGGAAGGTTATTGGGAGTGGTATCGTCAAGATGGGACAATAAAACGTTCCGGGTATTTTGATAAGGGTGAACCAATAGGAGAATGGATTACCTATGATAGTAAAGGGCAAAAACATAATGTGACTTACAGAGGCAATAAGTCATAAATAATGAATAGTTGTATTGACTGGATCTTTTTCCTGCAGTAAAGTATTTAAGTGTGTTTACTAGAATAACCAATAGAAGGAGAGAGTAAAATGAGCATATTTGATAATGTTTCTGTAGAGAAAAAGGCCAATGTGTACTTTGATGGAAAGGTAACAAGCCGTACGGTTTACTTTACAGACGGAACCAGAAAAACTTTGGGGATAATTCTGCCGGGAGAATATGAATTTGGTACTGCGGATAAAGAGCAGATGGAAGTACTTGCAGGAAAGCTCGAGGTGCAGTATCAAGGCAGTAAGGATTGGATTACATTTGAGACCGGACAAACCTTTGAAATTCCCGCAAATAGTAAATTTAAAGTTGCTGCGAAAGAAGTTGCTGATTATTGTTGTTCGTATATAAAAGAGTAAACAAGGATTTATGTAGTTAATCTAATATTTGATATGTCTGTACTATTGTGATAGAAGACAGGAAAAGGGCTTTGACAGACATAAGTCCTTTTATACATGACAAAAATAAATAATACTTACGCAACAGAAATTAATAGCAGCACATATCTACTTAAATATTGAGTAGATACGTGCTGTTTTTTAATAAGATTATTCTATTTGATTATACACCAACAGAAACAGACTCGGGCAGGGTGCTGCCTCCGTCAATGACAAACTGGGAACCAGTGATATAACTGGATTCATTACTGCCTAAAAATGCAGCGAGTTCACCTACTTCCGTTGGCATGCCCAGACGGCGCATAGGAATTGCTTTTGACATTTCTGTCAGTACGGCTTCTGGATCTGCAGGATTTGATTGCATTGCAATTCTTTCCGCCATCGGTGTACGCGCATAGCCCAGCTGAATTGCATTCACACGAATATTTCTGCCAGCGTATTCTACGGCTAAAGCCTTGGTGAAGCCGATTAAAGCTGATTTGGTTAATGCATAGGCAACTTCTCCGGGGTCTGCAACCAAATCACCCGTAACAGAAGACATTACTACGATATTACCGCCTTTATTTTCTAACAAATAAGGCAAAATCGCTTTTGTTGTATTCCAAACACCCTTTATATTTACGTTAATATGAAAATCGAGATCAGCTTCGCTCATTTCTAGAAAGTCACCAAGCTTGCATACACCCGCGATCGCGCATAGGATATCGAACCTTCCGAATTTTTCAATTCCTTTTTGTACTGCACCTTTACAGGAATTGATATCAGTTACATCTACTTTTTGTGCAATGACTTCTATCCCATACTCTGCACGAAGCTCCTTCGCAACTTCTTCTATTTGCGGGCTGATATCAGCAAGTACTAAGTTCGCACCATAGCTTGCATAAACCTTTGCAATACCTGCACCAAGTCCCATTGCCGCCCCCGTAATCAATGCTGTTTTACCGCTTAACTTTTTCATGAAAAATCTCCTTCTTTCATCTTATATTTTAAGTGTTTTTAAGAAACAAAATCAGAGCGAAATCTTATGAGTATCGTAGCAATCGATACGGAAAAGACTCCTCCAATAAGTTTAGTAGCAATCATTGGTAATAGATAGTTAGGAATATTAACAGAAATGTAAGCAAGATGATCACCAAAAGTAAATGCTGCCGGAACCATAAACGCAATCGCTAGTACCTTTCCTTTGTCATCCATTTCCTTCACCTTTGTAAGGAGTAAGAGACTATTTGCCAAGGATCCGACCATTCCGCCGATGGCGATCTCATTCACACCCAGCAATTTTCCAAAACACTTCATTGGTCTGGCAAAAACGGTAGTAATAAATTTAACAAAAGGATATGCACCCGCTAAGGTAATACCGATTATTCCCACAATTTCAAACTGTGGTCCAATCGGTGCCATGCCTTTGATAATAACTAATCCGGTAAGCGTCTCGATGATAGCACTCGCGAGGGAAGCGTACATTACAAAAGTAATAATTTTAGAAAAAGCTTGAAAGCCCTTTAGCATTCCGTTGGGGATAAGCCATAGCCCTAGTGAAAGTAAAATAGCCAATAGAAGAGCAAAAGAAAGATTACTGATTAAGATGGCAGGAGTGATTCCCATCCATAAGCCGCCTGCAAAACAGGCAAACGGTGCGGCAATAACACCGGCCATGATTCCCTTTGCCAGGTGAGGATAATCCTTTTTATTTAGCAAGCCCAATGAGATTGGGATAGTAAAGGTAATAGTCGACCCCATAACAGCCGCATAAATACCTCCTGAGAAAGCCGCCAGCTGATCGCTTTGCGTCATGGCTCTTGCTAAGGGATAACCACCCATGTCCATAGCTAACAGTGTACCTGCTAACATAGCCGGATCTGCCTGGAACAATTTAAACACCGGTGTTACAATAGGTGTCAGAGTTCGTCCTAATACAGGAGCAAGGCACATAAAGCCAACCATAGCAGCAGCAAGTGGGCCCATGGCATTTAGTCCTTCATCAAATTGATCTCCGTAGCCGTAACGATTGTTGAAAACTAGCTTGTCAATTACACTCCAGGATAAAAAGAGTGCCATGATAATCATAATTATTTTACTGACATTCACCGATTAACCCTCACTTATATGAAAACTTCTTGCAAATTTATCATATAACTCTAAAGCGGTGGAGAGTCAATACTTCTTGTTAAATGAATAACAAAAAGCAGAATAAGCCGTTTGTCTTCAAACTAAGTGTCAGTTTTACGAACCGGAAAACGAATTTCTGTGACATAGTCCTCGCTATTGGTTACATGTGTAAATTCTACTGTGTATACTTCAATAGGATTACCCGTTATTTCATAATGATTATCATCAATCCAATGAATAAGCTTTGTATACTTCGGCAGCATTTGTTTATAATGACCTGTTGCTATAATCCCGGCCGTTAAAAAACCGCCGAACTGTTTCATTGAGGGATTTTTTTCATCATATTCCTTAATCGGAACTAACACCTCTAAGTGACCATTATCAAAGAAAAACTGATGAGTATAATGTTCATGAAACACAGCCATGATAGGAGCGGTTTGCCGGCAGCCATATTTATCAATTAGTTTATATAGTTCAGAAAAACGATCCCAAAAGATCTCATTAACGGAAATCCTTGAATTACTATCCGAATACAAGCAATTATATAATGGGAATTCTGATACAAAAATTTTGTCACTTGAATCGATTTCTTCTTTACTCATTAAAACTTTTGATAAGATTTGCCGAGTGGTTTCAACTAATTGTTTCGATTTTTCCAATTCTGCAATTTGGCGATCAATACTTTCCTGTTTTTGAATTAAAATATTATTAAGTGTTTTCAGAGAGGGCATATGCAAAATTTCAGTCATTTCTTTAGGCGAGACATCCCTTAACCGTAGTTCGCGAATGGACAGTGCTACCAGTATCTGGTCTTCAGAATAATAGCGATAACGTGAATTGTGATCCCTTAATGTAGGTACAAGCAATTTCTTTTCATCATAGAATCTTAAGGTCGGGATACTAAGCCCACTGATTTTCGACACCTCGCCAATGCTGTATTTCTTTTGATTTCTTTGTATCATAGTTTTGTTACCCCCATGGGTATTATATTAGTAAAGGGTATCCCAATGAAGTATTGGCATACCCTTTGTTAATTATTTAGGTGAGATTTGAGATTTAGTCATTAGTTATGACGGTACCGCTTAATCCCAATAAGCAATCGCGTGCATTGTTTAAGTGTCCAATGATGGCTTTACGGCCTTCCTTCTTGGTAACAAAATTAACACTTGCTTCAATCTTCGGAAGCATGGAGGTGATTGGAAATTGTCCTTCGGCACTGTATTTTTCTGCATCAGCTACGGTTAATGTGTTTAGAGCTTGCTCATTTTCAGTTCCAAAATTTAAAGCAACCTTATTCACTCCTGTCAAAAATAATAAGATATCAGCATCCAGCATATCGGCAAGCTTTTCACTTGCTAAATCCTTTTCGATTACTGCGCTAGCCCCTTTTAGAACGGTTCCCTGCTCCAAAACCGGTATTCCACCTCCACCGCAGGCGATAACAAGCTGGTCTGCATCAACGAGAGCTTTGATCGCATCTATTTCGTAGATATCGATTGGCTTCGGAGTTGCAACGATTCGTCGGTAGCCACCGTCCTCTTCCGTAACATAATTACCCTTACGGATTTCTTCCTCAGCCTCTTCTTTCGTCATAACTCGTCCAATAACCTTGGTTGGATGCTGGAAAGCAGGATCAAAGGTGTCTACACGAACCTGCGTGATGATAGTTGATACTGGTTTGAAAATTCCGCGTTCCAAAAGCACAGTACGTATCGCATTCTGTAAATCGTAACCGATATATCCCTGACTCAATGCGCCGCAAACCGACATCGGTGCAACAGTATAAGCGTCATATAAACGATTGAATTCTGTCATTGCTCTGTGCAGCATACCTATCTGGGGGCCATTACTATGTGTAATAACGACCTTGTATTTATCCTCTACCAAATCGGCGATTGCATATGCCGCATTGATAATTGCTTTTTTTTGCTCCGGAAAGCTTGATCCGAAGGCATTTCTTCCTAAAGCGACCACAACTGTTTTTTTGATCATACAAAATCCCCATTTCATCTTACTGATATTTTAGTTGCTTGGTTATATATACTAATATATCATATAGAGGCTTTTGATGTCAAAAAACTTTTGGGAGGTTTCCCAAGCAGTTTCTTGAAGGTCTTATAAAAGTTTGAATAATCTGAAAATCCAACTAAGCTGCAGGCTTCCATGACATTTGTGCCTGTTGCTAATAAATCCTTAGCCAACATGATTCTCTTATAAGTTATATACTCAAAGATGGTAAATCCTGTGTTCCTCTTGAAGATATGGCACATGTAAAATCGATTAATAAATAAATTTTTCTCTAATTGCTCTAATGTAATTTTCTCAGACAAATGTGTGTTTATATAATTAAGAATTAAAGAGATCCGTTGATCACAGGTAGCATTTTGCTCCGGTGTACTATGTCCGCATAGAAAAGCGTTATTGAGTGAAATCAATAATTGAATAAATGTTGTATTTATCATTAGACTTCTTTCAGGAGTATTACTTCTTACATATTCTTCAATGGAATTCAAGTATTTGTCCAGACCCAATTTTATCACGGTTTTAGCTTCTAGTCGGTTATGAAAGCCAAGTTTTTTATTCTCAAAGCAGGTTAATGGAGTATAACTACTATCTGCAAATTTTGAAATAAATTCAGGATAAAATATAATAACGATTCTTTCATAAACTTGTTCGGAGTTAAAAACTGGTCGGTGAAGCTCACGGCTGTTCATTATTATGATATCGTTCTTCTCTACATTGTAGGCTTGTCCTTCAATATATATCGTGACATCGCCGGAAATAAAATAATATAACTCATAAAAGTCATGAATGTGAATCGGAGCTTCTGCAGGTTTATAACGTATACTATGAGTAAAATTTATATCATTGTCAACTGTGCCGTAGGTTGATATAACCTTCTCCATCTCTATTCCTCCTGAATTAAGCCATATATTAATAAAATCTCACAATTAATATTATCAGTATTAATATTTATCCGACCAAGTCACTCGATTTTGTAAAACAGAAGCTTAAGCTTATAACATGTCGCAGCCTTTTCATATATATTAAAACAAGATTTACTATATATCAAACAATTTATGCAAGGTATATGTGTAAATATTGAGATATAATCGTATTGAAATAGAATTTAGTGAGAAGAGAGGATAAATATCTATGTATACGAATGACAATGAAGCTTTTGACCCTTCTATTATAAGTGCAGTGCAGCGTCATAAAGAATTTTACGAAGGAAAGAGGAATTATCTTGTGAAAATAGAGGTTCCTTTAGAATGTAATAATTTGAAATCAGAAATAAGTTTTAATGATGTGGATTGGGACCGAGACTTTGATGAATATGTAGAAAGCCGGGTGGAAAACGGAAAATTTAAGTCCAGAAAAAGAATTAAAATGAAGCTGGAGGACGATTGTATACCATATTATCATCCATATTTCGGGATTAGTATTCACCATTCGTTCTTTGGTGGGAAAGTGCAGTTCGGGGGAGGCACAAGCTACGCAGAGCATATTATATCAAGTGCCAGTGAATGGAATAAATTAAAATATGATATTAACGGCAAGTGGGTGCAAAAGCTGGCCAAAGGCCTGGCTTTTTGCCGCGATCATGGAGAAGGCGTATTGGTTGCATCGCTTCGCGGAGGAAATGGGCCGCTTGATATGGCAAATGGAGTTATGGGGAATGAATTATTTACGGAATTATATGATGACCCGGACAATATACATAAGGTTATGGAGATCTGTTATGAATCAATTCTTGCTATGTTTCAATTGCAAAAGCAGAATTGTAGTAAAATTGAAGGGGGACATATCGCACCCATGGGGAATTTCTGGATTCCTGAAAGCTGTATCGGACATATTTCCTTAGATGCGGCTTGTTTGGTAGGACCGGGTTTGTTTGAAGAATTCGAAAAGCCGTATTTGAATCGGCTTGCGGAGGAAACAAACGGTTTTGTAGTACATTCGCATATGTTGGGTAGACGGATGTTTAAAGAAATGTGTAACATTAAGGGAATGCTAGTATTTGTACCGGTAGATGATCCCGCTCAGCCAACACTTCTTGATGAGCTAAGTGCAGTACTGGAGGCTGTAGGGGATACGCCTCTTCTAGTAAATATTCCTGAGAATAGACTGAAGGAAGCTCTTCCTAAGCTGGCAGGAAGACGTGCGGTTATTAACTTGACTGCCACTGATTCTGATCATGCGAAAAAACAGCTGGAAATAGTAGACAAGATTTGTCCGCTGTTACGATAGACTTTATTCATTAAATTTATAATATTTGTATTTTACAAGAATAATAAGGAAAGCCCTTATCCGACTATACTTACATAGTCAGAGATAAGGGCTTTATTTTTCATTGGAACGTATTAATCCACATAGGGCTTTATTGTTTGAATTGTTCCATCCTCATTATACTTTAACTCGGTGAATTTTACACAACGCTTATGATTAACACCACCGGATAATGAACTGTCATGATAGAAAAGGTACCATTTATCCTTAAATTGTACGATGGAGTGATGTGTAGTCCATCCAATTACAGGCTCTAAAATTCTGCCTTGATAGGTGAAAGGACCTTTTGGATTATTACTGATTGCATAAACCAGATAATGAGTGCTGCCGGTCGAATAGGACAAATAGTAATTGCCATTATACTTATGCATCCACGGGCCTTCGAAATATCTTCTGTCCTCGTCACCAGCAGTTAAAGGCTTCCCATTTTCATCAAGTATCGTGATTGCTTGCGGATTAGTCTTAAAAGTCAAAAGATCATCACTTAACTCTGATATCATGGGACCTAAGGCCGGTTCATCACCGGATGGACCTTCTTCATCGGGAATAAAATTGCCGGTTTGCCATTTTTCTAACTGACCGCCCCAAAGACCACCAAAATACATATAGGTTTTTCCGTCATCGTCAGTAAATACTGCTGGATCGACGCTAAAGCTTCCAGGAATATAATCTGCTTCGGCTTTAAACGGGCCGGCAGGATGGCTACTGGTTGCTACTCCAATTCGGAAGTTGCCTTCTTTATCCCTTGCAGGGAAGTACAAATAATAAATGCCATTCTTATAGGCTGCATCAGGTGCCCACATTTGCTTGCTTACCCAGGGAACATCTTTCATATGGAGTGCTTCTCCGTTGTCTATACAGGGAGAGTCTACATCCTCCATGGATAAAACATGATAATCCTCCATCAAATATTGATCTCCGTTATCATTGTCTGGTCCATTATGAGCCAAATCATGGGAAGGATAAATATAAAGCTTACCTTCAAAGACGTGAGCTGACGGGTCTGCAGTAAAAATATGGGTAACTAAAGGTTGGTTGGGTTTCGCGCTATTATCCATTCAATTTCCTCCAATAAATTCATAATAATAATATTATTATAACAATATTATCATTCATTTTCTGCTCAAATATTGGCATTCTTTTTTCATTTATAGCTATTTTTTTAGTGACCTATTAATAAAAAGGGAAAATTAATATACTATAACCATATAAAAAATGATTTGGTATAAGCGAATAATGTATAGCTAGGGGTTATTTATTGACAGGGATATACTACGATGGTAAAATTAAGCAAGAAACATTAGTTGATTGATAAACTCAGTCATTGTAATTGCTGTGTATACAATGGATAAAACTATATTGTTTCACAATAACTAAAAAATCATAAATATAAGGAGAATGTTTTATGTACTTATTGTCCTCGGTTTGTTGTGAATAGCAAAGGCTATTACATAATAAGCTGAAAAGTGAATAGCCTTTGCTCAATCCTAAACTAAAAGGATTAGGAGGAGCACAATGGCTTATAAATGTGCAATAGACTTATTACCTGAAAATTTGCTGAAAGCAATTCAGAATTATGTTGACGGAGAATATTTATACATACCTCGTAAGGACTGTAATAGAAAACAATGGGGGGATACTACAAAGATAAAGCAAAATCTTGCATCGCGAAACCTCGAAATTTACTCCAAATACAAGAACGGAGTATCTATACAGGAGTTAGAAAAAACATATTATTTATCAGGTAAAACAATTTATAAAATTATTGCAAGCATAAAAAATGAATAATATGAAAAAGGTGTCATGAGTATGTCTCATGGCGCCTTTTTTATTCTGAAAGATCTAGGAGAAACACTTTTCTGATAGGGATGATATACTCAGTAGTGAAAGATTAGACAGTATGTTAGACGTTTGATCTGTTAATCATGCAAATTCTAGTACGATTGAAAGAGAGATTTATGAACAATTATATTGAAATTGTAAACGAAAGGGTACAACTCAAAGAAGGAACAAACGTATTATTAAAGATATTATCCAGCTTATATTTTGATATAAATATGTCAACAAAAGAATTAGCGAAGAAGGTTTTTTTGCCGATCCCTGTTATGACTGCTGTTAAAAAAGAATTTATTCATTTAAATATTCTGGAGCAAAATAATGGAATTAAGTTAACAGATATAGGACGAAGCTATGTAGAAGAAGTGTTAGAATATGATGGACTGAATAATGAGTTATTTTATGATTTAAAACATAATAAAGATAATAGAGAGCAGCTAATCCAAAAATTAAGTAATCAATATGTTGCAATCTTTCAACTAAGGCCGAGGGTGGATGTTACGATAGATCAGGCAAAGGCAACCATAGAGACAGCCTTTCGGAGGGCTATGCTATGCTTTGAAAGACAATGCTTGATTGGAAAAAGGATTTTATGTGTTGGTGATGATGATTTAATAAGTATCGCACTTGGTTTATTGCTTAAAGAATTGTTTCCTGATAAAAACTTTCGGAATAATTTGATCTATGTTTTTGATATAGACGAACGCTTTGTGAATTACATAAATACGATAGCGAAAGAGTATCAGCTGCCGGTAGAGTGCCATAATGTAGATTTAAAAGATCCATTACCCATATCCTTTGCAAATAGCTTTGATTGCTTTTTTACAGATCCTCCCTACACGATTGATGGCTTGACATTGTTTTTATCAAGGGGAGTAAGTGCTTTAAAAAAAGAAAAAGGATTAACTGTATTTCTGTCTTTTGGTCAAAAACCGATTAATGAAAGACTAATACTCCAGGAGACAATTCTAGATCATGGATTAACAATAGCAGAGGTGTTTCAGGCCTTTAATACGTATGAAGGTGCATCGCTTTTAGGAAATGTAAGTCAGATGCTGGTACTAGAAAGTACGGATGAATTAAAAACTATAGTTCATATCAATGAGACTTATGCAAAAAAGATATATACGGCTGAGTTTAAGGATCATATATCCAGATATAAATGCAAGAACTGTAAGAATATAATTCGTGTGGGTAAGAAGGAAGAACATAATACAATTGAAGAGCTTAAGGAGAAAGGCTGCAGTTTTTGTAAGTGTAAAAGCTTTACGCTAATGAAGAAAGAGCATCTAACGATACAAAATATAGCAAAGAAGAAATCGTTAGGGGAACATTTACTTGCTGATTTTTATGATTGTAATAAAGCTGTTTTAGAAGATGTTAATTTGATAAAGAACTATATGCACGAAGCTGCTATAAGAGCAAATGCATCCATAGTCACAGAGGAATTTCACCATTTTAGTCCATGGGGGGTAAGCGGGGCAATTATTATTAAAGAGTCACATCTTACCATTCATAGTTGGCCTGAATTTGGCTATGCGGCAGTTGATATATTTACCTGCGGAGATTCCTTGAAGCTATGGTCTGCACTCCAGTTTTTACAGGAAAAGTTTGAGTGTAAGAATATGGATTATAACGATATTGGCAGAGGACGAATAAGAAACGGTAAGATTAATATTTCTGCAGCCAGTAAAAATTGTATTTAAATCAGAAGTACTTGAAGAGCAAGCTACTATCTTATATTGAAGCATATAGTATACTATTATCTTTCTATTGATGCAGCTTGTTCTTAGAATGCTTTCGATAATCTATTGAAATATGATATGGAGAGGTATTTATATGGTACGACAAATTAAAGAATCAGATTTAGATGATATAGCACAGATGGAAATTGAGATTTCGAAGATATCATTTGGAATGGAAGCAATCACTGATCTAGAATTTCATAAAAGGAAAATAACAGATGCCTATTACAAGGATAAGAAGGGAATGTTTGTTATGGCTGCTGATGATAAGGTTGTTGGTTGGTTATGGATGGATAAAAAGAGTAATTATCTCACAAAGGAGACGTATGTCAATTTTCGCAGCTTTTATATTAATGCCGATATCAGGGGAAGCAAAGCAGCAGACAGTCTCATGAATGTGGGCCTCGATTATGCAAGAAGTATAAATGCGAAGCATATTATAGGTAAGGTTCATGTTGATAATCTTCCAATGAGGGCCGTCTATAAAAGTCACGGATTTAAATCAACTCATATCACAATGGAAATTGATTTATAATTGGAGGAATATCATCGGATTAATTGGGCCGTCGTAGAAAGTGGAGGTTAAAATGCAATCTAGACAAGAGATTTTCTTCGAGATTGAGACAGTTCTTAAAAAAATTAGTAATAATGACATTAAAATAGATTTATCTACACTATTATTAGGTGATAATAATTTGATTGATTCTTTAACAATAATAGAATTAATGACCTGGAGTAATGATTATTATAAAATCAATGTACTTGATGATGATTTAAATTTAGACAGTATGAAAACAGTAGGCTCGTTTGTTAATAAAATCTATGATCTGCAAAAATAGAAACTTTAGTATGTCTTAAGCTTGTTGCGTTAATATAAAATGTGCCTGCGTAATCTATCGTAAACTTATATATACATAGTGAATGTACAGGAATAGAGGGAAGGATGAAGGAATTTAACCAAGTTCTGAAGTATAATGATGTAATAGCTTGCAACAAAGCTGCAACGTGTGAGAATACTCTAACTGTGATTAGTAATATTACACTCAAGCCAGTATTTCATAAATTTATACACTATTATCGGGATAAGCTGGAAGTACAATACATAGATACAAACAGTTATTTAGCTTTAGTGGCTCAATATGATTATAGCTTTGTTGTTTTAAGTCTACGTGACCTTGCTCCACATCTTTATTACCATTTTTATGAATTGACTATAGAAGAAGCTTCGAAAGAAGTAGAAGAATTAGAAGACTATTTAGAATTCTTATTCAGAAAGCTCAAGTGTGAGTGTAGATTAGTTATTTTATCCTGCTTTGAAAATGAATATCTAGCCAATACACCAATTGGACAAGTATCAATTCAATCTATCATTGATCGGTTGAATGAATTGATAAGGAATTTAATCCGGGATATAGATCAGATCCATATACTGGATATTAATAAAATGATATCGGAGATAGGTTATAAAAGCTTTTATAATAAGCCAAATTACTATCATACAAATTCTCCATTCTCAGCTTTAGCCTGTAATATGCTAGCCTATTCTGTAGTGTCTCTTATAGATCAAATTACTAATCAGAGTAAAAAATGTTTAGTTCTTGATTGTGACAATGTGCTCTGGGGAGGCTCTGTTGGGGAGGACGGTATGGAAGGGATACTGTTAAGTAATCAATTCATGGGTCGGGCATATCTTGATCTTCAAAGAGAAATAATCAAATTATACTATCAGGGAATTATTATTTGTCTATGTTCTAAAAATAAATTATCCGATATTAAGGATATTTTATCTAAACATCCGGATATGCTGCTTAAAGAGAATTTTATATCGGCAATGAAGATAAATTATAATAATAAGGCTGATAATATACGGGAACTTTCAAAGGAGATAAATATAAGCTTAGATGCTATGGTATTTGCTGATGATAACCCTTATGAAATATCACTCATTAATTATGAACTTCCCGAGGTAACTACGATACAGCTTAACCCTCAAAGACCTTATCAGTATTCAGAAATATTCAGAAATTTAGCTTGCTTTTATAAAAAAAAGCTTAATGAGAATGATCGGAGGAGGGGCAACCAATATAAGGAGCAGGAAGCGAGATTACATAATAGAAGTTTATATACTAATATTGAAGCATACCATGCTTCCTTACAAACGGAAATAATAATTGATAAGGTAGATGAATATTCCATATCCAGGGTAGCTGAACTCTCACAACGAACGAATCAGTTTAATTTATCCGGAAAGCACTATACGCTAGAGGAACTGCAAGCATTATTCGCTAAGGATTATGAAATATTATATTTGCGGGCAAAAGATAAATTTGGTGATATGGGAATAGTTGCTTCGGGGGTAGTAAAGTTATACGAAGATTTTGCTGTTATTGAAGCAATGTTCTTATCCTGCCGAGTGTTTGGACGAGGCTTTGAACTCGCTTTAATTACGGAAATAGAAAAAGTAATGTTAAAACGGAATATAAACAATTTATATGGAGTATATAATAAAAATAAGAAGAATGAAATGTTTAAAGATTTTTACAAGGAGAATAATATACCTCTATATATGCCAAATCACCCAAATCAATAAACTAAAATGCTATAAAGTAAAGTGAATTGTTGAAAAGAACAATTTACAATCAATGAGAAGATATGTTATGTTTGTGCGTAAAAGGTACAACGGCTTCAATCATAGCCGATTTTCTTTGCTTTCAAGAATGGATTGCAAAGAAAAGCGGTTATGGTTGAAGCCTTTT
Organism: Bacillota bacterium; assembly: GCA_023421505.1. Taxonomy (GTDB): domain Bacteria; phylum Bacillota; class Clostridia; order Lachnospirales; family Lachnospiraceae; genus Mobilitalea. Next base: position 95,877 of record JAEZTJ010000068.1, read on the forward strand.
TAATTGATAGGTTAAATTCAGAAATTGATTAATTTATTTATTAAAAATAAATAAATTTTCAGAAAAAATAATACAACTACTGTAAAAATGTCAAGTATTTTGGTATACTTGTATTAATAGTAACAAAGAATCCCATCTTTTAATAATTACTCTTTTGCAATTGTAAGAAAAGTTTAGACTTAATTAATACCTTATAAAGACATTTGAATTGCAGCAAGCTTACGAGGAGGATACTGATGAAAAAACGGATTGGCGTATTGATTGGAGAAGCAGAAGCACCACATTGCAGCAGTTTATTAACAGGAATTGTAAGTGAGGCGGCAAGATTGAAGCTGGACGTTTTTGTTTTCACAAAGTTCAATCAGACACATGGTCATGAAAAGCATAGTAAGGGTGAAAAGTCAATTTATGGAATAATTAATTATGATAAACTTGATGCAATCTTACTATTCTCCGAAACAATGCGTGTAACTGGCCTCGGAAAGCAAATGGAAGAGACACTGTACCGGGAATTCAAAGGCCCTGTGGTATGCGTTGATTATAGCAGTAACTATTTTCCTTCCGTACAATTCGATGATATCAAACTAATGAAGCATATGATACATCATTTAACAGATGTTCATAATTATACTTCGATTGCTTTTCTATCAGGCCCCCTTAATCATGAGCATGCCGTAAATCGTTTGACAGCATATCGGGAAGCATTAAAGGAACGGAATATCCCGATCGATGAGACCTTGATATATAAGGGCAACTTCTTTTATGGCTGTACTAGCTTTTTTGTCGAGGAATTACTAAAAAGGGACAAGCTTCCGCAGGCCATTGCGTGTGCGAATCAGCATATGGCTATCGATGTTTACGATGAACTGAAAAAAAGAGGAATTCGCATTCCTGAAGATATTGCTGTAACCGGATATGATGCATTTGACGGACAGATTAAAGAAAATTATTATATAACCTCTACTATACGTTCAGGAGAAAAGCTTGGAGAAAGAGTAGTACAAAACCTTTATGAACGGTTATTTCATATAAATCCTACAGAACAAGAGGAGTCGGAGCTAAAACTCATTAAATGGAATACCTGCGGCTGCGAACCGGAGCATAAGGGATTTGTTATGCCACTTGAATATAAAGACTGGGAAATAGTGAATAGAAACTCCTTTGAAAATCATTTTATTAAATATAATTATATGATGGAAGACTTGATTTTAGCAGAAAATCAGGAGGAATGCTTTGAAAAGTGCAGAGTATATGTGCCGTATCTTGGAAAATACAGTGATCTTTATATATGTCTCAATGAGGATTGGCTGACTAAGCAAGATAAGGAAACTGCATTTACAGATAACATGATTTTGGCGATCCAGGATCATAAAAGTAAAGCAGGTAAGCTATACTCTACAGAGCCGGAGTTGTTTTCAAAAAAGCTGATGTTACCAGATGTTGACGATCAACAAGATAAACCTAAGGTATATTACTTTACGGCGCTACATTTTTATGGTATCGTTTTTGGCTATTCTGTTATAAGCTTTGAAGAAACTCAGACTTTGTTTAATCGTAATTATAGACATTGGATACATAATATAGAGATTGGCCTGCAGGCTCAAAGACAGCAATATGCATTACATGCGATCTATAAGAAGGTAGAAGAGTATGCTGTGAGAGATTTACTTACTGGCGTCTATAGCAGAAACGGCTTCGAATTATATGCTCCCAATCTGTATGAAAAAGCGAAAGAAAAGGATCAAAATCTAATCTATATCGTTGGTGATATCAACAATCTGAAAGTGATTAATGATTATTACGGTCATGAATGGGGAGATAAGGCACTGCGTATTTTAGCAGCTGCATTAGAGAACCAGATACATAGGAATAAGCTAAATGGTATGGCATTTCGGACAGGCGGAGATGAATTTACGCTATTGTTAGTAGGAAATTATTCGCAAAAGCAGGTTAAGGAGCAGATCGATGAAATCGATGCCTATATAGAAGTAGAAAAAGAAATGTATGACACGCCAATTAATATTACAGCCAGTCTTGGGGGATGTCTTGCAATTGCATCCGAGAACAGACCTTTAAATGAAATCATGGCAGAAGCTGACCAACAGATGTATAAGTGTAAAACCATTTACCGCAATACGCATAAAAACTTAAGCTTAACCAGAGTTTGGAGTAAAGCTAGTTTTGAAGCAGAGGTAAAAAAGAAATTAATTGATAATGTAACAGAAAAATATGCATTTATCTGTTTACAGATTCAGGATTACGAATTGCATCTCAATGTATATGGTCGTCAGCATGACTTGATAAAGCATTTAGGAGAATTGATTGATCATAATTTACCTAAGGATTGTATCGCTGCGAAATACTCGGACAGGCAGTATGTTGTATTCCTTCCTTATAAAGAGATGACAGATATTGAGAGTTGGATTATAAAATTAAATCTAGACGTGAAGGAATACGAAAATCAAATCAAGTATAATTATTCAATAAAAATATATTCAGGTATTTATTTATGCAATATTAATCAGAAGGATTATTCCATTAAAGATATGATTGAACGGGCAAATCTCGCACTTCAGACAGCGATTGATGATACGAAGCGGTTTATGATTTACAATGAAAAAATGCGTGATAAAATCATTGAGGAAGAAGAAGTGCTTCATTCTATCGATAGAGCGATTGAAAACAATGAGTTACATATATATTTACAGCCACAGCATTATATTCAGAAGAAGGATAAGGTTTTTAGTGCAGAAGTTTTAGTAAGGTGGATTAAACAGGATGGGACTGTTATCTGCCCGGAAGCGTTTATCCAAACTCTTGAAAGAAGCGGCTTGATATTGATACTTGACCGCATCATCATGGAAATGACTTGTAGCTTTATCAATAAGCACATTGAGGAAGATTGGTGTAAAGGACTTCGATTTGCAGTAAATGTCTCTAAACTGAATTTAAAGCAGGAGGATTTTCTGGTGTATTATATTAATATAAAAAATAAATATAACATCCCAGATAAAACGATTGAAATTGAGCTTACGGAAAGCACTGTTTTTGAAGATTACAATATAGCTAAGAATGCTATGTTAATGTTAAAGGAAAATGGTTTTACCTGTGCACTGGATGACTTTGGCTCCCGAAGATCAGCGCTTAAGCTACTCAAGGAGTTACCGGTTGATGTAATTATAATAGATGAATTGTTTTTTGATAGTACAGAAGAAAAGGACCATAAGCGTGATAATTCAGTGATATCGAGTATCGTCGGTTTGGCAAGTGGCTTAGGAATAAAGATTGTTGCTAAGGGAGTGGTAGACGCTCAGCAAGTTAAATTTTTGCGGGAAATAGGATGTGATGTGGTGCAGGGCTTTATATTTTCAAAGCCATTGTCAGAAGAGCGGTTTATCGATTATATAAAAGATTATTTGTACCATAGTTAATAAGATATTTAAACTGTAATTATAAAAGGAGCTGTCTGCAGAACTAATTAAAAGAAGAACGCATTCATCTTAAAATATGAAGATGGGTGCGTTCTAATATTTTGTTTTAAGTATGCGGCATACATCGTTCAGTTTCACATTCATTTTCGTCTCAGTGTTCTCCGTGCATTCTTTTAAATTCTATAGGTGTCATTCCTTCAATTCTCTTGAATACTGAGCAGAAATAGCTGACATCGTTAAAACCGGTAATCGCTGCAATTTCCTTTAGTACGGAATTGTCAGCGGCGGTAAGAAGCTCTTTTGCTTTTTGAATTCTTAATCTGGTTAAATATTCGAAAGGCCTCATGTTAAATTCCTTTTTAAATAATCGGCAAAGGTGCTGTGAAGATACTCCTGCTATTTCGGACATATCGGATAAGGCAATATCATGATTGAAGTGACTTTCCAGATATGTCAAAACGGCTTGTAGCTGTTTGCTCCTGAGTTGCTTGCATTTCTGCGTTTCCGCTCCGATATTGTTATTCATTTCAAGCAGAAAGTGATACAAATGCCAGGACATATCTGATGCAGTCAAGAGTCCTGCGTTCTTTGCAGCTGCATGTATGTTGCTGTGCAATAGATTCAATCTATCCATATCATGTACATAAAACACCTTATAGTTGCCAAGTTCTGTTAATGCTGAGAAATTACTTGCCGCATACCCATGAAACGTCAGCCACCAGGTAGTCCAAGGCTCTTCTTCGGCATAATATTCATGGGGCACTCCCGGTTTGAAGTAAAATCCCATATTAGCCGTAATATTAAAGTCCTTGTTATCTATCCGCAAATGTCCTTTGCCTGCAGTGGTATAGAGAAATTGATAACTTAAAAGACCTTCAGGCCGTATTGCAAGATGTTGGTTAGAAAGTGAGCCAACTCCTGTGATGTAGAAGGGTAGTTTTAAAACTTCTTCTGTGACAATTGGAAATATCATTTTTCTTGGGTAATAATCTTTGGTTATGTTCATATTTTAATATAATTATCAATATTCTATGATTGATACAGGGTCAAAAGTATTAGTATAATATCAATATAATTATATTAAGGTACCTAATATAAGTCAAGAAATTTAACAAGAGTAATTAATTTAATATGACAAGAGAAATTAATTTTGATTAAAGACAATCTCATGCAATAATTTTATGCCTGCAAGCAAGACGAAGGTATGGACAGTAGGTTGAAAAATTACGTTAACCAAAATATAAGACTGCGTAATCTTGGCATAAACATATTATGCTTAAGATGTAACGCAGGAATGGAGGTAAAGATGAACAAGTTTATGATTGATACAAATTCAGCTGCCACAGCTTTTCCACATGTGTGGGAAGAGTGTGTGGGAAGCTGTCATGCTGCTACAGCACTTCGCGAGGATTGGAGAAGACAATTGAAGAAATGTCATGAGGAGCTGGGCTTTAAGGCAGTACGTTTTCATGGACTGTTTAATGACGAAATGAGCGTATATAGCATGACTGAAAATGGGCCCTATTACAGCTTTTACAATATAGATATTATCTATGATTATCTTTTAGAGCTTGGTATGAAGCCCTTTGTTGAACTGAGCTTTATGCCCCAGGATATGGCTTCCGGTAACCAGACGGCATTCCATTATAAGGCCAATGTTACCCCACCATCCGATTATGACCGCTGGAGCGAATTAATTGAAAGATTCGCAAAGCACATTATAGAACGTTACGGAATTGATGAAGTCAGTACCTGGTTTTTTGAGGTATGGAATGAACCGGAATCCTATTATTTTTGGGCAGGTGGTCAGGAGGGATATTTTAAGCTTTACAGGCATACTGCGGAGGCACTGAAAAGAGTTAATCAAAGACTACGAATAGGTGGACCGGCTACCGGCGGAGAAAAGTGGATTAGTGAAATGATTGCATATTGTGAGGAAAATAATGTACCTCTGGATTTTATATCCACGCATCATTACCCCACTGATATTGGCATTGGCTTCGGACACCCCATGGAGGAGAGGATGGCAAAATCTAAACGCGGTGCTTTAGGTGAGAAAACCAAGCTGGTTCGAGAAATAGCAGGGAACTATCCGTTAATGTACACTGAGTGGAATAATTCACCAGGAAACAGAGACGTATATCATGACATGCCTTATGCTGCGGCCTTTGTAGTAAAAACGCTCGCTGATAATTATGGATTGACAGATATATACTCGTTTTTTGCATTTACTGATATATTTGAGGAAATGCAGACAGCAGCTACGCCATTTCATGGTTGTTTTGGACTATTAAATATTCATGGCATTCCAAAGCCTACCTATAGGGCCTTTCAAATACTTCATATTATGGGGACGGAAAGAATTCCGGTGACAGGTGGAGAAAGTCCGACCCTTGAGGTATTAGCAGTAAAAAAAGCTTCAGATAAACTAACAATCCTTGCGTATAACCATAACATACCCTTATCACCGATCAAGGAAGAAGAGTCAATGCTGATTGTAAAGGGGCTTCCAAATAACTTAACAGCAACACTGCAGAGAATAGATGAGGAGCATTGCAACCCGCGTAAGAAGTGGATTGAGATGGGAAGTCCGGAGTATTTGAATAAAGAGCAGCTTCAACAGTTATTGGAGGCTTCTGAATTCAAAGATGAAATAATCAATGGCGAAGATACAAGTGAGGGTGTAGTTTTTCACTTATCAGTTCCACCTCATGGTATTGCAGTAATTACCATCAGGCAGGCTCGTTAAATTACTGATCTTTTAAAATGAAGGCTATGAATAAAAAGATACTCATAGGAGTGTCTTTTATTCATAGTACGCTAGATATAGCGCAATCTGACAGGTTAAATACCAGACTTCGAATTAATAGTGTAAGCATATTGCCAAGAGTAAGGGTATCCCTTCGAATGGTATATCTGTATTACTGATGTCAAAAATTTAATAGACGTATTTAATAATTATTCTGATTTTTCTCCAGGATTGCTTCAACGTGCTGCCTTAAGCCATCTTCTATCGGTGTGGAAGGCATTGTTACTCCAAGCGTTTTTAATTTTGATAAATCATATATTCTGTGGCATACGGAAGGTACTGCATCAGGATGAGATGGCAGATAATCATCAACAGGTATAGCTTCAATTTTTATATCAACCTGGAGAATACTGGCAATAATCTCATAATATTTTCTGCACTCAAGAACATCGGGTCCGCCTACACAAAAAATCTGGTTGTAAGCTTCTTCCTTGCCAACGACATCAATCATAAGCGCACATAAGTCGTCCACAAAGATAGGATGCAGCAAGAAATGCCCACCGCCCACTAAGGATATGGTTTTTTGTGTTACAAGCTTTTCAATCAGTTCAGGGTCACGCTGATGCAAAGGCAGACAGCCAAGCTCAGAGCCGGGGCCGAATATGTGACCCGGTCTTAGTATTGTCCAGGGAACTACTCCAGTACCTGCTTTGATAAACTCCAATTCACATAACCGTTTATTTCCTGCATAACCTTCATAAAGCCATTTGTCATTTTCCTCTGACTGTGGAAATCTCCTTGCTGATGGTTCATATACGATATCCGTAGAGATAATAATGAGCTGTTTGGCAAGGTTGGTGAATACATCAATGTCCTGACTGGCATCGGCAGCATTCATACATATGCAGTCCAGAACAGCATCCCACTTGACGTTAGCTGCTTCTAGTGTATTTTTGAATGCAGTATGGTCAGAACGGTCTGCTTTTAATGGAATTACTCCTAAAGGGACTGGCTTATTGCCTCTGGTCACTACCCAGACCTCAAGTCCATAGCTAAGTGCTTTTTGAGCCAAATGACTGCTGACAAAACCACTGCCGCCTATAATCAGAAGTTTTCGTTTGTTGCTTTTATTATTCATAGGGTTCTCCATTCTATAGTAACATCTCAAATAGCTGAATATGCTATACTTCTAAAACTTAGTAATGTTATTCTAACACCAGTACAGATTAGAATCCACCTACTTATTTTATAATTATTATGGGATCATACTTAAGGAGAGCGCATCCATCAACATAAGTAGTGCATTTTAAAATCAACTGTGGTAATATATGTATAAATCAGAGTTCAGAGTAATCCGTTGTAAAGCAAGTGGCCCTACTTAAGCGAGTTAAAAGAGAGAATTACAGAGAAATATGTGATTAAGAATGAATCCTATACATTATAATTAATATTTATTCGATTAATAAATAGGTATGGCCGGTAATGATAATCAGGAGGATAGGTTGAAAAATCAAAGATTTTTCAATCAGCAAATTTGTGCGCTGCCCAAATTCGCAGGTTTTGGCGGCAGATAGGGGTTAAAATGAAGAAACTTATTAGAATATTTGTTATAGTATTTGCAATAGCTTTATCATTAATAAGTCATTCCAGAAAAGTAACTGCAGAGGAGGATTTATATATCCCTGACTGGAAAGTGGAGGCACAGCTGCTAGAGAATGGAGACTTACAGATCTCAGAGGATATCACCTTTGAATTTAATGATGAATTTAATGGTGTTTACAGAGATATTATGTTAGATAAAACCTCTGGCGTATCGCAAATTAAGGTACAGGAGCAATATGGGGAAAGCTTTAGTGAGTATTCACAGGTTGAAGCTGCCGATAATGGAGATCAGGGAGTATTCACGATAAAAGTTGATGACGACAAAGCACTTATTAAAATCTATTCTCCCTCCGAAGACGAGAAAAAGACTTTCAGAATTAGTTATATTGTAAATAATGTAGCGATTAGGTATAACGATACCGGAGAACTATATTATAAATTTTTAGGTAATGAAAATAAAACCTCTGTCGGTAGCTTTACCATAATGCTTCACTTACCGCAGGCGGATACTGATAATAAGGTGAAGGTCTTTGCCCATGGACCTTCTAATGGAAGGATTTCGAGGAAAAGCGATACCCTTTACCAAATGCAGGTAAATACAGTGCCGTCCAATACATTTATTGAGGGAAGGATATTATTCCCGAGAGATTTTATTGCTTTATCAAGTAATAATCAGAAGCTTGACAGATATTCTGCAATTATCGAGGAGGAAGCTTCCTTTAGGCAGAAACAAGAGGAAGAGAGAGAAAGAAAAGAAGCTTTCAGAAAGCTTATGAGTACAATTACCCTTTGTTCTTCAGGCTTCGCTTTGGCTTTATTTGTCATAATACTGTACCAGTGCAGGAGAAAGATCAGTGATATTACTAATCAGGGCTCGGAAATTCCACAGGACTGTACCCCTGCCATAGCGTCTTTAATCACCGGTACAATTGCAGGTAGCAATACTATTTTTGCAACAATACTGAACTTATTTAGAAAGGGATTTTTAAGAATACAGGAAGAATTTACTGACATATCCGGTAATCAAAGCTTTGTTATGTATAAGACAAAGGATGCAGATAATACTTTATTGTCTCATGAAAGCTTTTTAATCCGTTTTTTATTTCAAGATATGGGAAATGGAAGTTCTGTCAGTATACAAGATATAAAACACTTCAGTAAGCATCACAATGCTGAGTTTGTAAAAAAGTATATGGGATGGAAAAATAAAATAAAATCAGATGCGGTGCAAAATGATTATTACGATAAAAGTAAGAAAAAACAGGGTACCTTGTTGATTATCCTTTCCTTAATACTTTTAGCACTGGGTATCATAACAGCAATTGCTGGTAGTGGATTTGCTGTAATTGGTATTCTTATAGCTATACCACTATTAATCTATGGAGCTTTTTTGTTTTATCGGCTTACGGATTTTGGCTATGACCAAAGCAGAAGGTGGATTAATTTTGTAAAATATATGAAAAAGCATTATACTGATCTATCGGAAGAGGAAGTAATCAATACTTTAGATTTATCCTTAATCTATGCTTTAAGCCTCAATGCAGTAAAGAAGCAAAAGAATGTCTCCCAAGAGGCATACTCTATGAATAGCTGGATTTTTTGGTATATATTATTTATGAATTCTAATAATAATGTATTTCGAGATGATTTTAACAATTCCTTTGAAGCGATTGGTGTCTCTCAGGATTCAAGCGGGAACTTCTCAGGAGGAGGTTTTTCTGCTGGTGGAGGTGGTGGTGCCGGCGGCGGAGGTGCAGGTGGTTTTTGATTGATACGAATTCCAACAACAGAGAAAGAGAGGAGATTTACAAAATGGAGGAATTAGATGCAATTGCATTAGTGAAAGAGGGGGCATCGGCTTGGTTCTATGTCGATTCGAAGGGCAAGGATTATGATGGATTAAGCCTTATAGCAAAATCCTTTGCGAAGGATGTTAATACGATTACCGGAATAACACCGACAATTACATCTGATATAAATCAACTGAAGAATACAGTGCTGGTGGCAGGATCTATTGGCAATAACGTATTGATTGACACATTAATAGCAGAAAGCAGAATTGATGTATCTGCTATAATAAATAAATGGGAATGCTATCAGATTAAGGTGATTGATCATCCAACAGAAAAGATAGACAGGGCCGTCATAATTGTAGGTAGTGATAAGAGAGGAACCATCTACGGTATTTATCATATTTCAGAATTAATCGGGGTTAGTCCATGGGTTTACTGGGGAGATGTTGTACCTGTAAAACAGCAGGAGCTCATTATTCCAGTAGCAAAATTAGAAAAGATCGCTAGGGAACCCTCTGTAAAATATAGAGGTATTTTTCTTAATGATGAATGGCCATCTCTCGGAACCTGGTGTACGAATAAATTTGGCGGCTTCAATGAAGACCTTTATGTTAATGTGTTTGAATTGATTTTAAGATTAAAAGGCAATTATTTATGGCCGGCAATGTGGAGTGCGATCTTCAGCGAGAATGGAAAAAGCAGTAACATAGCAAATGCAAAGCTTGCTGATGCATACGGTATCGTTATGGGAACATCTCATCATGAGGGGTTATACCGTGCAGGGGAAGAGTGGCAAAAGGATTATCTAAACTATGGTAAGAGTAATGAATGGAATTTTGCAGTTAACCGGGAGGCGATTACTAAATTCTGGGAAGATGCTGTAATACGAAACAAAGATTTCGAGAACCTGATAACGCTGGGAATGAGAGGAGAACGTGACTCAGCACTTGGCGGGAGCCTTCAGGATAACATTAATTTATTAAAAGATATTATTACTACACAAAAAGCTTTATTAAAGAAATATGGAAATGCAGATGCACCCCAGGTTCTTACCCTTTATAAGGAAGTTGAAAAATTTTGGTATGGAACAGAGGAAGTAACCGGTCTAAAGGATTGGGAAGTACTAAATGACGTAACAATTATGCTGGCAGAGGATAATTTCGGCAATCTCAGAACTCTGCCTGCTAAGGAAGAGAGAAACAGAAAGGCCGGTTGGGGCATGTATTATCATTTTGATTATCATGGCGGTCCGGTTTCTTATGAGTGGATCAATACATCTCCAATTGAAAAGACTTGGGAACAGATGTCTATGGCATATGATTATGGAGTTCGTGAGGTTTGGATTGTTAATGTTGGTGATTTAAAACCGGCAGAATTTAATATGTCCTACTTTTTAGATCTGGCATATGATTTTGATACCTGGGGAACAAAGGGTATGAATAAAACAAAGGAATACACCCTAAAATGGGTACAACAGCAATTCGGTAAAGCCATAGGAATGGACGGGGATATAATAAAAGGAATCGCTAAAGTAATATCTGATTATGCGAGAATGAATGGAAATCGTAAACCAGAGGTACTTACCCCCGCAATATACAGTAATATCTATGAGAAAGAAGCTCAAACCATGCTGGAGCAGGCAATAAGCCTGGAAATGGATGCGAAAAAGTATGAGGCAATGATGCCGGCTTCTTTGAAGGATGCTTACTATCAGTTAGTATACTACCCCGCAGTAGCATCGGCTAATGTTGTCAAGATGCATATCTATGCGGGTCTCAATCATCGCTATTATGCTTTGAAGAGTGTTCTTGCCAATCAATATGCAAAATTAGTTGAGGAGGCAATTACGACGGATGAGGGTATGCAGAAGTACTATAATGATACCTTATCTGGCGGTAAATGGCAGGGTATAATGAGTTCACCCCACATTGGCTATGTAAACTGGAATGCAGATGGGTGGAAGTATCCGGAGTATTATATAGTTGATCCGCTATCAGAGGCTTGTATGATTGTGGATATTGAAGGAGTTGAGCCGGGATATCGTTCTGGAACAGCTAAGCTTCCGGTATTTACTAATTTGCTTCAGGAAAACTATGCCATTACAATTAGTAATGGTGGCAAAGCAGAGTTTGAATTTACAGCAGAAGCAAGTGAAGATTGGATTAGGCTAGATAACAACAAGGGTCTTGTAGTCGATGGTAAATCGATTAATGTTACAGTAAATTGGGATAAGGTTCTCACTACGTCTAACGGTATGATAACAATCACTGGAGCAAAGCAGACAGTTCATATAGAGGTTACAGCTGAAGTCGTGGATGTAAGCAGTCTTCCGGAGAAAACCTTTGTGGGTAAGAATAATATTATTTCAATTGAAGCAGAGCATACAGTAGATAAAAAGGCGAAAGAGGAAGCCGAATGGAAGGTAATTGAAAATTATGGACGTACTTTATCCTCACTTAAAATGTATCCGACAACGGTATCCTTTCAGAATGTACAGGCAGCACCTTACTTGGAATACAGTATCTATGTAGCTGAGGATACCAACTATATACTTACCCTGTATACCGCTCCGAGTAATAATTTATTAAAAGGCAGCAGATTAAAATATGCAGTATCCTTTGATGGGGAAGAGCCTGTCATAGCTGATTCCTTACACAAGAACTTTATTGCGGGTGATTATAATAACGAAGAATGGTGCAATGGTGTACTTGATAATATTCATACCTCTACCACCTCACACCGGCTGATTAAAGGAACGCATTTATTACGCATATATGGTCTAGATGCAGGTCTGGTTATTCAAAAACTGGTTTTATCGAAGGATAAGCTACCAGATACCTATCTAGGACCGAAGGAAAGTTATTGCAAGATCTAAGTGTGAATAGTCTTGCAAAAGACATGCAAGCCTTTATAAGAATAGCAAAAGACGCTATTCTTCAGGATTTGTGCCTGCGTCATCCTCGGCACAAACTAATTCAAAGTGCAGGCATGGGCGTTAGTGTGAATAGTCTTGCAAAAGACATGCAAGCCCAAAGCCTCGCATACGAGGCAATTCTATGCCCAAAAAGCATGATGCCTAACAGCGGCATCATGACGGGAGGAGTGAAAGATTTTTCTAATCCCAAGCAGCTAGATATTGATTATAGGTAGTATGATAGAAAGAGCCGATAACTGTGATTAACTTCACAAATTATCGGTTCTTGAATTTTATATCCTAATTAAGAATCGAACCTTATCCTATCTTTATCTGTAGGAACACCTTTCAGTACATTTTGCCATTCACCACCTTGGAATACTTGATATTGTTCAAAGGCACAAGGCAATCCCTTTGCAGTAGATATGTCACTGCTATCCATAAGCTGAAAATGCAAATGAGGAGCAAAAGAATTACCTGAATTACCGACTCTACCAATAACTTCACCTTTTTTTACACTCTGATCAACTGAAACCTTAATAGACCCTTTTTGAAGATGAACTAGTGCAGCATATACCTGGTCGCTACATTTCATAATGATGTAGTTACCGGCAACTGATTGTATGTCGTCTTTTTTGGGATCAAAATAATGAGCATTTTTATAGGCATTAGACAAATCGGAAAGTAAATTTGTTCGTTCTCGTTCTTTATAACCATCCTCCGCCTTCACTATAACTCCGTCGCAAGGTGCATATACTTCCTGGCCCCAGCAATAATATTTATTTATCGGAACTCCAAAAAGGAGATATTGCATTAAGCTAACGCGGTAAGCGGGCCAGCCCTTTCTTTCCCAATCCACTTGAATAAAGTCATAAGCATATCTGGTTCCTAACTGATCTGTTCCGTGGCTCGGAATTTTTGTTCCAGGAGTGTTAGGGGAGAGCCATTCACCCCGTAAAGGAAACGCTACGATGATCGGATCATGCATTTGAATCATCTCATACCTCCTATCCGCAGGACTTGAAATCGCTAGTATTATAAAGGCAAATGCCAGAAGGATGCTGATACGTAAAAGCATTCGCTTTTTCCTATTCCAAATTAAGACTCGCATGTACCAACCCCTTATGCATTATTTGCTGTATAGAAAATTTTCCTAAGTTCGTCAAAGTATTCGTCAAGTTTTGTAATAATTTGTTTGTCATCCAGAATTGGAGCTTGCGAATATCTAATGTCATTTAATACTTGATTAGTAAAACCTACATTAGAGTAATAAATAAACTGTTTGCAAATGTCAATGTTCAAACCTACCCGGAACTTAGAAACATCAATCCTATCGAATAATTGATGATCGCAGGAGGATTGTAATTTGTCGGCTCTTTGCTCAAGTGCTTTGTTGATTTCATGAGAGCTTGTTACAGTAGAAAGCTTGTTAAACTCAAAAATCCAAGGATATTGCTTTAGCAACTCAATTTGAATTAGATAGGACTCGCGTAACCTGGCAAAAATATCTTTTTCCGTAAAATCCATTTTCATAAAATATTCTTTATCTAGAAGCTCAGCAAAGTAGTCATACACAAACAGAAAAAGTTCTTGTTTACTGTTTATATAATGAAACATTAGGGCTTTGGAAATCCCGGCATCTTTCGCAATTACATTTGTTGAAGCGTTGTCAAAGCCACGTAATGCAAATTCTTTTAACGCTGCATTCAAGATAGCGTTACGCCTTGATGGTTCTAAATCCATTAGCTTTATAGGCATATGATAAAATTCCTCCGAAAAAATATATTGATTTACCTGATAGGTCAATTGTAGCATTGTTTACCTAATAGGTCAACATGAAAAAACGCAAACTCCTCGTTTCACTCGTCAAACATGCTTATTTTTAGCACGATACCATAATCGAAGCCCATAAGTGAATTAACCAATTGATAATAAGACGCTATCCGAAAAGCTTCATAACGAATGCTTTCCGCTAAGCATGGGACTGTGTACACAGTCACGAAATATATAGTAAAATAAGGAATATTTTCATTGACAAAATTTGATAGAAAGATTAATGTCTTTTTGTGGATGTTACATTTATTACTTCTATATAACATGATGGTAAAGGATACAAATCGGTATTAGCTAGAAAGATAATCAGAATGTCAGTGTCAATTATAATTAGATCACCAGATAACCAGGGAGAAGATTGTATGAGTTCATTTATTTATTCCGTTGCGCAAATAAAAACTGAAAGAGAAAATTTCAAATATAATATGGAAAAGCATTTGGAATATATCAATATGGCAGCTGATAATAATTCAGGAATAATTATTTTTCCGGAATTATCATTGATTGGTTATGAAAGAAAGCTGGCAAGAAATCAGTATTTTGTTAAAAATGATACCAGACTGGATTGTCTGCAAAAGGCATCAGTTGATCAAAATATCGTAATTGTTGCAGGAGCGCCTCTACTGTTAAAGGAGCAGTTATATATAGCTTCTTTGATATTTACTCCTGACAATTTACAACAAATTTATATAAAGAAATACTTACATTCAGGAGAAGAATTATATTTTCAATCAAGTAATCAGTTTGATCCTACTATTATACTTGGGGATAAGCAAATATCATTCGCAATCTGCTATGATATTGAAAATGAGAAGCATATTGAATGTGTAAAAGATAAAAAATCAGACTATTATGCCGCTAGCATATTTTATTCAAGAGATGGTATTCAATCAGGACTTAATCGTTTGAAATATATAGCTAAGGAGTATTCAATGGATGTATTAATGTCTAATTATGTAGGAGAATGCTGGGAAACGGAAGCGGGCGGATGCAGTTCAATTTGGTCACGTAACGGTGAACTAGTGATATCTGCGGATGAACATTCAGAATGTTTACTAATTGCAGAAAATAGTAATGAAGAATGGAAGGGAAAGATAATAAAAAACAAATAAAAATAAAAGAATTAACAGACATCATAACTAAGGTGAGGATTGACTATTTGATTGTTGAAAATATTGGATTAAAGAGGTTCCTATATGAATAAAGAAATTAAGAGGAGATGATTAATATGGAATGCAATACAGAACATATTTGGAAGGAATTTAATGGGAATATACATGCTTTCATTGCTCACAGGGTTTCAAATCCATCAGCTGTTGAGGATATTCTACAGGAAGTGTTTTTAAAAATACATACTAATATCAACTCTCTTAAGGATTGCAGTAAAATTCGCAGTTGGGTATATGAAATTGCTCGGAATACAATAATAGATTATTATCGAAAACAGAAAATAAAGCAGGATAGCTTTGATGAGCTTCTTCCTGAGGAGGAAGATTTAATTGCTGCAACAGATGAAATAAAAGCGGAAAATCCGCTTTATACGATAACATCAGGACTAATGGGAATGATTGAGGCTTTACCTGAAAAATATGCACAAGCTCTAATTTTAGTAGAGTTTCAGGGATTAACGCAGGTTGAACTGGCTAATAAGCTTGGTATATCTGTATCAGGAGCAAAGTCACGAGTGCAAAGGGCACGACAAATGTTGAAGGATAGTCTTATGGAATGCTGTCATTTTGAACTAGATAAATATGGTTCTATCATTAACTTTTATCCCAATCCTTACTGCTGTTGCTGTAGTAAAGGCAGGAAACATTAATCAAAAGCATAATTATCATAATAATATAAGAAGAATATTCGATTTTTGGATATTCTTCTTCTTTTTTTGAGTCTTTTTTGAAACTACGACGTCTTCCTTTATGTAATCAATAAAATAAATGAGGAGATGGATATAAGATGGAAGCATTTATTAATTATTTACCAAAAATTATTGCGGATACAATTACAGCAGTATTCGTAAGTCTTAATCACAATTGGATTCCTTTAAGCTTGGCAATCCTTACAGCAGCACTGATGAAAGTGTATGTCAATGCAGAAAAACTTAAACTGGCATTACTGAAAAAGCCTAAGGTTTCAATTCTTGCAAGTGTAACCTTCGGAGCATTTACGCCGTTATGCGCCTGTGGAACAATGGCTGTGGTTATTGGATTATTAACAACTACGCTGCCTTGGGGACCTATTATGGCGTTTCTAACCTCCTCCCCACTAATGAGTCCCGATACTTTTATTATGATTGCAGGAGTAATTAATTTTAAATTTGCAATTGCCCTTACAATTGCCTCACTTATTATCGGTTTTGGTTCTGGTGGCTTGGCACATTTAATTGACTCAAAAACTAATTTATTAAAAGATCAATTACGGCTTTCAGGAAATTCAAAATCGAAGACTTGTAATTGTAATGCAGCAGCATCAGAAGCAGCCCAATTAAATACAGTTGCCTGCGGCTGCAGTTCCTCAGTCCCAGTAGCTGAAATACTAAGTACAACGCAAACATGTGGCTGCAGTTCCTCAGTCCCAGTAGCTGAAAATTTAAGTACAACGCCAGCATGCGGCTGTGGTTCCTCTAATACTGTAACACATAAGGTGTCCTCAAAGGATGCGAATACTATATCAGGATTTATGAAGAAGATTAGAATTAAGGAAGTTGGAAAAGCGCTAATCGATGTAGGATTAAAGCAAATACTTTTATACTTCTGTATCTTTGTAGGGGTCGGTTATCTTATTCAATCCTTTGTACCCACTTCCTTGATTATGTCTTTATTCAGTGGGAAAAGCATTTTTTCTGTGCCTTTAGCTGCTCTGATTGGCCTTCCGTTATATGTTAGTGGAGATGGTGCAATTCCTCTCATTAAAACACTGATGGACGGTGGCGCCGGTGCCGGTGCAATGATGGCCTTCATGATAACAGGTCCAGCAACCAGTGCATGGGTTATTGCAGGGATAACAGCTTTTATGAAAAGAAGAGTGATTGGACTTTATATCGGTTTTGTATTAGTTGGCGGAATTTTAATTGGATACTTATATCAATTGTTAATTTCAATGGGACTTTAATCTATCTAATTCATTTTTGCGTTTCTAATATAAGTTTGAAGGGTCATTGGAGTTTTATTAGGAGGGAAGGCTGATGATAAAAGAATTTATTCAAGTTAAAGACGGAGATTTTATTTTAAATGATAATAAAATCATATTAAGAGGCTTTTCAATCGGTTCTTGGATGAATATTGAAAGTTTTATGCTGAGGATACCGGGAACGGAAAAGAGAATTCGTCAGATTTATGCTGAAGTATATGGAAAAGAAAATGCCGAGCATTTTTTTGATGACTTTTTAGAAGATTTTATAGAGGAAGAAGATTTTATACTTTTAAAAAGCTTGGGGATAAATGTATTACGACTTCCGTTCAATCACAGACAGTTCGAAAATGATCAGGAGCCCGGTAAATATATTCAAAAAGGTTTTGACCAGTTGGAACGTGTACTCAGGCTTTGTAGAAAATATGAGATATATGCAATTCTTGATATGCATTCTTCTCCAGGAGGGCAAAACCCAGATTCTCATGGAGGAAGTGAAGCAGGTGTAAGTGAATTTTGGGAGGACGCTCTGGCAAGAGAAAGAATTATTAATCTATGGAGGGCTCTAGCTGAAAGATATAAAGAAGAAGCAATAATTGCCGGCTATGATGTGCTAAATGAACCCTGCTTTGTTTCAAACAAAGATGCTTTTAATGATTTTTACCGGAAGGTAATTCAAAAGATAAGAGAGGTTGATATAAAACATGTTATTTTTCTCGAAGGAGATGATTGGGCAAAAGATTTTAGTATTTTTGATGATCTTGGCGGATATCAACAGGCTATATCTTTCCACTTCTATCCTGGACAGCATGTCTATCTGTCAACAGCTTCAGAAGTGAGAATACAGCAACTCGAAGATAAAATATCTTACTATACAAAGTTAAGAGATAAAACAGGTATGGCACTTTGGGTGGGGGAAACAGGGGGCCATTTTACGAATGATAAAATGCTAGAAGGTGTTAAGCTAATTAGGGAATGTATTGATATTTTTGAAAAACATGGCATTTCCTGGACCTTATGGTCTTATAAGGATGCAGGGGCTATGGGTATGGTTTACCCAAAGGCAGATACGAAATGGATGTCTATGGCAATGGACTTTAGGAAGAAGTGGCAGGTAAAAGAACGCAGTAATCCCACTATCGCAAAAGAAATATTTGAAATGATGGAAAATAAATTTTCTTTTACGATTAATGAAAAGTTAAAAAATCAGTTGTCTTTCAGACTTTATGCTTTCTTGAATGAATTGTATATCCATAAGCTTGTAAAACCAAAACTT
Organism: Bacillota bacterium; assembly: GCA_023421505.1. Classification (GTDB taxonomy): domain Bacteria; phylum Bacillota; class Clostridia; order Lachnospirales; family Lachnospiraceae; genus Mobilitalea. The sequence continues at coordinate 114,604 of JAEZTJ010000068.1, forward strand.
CTATCAATTCCATGGGAAGAGATGAAGGAATATCCCAAATCCTTCCTGCTAATAAACTGTGAGGGGCGTGAAGAGCTTGCGGAGTTAGTGAAATCATATACTTTACCTTAGTTTCTTCTAAGAATAGTTACTTTGTATAGCAATTAATTATTAATATTATCTTGCATAATGCAAGTAATAAATATAAAATCAGGAGGTTTTAATTATGTTTGAATTTAAAAAATCAGCTGCAGGTGTAGTAAAAGAAGAATTTGAATGTGAGTGCTGCGGTTCACTGGATGGTCAGGCGCCAACAGGATGTGGATGTGGTATGCCGGCTAGCAGTCAAGCACCAACAGGATGTGGGTGTGGTATCCCTGCTAGCAGCCAGGTGCCAACAGGATGTGGGTGTGGTATCCCTGCTAATACCCAGGCATCAACTGATTGCGGCTGCGGTTCCATACCGACTGCCCAGTTTGGTACAACTAAGGAGGTGTAAAATGTCGGAATTGATTTTTCCGGAAGATTTTATATGGGGTACATCTACTTCCGCATACCAAATTGAGGGTGGCTATAATGAGGATGGAAAAGGTGAATCAATTTGGGATCGATATACACATATTCCCGGAACAATATTAAACATGGATACCGGAGATATTGCATGTGATCACTATCATCTCTATGAAAAGGATGTAAAGCTACTCAAAGATCTAGGTATAAAATCGTACAGGTTTTCAATTTCCTGGACACGTATCTTTCCTGATGGACGGGGAGAAGCTAATAGGAAAGGAATGGATTTTTATATAAAACTGGTTAAATTGCTGAAAGATAACGGGATTATACCGGCAATTACACTATACCATTGGGATTTGCCACAGAAGCTGCAGGATATCGGTGGATGGGCCAATCGAGAGGTTGCAGAGCTTTTTGTACAGTTTGCAAGCTATGTATTTAAGAATTTAGGAGATATGGTACCTATCTGGATTACTTTCAATGAGCCGTGGATATCCTCGTTTATCGGGTATTGGTATGGCGGGCATCCACCGGCACTTAAAGATCTTTCCTTAGCCTTACAGGCTGCTCATAACATCATGCTTGCCCATGGATTGACGGTTCGTGCTTATCGGGAAATTGGATTGAAAGGAGAGATAGGAATTACACTGAATCTTAATCCAGTCTATCCTGCATCCGAGGATGAAAATGATTATTTGGCGGCGAATCGGTATAGCGATTTTCTCAATGCCTGGTTTCTAGATCCGATACTTAAGGGAAGATATCCCAAACAGCTACTAAACTTGTTTTCAAACTATGCAACTCTTCCTGTCATACAAAGCGAAGATATGAATATAATCCATACACCGATTGACTTTTTAGGGGTTAATAGCTATACCCTTAGCTCTGTAAAATATGACCCTAAAAATTTACCTCTGCAATTAACCTTTGCTGATACTGGAAAGGCTAAAACTGATACAGATTCCGAAATATATTCCGAAGGTATCTATGACTTATTACTATATTTGCATAAGGAATACAACGGCATAAAAATCATTATTACAGAAAACGGAGCAGCCTTCAAAGATTATGTTGATGAAAATGGTGAAATAAATGACGAGGATAGAATTAGCTACCTGAAGGAACATATTAATCAGGTCTATCAGGCATTAAAGGATGGAGTTAATCTTGCAGGCTATTATATATGGTCAATTATGGACAATTTTGAATGGAGGGTAGGTTATTCAAAAAGATTTGGATTGGTTTATGTCGATTATAAAACACAGGAACGTATAATCAAGAAAAGTGGCTTATGGTATAAGAAGGTAATTCAAAGGAATGGAATTGATGAAGAAATTGGTAGTATAAGCCAAACAAAGTAACAGGTAGTATAAAGTGATAGACGTTTACTTGGATGATATTTGTAAAAGTGATACCAGACTGGATTGTCTGCAAAAGGCATGCAATTTGAGCATGCCTTTTAGATATATTTTATGAGAGGAAGTGAGATAAAAATCTATCCCCACAAGCCTTAAGCGGTATCTTTTTTAGATTTCTTAAGAAGTCTTTCATTATGAACGATATGGTATATAAAATATATAAAGGATAACAGCATAAGTGCGTAAAAAAATTCTCCTACACCTATAAATATTCCAGACGGGTTTTGACGCATAGTGAGATCGATCGCTAGTACTATAGTTGAAGTGATGATGGTTCCGATGTTTCCAGTTATAAACAATAAGCCTGGATCAACTAAGTTTAATTTTAGTATTTCATTATTGATTATATATGCAACGATAAGTACACTGATAAAAATAATTAGTAGTAATGATGAAAATATTAGATTTATTTTAAAAACTAATCTTATATTTGGCATATCATTGCCTGCCATTATTAACAGAAATACAATCATCCATAAAACACTATATATGATTATATTAGATTTATCCAAAAAGGTTGATTTCATAATTGACATCCTTATATATAAATTTACAATATATCATATTCTTGAATCAAACAACTGTGCCATTACGATGAATTTTATATGATTTACGACTGAAGTCTTCATTGTATAGGATTAATTCAATGAAGAAAATAAACGACTGTAGCATGACAATGTAAAAATAAACACCCAAATATATAAAAAATTCGTGGGTTAAGTCAATATTTATTGCAATCGCAATAGTAGAAAGAACTATAGTTGCCACATTTGCTATGATAAAAAGAATGCCGGGAGTAATTAAATACGATTTAAATCTTTCGTTATTTATTATAAAAGTAAGTGCAAGTATAGCAATGTAGATTAATAAAAACAAGAATGAAATACATAAATTAATTTTCGCAACGGATACTAGATTAGTTATACAAGCATCCGCTAATGCTTCACAAATTAAAAATGTCATTAGAGTACTGAAATTTATTATAACAAAATAAGTGATAAATGAAATTATTATTATCAATCCTTTCAAATAAATCATTGCTAGGTGATTTGAAATCATATAGTTTTGATAATTGTATACATAATCTTTGCTTCAAAACTCCTTAGGGCTTGACCTCTACTTTGTATTTTTTGTGTAAACAATGTTTATAGTTAATGAGTATTACAATTACTTAAAATAATTGTATCAATACTATCATATTCTCAAGGTGAAAATATGATAGCATTAGAAGGAAAAATTTCGTCCTATAAGAATGATAGTCTGAGGTACGATTGGTTGGCTTGTTGTTATTAACATGGGGTTGCGGAGTATTAGCGGATTGTCATATATTACAGATTGATATCTATTTTTAGCATGATACAATATATTATGTAAACTTATTATGTTGACATGATCTTCAGCATGATAAAAGAACATATATATTGAAACTATTAGCTTGTTTTTAGAAAGCATAGGGGATAGGATGAATGAATAAAATAGGTAAAAGTTTTTTTGTAGTATTTTTAGTAGCCGCTCTACTCATGATAATCAAAGGAATAACAGCATATGCCTACATAGGCAGTATCTTTCAATATACGTATGAAGGTAAAACAATTACTTATCAAGTACTAAGTGAACCGACAGAGACAGAGAACGGAACAGCCCGAATATTATATTCTGGGGAGGTTAATAAGAATTTAAAAGGGGAAGTAATCATCCCTTCTTCGGTTACAAATCAAAGAATGCTTTACCAAGTAGTTAAGATTGGAAATAGCGCTTTTATGGATGCAGAAGGTATCACAACAATTGTACTGCCCGATACAGTAACGGCTATTGGGGAGGATGCGTTTAGAAATTGCAATGCATTAACAAATATTAATATACCACGGGAAGTAAAGAGAATAGAGAAGGGTACATTTTACGGCTGCAGCAGTCTAGGTAGCATCTATTTACCAGAGGGAACAACGTATATCGGAGATAAAGCTTTTTATAACAATAGTAAATTAAAAAACATCAATCTTGTAAAGGGAATTAATTTTCTGGGTGAAGGTGCCTTCGAAGGCTGCAGCAGCTTGATTAGCATTAGTATTCCTGAAGGGATAACAGTCATAGAGGATAATTTATTTGAGAATTGTTTCAATTTAACCTATATAAGCATTCCAGAGGGTATAAAAAGAATTGGAGAGGATGCATTTTATAATTGTAAAAGCTTAATAAGTATTCATATTCCGGATGAGGTAACAAGTATTGGAAGCTATGCATTTTACTCCTGTGAAAGCTTAACAAGTATTAAGATACCATATGGTGTGACAAAGATTGAAGCAAGTACGTTTTTATTATGCAGTAATCTCACCCAGATCCGAATACCGGATAAGGTAACAAGTATCGGTGATTTTGCATTTTATTATTGCAGCAATTTAATCAGCATAGACCTTCCTGAAGGATTAACTAGTATTGGAAAGCTGGCATTTTATGGCTGTTCTAATTTAAGACCTGTTACGATACCCAAAAGTGTAACGAGTATAGGATTTGGCGAATTCCCTTATACAGGAGTATTTGTATATAAAAATTCTTATGCGGAAGACTTTTTTAAAGAGAACTACCCCAAATATTATCAAATCGTTAAAATCCCATTAGAAGAAATGAGCTTTAACGAAAATATAGTGAATATTGGAACAGGGGATCGTATTTCTTTAAACCCTATATTTTATCCGATAAATTCTACAGATATTACAGATAACAGGAGCTGGAGCAGTTCAAATCCATCGGTAGTAGCTGTAAATGCAGATGGTACGGCTACAGGATTACAGGCGGGAGAAGCTGATGTTACTGTAACGATGGGAAAATACTCTGCTACCTGTCATCTTATTGTCGGTGGTATAGCCATTTATCCCACCTCAATTGAATTTGTGAGTAATAATATAAGAATGAAGAAGGGTGAGACTTTAAGACTTCCACTTACCTTTACACCTGCTGAAGCAACAAACCGTAGGATAACTTGGACTAGCTCAGATCCATCTGTTGTTACGGTGGATAACGGTCGTATTTATGCAAGAAACAGCGGAAGTGCCGAAATCACAGCAACGTCCACAGAAGCCTCCGCAAAATGCAAGGTTACCGTATATCAACCCTTGAAAGAAATTTATTCTGACTATGATCATATAACACTCAATAAAGGGGATACAAAGAAAATAGCGGTCTCTTATTATCCGACGGATACAACTGAAAATACGACAACCTTCTGGCAAAGCGATAATATAGCAGTGGCTACGGTAGAGAATGGTATCATCAAAGCTGTCAATCCGGGCTCAACCTTTATAACAGCAACGATCGGAAGATTTACACATACTATTCCGATAACCGTACAAATTCCGGTAAAATCATTATCCTTATCGCAAAAGGAGATTACTTTAACGGCAGGACAGAAACTATCATTGCCGCTTGTTGTAATTCCGGCTGATACAACGGATAAATTGATTGTTACTTCCTCGGATGAAACGGTTGCATCTTATTCTGCCGGAACCATAACCGCATTAAAAAGAGGAACAACAACAATTACTGCCAAATGCGGGGGATTTATCGTAGCCTGTCAGATTACAGTTAAAACTGATATAGAAAGTATAGCATTAAATAAGAATACGCTTAACCTATATTTTGGTAACAGCGAAGTATTAAACGTGATTTTTAGTCCTACCGAGGTTAAGGATGATAAGACTATTATCTGGGAAAGCAGCGATCAATCAGTAATTACCATAGATTCAGCAGGAAAGGTTAAGACTGTCGGAGTAGGAAACGCAACGATTACTGCAACTGCAGGCGGTAATAAGACTGCAAGCTGCTCCGTTACAGTTAAGCTCTCTATTCCTACCGCCATAAAGGCTGCATCGGGTGGGTATGATAGAGTGAAGCTTTCCTGGGGTGCGGTAAGCGGCGCCTCCGGCTACCGAATATATAGAGCAGATACAAAAACAGGAAGCTATGTCTTGATTAAGGATACAACCTCAAACACGTATACCAATACCGGATTAACTACCGGTAAGACCTACTATTTTAAAGTAAGAGGATATCGCTATCAGGGAACGAAAAAAGTCTACAGCAGCTATTCACCAATACTTGGTGCTGTTCCGATACCCTCAACGCCTGATCATGTAAAGCTAGTAAAACCGAAAGCAGGCTCGGTTAATTTTACCTGGAATAAGGTGAGTGGGGCATCCGGCTATGAAATATATAGGACCTCTTCAACCAAGGAACCCTTTAAACTGACCAAATCCACAACCTCTCTTCATTTTATCAATTATGGATTAACAAGAGGCAGGACCTACTCTTTTAAAGTAAGAGCTTATAAAATCATTGGTAAGAAAAAGGTCTATAGTAATTTCTCTGCTGTTTTTTCAATGAAAATGTAATTTCTGGATCAAGATTTTGCAGAACGCGGAAGGAGAGTTCTACTCTGCTATATGATATAAAATAAAAAAGATTGGCGCACTCATTCGAAGAAGAAAGGGTGCGCTAATTTATAGTTCAAAAGTAATAGATTGAGAATGAATTATATGTATTTGGAAACAATCGATTTAAAAGTAAAAGTGGAAAATAATTGCTAATTGATTTATAATGCTTTTAGATTATATAAATGGAGCAGCTGATAAAGTTTCATAAATAAAGGATTAGGCTGCATAGGTTGAAAAGAAGTACATTTTTCAACCGGCAAAAAGCACTAAGCGTGCTTTTCGCTCAGTATTTGTATGCCTCTTAAGCGGCAGATGGAGGTTATTATTTATAGGTATGAATTTAATCTCAGATAGGTATTTCTAAATAAAATAGATGAAATTTGATTGAGGGATGAGTGAGGATTAAAAATGAGCATAGTAAATAATATTAATGATACAGCATTGATTTTTGAAGGGGGAGGGATGAGAGGAAGCTATACAGCCGGATTTTTAAATAATTTACTGGAAAATGAGTTGTATTTTAATTATGTGGCAGGAATCTCTGCAGGTGCCAGTCATAGTGTAAATTACTTATCAAGAGATATAGAACGTGCTAAAAAATCCTTCGTAGATCTGGTACTAGATCCGAAATTCGGCGGTTGGAAGACTTTTTTTAAGGGAGAAGGCTTTTTCAGTGCGAAATACTTGTATGAAGAAACACCCTATCCGAATGCAACTTTACCTTATGATTTTAATACATTTCTAAATAATCCTGCGCAACTTCGTATCGGTGCATTTGACAGAGATAGCGGAGAAATGAAATATTATATGAAAAGTGACATTAAAAATATTGGTGATATGATGAAAATAGTCCGTGCATCTTCTTCTTTACCTGTTTTTATGCCTCCTACAAATTATGAGGATCGATATTTTGTAGATGGAGGGCTTAGTGGTGGAATTGCTCTTGACATTGCAAAAAAAGATGGTTACAAGAAATTTTTTGTAGTCTTAAGTCGACCGAAGGGATATCGAAAGCAGCAAATAAAATTCAAAGCAGGCTTTAAAATGTACTATAGAAAGTACCCTAGGGTAGCAGAAGCAATGTTTAGGCGGCACATCCTGTATAATCAAATAATTGATGAGCTGGAAGAATTGGAGAGTGAAGGAAAGGCTTTTCTTGTCTATCCCGATGTTATGCCGGTTACTAATCGCGAGACTAATTATAGAAAATTATGCGAAAGTTATGCTTTAGGCTATGCACAAGGAAAACGTGATGTTCTTAAATGGAAGGAATTCCTGACGTAAGATTATTGAAAACCAGAGAAAAAGAATGTAAGAAACATAAAAAAGCTTTGAAGGAATAGGATTAAAACGAATACAGTAAAAAATGTATACTTTCAGCCGGGCAGATCTCATGAATTGTCCGGCTTAATTTTAGGTCTTTAATCTAACATAACATGCCTGCCCTTTGAATTAGTTTGCGCCTACCCTTTGAATTAGTTTGTGCCGAGGAAGACGCAGGCACAAACTTTTAAGTGTGAATTATGCCTTTCAATTATTTGTACTAACATAACATGCCTACCCTTTGAATTAGTTTGTGCCGAGGAAAACGCAGGCACAAACTTCTAGATGTGAATTATGCTTTTCAATAATTTGTACTAACATAACATGCCTACCCTTTGAATTAGTTTGTGCCGAGGAAAACGCAGGCACAAACTTCTTAATGTGAATTATGCTTTTCAATAATTCACATTAAGAAGCGCAAGAAATATGAAAAAAAATAATCTCTACCTGCTATAATTTCTGTCGAAAGGAGTTTTACGATGAATAACCTTGCAAATGTTATTGCGGCAATCGAATACATAGAGGATAACCTGATGGAAAAAATTGATTTAGATATTGTCGCAGATGCAGTCCACTATTCGAAGTTTCATCTTCATCGTATGTTTTCGGAAACAGTTGGACTTACCATTCATGGTTATATATTACGCCGTAAACTAACTGAAGCCGCAAAGCTGCTGGTTTTTTCAGAAAAAAAGATTATGGAGATAGCACTCCTTGCAGGGTATGAAAGCCAACAGGCATTTACATTAGCCTTTAAGGCAATGTACAAGCAGTCCCCCCTAAGTTTTAGAAGAAATGAGGCGTTTTATCCATTGCAGCTGGAATATAAATTCAGTAGTCAGGTTAAGCCAGACACGGATATGAATGAGAGAAAAAGAGAATTACGGTTTGCTAAAGAAGAGGATATTACTCTTTGGATGGAATTAGTGAGATTAGTGATTGATGGATTTCCAAATCTCATAGAGGAAGAACATATTAAGGTGCTCAGAGAAAGCATCGTAAAGCAAAGCGCCCTAATTATGACGGAAAGAGATGCAGCAATTGGTATCATGCTGATTTCTTATATTACAGGAAGTATCGATTTTATGGGTGTTCATCCGCTTTATCATAAGCAGGGAATTAACAGAATTTTATTAGATAGGGCTATCACAGAGCTTCTAGAACATAATGACATATCAATCACTACCTTTCGAGAAGGAGACAAAGCAGATACCGGCTATCGAAAGAATTTGAAGGAGCTTGGCTTTGCAGAAGCAGAACTGCTGACTGAATATGGCTACCCGACACAGAAGATGATATATCAAACTAAAAGAAAGAGAGAATAGTATTCATTATGGATAGGCCACTTACTGACAATAATCAGATACAGGTTGTCACAAGGAATAACTTACAAGTTCCTCATGAGACTATAGAGATTGATTCAAAATTTACTGAGGAAGCGCAGTATCTGGAGAAAATAAAATGGAAATTGAATAATGCTTTAAAGAATTATGAAGACACGGTAAAGCAATATGATCAGGATTATAAGAATTCAAAACACTATTTGGTGAATCATTTCCATGAAATAGATCCTACTGAAATATTTCAAAATGAACTGGCAATGAAACAGATTGAAAGAGAAGGGATTCATACGGTGCAAATGCGAGATAGAATTGCAAGACTGGCAGTTTCACCGTATTTTGCCCGTATTGATTTTTGTGAAGAGCAGGATCAGGAATTTTCTGTTTATTATATTGGAAGCTTCTCCTATTTTGATAAAGAGCAAACCAAAATTATAATTTATGATTGGCGGGCTCCTATTTCCAGTATGTTTTATGATAGTGAACTTGGGTTCACAGGATATGATGCACCGATGGGAAGAGTGACAGGAGAGCTTAGTCGTAAGCGGCAGCTCAAAATCTCACAGGGAAAGCTCGAATATGTTTTGGATAGTGCAATTAATATTCAGGACGATGTACTTCAACGAGAGCTGAGTCATACCTCGGATGAGAAGATGAAGACAATTATCTCTACTATTCAAAAGGAGCAGAATCTGATTATACGCAATGAGAAAGCAGATACGTTGATTATACAAGGGGTTGCAGGCTCTGGTAAAACGTCTATTGCCTTACATCGAATTGCTTATCTATTGTATCGTTATAAGGAAACCTTAACAGCAAAAAACGTGGTTATTCTCTCCCCGAATAAGGTATTTGCGGACTATATCTCAAATGTATTGCCAGAACTAGGAGAAGAACCAATCTATGAGATGAGCTTTCTTGATATTGCTGAGATTCAGTTGGAGGGGATCATTCAATTTGAACCTGACAAGGATCCGCTTGAAACCGACGATCCAGCCTGGTCAGATAGAGTCCGGTTTAAATCAGGAATTGATTTTGTAAACTGTATGAATCAATATTTAAGCCATGCGGTATCTTCCTGCTTTGAGCCTGTTGATTTGGAATTTGAGTACTTTGCAGCCAACAAAGAGTGGATTTTAGCTCGCTATCATGCCTATGAGAATTATTCGGTTAAGAGGCGTTTACAGGAGGTTTCTTTAGATATATACGAAAAGTTTTGCACCGATAACATAAGAGGAAGAGATTTGCCAAAGCAAAAACAAATCCTTAAAAAATTACTTGAAATGTGTAAAATAAAAAACACATTGGAGCTTTATAAGGATTTTTATCAAACCATGAATTTAACTGATAAGTTCGTAATGCCGAATAAAAAAACACTGGAATGGTCTGATGTTTATCCGTTTATGTATTTTCATGCAGCCTTTGAAGGCTTAAAGGATAACCGGCTGATTAAGCATCTTGTCATTGATGAGATGCAGGATTATACGCCTGTTCAATATGCGGTGATGAATAAGCTTTTCAACTGTAAGAAGACAATACTGGGAGATTTCGGACAGGCGCTTCATCCGAATCATGTGCATACGCTTAAGGATTTAAGGGATATTTATCACAACGCAGAGCTTGTTGAGCTGAATAAAAGTTATCGATCTACCTATGAAATCATTAATTTTGCAAAGCAAATTCAAGATACAGTCAAGCTGGAGCCTATAGAACGTCACGGTGATATCCCTGAGTTGATTGCTTGCAGAGATAAGAAGGAAGAACTGATTCAAGTAAGAGAAAAAATAAATGTATTTCAACAGAGTGGTAATACAACCCTTGGAATAATCCTTAAGACCAACAGTGAGGCAAAGGAACTCTATCAGCTTTTGTCCAAGGATTACGAAATGCAGTTAATTACTCCTGATAGTATACGCTTTGAAAATGGTATTACAGTAACGTCAATACAAATGTCAAAAGGTCTGGAATTTGATGAAGTTTTAGTTCTCTCTGTTGATCAAGCTACCTATCATACAGAATATGACCGTAAGCTTTTATATATTGCCTGTACCCGTGCCATGCATAGCCTGTCACTCGTATACTCAGGAAAGCTAACAAGATTGATAAAAGAGGTATAGGTGACATATCAAAATACAGTAATAAATATTCCTTTTCTGACAGGCTCAGTAAAATTGATTGATAACTGGTACTTTAATAATATGCTGATATGCTATATATTCTTATCAAGCTATCAAAGAACGTTAATTAGAGCTTGTAAAGGAGTATATAAAAAATATGAAACTTAAGGACAGCCCTCATCCATACGCAATTATTACAATATTTTTTTGGTCATTGGCTTATGTCTTAACCCGTATATCACTGCGTTGTTTCTCGGCTTTTTCGCTTGGCTTTTTACGATATTTTGTAGCTACCTGCGCTTTACTTGTCATAGCGGTAGTTACGAAAATGCGAAGGCCTAAAATTGCTGATTATAAGTGGTTTTTTTTCGCAGGAGCCTTAGGCTTTTTTTTATACATGATTGCTTTTAATAAGGGATGCGAAACGGTAACTGCTTCTACAAGTAGTGTCATAATTGCTATTGTACCAATTATGACGGCATTATTAGCCCGTATCTTTTACCGTGAAAAATTAAGATGTTTTCAATGGATTGCTATAACTGTTGGGTTTATCGGCGTAACAGTATTAACCCTGATGAAGGGACTTTTTATGATAAATACAGGGCTGTTCTGGTTGCTCCTTGCAGCAGCAGCCTTGAGTGCCTATAATCTTTTACTTCGTAAGCTCACAAAAAAATATTCTGCTTTGCAGACTACCACCTACTGTATTATTGCAGGGACAATATTGCTTGCAGTATTTCTTCCGAATTCTGTGAAAGAAGTACATAGGGCCTCTGTGCCAATGCTATTATATGTTGCTGCACTTGGTATTTTCTCAAGTGCCATTGCTTATGCTGCCTGGTCGCAGGCATTTGCAAAAGCACAAAAGACATCAACAGTAAGTAACTATATGTTTATCACACCTTTTTTGACTAGTCTGTTAGGATTTTTTATAGCTCATGAGAAACCGGATTTGTCAACTTTTTTGGGAGGTGCTATTATATTAACCGGGTTATTTGTTTTTAATTACGGAGATAAAATATTTCGTAAAATATCACGGAATAAGAGGAAGTAGTAAATGAATTTTATACTCTGTTTTTATTACAAAAGAAAAATAGGTTGAAATATATAAATTACTGAAAGCTCTAAAAAAATATATATAACCCTACAGTATACCACCACTGTTTGATTGGCTGGTATACTGTTTTTATTATACTGGTTCAAGTTTCTGTAAGAAGCTACGCAAATCGTATATTCCAGAATGTTCTTAAAAGAATAGGAGAGGGTGAAGATTATGTATATTAATATTAAGGGTGCGAAGGAAAACAACCTAAAGAATGTGGATTTAAAGCTGCCAAAGAATAAGCTGATTGTCTTTACCGGATTATCCGGTAGTGGTAAGTCTACGCTTGCGCTGGAGACGCTGCAAAGGGAATGTCAAAGGCAGTATATGGAATCCATGGGCATGACAATGGATATTGGCAGCAAACCGAAGGTAGCTTCGATTGAGGGCTTATCGCCTGCAATCTCTATTAATCAACATCACTCCAACAGTAACCCGCGTTCTACAGTAGGTACAATCACAGAAATATCCGCATATCTGCGTGTACTATTCTCAAAGCTAGGCGAAAGACCATGCCCGCATTGTGGAGAGATTATAACGCAGAACTATAATGAAACAGACATTACTGTTTATTCAGAGATGCCAGATGAGGAGCAGGGAGATACTGAATTATATGAGCAGTTTATTCTATGTCCTAATTGCAAAAAACAAATGGTTGAACTTACTGCAAGTCATTTTTCTTTTAATAAGCCTCTGGGAGCATGCCCTGCCTGTCGAGGAATTGGAGTAGTGAATACTCCGGATATCAGCTTGCTAATTAATAAAACTAAGAGTGTACGCGAATTTGCAATCTTCGGATGGGATCAGGTGTATATTGACCGGTATGGTGCAGCTATGATAAATGCTGCAAAGCACTATGGCTTTGAGCTTGATCTAGACACATCGATTGGTGAATTTAATGATATTCAGATGGATCTCCTGTTACACGGTGTACTCAGTAAGCAATTTATAGAACGCTTCCCTGATATTGCACCTCCTAAAACAGTACAAGGAGGAAGGTTTGAAGGGGTAGTAACTAATCTCATGAGGCGGTATACCGAGAATAGTTCCGCAAGTGCAAAACAAAAGCTCGAGAAATTTCTGATTCAGCAAGAGTGTCCGGAATGCAGGGGTATAAGGTTTCGAGCAGAAACACTGGCAGTTCAAGTAGGAGGTATCAACATCAGACAAACACTGGCCATGTCCTTTTGTGCTCTCAGAGAGTGGTTAAAGGCACTTCCTGATTATGTAACATCGGAAGCAATGAATATTGTTTATCAGGTTGTGGAGGACTTAAAACACAAAGTAGAACGGATTATAGATGTAGGTGCCGGTTATCTAAGCCTCGATCAGCCCTCCGGTTCTTTATCGGCTGGTGAATGGCAGCGGCTCAAGCTTGCAGCTATCTTAGGCAGCGGACTCACAGGAGTACTGTATGTACTGGATGAACCAACCTCCGGTCTTCATTCCAGGGATACGGTCAGAATGATAGAAGTATTGAAAAGGCTTCGTGATATGGGTAACACAGTCGTTGTTATTGAGCATGATATGGAAATGATGAAGGCAGCAGACCATATCGTTGATTTTGGACCGGGCGCCGGGAAAGAGGGTGGGCAGATCGTTGCCTGCGGTAAACTAAGTGAAATTATTAATTGTGATAACTCAATTACGGGGCAATATCTGAAAATGGACGGTTTCAGAACGGTAAGGAAGAAAATCCCAGGAAGTAATTCATATATCAGTATTAATAATGCAAATATAAATAATTTGAAAAATGTAAATGTTGATATCCCTCTGGGTAGATTCGTCACGATAACCGGAGTTTCAGGCAGTGGAAAGACAAGTCTTATATTCGGTACGCTGGCAGAGGCTGCTAACACGTATTTTAATCAGTCGATAAAAGCCTTAAATTCTGACATATCGGGTCTAGACAAGCTCGATGATGTAGTTATTATCAATCAACAGTCAATCGGACGCTCCAATCGCTCCAATGCTGCAACTTATACAGATATTTTTACAGATATTCGAGATTTATTTGCTTCTTTGCCGCAAACAAAAAGAAACGGTCTCTCAGCGCAATGTCATTTAGATAATGGGTATTAGATAGTTCTTAAAACGAAATGGGTCAGTAGATTTTTATTCTGCTGACCCATTTCGCTATATCATTTTATTTTTTTCCAAAACAATAAGACAGACTATTCA
>JAEZTJ010000083.1 GCA_023421505.1 Bacillota bacterium
TGAATAGTCTGTCTTATTGTTTTGGAAAAAAATAAAATGATATAGCGAAATGGGTCAGCAGAATAAAAATCTACTGACCCATTTCGTTTTAAGAACTATCTAATACCCATTATCTAAATGACATTGAGGTAGATTTCTGTTTTTTTTATTTAATCATAGGTGGTAAAATGAGACCTCAAGACAGTAATGTTTTGAGGCTTTTTTGCGTTTTCTGTATAGGGTATGTTAATCCACACTAATTTTATAGATGAATTTGAATTAATATGTAGAAAACTATACCAAATATGTAATATTATATAAAATAATGGTTGTTTATGGCGTATGTTTTAATATATAATATTAATATACATAAAGGGGGGGGATAAACCATGGATAAAACTGTAAAAAAGTTATTTGAAGAAAATCTTATGATGCATCAGAAAAATCTTAGCGCAAATGTAAATAAGTATTGTTTAATCGGAGGTTTCATAGGGGTAGGTTTCTATTTCATAATGAAGATTACAGGCATAATGAGTGGCTTTAAATGGAATTACTTTATATACTTTTGTATACCTGTACTATTTAATACATCATTAATGGCACTATCAAATTGGTTTTTGAAAAAGAAAGAAGATAGAATTTATGTAAATACTTATAAGTACATACTTGTATTAGTGGCATGTATAAATTATTTTGCTATTGCTATGTTTGTACCGTATCGCGATACCTGGGGAATTATTATTATCGTTTATTTTGTAAGTGCATATTATTTGGATTTGAAAGTTGCTTTATTTGGTATTATCATTTCGTCGTCGATTAATATTATATCATTTTATTATGGAATCTGCCTAGAACAGGTGAGTACTTCATTACCGGATTTATTAACCAGAATACAGGTATTATCGTTTGGCTCGTCAGCTACTTTAATCAGTGCAATACTTGGAAGAGTTTTGCTTAGAAATTCAAGTATGAATGAATATAATCTTAATAAATCCCTAGAGGATATTCAAAAGGTAAATTTAAAAATTAAAGATACTGTTTCTATTTTAAAGACATCCAGTGAACATATTTCAGAATTGTCAAAAGTACAATATACAGGCGCAGAGACGTCTACAGCTAGTCTGTCAACAATAGCAGAGGAAACTGTGAATACGACAAATAATGTAAATGAATGTGTCAGCCTTATTAATGGTCTGCAGGATGATACAGTTACTATGAAAGCCAGAACCTGTGAAGCAATAGATAATTCACAGAGACTAAAGAAGACTGCTGTTGTAGGAGCTAGTTCTATTGAAACTGCAGTTGATAAAATAATCAATATAAAAGAAAGTGCGATTAAAACCTTTGATAGTGCAAAGTCCTTAGATGAAAATAGAAAGCAGATTCAAGGAATTGTTCAAGAAATACAAGATATTTCGAAGCAGACGCATATGCTTTCATTAAATGCATCAATAGAGGCAGCGAGAGCCGGTGAGGCTGGTGCCGGCTTTACAGTTGTTGCAGAAGCAATCAGAAAGCTTTCCGACCAAAGTCAGAAGTCATTAGCTAATATCAATTCAGTAATTACAAGTATGGGTCAGCATGATAGCACCGTTAGTAACCTTGTGGAAAATGTTGACGAAGGAGTAACTATCATTAATAAGCTTAACGAATATTATAATACAATTATAGAAAATATTGAAAATGCCATTTATTCTTTAGATGTAATTGACAGCTTAGCGAATAAGCAAGAGAATAGCGTATCAATGGTAAATAATTATATTAAGCAAGTTAAGGATATGTCAGATATCATATCAGATAATATTCAGGAGACATCAGCAGCTACGCAGCAAACATTTGCTTCCTGTGAGGAGTTATTAGATTCAGCCAAGAACTTGAATAATATGTCAAAGGACTTAAGCGATCTTGTATTAATTTAAATATATCATTATTATTATTTATTATTATTTGGCGAGAAAACGCATTAGTGAATTCTATTTAATAATCAAGTAATTGTTTAGGTTTGTATATAGATATTGCAATATGAAATTGCAGGGACTGTTGTTAACATGATACAACAGTCCTTATGTATAATTATTATCATATTTTCAAATCAATACAGCTAATTAGCTAGTTAAAATATAAATAAATCTTTCATTTTGTATAATAGCCAGGTACATTTCAGCCGATATAATATTATAACCTAATTTACATTTTCTACAGGGCTATATCAGTGTTTGTACACTTTACAAAATGCTATTTTCACACTATAATGAAAAATGAAGACATATGTAATATCTATTTGAATTAGGCTAGAATATAACAATAGATACCAAACGGAGGTATGTTTATGGAGAAGGATATTGTAAATGGCACAAATGCATCGGAAATTGAGGTTTTGGAGTTTAAAGCAGGCGGATTTCACTATGGTATTAATATTGGAGATGTTAAAGAAATTATCTCATATGATATCGTACCTACACCAATACCAAATGCTCACCCATTTATCGAAGGTATCATAATGCCAAGAGATGTATTGATACCAATCATAGATTTAAAAAAATGCTTAGGACTTTCAGATACAGACGACAATAAAAATGAAATGATTATCATTACAGGAATTAATAACCTTAATATTGCTATACATGTTGATAGTGTAAGTGGTATTCATAGAATGCAGGTATCTGAGATTAAGAAGCCTGGTAAAATGTTAAGTACAGCGCAGAAGAATGTGATTAATGGAATAATTAAAATTGGCGAGAAGATGATTGAATTAGTAGATTTAAGAAAGATTATTACTAATATAAATCCTGAAGTGGACCAGGCCTAAAATCTATCTCGGCATACAATGCTTTAAAAAACAGTGTACATATAAAGTAAACTTTAGCATTATTTTTTTACTACAATATTACTGGACGGTGCTTGAATGGCAAAATGTAAAAGATGCAAAAAGAATATTCCGGATGGAGTTGAATATTGTAATGACTGCCTAGATAAAGAAAAAGCGAAATTAAATGAATCTTATCTGGATAGTTTATTAAACTCTGTCAAAAATACAGCACCGGCTACTGAGAAGATATATAAAAAGAAAAGTAGTGATTCAAATTCTGCTGATTCGGTATTAACTTCTGATAACTTATTTGATACCGCCTCTGACGAGGATGATATTTTTAATTTTGATTTAGGTGATATTGAAGATTTTGATCAATTTAACCTAGAGGATGATTTATCGGAGCTTTATGAGGATACGGAGTTTGATAAAGAGAAACCAATAAGCGAACCATTAGAATCTCTGTCTAATCAGGATGTCACAATACAGAATGAGCTTTTTGAGGAGACTGTTAAAGCAGCGGAGCATGCAGATGAGCAAATTATAGAACATAATAATCAAAATGGGCTACAACAACCATTAGCTAAGAATGATATTCCCGTAGAACATAATCATGAGATTATGGAAAATGGATTAAATGAAGAAGATGATTATGATTCAGCTCTAAATGATTTATTAAATAGTCTGGACACATTACCTAATGATCAAGAGAATAGTAAGAGTGATATTAGAGATAACGAAAATGACAATACATCTGCTCAACAGAAAAAGGACGCTCAACAAGAAAAACAATTGATTGAGGACCAGGAATCAAAAGTGCAGGAGATTGATGAAAATGATGAAGATGATTTTTTATCACTTCTTAATCAGATTTCTTCAGATGATCCTGTAGCTGAAGATGTAAAAGCGATTAATGATCTGATGCATGGTAGTGGTTTGGAGCCAGATATTAATTCGAATATACCAAGTGATGTTGGTGAAGTATTTTCTGATGCGCTCAAGGCGGTATCTAATTTAAATGATTCAGAAACTGATATTGATGATTTATTAAGTAAGGTCTCTGATAATATCAAGGATAATAAGAAAAAAAACAAAAAGAAGTCTAGGACGTCAAAGAAGAAGGGAAAGAAAAAGCAGGGCGAACTACAGGAAGGCCAGGTAGCCGAGAAACCAAAAAAAGGATTTCTGAAGCGGCTTTTTGGAAACGTTGAAGATAATAAAAATAAACCGAAGGCAGAAATTACTAGCGCAACATCAGATGAAAATAAAGAGGTAACTGGAAAAGCAGCTAAAAAGAAAAAAGCGAAAAGTAAAAAAGATATTGCTCAGGAAGATGAAAACTTAAGTAATGAGAAACAAAGTAAACCGGATAAAAAAGCTGCTAAGAAAAATGGTAAAAAGAATAAGAAGGAAAGCAAAGTAAAAACCACTGAGGTTATCCAGATTATTGATGAAATAGATGAGGATGTAGGACGTATTAATCGACTCGGTGCATCCATTGTTTTTATTTTTTTCGGTCTTTTGGTTTTGCTATTATATGCCGGAACAAATGCAATTACATATGCTTTAAGCATTCAGCATGCCTCAACTTATTTTAGTATCAAAGAATATACAAAGGCTTATAATGAAGTATACGGTATGGAAATTAAGCCGGAAGACTTAGAATTGTATGAAAAAATTCAGACAGTTATGTTTGTTAATAAACAGCTAAATTCCTATAATAATTACTATAGTATCGGTGAATATCCTGAAGCGCTGGATTCTTTATTAAAAGGATTAGAGCGATATGATAAATATATTGAACTTGCAGATATGCTTGGTATAAAGACTGATATGGATTATGTAAGGAAGCAGCTTCTAGCTGAACTTAAAAAAGAGTTTGGTATTTCACAGAAGGAAGCAAAAAAGATAAACAGTATCAACAATATGAAGGATTATAGCTTAAAAGTATATGAAATTGCGAAACAGGTAGAAATGGAAATAAAATCTTTAAGTGAAGGAACGTGAGAAAATGATTGCAATAATTGATTATGATGCAGGTAATTTAAAAAGTGTAGAGAAAGCACTGAAGTATTTGGGGGAAGCTGCTATAATAACCAGAGATAAACAGCAGATATTAAGTGCTGACAAGGTTATTCTTCCGGGTGTTGGAAATTTTGGTGATGCTATGAAAAAACTGCACCATTATCAATTAGTAGATACAATCAAAGAAGTAGCAGTAAGGAAAACTCCATTATTAGGTATTTGTGTAGGACTACAATTGTTATTTGAACGTAGTGATGAATGTGAGGAGCTTGAAGGACTATCTATACTTAAGGGAGAAATTCTCCGTATTCCAGATAGTGAAGGGCTAAAGATTCCTCATATGGGATGGAATTCATTAACAATTAAACCGGGTGCTAAATTATTCAAAGGAATACCGGATCAATCATATGTATACTTTGTACATTCTTACTACCTAAAAGCTGGGGATAAAGCTGATGTTGCTGCTACAACTCATTACAGTACCTTGATTGATGCCTCTGTTGAAAGAGATAATATATTTGCTTGCCAATTCCATCTGGAAAAAAGCGGCGATGTTGGACTGAAAATATTGAAAAACTTTGCAGCTTTATAAAACGATGTATACAATATAAGTATTGCTTTAGATACAAGATTGGATGGGAGAGATAGCATGTTTACAAAGAGAATTATTCCGTGTTTGGATGTGCATAATGGGCGAGTGGTTAAGGGTATTAATTTTGTTAATTTACGTGATGCGGGTGATCCTGTTGAAGTTGGAGCAGCATATGATAAAGCGGGAGCTGATGAACTTGTATTCTTAGATATCACCGCTTCCTCAGATGCAAGGACGATTAAAGTAGATATGGTAAGAAGAGTAGCTGAAACTGTATTTATTCCTTTTACTGTAGGCGGTGGTATTCGTTCTGTTGAAGATTTTAAAGTAATATTAAGAGAGGGAGCTGATAAGATAGCAGTTAATACTGCTGCAATTCTTAACCCAACCTTAATTAGTGAAGCAGCAGATAAATTCGGAAGTCAGTGTGTCGTGCTTGCCATAGATGCAAAAAGAAGAGCAGATGGTTCCGGTTGGAATATTTATAAGAACGGTGGACGCATAGATATGGGCATTGATGCCGTTGAGTGGGCAAGGAAGGCCTGTGAACTGGGAGCAGGAGAAATTTTATTAACAAGTATGGATTGTGATGGTACAAAGGACGGCTATGATCTGGAGCTTACCAGAACGATTTCTGAGAATGTTCCTGTACCAGTAATCGCTTCGGGCGGGGCAGGAACGATGGATCATTTTTATGAAGCGTTAACAAAAGGAAAGGCTGATGCTGCATTAGCAGCTTCTTTATTCCATTATAAAGAGATGGAAATAATGGACTTAAAGCATTACCTTAATAATAAGGGTATCAGTGTGAGACTATAGTGATAATCGTAAGTGAAAAGAGGATTTATTTTGAGTGCGATAGAGAATGATTGGCTTGAGGCAATCGGCGGTGAGTTTAGGTTGCCTTACTATAAAGAGCTTTATCAGTTTGTAAAATCAGAATACTTAGGATATGTTATATATCCTAGTGCAGAAGATATCTTTAATGCCTTTCATTTTACCCCCTTAAGTAAGGTTAAGGTAGTTATACTAGGGCAAGATCCTTATCACAATGAAGGACAGGCACATGGTTTATGCTTCTCTGTGAAGCCTGAGGTAGAGATACCGCCGTCCTTAGTAAATATCTATAAAGAACTTAAAGAGGACTTGGGCTGCTATATACCAAATAACGGATACTTAGAAAAATGGGCAAAGCAGGGAGTATTACTTCTGAATACGGTTTTAACTGTAAGAGCACATCAGGCTAATTCACACCAGGGTAAAGGCTGGGAAAGATTTACCGATGCGGTTATACAGGCAGTAAATATACAAGATCGGCCAATCGTTTTTTTGCTATGGGGTAGACCGGCGCAAATGAAAAAATCGATGTTAACTAATCCAAAACATCTAATACTCGAGGCACCTCATCCGAGTCCATTATCTGCCTTTCGTGGTTTTTTTGGAAGTAAACATTTTAGTATGACTAACAATTATTTGATAAAACACGGTTTAGAACCGATAGATTGGCAAATTGAGAACAGTATTAATAGTACCAAATAAGCATTTTTATTATAGGATAATAACGAATAAGTAAAATTACATAGGAAAGCATCCATTGTTATGATATCTCTTATCAATGGATGCTTTTTTCATTATTTGATATTTATTTTATGCAAGCCGAATAGTATCCGCATTTATTTTATCATTTAAGGAATAATAATTGTAGCAAGCTTGATTTTATATTCCTTACTGGAGGTTATTTGAATGAAAAAACATGAAAATGGTTTATCTGCCTGGCAGCTTACTATGTTGGCCCTAGGATCGGTAATTGGAGGTTCTTTTTTTCTTGGGTCAGCAGTAGCCATCAAAGCGGCAGGGCCAGCGATTGTTATATCTTATATTTTAGGTGGTATATTAATTTACTTTATTCTATTTGCACTTTCAGAAATGACTGTGGCAAACCCTGATTCAGGCTCCTTTTATACTTTCACAGCGCAGGTTTTCGGCCCGGGAGCAGGCTTTATCGTGGGATGGGTTTACTGGACAGGTATGGTATTTGCAATGTCCAGTGAAGCTACGGCTGCCTCTATATTAATCAGGGAATGGTACCCGGAAGTTTCTATACCAATACTCGGGAGTACTATTATAATTGTAGTTACACTTGTCAATTTGCTTGGAGCAGATAAACTTAGTAAACTGGAGAGCGGACTAGCTTTAATAAAGGTTTTTGCTATTATAGCATTTATTATTTTAGCCTTGTTACTTATAATTGGTTTGATTGGCGGCAGAGGTGCTATAGGAGCAGGTGAATTGAATAGAGAACCATTAATGCCGGGAGGGGTTAAAAGTATTGCAGGTAGTATGCTGATTGTCATATTCTCTTACGCGGGCTTTGAAATTATTGGACTTGCATCTTCTGAAGCTTCAGATCCTAATAGAACCATACCCAGAGCAATCTTATATACTGTAATCAGTTTAGTAGGCTTATATATACTATCTGCAATCATCATGCTTCCATTGATACCTACTGCTATTTTATCGGACAAGGTAAGCCCAATGGTTGCAGCCCTGAGTCGCTGGGGCATGGGCTGGGCAGGAAGAATCATTAACTTTATTCTGGTAACAGCTATTTTGTCTACTATGCTTGCTTCCATGTTTGGGCTGGGCAGAATGATGCGTTCCGTTGCAGATGAAGGACATGCCCCTAAATGGTTGATAGATAAGAAGGATGTCCCATATAGAGGAATATTATTTTCTGGATTTGCTATGCTTGTAAGCTTGGGATTAGGTTTGCTCTTTCCAAATGTATACCTGTTCTTAATTAGCTCCGGTGGCTTTGCAACTCTTTTAACCTATGCGGCAATTCTTGCTACCCATATTCGTTTTCGTAAGTGTCATGGTTGTCCGCCCAAGGGGAAGTGCCAGATGCCGGGCTATCCATTTACCTCATGGCTGGCATTGATCAGTATTATCATAATCGTAATCAGTATGCCTTTTATTTCAGGGCAAACCTCGGGTCTAATCGCAGGAATTATAATGACAATATTATTTGCAGCAATTTATCTAATCATGAAGTGGGCAGGAAAAAATGAGGTAAAAAGCACAGATAATCATGTTCCAAGAGATTACAGAGCAGGCTTTTCTCATGAGTTCTCTGAGGAATTAACACAGAATGATCAGGTAATAAAAAAAGACACATCTGATCGCGCTTCTCAGGCTTCAATGTCTTGTCCATGTAATAAAGATGAGAAAAATAATAAATAAAATATAAGATAAAGAACAGTAAGAGAAGAATAAAAAGTCAGAATAAGTAAAAATAATAAAGAAGAATAAATAAAAATAGTGAAGAAGAATACGTAATAAGAGCTAAATTTCTATCTCATAATTCATAGGGATTTTATTATACAATTGGTAATAAGTAGGTTGGTATGATTTATATGGATACAACGATGCGAAACTATAGTGAAAATGGGCGCTAAAGTAAACGCCCATTTTCTAATATATTAATTCTTATCCATATTCTTTACAGCAGTTGCTAACATCAGCTTAATTCGGTTTAGCTGATTAACTTCACTGGCTCCTGGATCATAATCGACAGCTACGATATTAGCTTCGGGATGCTGATGGCGAAGTTCTTTAATAACACCCTTTCCAACGATATGATTAGGGAGGCATGCAAAGGGCTGAGTACATACGATATTCTTTACTCCGGAATGAATTAACTCAAGCATCTCGCCGGTTAAAAACCATCCCTCACCGGTTTGATTTCCGATTGATACAACAGTCTCTGCATATTCTGCAAGGTGTTTGATAGGAACGGGAGGAGTAAAGCGTTTACTTTTGGATAATTCCTTTTTCGCAGTACCACGAAGCTGCTCCAGTGCCCATATTGTAATATTACCTATTCTTGCGCTAGACTTTTTCTTACCTAGATATCTTGCTTTAAAGTTGTTATTATATGCACTATACAATAAGAAATCTAATAGATCGGGAACAACTGCCTCTGCTCCTTCAGCTTCCAGTAACTCCACTAGGAAATTATTAGCCGAAGGCAGAAACTTAACCAGAATTTCACCAACTACTCCAACTCTAGGCTTTTTTAAGTCCTCATGGATAGGGAGTACATCAAATTCGCGTATAATTCCTTTGATATTCTTCTTGTATTCGCTCCAATTTCCACTATTTAGGCTCTTAATACAGATATCACGCCATTTCTGATGAAGGGCATTTGCAGAGCCGGGTTCTTTCTCATAGGGTCTGGTACGGTATAGAACACGCATAAATACATCACCATAAACCAATGCCTGCATAGCTTTTATAATAAGCTTTGGTGTTATTTTTAGTCCCGGGTTTTTCTCAAGTCCGGAAGCGCTTAAAGAGATTACCGGAATTTGCTTCATTCCTGCCTTTTCTAAAGCTCTTCGTATAAATCCAATATAGTTAGTAGCTCGACACCCGCCTCCGGTCTGCGTTATCATTATTGCGACTTTATTTAAATCATATTTTCCGGAGAGCAATGCATCCATAATCTGCCCTACTACCATAAGAGAGGGAAAGCAGGCATCATTATTTACATATTGGAGACCGACATCTACTGCCCTACGATTATCATTGGGTAGAACAACTACATGATAACCGCCGCTTCTTAATGCGGGTTCTAATAAATCAAAATGAATAGGCGACATCTGAGGTGCGAGAATAGTATAGGTCTCTTTCATTTCTTCAGTAAAAATTGCTCTATGATGTGCAGCATCTGCTATATGTGCCTCAATATGTTTATTCTCCCGCTCTCTTACTGCAGAGAGTAAGGAACGGATACGGATTCTGGCAGCACCAAGATTATTCACTTCATCAATTTTTAATACAGTATAAATCTTACCTGATTTTGTAAGGATATCATTAACCTGATCTGTTGTAACCGCATCTAGTCCACAACCGAATGAATTCAGCTGTATTAATTCCAGCTTGGGCTGTGTGCGTACATAACTGGCAGCAGCATATAATCTGGAATGATACATCCATTGATCAATAACGATAGTTGGTCGGTCTACCTCTCCTAGATGTGAAATGGAATCCTCCGTTAGTACTGCTACGCCATAGGAATTAATGAGTTCAGGAATACCGTGGTGTATTTCCGGATCAACATGATAGGGACGACCCGCAAGCACGATTCCAGTGCGACCTGAAGCATGAAGATAAGCCATTGTTTCTTCACCCTTCTTACGCATGTCGTTACGTGCATTTAATAGCTCTGTCCAGGCAGCAGAGAAGGCTTTGGCTACCTCTACCGCATTCATACCCGCTTTGCCTTCAAAAAGCTCAGCTAAACGGTGATAAAGGATCTCTTCATTTTCAAAGGACAGGAAGGGATTCTCAAATAGTATGGACGGGTCCTTAAGCTCCTCAACATTGTTTTTAATATTCTCTGGATAAGAGGTAACAATTGGACAGTTGTAGTGATTATTTACGCCTTCAATTTCCTTTCGCTCATATGGTATGCTTGGATAAAATATGTATTTAATACCTTGATCAAGCAGCCATTTGATATGCCCGTGGGCAAGCTTTGCAGGATAGCATTCCGATTCACTTGGAATTGATTCAATACCGAGCTCATATATTCTACGGCTAGAGGTTGGTGATAGTACGACGCGGTAACCAAGCTTTGTAAAGAAGGTATGCCAGAAGGGATAATTTTCATACATATTAAGTACTCTTGGGATACCAACAACGCCGCGTTTTGCCTCTTCTTCAGATAAACTTTCATAATTAAAATATCTATCTAGTTTGTATTCAAATAAGTTAGGTATATTATCTACATTCTTTTCTTTACCTAAGCCCCTCTCACAGCGGTTACCGGTAATATATTGTCTTCCGCCTGTAAACTTATTAATGGTCAGAAGACAGCTGTTAGTGCAGCGTTTACAGCGGGCTAGGGCTGTTTCGAATTTTAACTCATTAATTTGATCTATGGTAAGCATAGTGCTGTCTTCGCCTTCATAATGCTCTCTAGCAATAAGTGCTGCTCCAAATGCACCCATAATACCGGCTATGTCCGGTCTTACTGCATTACAGCCGGAGATTGTTTCAAAGCTTCGAAGTACCGCATCATTATAGAAGGTACCTCCCTGTACAACCATTTTTTCCCCCAGATCCTTAGGATTAGTTATTTTGATAACCTTATATAAAGCATTCTTTATAACTGAGTAGGCAAGACCGGCTGATATATCCGCAACAGTTGCCCCTTCCTTTTGTGCCTGCTTTACCTTGGAATTCATAAATACGGTACAGCGTGTTCCAAGATCAATCGGATTTTTTGCATAAAGAGCAACTTTAGCAAAGTCCTTTACCTCATAATTTAAGGATTTCGCAAAGGTTTCGATGAAGGAGCCACAGCCCGAGGAGCAGGCTTCATTTAAGAGAACGTTATCAACAGTATGATTTCTAATTTTTATACACTTCATATCCTGTCCGCCGATATCGAGGATACAATCCACCTCCGGTTCAAAGAAAGCTGCCGCATGATAATGAGCAACTGTTTCTACTTCACCCTCATCTAGTACTAAAGCTGCTTTGATTAAAGCTTCTCCGTACCCGGTAGAACAGGATCTTACAATATGTGCTTTCTTAGGAAGTAGTTCATAGATTTCCTTGATTGAGCGAATGGCGGTTTTTAAGGGACTTCCATTATTATTACTATAGAAGGAATAAAGAAGAGATCCATCCTCTCCGACTAGAGCAACTTTGGTTGTGGTAGAACCGGCATCAATTCCCAGATAGCAGTTACCTTCGTATTCATTTAAATTCCCTTTTCTTACGGTATGTACGGAATGTCTTTTTGTAAATTCTTCGTATTCTGCCTCATCAGTAAATAACGGCGTCATACGGTTTACTTCAAAATCCATTTTAATACCACGGGAAAGCAGGTTATGTAAATCTGTTAACTGCCGGTTTACTAAAGGCTTAGCATTCATTGCTGCTCCAATTGCTGCAAAAAGGTGGGAATGCTCCGGTGAGATAACCTGCTGCTCGGAAAGATTTAAGGTACGGATAAAAGCATTTTTAAGCTCAGTTAAGAAATGCAGTGGTCCGCCAAGAAAAGCCACATTTCCGCGAATCGGCTTACCACAGGCAAGGCCGCTAATGGTCTGATTTACAACTGCTTGAAATATGGAAGCAGATAAGTCAGGCTTAGTTGCACCTTCATTAATTAAAGGCTGGATATCTGATTTCGCAAATACACCGCATCTTGCTGCAATCGGATAGATTGCCTGATAATTTTTTGCATACTCGTTTAAACCGGAGGCATCTGTTTTTAATAAGCTGGCCATCTGGTCAATAAAGGAACCTGTACCGCCGGCACAGATACCATTCATTCTCTGCTCAATACCATTCGTAAAATATATGATTTTAGCATCCTCACCGCCAAGCTCAATTGCTACGTCAGTCTGAGGTGCGTAATTTTGAAGTGAAGTAGATACGGCAACAACCTCCTGTATAAAAGGAATGTCGAGATGCTTTGAGATAGTTAATCCACCGGAACCTGTGATAACCGGGGATACGGTAAAATCGTCCAGTGCTTCTTTGGCTTTACTAATCAAACCGGCCAAGGTTTCCTGTATATTAGCAAAGTGACGTTCATAATCAGAAAAAAGAATTTTGCCGTCCTTATTGATAATAACTATTTTTACAGTGGTTGAGCCGATATCTATTCCCAATTTGTATTCTGTTAGCATAATTACCTCCACACTGCCGTAATGCGGCATCTCGAAACGATGTCGTTAAAACAAACACTCATTTGGTTAAAAATAAGCTTTTTATATTATACGATACAAATTTCGTAAGTTCAACTGTTTAATTCTTATTAAATTCTTATTAAATTCTTAGTAAACTTAAAATATAAAAACAAGTAATGAGAAAGTATGACTACAATATATCGTTATTTGCTGACTTACATATTCTACATATTGTCATAAATATCATTGTTAATAGTCATATATAGAAAGTTGGAAATCCGAAAAAGTTATTATAAAAGTAAAGGCAATATTTCACACGTTGATATAGACCTGCGAGTAAGTCGCTGACAGGAATACTAACAGGACTAAGAATCATTATAGCAAAAGAAAGTGCTTTGGAATATATTATATAGGAAATTATTGAAAAGGTGAAAACAGCATTATTATAAGGAGGGTAAGGAATATGTATTGTATGAATTATATAGTTCAGAGAGGTGATACACTGTATAGTATCAGCAGGCATTTTATGGTAAGCATAAATGAAATTATGGCTGCAAATCCATTAATTAATGTATATAACCTAATAGTTGGAGAAACTATAGGTATCCCAGTCAGTATACCACAGAACAATTATACGCAATATACTACATATAAAATAAAGAAAGAGGATACACTTGGAAATATACTGGATAAGAACCATATTAATCTGGCAGATTTAATGGAATTCAACAAAATAAATGAAATATATTTGTTACCAGGAACAACTCTTTTAGTTCCTGTTATAGAAAGTAATAATAAGACATGAATGTGTAGAAAATGATACGGGGATAATTCAAAGGGTAGGCATGAGATTAGTGTGAATTATTGAAAAGCATAATTCACACTTAGAAGTTTGTGCCTGCGTAATCCTCGGCACAAACTAATTCAAAGGGTAGGCATGAGGTTTAGTGTGAATAGTCCCGCGAAAGACATGCAGGCCCAAAGCCTCGCATACGAGGCTTATAAAGAATAGCAAAAGACGCTATTCTTCAGGCTTTATTTCTATAACATGAATGCTAGTGTGATTGTGAAAAGCATAATAAGCACTCAGCATAGGCTAAGGTAATGGGGGATAAGTTATGCTATGGTATTAAACATCAGGTAAGGATTTTATTTACAGTTAAGAAAATTTTAAGGAATAATAAAATGTGTTTTGTTTGACAAAGGTATGAGAAAAACATATAATAGGTTTGAATTATACTTAGTCTTATTATTCTAATACAAAACAGACAAAGAAGGATGTGGTAAGGATGGAAGCCGGCCCCAGTAGTAGTCATATACGGAGTATGAAAAACAATAGAATAGAGACTGCTATGGACAGCTTTGCAACTGCTTATCATGTGGAATATAGTTCTTACAATGAATATGCATTTTGCATGGGATTTAAGTTAAATTCAATGGAATAAAATCCTTCTGCTGCCCATTTTGCAGTGGGAAGGAGTATTTATGATCGAGATTTTCAGAACAACAGACGGCTCATTGCAGAGAATGACTGAAATAATGGAGGGCAGCTGGATTGCTATGACGAATCCCTCCGCAACGGAATTACTTGAAATTGCTGAGGCTACGGGAATTGAGATTGATCATCTTAGAGCCCCGCTCGATGAAGAGGAACGTGCGAGAATTGAAGTGGAGGATACCTATACTTTAATTTTGGTAGATATTCCTGCTTTGGAAAAACGAAATAATAAAGACCGTTATGTAACGATACCGCTTGGAATTATTGTGGCGAAGGAATTGTTAATAACGGTATGCTTAGAAGAAACTCCGGTATTAAAATGCTTTATAGACGGACGAGTAAGAGATTTCTATACTTATAAGAAAACCCGTTTCATACTTCAGATTCTCTATCGGAATGCTTCAACCTTTCTGCAGAATCTGCGTACAATAGATAGAAAAAGCGAAGAGATTGAACGTAAGCTTCATATCTCTACTCAGAACCGTGAATTAATTGATTTATTGGAATTAGAGAAGAGTCTGGTATATTTCACAACCTCCCTGCGTTCCAATGAAGTAGTATTTGAAAAAATGTTAAAGCTTGAAACCATTAAGCATTATCCAGAAGATGAGGATCTTCTGGAGGATCTGATTATTGAGAATAAACAGGCTATTGAGATGGCGAATATTTATAATGGAATTTTGACAGGGATTATGGGAACCTTTGCATCTATCATTTCCAATAACCAAAATCTTGTTATGAAATTTCTTGCCGCAGTTACAATTGTATTATCTATTCCTACCATGATAGCAAGCTTTTATGGTATGAATTTTGATGTGATACCCGGTACGAATAACCCGATAGGCTTTTATCTTGTAGTAACGGTAGCGTTAATTATAGCTGCTATTATTGTCTTAATTTTCAGAAAGAAGAAGGTGTTCTAGCTTTACTTGAAAGGTACAGGTAAAAAGACATGAAATTTTTTAATAGACTGGAAAGAAAATTAGGACGGTATGCAATAACAGGGCTGATGAGATATATTGTCATACTATTTGCACTGGGCTTATTTGTAGGCTCATTTATGCCGGAAGTATACAGAACTTATCTGGCCTTAGATTTTTCACAGGTAGCCAGAGGACAAGTATGGCGTCTGATTACCTTTTTAATTCCTGCCAGACCAATGACTGGGATACTGTTTTTAATAATTTCGATTTACTTTTATTTTATAATAGGTAACTCACTAGAAAATGCCTGGGGAACTTTTCGCTTTAATCTATACTTCTTCTCCGGAATCATTTTTAATATTATAGCTGCGTTCATCATTTACTTGATTACTCATATAAGCCTAGGCGGCTCAAGCCTTGAGATTGTATGCAGTACCTTATTTTTTGCATTTGCAGCAATGTATCCTAATATGCAGTTTATGTTTTATTTCATCATTCCGATAAAGGCAAAATATCTTGCTTGGTTTCAGGGAGCAATGTATGTATACAATATTTTTCAGTATATTGTAAACAAGGAATATATTTTTATAATACCGCTAGTTGTGTCATTAGCTAACTTTCTGATATTCTTCCTGACTACCAGAAATTATCGCAGAATATCTCCAAGTGAATTCAAACGTAAGGCGACCTATCGCAGAGAGGTTAATCATGCCCGTAATCAAGGTAATGTAACACAGTTTAAGGGACATAACGTTATTACAAGACATAAATGTGCCGTATGTGGAAGAACCGAGCTAGATGATGATAGATTGGAATTTCGTTTCTGTTCAAAATGTGACGGAAATTACGAATATTGCATGGACCATTTATTTACACACGAGCATGTTCACAAATAAGCTTTTATTTATTAAAAAAGGGCTATATGTGGATCATAATATAGGTAGGGATTTTGGCGGTGCTTATTATCATTATAATAGGCACCTCTTATCATAATCAGAAATCAGTAATACGGAATACTGAACCTTTGGGCAAAGATATAGGAGGTTATTGAAAAAAGCTATAGAATGTCATAATTTTATGCCAAATAGCTGGTTTATTATGGGTTTTGCTGATATAATAGTATATAGTGGGACAAACGGATACTTTAAGAAAGAACGTAGGGTTGATTCTATTTATGGCAGCAGGCTTAATTGCTTGATTATATTTTATAGATCGGATACCTTTAATAAT
Organism: Bacillota bacterium; assembly: GCA_023421505.1. Classification (GTDB taxonomy): domain Bacteria; phylum Bacillota; class Clostridia; order Lachnospirales; family Lachnospiraceae; genus Mobilitalea. The sequence goes on from JAEZTJ010000083.1 coordinate 16,769, forward strand.
AAAAACAGGATGGTAAAGTTAGATGAATAAAAGTTTGAGACATATCACACAGGATATACAAAATAACAGGCTTTTGGAGGAGAATATTCCTCAATTGTTTAATTATATGGCGGATCATTATAAGTTGCTATCTGAGGTAAGGCTCTCTATGCATTATTTTACTTTTTATGAAGCCTATTATGATGATGAAGATACCTGGAGTGTGGATGCATGTAATACGCTTGACAGGATTAATCAGTTAATAAGGGATAACTATCTTAAATCTACGAATGGGCTGGAGCGGGAAGCGGCAGTAAAAGAGATAAATTCTATTCGACAGGAAATCATTCGTCGAATGAGCGTATTAACTGCCTATACCGACATTTTTCAAAACTTTGAGTATTTATTAAATAGACTTGAATATCGGTTTAAAAAAGTTGACGTGCAGATAGATGATATAGAGTTTTCTAAGGAAGTACTTAGATTTATTTTTGATTCGGAAGATAATGTGCTAATTAATGAGAAAATAAAAGACATTATAGGTCAGTTACCAATTCGCATGACAAAACAAAAATATTTTGAAATAATAAAAGAGAGTTTAGGTGCTTATCTTGGAGCTGACGACGCTTCCCTTGATAACTTTTTATTTATGCTAAGGACTTCAGCAATGTTGTATTCCGAGAAAGGTATGGAAGTATTTTACCCTACCTTATGGGAGAAAAAAGAGTTTCTTTTACAGTTAGATTATAAGGATATCACCAAGGAAAATTATGAGAAAGCCCTAAGCTTACTTCAGGCAGCAACCATAATACTGGAAACAGAGACAAATCTCTACTTCGGTCTACAGGAAATCGTAAATGAATTCTATACTTTACTTTTATGTGCGCCATATTCGGGTATGGTTGTATCCGATACTGAGAAAGCACAAAAAGCTGCGGCTAAGGTTTTATATAATATTAATGAATTATTTCTTTCAAAGAAAAAGAGCGATATATTTAATCAACTCATGGAATCCCTGACTGATTTAGAAGGCGTTCAAGAGGAGTTGGCTTTTGAACTGGATTTAATGGAGAGTTCTTTTTATGAAATTAGTAAAAATCATAGAGCTTTAACAGGTAGTCTAATGCTGGAGCAGCTTTTTAAAGTTTTAAGCTGGTCTCAGAATTTGTTATCCAATAGTCTATTTATTGAGTTTGAGGAGGAGAGGAAAGAAACAACAGTAGATGAGGAGAGAATAGAACGGGAAGCAAAGGCTCTTTTTCAGGAACTGTCAGGATTATTTGCAGGATATGACAGAATGATTAGCCGTTGCGTTATTGCAAATACCATTAATAAGGTACCGGTTTTCTTTCAAAATCATAAGGAAGTAATGGATTATGTTACTTATAGTCTGGAACGATGCTCTGATCCTTATGAAAAAGCAGCCTGTAAAGATATCATTGGAGAAATCATGCAGGCATAGTTATTGAAGCGTATTATCCGCACATGCGTGAATAAATATAGTCGAAAGCTAAAAACGCTGGAATGTAATGTTTGTATGAACTGTATTAACCTTGGTAATATGTGGTATACTATAACGGATAAATGAAAAAGCGGTGCGAAAGCACGTGAAAAACTAAATCAATTAAAGGTACGAGAATATGATTATTTGGACATCCAATCTTTATGTTGGGGATAAAATGAAAAGAAAAAAAGCAAAAGCGGTTGCTTCCATTAATAAAAGAGAGGCAACCTTTGGAGTTTACTGTATTGCTTTTGCCTCTAATCCGAATAATCTGTTTGATATCATGGATGCCAATGAGCTTTTGTTTCCTCATTACAAGAGGATGGAAGTTCAGATAGTCGGTCTTGCTAAGGGAAAAGAGGAAGCTATGAAATTGGTGCAGTATATGCTTATGGAGGTATATAACCGAACTGGTAATTTTGATGTCAGAAACTATTTTACATAAGATTGATTTGAGTGTCGAAAGTATGGTACCGATCTCTCTTACAGAATACTTTCACATTTGGATTAAGATTACATATTGAAAAATGTTTTTTATGATTACTGATATTTCATATGAATTTGAAAACAGAGATAAAGAGGTTGATGAATGCTTCATATTATCCTACTGATATTAAAATTAATAGGGATTACACTACTGGTTTTGTTGGGAATTCTGCTGCTACTTTTTCTCACCGTAATGCTTGTGCCCATAAGATACCGTATCGAAGCCGAACACGGAGAAAAGCTATGGCTTGATGGCAGGGCAGGCTGGCTTTTTCATTTGATGCATGCCAGATTTTCTTATCTGGAAGGAAAGCTTCATATAAGAATTGGAGTTTTATGGTTTATTCTTTTTGATAATCTTAAGCCGAAAAAGCGAAAATTGAAAAAGAAAAGAATGAAAATGAATCATAAATCAATTAAGCTCCAAAAAAGAGATAAAGCCGTTAGGGAAAAAAGATCAGAAGATAAAAAACAGAAAGCTAATCAATTGGAAGGAAATAAGCAGAGTATTAAGGATGAAGCAAAAAATGCTTCACACAGCAAGAAAGTAGATTTAAATAGTTTATTGATAAAAACAGAGGAAAAGGTAAAAAATGAAATAACAGAAGAAATTAATTCTGAATTTAAAGAAACAATAGATGTAAATAATGATGAAGCTTCTATCATAAATTCGGATAGAGATTTAGATAGTGTATTCAATAAGGATACGGATAAGAATACTATAAAGCAAAAGAAGTTTGACCAAGAAGAAAGAATTATTCATGAAAATGGGACAAATAAGGAAGAAGACATCCGTGAGAATTTAAAAGAATCTATCTTTAAAAAACTATCTCATAAAGTAATTGAAATTAAGAATAAAATCGTTGCATTTTTTTGCAATATAAAGAGAAAAATCATAGTAGCGGCAGAGACGATATCGGGAATAAAACATAAGGCAGGTTTAATTCATGGCTTCATTAAAAATGAGATCAATAAGGAAGGCTTTCAAGTAACCTTTGAGAGTTTGAGGAAAATGATAAAACATATACTGCCTACGAAGCTTAAATCTAGAATAGTCTTTGGCACAGGTGATCCGTGCAGCACGGGACAGGCTTTAGGTGTAGCAAGCGTTTTATATAGCTTTTATGGAGATAAGGTTCAGATAATACCTGATTTTGAAAATAAAATATTTGAAGGAAAACATTATGCCAGAGGAAGAATAAGATTAGTTACAATACTTATAATAGTAATTAAGCTGATTGTTGATAAACGGTTTAAACGGTTAAAGAATAATTTCCAAATATTAAAGGAGGCGTTATAAATGGCGGAAAATAGTTTTAATTCAACAGTGGAATCACTGTTTAAAGGAATGGATAGTTTTATTACTACGAAGACAGTAGTTGGCGATGCAGTTAAAGTTGATGAGAATACAATAATTTTACCCTTGGTAGAAGTAAGCTTTGGTGTTGGAGCAGGTGCTTTCTCCGGTGAGAAAAAGAACAATGCGGGAGGCGGAATGGGCGGAAAGATAGCTCCGAGTTCTGTGCTTGTCATCCAGAATGGTACTTCAAAGCTGGTGAATATTAAGGAACAAGACAGTATTACAAAGATCCTTGATATGGTACCTGATTTGATTAATAAGTTTACCAATAAAGGAGCTAAGAAGAAAGACGATATTGATGAAAAAGTAGAAGAAGTGCTAAAAAACCAGACAGAAACTACGATTAATGAATAAAGCTGTCATGAAGTAACGCATACAAACAAAATTCTACTTGCATTATAATTCATATTCTGGTAGAATAAATTTGTTTGTAAGGTCTATTGGGTCTTTGTTTAAGTGGTAAATTATACCTAAGGAGGTGCTTTTGATGGCAAAATGTTCAATATGTGATAAAGGTGCTCACTTTGGAATCGCTGTGAGTCATTCTCATAGAAGATCTAACAAGATGTGGAAATCTAACGTAAAATCTGTTAAGGTTAAAGTTAACGGTGCAGCAAGAAAAATGTATGTTTGTACTTCCTGTCTTAGATCCGGTAAAGTAGAACGCGCATAAGGAAAAACGATGGGTGTCAGGGGGATCTTGACACCCGTTTTTTTAGTTCAGGAATAATTTGGATAACTACATACCTTACGACTTTATAGGATGACAATTTGAAGAGGTATATTGAAGAAGACATTTGCCGCCAAAGGTATTAATTACAAAATAAGTTGTATCCGAGCAGTAGACATAAAATAATGATACATATTGCTAATATCCCATTTGTAATGAATAGCATGATAGTCATACCTATAGCAATCCAAAAAAGGATAAATCCGATCATTCTCTTCATAATTGTCACTTCCAATCAATAATCATAGTAATATATATTATGCAAGAGAAACTGGTGTTATCACGTTGTAAATGAATAATATTGCAATATTATACGAAGAAGTTAAACTCTGGTTATACCTTTATACACTTATCTTCGTTATAATTATGGGTATACTAGAATTGAACATAGATATGAAACAGATAATAGATAGGAGGGTTAATATGAAAGGACATATGAACACTGAAATTGGTGAAATTATAATTGATAATGACGTATTGGCTAAATATGCCGGAGCTTCTGCGATTGAATGCTTTGGCGTTGTGGGTATGGCATCCGTTAACGTAAAGGATGGTATTGTTAAGCTTTTAAAGCGTGACAACTTAAGCCATGGTGTCAACGTTATTTTGGAAGATAACAAGATTATTATTGACCTGCATATTATCGTATCCTATGGTGTTAGTATTTCTGCGGTCGCTGATAACCTAATCAGCAACGTTAAATATAATGTTGAGGAATTCTCAGGTATTGAGGTTAAGAAAATCAATGTATTTGTTGAAGGTGTCAGAGTCATTGACTGAGCCTGAGATGATCGACGTTTAAGGAGGAAGAACCAGTGGTTATTAAGACGATAGATGCAAAAACTCTTAAAAAGATGTTTCTTGCAGGAGCCGCAAGCATAGAAGCGAAAAAAGAGATTATCAATGAATTAAATGTCTTTCCTGTACCCGACGGTGATACCGGAACCAATATGACTCTTACTATTATGTCAGCAGTGAAGGAAGTTAACAATCTTTCTAATCCTACGATTGAAGAACTGGCAAAGGCTATATCAGGAGGATCGCTTCGCGGAGCAAGAGGCAATTCCGGCGTTATACTGTCGCAGCTTTTTCGTGGATTTTCTAAAGAAATTAAAGATTATAAAGAGATAAATGTAACAATTATGACAAATGCACTTCAAAAGGCTGTAGAGACGGCATATAGAGCTGTAATGAAGCCTAAGGAAGGTACCATATTAACAGTAGCAAGAGGGGCAGCTGAACGAGCAGCACAGTTGGTTTCTGAAACAGATGATTTGGTGTTCTTTAGTCGTGAGGTGATTACTCATATGGAAGTTGTGCTAAAGAATACACCGGAGCTACTGCCGGTATTAAAAGAGGCTGGCGTTGTTGATTCAGGCGGACAGGGACTTTTAGAGATTGTAAAAGGTGCTTATGATGCTTTGCTTGGTAAAGAAATATCCTTTAGTAATATTACCTCCAGTGAGGTACCTGCGGGAGCAAGCCGCGAGAAGATTTCTACAGATGATATAAAATTTGGTTACTGTACAGAATTTATTATTATGCTTGAAAAAGAATACAATGAAAAAATTGAAGAAGAGTTTAAAACTTACTTAGAATCTATTGGTGATTCTCTTGTAGTCGTATCGGATGATGATATCGTAAAGGTTCATGTACATACGAACGACCCGGGTCTAGCTATTCAAAGGGCGTTAACGTATGGATCCCTGACCAGGATAAAGATTGACAACATGAGGGAAGAGCATAATGAGAGAGTAATTAAGAATGCCGATAAAGTGGTTGAAGAACAGAAGAAGGAACAGAAAAAGGCCGTAGAAAATAAACCAAGAAAAAAATCAGGTTTTATAGCAGTTTCTATGGGTGAAGGATTAGACGAGATTTTTACCGGACTGGGAGTTGACTATATCATTAAAGGCGGACAGACAATGAATCCAAGCACAGAGGATATGCTCAATGCCATTAGTGAAGTAAATGCCGATAATATTTTTATCCTGCCCAATAATAGTAATATCATTCTTGCGGCTGAACAGGCAAAGCAGTTAACAGAGGATAAGAATATATACGTAATCCCATCTAAAACAGTACCGCAAGGAATTACCGCTGTCATTAATTTTGTATATGACAAATCTGCTTCAGAAAATGCAACAAGAATGAGTGAAGAGATGCAGAAAGTAAAATCCGGTCAGGTTACCTATGCGGTTAGAGATACCAATCTTGATGGTAAAGATATTAAGCAAGGTAATATAATGGGTATTGGAGATAAGACAATATTATCTGTAGGGACCGAAATAAAGGAAACAACTTTAGAGCTTATCAAATCTTTGGTGGATGATACTTCAGAGTTAATCAGTTTATACTACGGAGAAGAAATTAACGAAGAGGAAGCAAATGCACTTGCAGATTTAGTAATGGAACAATATCCTGATATGGATGTGGAGGTTCATTACGGAGGCCAACCGATCTATTATTATGTATTATCAGTAGAATAATTAAATAAAAAAAGCTTTATTAGCTTTACTATAGGATAGTGGTTCGAGGGAGAAGGCGAACCACTATTTTCATACATTAGAATTTTAATACTTATAGTTTGATAAGTTTTGTAATCACCTACTTTATATTTTAATGTGGAGGTAATGGATATGGATCAGCAGAGGATACCAAAACCGGGGGAAATATACATGCATTTTAAAGGCATGCTATATCAGATTATCACAGTTGCAATACATAGTGAGACGAGAGAGTATATGGTGGTATATCAGGCTTTATACGGAGAGTATAAGACTTTCGTCAGGCCACTTGATATGTTTTTAAGTAAAGTAGATAAAGAGAAATATCCTGAAGTCAAACAGCAATTTCGGTTTACATTAAGAACCTCCCAGGAAGAGCTTGTTGAGATCATAGACAGTAATGAAAAAGCGAAACTACAACAAATGACTGAAAAAAACACAACAAATGTGATACAAGCCCCGATCGATCAGTTAGAGGCAATTGTTTCAGATAATAAATCTATAACGATAGAAGAGGCTCCTTTACCATCAGAGGAGGTAAACCCAATTTTATTGGATTTTTTAGATGCCCCTTCCTATAGCAGAAAATTAGAAATCCTTACCTCTAATATAAAAAATCTCAATGATCGTTTAATTAATGATATGGCAGTAGCTCTCGATTGTTCGGTTGATGATGGGCCTATAGAGCAAAGAATTCAGGGCTTAATTGTCTGTCTTCAGGCTATGAGAAGATTTGAAGATAGAAGATTGCGATGATATAAGCTAATATAATGAGGATGTTCCAAATTTTAAGTCTACCTTATCTAGCTGATATATAACAGCATAATAGGATATTAACTATTTACTGATTAAGGAGCAGACTTAAATCTTGGAAGATCCTCTTTTAATTATCACGAAAAATACTCTTAAGGTCAATATCATACAAGAGGATTATAAGCTCGTCATGATATTATTAATTAGGTAATTACCTTAAACTATTCCGTTACAGGGAGGAGATTGAATGGAACAGGAATTACGGACAGTTAACTATGATAAAGATTTAAAAATTGAAGCCTACCGATTCCAAGGTATCATGCAGAAGTTTCCCAATCATTTTCATGAATATTATGTGGTTGGCTTTATTGAAAGCGGAAAAAGACACTTGTCCTGTAAAAATAAAGAATATATTGTTAACTCTGGGGATCTACTGTTGTTTAATCCTATGGATAATCATACCTGTGAACAGATTGATGATAGAACCTTAGATTACAGGTGCATCAATATTAAACCAGAGATTATGCAGAAAGCAGTCTCTGAAATAACGGGTAAGGATTATCTGCCTCGCTTTACGCAGCCGGTCGTATATCATAGTGAGCAGGTGGAGCCCCTTCATGAATTACATATAGCTATTATGGAGGAACAGAGAGATTTTAAGAAGGAAGAGACCTTTTTATTTTTGATTGAGCAGCTTATTACGCAGTATTCGTATACATCGATGCTCTCAGATGATACTGAAATTGATGCTGGGATTCAAGCAGTAAGAGATTATTTGGAAAAACATTATGCGGAACGTATTACGCTAGAGGAACTAAGTGCCCTATCAAAAATGAATAAGTATTCTCTGCTTCGTTCTTTTACTAGACTTTTAGGCATAACACCGTATCGCTATTTGGAAACTGTCAGAATCGGTGAAGCAAAAAAGCTTTTAGAAGCAGGGATAGAGCCAATTGATGCAGCGTTACAGACCGGTTTTTCAGATCAAAGTCATTTTACTAATTATTTTAAGGAATATATAGGCTTGACTCCAAAACAATATCAAAATATATTTTTTGAAATTATTTAAACGATTACTTAATGCTCCTACGGATTTAATAAATTTTGCAATTACCAAATTATATTTATTTAAGAAAGGAAGTTATGGAAAAGAATAAATATGCAGCGGGGCATCTGTCAGCCGCACTTACAATACTGATTTGGGGTACCACGTTTATTTCTACGAAGCTTTTATTACAGGATTTTAAACCTGTAGAGATATTATTTCTTCGATTTGTTATGGGATTACTTGCACTTATATTAATTAGTCCAAGGCATTTAAAAATATCAGATAAAAAGCAGGAAGTTATCTTTGCCTGTGCAGGCTTATGCGGAATAACCTTATATTATTTATTAGAAAATATTGCGCTTACTTATTCTATGGCCTCCAATGTAGGCGTAATTATCTCTGTTGCACCGTTATTTACGGGTGTTTTAGCTTGGCGTTTTCTCAAGGGAGAAGCCCTTACTATTAACTTTTTCATTGGTTTTTTAACGGCTATTATAGGTATTAGCTTGATAAGCTTCAGTGGAAGCACTGCCTTTAAAGTTAATCCGTTAGGTGATTTATTGGCATTAGCGGCAGCTGCTCTTTGGGCTATCTATTCCATACTGACGAAAAAAATAAGTACTTATGGCTATCCTACAATTCAAACTACGAAAAGAATATTTGCTTACGGACTTCTATTTATGCTACCGGCTCTGTTTCTATTTGACTTTAAGCCGGATTTTACTTGCTTTCAAGATCCGATAAATCTGTTTAATATTCTATTTTTAGGACTTGGAGCTTCTGCTTTATGCTTTGTAACCTGGAATTTTGCAGTTAAAAAACTAGGTGCAGTAAAAACTAGTATCTATATTTATATGGTTCCTGTCATTACGGTCTTCACTTCGGTTATGATACTGAAAGAAGTAATTACCTGGCCAACTGCAGTAGGAACTATATTAACCATGACAGGACTATTTATTTCAAAAAGTAAATTCAGAATAAGAAAAACAGAGACGGTTAAGTACTAATAAAAAATGGTCACGTTTTACCAAACCATAAATGGAGAAGCAGTACGTGACCTTTACTGTTTATGAGTTAATATGTTACCAGGTAAATTTATAACTTCCTCTATGTTTTTCGGTTACAACCTTAATTGTGTATTTGCCAGGTTCAGTCAGTGTAACGTGAAAATCTTTGGTACCGATATCATGCCCTTCATAAGCATAATCATCTTCATCTTTGTAAATAAAAACATCAATAGTTCCTTTCTTAGTAACGATATTTACCGAAATATCAACGGTTTCTCCCTCGTCTACCGTAAGTTTAGTTTGTCTTGTACCATTGAGTTTAAAATAAGAGCCGGACATTTTTCCGGAGGAATCTGAGCCAACGAACCCTACTGCAACACTTGAGCATCCGCTTAACATAAACAATACTAACAATGACATAGAGATTAACAATATTTTTTTCATAAGATATCCTTTCCTGGGATTATTTGATATTTTATCATAGTCTTTATAGCTATTCAAGATTTAGCTTCCTTTTAAACAGATAATTTGCTGCTATATAATATAAGGCACTAAAGAAGAATAGAAATATAAGCATCAGTGGCAGAATTAATTTAATGAGACTTTCTGATTCGCCAAAGGTATTGTCGAATATGAGATTAATGATATAAATTAATATAGTACCGATAATCTGAGTTACTGTATTGAGGGCGATATATGCTGCAAAGGAGCCTATTATTTTATGCCCATTAAATAATTGTCCTGCTGCAATGGAGGCATATATTAATAAAATTCCGTATATTAGTGCGAAAAAAATCATTAGAATCATTTCAATATTGAAAAGAACTGCGAGATTACCAAATTCTTCATTTATAACTTCCATGTAATCATGAATTCCCTCTCGAATTAGTTCCATCCTATCATTTGACACCACTACCATGAATATGGAACCTAGCACAGCTATAGTACTTACGACTGACCAGAAAATGGATGCGATCAGCTTTGAATTAATGAGCTGGTGTGCTTTAACCGGAAGTGTAAACATCAGATAACCTTCGTCTGTGGTTAAATTCTTATGAAAACGATATATGATTATTACAACTGATACTACGATAGTGGCAAATATCGCCACAATATAGAGAAAGGTGATAAAACCCGGAATAATTTTTAAAGAGCCTTTAAAAATATTGAGACTCAAAAAAATCCTGTCTGCAATTGATAAAAAAATTAAAGTAATATATAAGGGCAATAATAACCTTGCACAAGCTTTCATTTCATGTTTTAGCAATTTACTTAGCATTTGAATACCTCCCTGAACAATGTATCTACAGATTTTCCCTCATTAAAGCGAATATCCTCCACTGATTTATGGAGTGTAACCTGACCATCCTTAATAAATATAACTTCATCCAATACCTGTTCAATATCGGTAATGAGATGAGTAGATATTAGTACAGTTGCATTTTCGTTATAATTTGAAATTATTGTATTGAGGATATAATCACGGGCAGCAGGATCAACACCACCGATTGGTTCATCCAAACAGTATAAATCAGCCTTTCTGCTCATGACCAGGACGAGCTGTACTTTCTCCTTCGTTCCTTTGGATAGTGTCTTCATACGCTTGCTCGGATCAAGATGAAGGCGGTCCAACATATCATAGGCTTTTTTTTGATCAAAATCGGTATAAAAATCTTGAAAAAAGCCTATTGTCTCTGAAATTCGCATCCATTCCGGCAGATAGGTTCTTTCCGGCAGATAGGAGACAATTTTTTTCGTTTCTGTACCGGGTTCCTTGCCGTCAATCAGTAGCTTTCCGCTTGAGGGCACCAATAGTCCATTTATTAATTTTATAAGAGTGGTTTTTCCGCTCCCGTTCGGGCCTAAGAGTCCGATAATCCGGCCGCGGTCTAAGGTTAGGTCAACATTATTTAAAGCAACAAGATTTGAAAACTTTTTTGTTAAGGTCTTGCATTCAAGTATTGCATTCATATATTCTAACTCCCATCTGCGCTCAACGCCTATTTTCCATTTTGTATAACATCAGTTACCAGATTAAGGGTTTCCTGTGGTTCGTAACCTAGCTGCTTCATTCGTTCAAGAAAATCCTTTACTAATTCCTTTGCTGATAAACCTTTCAGCTTACTGATCATCACTTCATCTGAGGTAATAAATCTTCCGCTGGTTCGGTTAGTATAAATCAGTCCGGTACGTTCTAACTCAACCAGTGCCTTCTGCATTGTATTGGGATTTACTGCCGCCTCTGCAGCTAAGTCCCGTACGGAGGGTAATTTATCACCTGGTTTAAACTTACCGGATATGATTCCTGCCTGAATCTGTTCAATTAACTGAATATAAACCGGTCGTTCAGAATCTATTTCCCATTTCATTAAATAACTCCTTTCAATTGTACTACTGTATTAAGTGGTTAATACAATAATACAATTAAGTATTTCAGTTGTCAATATCATTTTTGATTTTTTAGCTTTTTTATTAAAATTATTTCGTATATAATAGGTAATAGTGTGAATAGTCTTGCAAAGTACATGCAAGACTTTATAAGAATAGCACAAGACGCTATTCTTCAGAATTTATGCCCAAAAAGCATGGGCGTTAGTGTGAATTGTTGAAAAGAACAATTCACACCTAGAAGTTTGTGCCTGCGTAACCAAAGTGTGCAAGCATACTTGGCACAAACTAATTCAAAGGGTAGCCATGCTGCCCAAAATACGCAGGTTTTTGGCAGATTGGAGGTTAGTATGGAAGCAAACGATCCAATAAAGGTTATCAAGGGGATTGGCGAAAAGACGGAGAAGCTATTTAGTAAGCTTGGTATATTGACAGTAGAGGATTTACTAGAACACTATCCCAGAGGGTATGATGAATTCGAGAGACCTGTACCGATTTCGGCTATCAAGGAAGGAGTAATCCATACAATTGAAGCCTCGCTCGCAGCTTCACCTAAAATAAAGAAGGTAAGGAATCTTCAGATAACCAGTGTGCAAGTGAAAGATGCCACTTCCTCCATGTATCTTACCTGGTTTAACATGCCGTTTTTGCAGAAAACATTGCGAACCGGTTCACACTACATATTCCGGGGAAAGGTGATCAGAAAGAACGGCATTCTTGTTATAGAACAGCCAGCCATTTATCAAAGAGAAGACTATTATAAATTACTAAAGGTACTGCAGCCTATTTATCCATTGACAGAAGGTATAACCAATACAATGATTTCGAAAGCAATGAAACAGGTTATATCCGAACTTTCCTTTGCAAAGGACTATATTCCTAAGCAGCTTGTGAAAGAATATACATTGATGGATAGAACGAAGGCCCTTCGAGAAGTACATTTTCCAAAAGATCGGGAAAGTATGATGAAGGCGAGGCAGCGTCTTGTCTTTGATGAATTTTTCTTATATTCTCTAGCACTTAGAAAATTAAAGGAATTGAAAGCTATAAAATACTCTGACTATCAAATGAAAAGATGCGAAGAATGTGATGATTTAATCCATATGCTTCCTTATCCTCTTACAGGATCGCAGCTAAGGGTATGGGGAGAAATACAACAGGACTTAAGCAGTAATTATACGATGAATCGATTGATTCAGGGTGATGTAGGCTGCGGCAAAACAATACTGGCAGTTCTTGCGCTTTTAATGGCAGTGAAAAACGGTTATCAGACGTGCTTTATGGTACCGACAGAGGTTTTGGCAAAACAGCATTACAAATCCCTAACTGAGCTTCTTGCTAAGTATAATGTAACGACATGCCTGTTAGTCGGATCTCAGACTGCGAAAGAAAAGAAAGAAGCCTACTCACGCATCAAAAGGCATGAAGTGGATATCATTATAGGAACCCATACATTAATACAGGAAAAAGTGGAATACGACCAACTGGGGTTAGTTATTACGGATGAACAGCATCGTTTTGGTGTAAAGCAAAGGGAAACGCTGATGAATAAGGGAGGAAGTCCTCACGTTCTAGTTATGAGTGCCACTCCTATACCAAGAACCTTAGCGATTATTCTGTATGGTGATCTGGATATCTCAATTGTGGACGAGCTTCCGGCGAAGCGTCTGCCGATTAAAAATTGTGTAGTAGATACTAATTACCGGCCTAATGCATACCGTTTTATTGACGGGCAGAGTGCGAAAGGAAGGCAGGCTTATGTAATATGCCCTATGGTGGAAGAAAGTGAAGAGGTAGAGGCAGAGAATGTAATCGAATATACAGAGAGACTTAGGGATGCGCTTTCTCTTGATATTACGGTAGAATTTCTCCATGGCAAAATGAAGCCGAAGGAAAAGAATGAGGTGATGGAACGTTTTGCAGGCGGAGAGATAAAGGTTCTGGTATCCACAACCGTTGTTGAGGTTGGTGTAAATATTCCTAATGCGACGGTTATGATGGTGGAGAATGCAGAACGGTTTGGTCTGGCGCAGCTCCATCAATTAAGGGGCAGAGTAGGTCGTGGTGAGCATCAGTCCTATTGTATCTTTGTATGTGGAAGCAGCAGCCGAGAGGCCTATGATCGTCTTGAGATATTAAATAAATCCAATGATGGGTTTTATATAGCAAGTGAGGATCTAAAGCTTCGTGGTCCTGGAGATATTTTTGGCATACGTCAGAGCGGTGAACTTAATTTTAAGTTGGGTGATATCTTTACAGATGCGAGTATTTTAAAGGCTGCAGCAGAAGCAGTTAAGAAATTAAGCGATCGTGAAATAGATTTGATTTTTGGGGCAAATCCGGAGCTGGAAGAGAAAATATTATATAAAAATTCTGGCACATTATAAAAAACATGGTAATATGTGATTTTATCATGTATAATAATAAAAGCAGTTTATTTCATCAATAAAAGAGAAGGTAACCTATGTCAGCCAATGTCTATATTACAAATAAAAGCAGAACCTCAGACTCAAAATTATCACTGGTTATACCTGTATACCAAGAGGGAAGTCATATCAGAAGTTCAATCAGTGTTATTGAGAATATTCTAATTAATAATAGCATTCAGTATGAGTTCATTCTGGTGGATGATGGATCAAGGGATAATACCTGGGTGGAAATTAAAAAACTGGCAGAAGCTAATCCAAACGTCACTTCTTTAAGATTAAGCAGGAATTTTGGGAAGGAATCAGCCTTATGTGCGGGACTCGAATATGCGGATGGTGACATGGTATTAGTAATGGATGCGGATTTGCAGCATCCACCGGAGATAATTCCTGATATGGTTATAGCCTGGAAAGATGAGGGCTATGACGTAGTGGAAGGCATCAAAAGCTCAAGAGGAAAAGAAAACCCAATCTATAAGGCTTGTGCAAAATTTTTTTATTATATTATATATAAAACCTCGGAAATTAATCTTGGAAAAGCATCGGATTATAAGTTGATGGATCGAAAGGTAATAGAAGCCTGGAAGGAGATGCCTGAGCGGGCAACCTTTTTCCGCGGAATGACGGCCTGGCTTGGCTTTGATCGAAAGCAGATCTTGTTTGATGTAGCAGAACGAGTAAATGGTAAGACAAAGTGGTCTTTTATCAGACTGGTCCGTCTTGCTATGAATGCAATCACTTCCTACACCTCAGTTCCGCTTCACTGTATTACTGTACTTGGTATCATTATGTTTATCGGTGCGATTTTACTTGGTATACAAACCCTGTATATGAAATTCGCAGGGAAGGCAACCAGTGGTTTTACAACAGTTATCCTGCTGCAGTTGATTATTGGCAGCTCCATAATGATCAGTCTTGGTATGATAGGAATATATTTAACGAAGATTTATAAAGAAGTGAAAGCCAGACCAAGATACTTAATATCAAAATGCATCAGAGGCTGTGGAAGTAAGCAAAGAGAGGACAACCTTAATTCATAGGAGTAATAAGTATTTATATTCTATTGTTTATTAAATATCAGCACCTAATAAGTAGTATAATAATTTATTAGGTAGAGAGGTTTTTACGGTAGCCTCAAAATTGTCTTGATTTGTGCATTTAATATGTAAAAGCATCATTATATAGGTATAGGAATGGAGATTTAATATGTTTGGAATTTTGTACATCTTACTTAGCTTTACCGTTGGTTTCGCAATTTGTACTTATATCTTTCCGGGGTTGAGTAAGATTACTAAGACAGATTATTATAACAGGATAATAGAGGTAAGCCCCTATGTGATACTTTTGCCTGCCTGGTATATTACAGGAACCTTGGCGATAACCTGGCCTACTTATCTCATAGCTTTATTATTCGGAAATAGGGAAGAGCCATTATTATATGCGAATTTAATCGTGATGCCGATTGCATTTATAATTTCTTTCCTTGCTATCTATTACAAAATATTTCGAAATAAGACTGAAATGCTTGTTATGATCTGTAAGAATAAGAAGATAATAAGAACAGAGCTTATATTGCTGGCAGCGATTACTGCATTAGCCAGCATCCTTATGTGGACTACATTTTTTATTTCTGGAGACAGGCTGTATATCGGTGCTTCCGTATTCAGCGATTTTTCTCCGCATATCGGTATGATAAGGTCTTTTTCCCTTGGAAATAATTTTCCTACAGCCTATTCTCATTATGCAGGTGAAGATATCAGATATCACTTTATGTTTCAGTTTCTGACCGGTAATTTGGAGTATCTAGGCCTAAGACTTGATTATGCATTTAATATACCAAGTATTATAAGCTTTATCTTTGCATTTTTGCTGTTATATCTGATGGCTGTTAAAATTACCAGCAAGATAGGAGCAGGAATTCTAGCTTGTCTGTTTTTTGCTTTTCGTAGTGCAAAAACTTTATTTACGTATCTGGCAAAGCTGCCAGAGGGTACTAATGTTATAAAAGCTTTAGCGGATAATACTAATTTCATCTCTGATACACCCAATGAAGATTGGGGTTTATGGAACCTGAATGTGTACTGCAATCAGAGGCATCTGGCTTTTGGTTTGGCAACCATTTTTTTTGTTCTGATCCTGTATTTACCAAGGCTCTATGAGATGTTTGAAGGACTGAAAGAACATAAGCTTAAAAAAACAAAGTTCAGATTTAATATTCAGTTCACAGCACTTACTAGAATTTTTTTTACAAAGGAAGGTTGGCTTTGTAAGGATTACAAAAGTGCAATTGCATTAGGCCTCATACTTGGCGGATTAGGTTTTTTTCACGGGGCAGCAGTTATTTGCTGTCTGCTCGTGCTATTTATCATGGCGGTAGTATCAACACGCAGGCTTGAATATGTGATTACGGCAGGAATTACTCTGTTGTTGACAACACTTCAGTCCAGATTATTTATTCATGGCTCAGTCATATCATCGGAATTCTTATTTGGTTTTATTGCAGAGAATAAGACACTGTTTGGAGCTGCTTCCTATCTTGAAAGACTGTTAGGAATTCTGCCTTTTGTCGTGTTGGCAGCCTTCTGCTTAGAGAAGGGAGTGGGCAGATATCTGATTATAGCTTTTTCTGCGCCCCTCATATTTGCTTTTACGGTATCACTAACGATTGATGTAACTGTTAATCATAAATATATTATGATGAGCTGTATTTTACTGGGAATCTATGCCGCAGCACTTCTTATGCGTATTTTTGAGAAAAGGGATATATTATTACGTTTGGTAGGAATATACCTGCTGGTGGCATTAACTGCTACAGGAATCTATGATTTTTATACTGTTTTGAATAAAAACAGACCTGATACGGCAATTGTATTAAGCCTACAGGATCCTCTTACGAAATGGGTGAAGGATAACAGTAATTCGAAGGATGTTTTCCTTACAGCTAGCTATGCTCTCAATCAAGCAGTACTTGGAGGAGCAATGCTATATGAAGGATGGCCATACTTTCCCTGGTCAGCCGGGTATGACACTGATTATCGTTCAAACCAGGTAAAATTAATGTATGAGGCAAATACACCAGAAAAATTAGATGCCTTAGTCAAGAAGAATAGTATCCGGTTTATTATTGTCGATCATGATAATAGAACAAGTGATTCCTATACTGTAAATGAAGCCAATATTAAAGCGACATACGAATGTGTTTTTCGCAATGGGAAAGATGAGTGGATAACCTCCATCTATGATACAAAAAAAGAGATAGTTAAATAATTATATTATGAAAGAAGTACGCACAACATTAAAAGTATAACAGAATAAGAATATAAGCGAGCCAAATAAGCAGCGCAGGAATGGGGTAAATTATGAATTTTAAATACGTAATAGTCGGTGCAGGACTTGCAGGACTTACTATGGCAGAAAGAATTGCGAATGAATTAAAGGAAAAGGTATTAGTGATTGAGAAGAGAAATCATATCGGAGGAAATATCTATGATTCCTATAATGATGACGGTATATTAATTCATAATTATGGGCCGCATATATTTCATACGAATGACCGTGAGGTATATGAATATCTCTCCGGATTTACAAAGTGGAATGATTTCTGGCACAGGGTTTTAACCTATGTTGATGGTAATCTTGTACCGATGCCGATTACTGTGGAGACGATCAATAAGCTTTATAATTTGAAGCTTGATTGTTCCCAGGTAGAGGATTTCTTAAAGAAACAAGCTGTAGAGATTAAGGAGATTAAAACCAGCAAGGATGTAGCACTAAGTAAAGTTGGCAAGGATATTTACGAGAAAATTTTTGAAACTTATACAAAGAAGCAATGGGGTATTGACCCAAGTGAGCTGGATACCTCTGTTATATCAAGAATTCCGATCAGATTAAATCGTGATACCAGGTATTTTAATGATAAATATCAAGGAATGCCAACCCATGGATATACTAAGATGTGTGAGAGGATGGCTGCCAATAAAAACATAAAGCTAATGCTTAATACAGACTATAGGGAAATAATCGAGGATTTAGATTATGAGATGCTGATTTACACAGGCGCTACAGATGAGTTTTATAATTACATGCATGGCAAGTTATCCTACCGCAGTATTAATTTTGTATTTGAAACACATGATACAGAAGAATATCAGGAAGCACCGGTTGTGAACTTTCCGAATGATTATGACTTTACAAGAATTACAGAGTACAAGAAGCTAACCTGGCAAAAGCATACGAAGACTACGATAGGAAAAGAATTTCCCTGTTCGGAGGGGGAACCCTACTATCCTTTTCCTACAAAGGATTGCAAGGAACAGTTTGCATTATATGAGGAAGAGATGAAGAAAGAAACGAAGGTGGTTTTTTTAGGCCGCCTCGCGGAATACCGTTATTACAATATGGATGCTGTTGTAAGAAGAGCCTTAGATACCTTTGAACAAATAAAAGTAAAATAATACAGCGGTTTCGCTTAATAAAAAATTTATTATTTTCTAATGAAGAAATTTAAAATTGATGATAGGATAGAGCCTGTGTGATAATAATTACTGTATAACTTACAAGTATCTTTCATAGGGGCTTGAAAAGGGAGGTTCAGTAATTGGATAAATTATACATTGTTATTCCTGCTTATAATGAAGAGGCAAATATTGGTTCGGTAATTAAAGAATGGTATCCAATTGTAGAGAAGATCGGCAATGGAAGCAGACTTGTAATTATAGATGATGGAAGCAAGGATTCTACCTTTCGAATTATGCAGGAATATGCAAAGGAATTTAGTGCTTTTGAACCGATTACCAAGCCCAACGGAGGACACGGTGCAACTGTACTATATGGTTATCATTATGCGATTGATGCTGGAGCGGACTATGTCTTTCAAACTGACTCAGATGGACAGACCTTACCTGAGGAATTTTGGCCTTTTTGGGAACTGAGAAAACAATATGATATGGTAATCGGGCACAGACGTGGACGACAGGATGGCTTTTCACGAATAATTGTTACCAAAACACTAAAGCTGGTTCTAAGACTTTGCTTTCATGTCAGCATTACCGATGCTAACACACCCTTTCGATTAATGAAGGCTAATCCTCTGAAGGAACATATAAAACTAATTCCAAAGGATTATAATTTGTCAAATGTAGTCTTATCTGTAATATATGCAAAAAAGAAGCTTGCAGTAAAATATCTGCCTGTTACTTTCAGACCAAGACAGGGTGGAGTAAATTCAATTAATATGAAGAAAATAATTCGTATCGGGAAAAAAGCCTGGAGCGATTTTAAGAAGATAAATCAGTATATAAAATAATTTTGGAGAGATTATAATGCGAAGGAAAATTATTTGTACAGCTTTAGCAGTAATATTATTGATTCTCGGAAAATTTATGCTGCAGGAAGACTATCTATCCTTTTTGCAATGGTGGGCTACAGTTGCATGCATCGGTATTATATTTCTTCCGATATCTATCTTACTATTTGATAGATTTAACGATAAAGGCTATTTATTTGCAAAAACAATTGGTATTGCAGTTACCGGTTATATAATGTGGCTGTTATCCTCTTTGCATATTCTAAAATTCACCACCGTCTCCTGTATTTTAAGTGTATTGATAGGTTCTGTCTTCAATGGAAGTGTTCTGTTTTTTGTGATAAAAAAGAAAAAATCTGAAGACAAAGTCGGTTTAAACACGTTAAAGATAAAAGAAAGCGTATTTAATCATATACTGACTGAGGAAATAATATTTTTTGCATTGTTCTTATTATTTACCTATATCAGAGGCTTTAAGCCAGAGGCATATGGTACCGAGAAATTCATGGATTACGGCTTTATGACCAGTATGATGCGTAGTGAATATATGCCGCCGCAGGATTTTTGGTTTTCTGGTACGAAGCTAAATTATTATTATGTTGGTCAATTTCTATCTACTTTTCTTACAAAGCTGTCCTCAGTAAAGGTATCCTTAGGCTATAATCTGATGCTGATGATGATCGGAGCTTTTGGCTTTGTACTGCCTTATTCCCTGGTCTATCAAATGATTAAGCAGTTTCAAGAAAAGAAGGCAAAAAGACATAGGATTATTCCGGTGATCAGTGCAATCTTAGCAGGTACTGGTGTATGCATAGCCGGTAATATGCATTATCCTACTTATAAATGGTTTGAAGCAGGTGTCCGTAAATTTTTTGGTATGGAAGCAAGTAAGGATAAATACTGGTTCCCGGATGCCACTAGATTTATCGGTTACCATCCTGAAACCAATGACAAGACAATTCATGAATTTCCAAGCTACTCCTTTGTACTTGGTGATCTTCATGCGCATGTAATAAATATTATGTTTGTTGTGACAGTATTAGCGATTTTATTTGCATGGATGGGGACAAGAAGAAATCTTCAAGATAAAAAGGCATTGAATTTAAAAGCGATACTAAGTCCTGCAATTATTATGATAGCATTTTTTATCGGACACTTTCATACGACAAATTTTTGGGATTTTCCTATTTATTTTGTGGTTTCCGGAGCGGTTATTCTATTTACCAATCTGATTGTATATAATTTTAAGGGAATAGCGTTGGGAGAGACAGCCTTACAGGGGATTTTTGTATTCGGCTTCTCGGAAATCGTTGCTTTACCTTTTACTCTTAATTTTAATAAGATATCAACGCGGTTAGTATTAGCAGTGGCCCATACTCCGTTAAACCAGCTTATTATCCTATGGGGATTACCGATCTTTACTGTAATAGCCTTTTTATGTTTTATGATTGCTAATTATCGTAGAAAAAGAAAGGTGGAAGTTGACCGGGAAGAGGATAGTCAGGAGCTGAAAGAGCAAAAGCCTGCTTTATTTCATTTTATGTCTACACTTACAAGCTCCGACTTATTTATTATCACCATCGGGTTATGTGCAATCGGTCTGATTATATTACCAGAAATTATCTATATTGAGGATATCTACAACGGAGATTATAAAAGAGCAAATACTATGTTTAAGCTTACTTATCAGGCTTTTATCATGTTTGGTATTTGTTTTGGATATATCTTAATCAGACTGCTATGTTATGGTAATACAAAACGGCAGAAGAAGACTGCAATTACGGTTTTAATTCTATTTTTACTTACCGTTTGCTACGCTCAGAATGCAGTAAAAAGTTGGTATGGTAATATATTCAACCGGAAGGGCTATGAGGGTCTTGATTGTACAACCTTCCTACAGACGAATACGAATATGATGGATGATGTTGGAGCAATCAACTGGTTGAAGGAACATATTACCGGAATGCAGGTAGTTTTGGAAGCAAACGGTGACAGTTATAGTGATTATGAGAGAGTATCTGTCATGACAGGACTTCCCACTATCCTGGGTTGGCGTACACATGAATGGTTATGGAAAACTGATACAGTGGTACTGGATGAAAGAACTGCAGATATAGAAAGTATCTATACTTCTACTGATATTACTGTGGTACAGCAGCTCATCAAAAAATACGAGGTAGCGTATATCTATGTTGGGAAGCTGGAGCAGGATAAATTCACCTCCATTAATCATGAATTACTTAAGAGCCTAGGGGATGTAGTATATATAAGCCCTTCTTCGGCAGAGAAAGCATATGAGACTTACATCGTTAAGATAAACTACTAATAGACAGCGGGTTTACAACTAGCGAAACGAACATAGGACTTAAGGAAGAGTGAAAATAAAATTATTTTCACAAAGTGAATTATATTTATAATTCACTTTGCCTTACGGCAACATGGAGGTTATTATGCAAAATCAAGGTAAAAAGTATTCCGCTTTACGATTGCTGTTCTTTTTTATATGCTTTTGGATTTTATTTAATGTAACAGGGATACAAAAAGTAATGGCGCAAGTGCAAGAGAAAAATCCTTATCTGCTTAAAGTAAACAGAGTTTATAATACAATCACTGCTTATGAGCCGGATGATAAGGGAGAATATACTGTTCCGGTGAGAGCCATGCTTTGTTCTGTCGGCGCAAAAGGACAGACAAAATTAGGGACCTTTCAGACAAAGGAAAAATATCGATGGAAGCTTTTGATGGGTGATGTATGGGGTCAATACTCTACCAGAATAATTGGCGGTATTTTGTTTCATTCTGTTTATTACTACGAAAATGGAAATCCTGGATCGCTTGCAACGAAGGAATTTAATAAATTAGGAACGGCTGCATCTCATGGCTGTATACGACTGGCTGTAAAGGATGCGAAATGGATTTATGATAATTGTGCTGTGGGTACAACCGTTGTAATTTATGATGATAAGAAGAGCCCGGGCCCGCTTGGCAAGCCTGAATCGATCAAAATTGCTTCAAATGTACGTTGGGATCCCACAGACCCGGATAAAACAAATCCATTTGCGGATAAAAAGCCAGTTATTACTGGTGTTAAAAATGCAAAAACGGCTTGGAATAAAGAAATCAATTTACTTAAGGGAATAAAAGCTACTTCATCGGTTGGAACTGATATTACAAAAGCGGTATCGCTAATAGGAAAGGTTGATTTTACAATACCCGGCAAGTATAAGGTAAAATATTCGGTTACGGATATCTTGGGCAAAACAATCACAAAGGCAGCGACAATTACTGTGGAGAATAACAAGGTAGCTCCCGAGTTCTCAGGAATCAATGATCGTATTATTAGTGCAGATACGATTGTAGATGAAGATTTTGCACTGCAGGATATAGAAGCAACCTGTGCAGGAATAAAAGCAGATAAAGAAAGCTTCGAGGTAACCATTGATCAGGTAAGTGAAACAAAATATTACATAACCTATAGGGCAAGTATCGGACATGGACCTGTAGCAGAAGCGTATGCAAATTATATAATCGATAATGAGGCTCCTGTTTTTACAGGAATACAGGATTATGCTTTAGAAGCAGATGAATATCCAAGTAAAAGCTTTTTGTTAGAAAATGTAACGGTAACAGATAATTACACACCAGAAGAAGACATTATTATTGATGTAATAGTTACTGAAAATCTGGATGGAACGTATCTAGTCACTTACGAAGCAACTGATGAGGCTGGTAACAAAGCAATTGAGCAGGCAAGTATAATTAATTAAAAAAAGTTATAAAATATGTTTGTAAATGGGGAGCGATACATATGATATCTACATGGGCAAAAGCGAAAGTGCCGGATATAATGACACTTTTTAGCTGGTTTATTATTTATAGTTATATAGGTTGGGTATATGAGACGATATACTGCTCCATGGATTTAGGAAGATATGTAGACAGAGGTTTTTTAAATGGTCCACTATGTCCTATCTATGGCTTATGTATCGTTTCAGCTGTGGTTTTATTTACAAATAAGTTTAAAAGTAATATAACGCTATTCTTAGCTTGTGCTTTACTGGCATCTGCTTTAGAATATATTACATCCTTATGGATGGAATTGGTATTCGGTAGAAGATGGTGGAACTATTCTGACAAGCTGTTAAACATAAACGGAAGAATATGTATTGAAGCTGCATTTGTTTTTGGAATATGCGGAGTACTGGTAGTACGGTATTTGCATCCTAGAATGGTTCGCTATATCAATGAAAACTTTCATGTCAGTACAGTAAAAAAAGCAAATGGAGCAATTATATTCATCTTAATACTGGATATTTTAGTAACTTTTCAAATGAATTTACAGTAACAGCCGTAGGAGCGGCAGAACGGAGGATATTATGAGTAAATATACTGAAATTACCCCCGAGCTTTTAGAGCTATCCGAATTATGTAAAACAAATAGCGTAATAAATCCCGAATTATATGCAAAATATGATGTTAAGCGTGGACTTAGGGATGTAAGCGGTAAAGGAGTATTGACCGGCCTTACAGAGATTTGTGAGATAATTTCCTATACCATAGTTGATAACGACTACGTACCTTGTGAAGGAAAGCTATACTATAGAGGAATAGACGTAGAGAAATTTATTGATGGCTTTACAAAGGAAAATCGTTTTGGATTTGAAGAAGCCACATATCTACTGTTATTTGGTAATCTCCCGTCTAGGGATCAGGTGGAACAGTTTAATAAACTTTTAGAAAAATACAGAGAGCTGCCGCCAAGCTTTGTCCGTGATGTAATCATGAAGGCACCCAGTCAGGATATGATGAATACGCTGGCAAGAAGTGTGCTTACATTATATTCTTATGATGAAAAGGCAGATGATATATCAATAGAGAATGTACTGCGCCAAAGTCTGCAGCTTATTTCTGTTTTCCCTCTACTATCCGTATATGGTTATCATGCTTTTAGCCATTACCATAATGGCAAGAGTCTGGTAATTCATCCTCCCAAGGAAGGATTATCTACTGCGGAGAATATACTTTATATGTTAAGACCTAATATGAAATATACGCAGCTAGAAGCAAAGATTTTGGATATTGCACTTGTTCTGCATGCTGAGCATGGCGGCGGAAATAATTCCACCTTTACAACTCATGTAGTTACTTCTTCAGGAACGGATTCCTATTCTACGGTAGCTGCATCGCTTGGTTCCTTAAAGGGGCCTAAGCATGGTGGTGCTAATATAAAAGTTATGCAGATGTTTGATGATATGAAGGAAAACATCAAAGACTGGGAGGATGAAGAAGAGGTAAGCACTTACCTTGCAGATTTATTAAATAAGAAAGCTTTTGATAAATCTGGTCTGATCTATGGTATGGGACATGCAGTATATTCTATTTCTGATCCTAGAGCTAATGTCCTAAAGCAATATGTAAAAAGTTTGTCTGAAGAAAAGGATATGCTAAAGGAATACAATTTGTATGAAATGGTAGAACGTTTGGCTCCTGAGATCATCGGAAGAGAAAGAAAAATGTATAAGGGAGTCAGTGCGAACGTTGATTTTTATAGCGGGTTTGTGTATCATATGCTGGATTTGCCCAAAGAGCTTTATACACCTATCTTTGCAATCGCGAGAATATCAGGTTGGAGTGCTCACCGTTTGGAAGAACTGATTAATGCAGGTAAAATCATAAGACCTGCATATAAAAGTGTTACAAAGCTTAGAGAATATACACCGATGGACCAAAGATAAATGGAGTTAATGATGAAAAACGTTAAGCTATATATTGTTATATTTCCACTATGGTTAATTCTTTTTTTTCCGCCGGTACTATTTATAGCACTGGCCGGTAATTTCATTATTGATTCACTGGTAGTTGTCGCCTGCTATTATATTTATAAGGTTAAGAATACGCAGATTAAAATGATAAATTTTTATAAAAAAAGTATCCTAAAAGTTTGGATATTTGGTTTTGTAGCTGATGCATTCGGAGCGATCCTATTGTTAATTAGCGTATGGAATGATAATATTTTTCCTTATAAAATCACATCAGCGATTAATTACAATGCCTTCAGACATCCTGTAGCATTAATTATTGTGATATTTGCGATGTTACTTGCATCTACGTTTATATTCTTTTTTAATTATAGAATTATTTTCTATAAAGTGATTGAAAATAAAATTTTAAGATTTAGAATTGCTATTACAATAGCTATTATAACGATACCTTGGACTTTTATTATACCAACAAGCTGCTTTACTCGCTATTAAAATATGTTAAAATTGTATTTATTTACAGAATAAAAAGAAATATATTCTAGCGTATTTTAATTCTTTTTGCGCATACTATTAGCGTAACATCTTAATGAAATAATTGAATAAATGAAATAAAGTAATTTATTATTACATTTCATTAAGCAGTAAACAACAACACAAATTATTTTGAAATCATTTTCAAAATATGGAATGGAGGAGTTTATATGTCAAGAAGAAACAGAGCAGAGGTTCCTGAAGCGAAGGAAGCGCTAGACAGATTTAAGTACGAAGTTGCAAACGAACTTGGCGTACCGTTAAAGCAAGGCTACAACGGTGACTTAACTTCTAAGCAGAATGGTTCTGTTGGTGGTTACATGGTTAAGAAAATGATCCAGGATGCTGAAAAAAGAATGGCTGGTAAATAATAAAATTAAACTAGATTAATATGGATAACGGCTGTTATAAATAACAGCCGTTATAAAAAAATAAGTGAATTGGTAATCCGGTTCACTTATTTTTTGTCTCCATATTGATAAAATAACAAATAAAATGTATCATTTTGCGATTAGTAAAGGTAAGCATTCAAAATGCTTTAAATTATATAAAGCTTACCTGTTAACGACATTCTTTCTTGTGAAATATTCGAAAAAAGCATTGAAATATTTGAAAGGATAGGATACACTTACTATTGAAAAATATAATTATTATTATAAAATTGATTTATAGTCACGGAGAAAAAGTATGAGAGTGATAGCAGGAAAAGCAAGAAGACTGCAGTTAAAAACACCAGAAGGCTTTGAAACCAGACCTACGACAGATAAAACAAAAGAAACCTTGTTTAATATATTAAATCCTTATCTGGCAGATGCGGATTTTTTGGATCTGTTTGCAGGAAGTGGTGCAATCGGTATAGAAGCCTTATCTAGAGGTGCAAAGTATGCAGCTTTTGTTGAGGATAATAAGGCAGCTTTAGACTGTATAAAAGCTAATCTCCGTACGACTAGGCTTGAACACGATGCAGAAGTATTTCCAAATACTGTTTTAGATACGATACGTATATTGGAGATTAAAGGAAAGGTTTTTGATGTTGTTTTTATGGATCCGCCCTATAATCAAAGGTTAGAAAAAGAAGCACTTCTGGCACTACAGCAATCAACCATTATTTACTGTGATACAATTATCGTGATAGAAGCTTCTTTAAAAACCAATTTTGATTATCTTGATGAAACAAAATTTCACATCTTTAAAAAGAAAGAATACAAAACGAACCAACATGTATTCATAGAGATGAAATAAGAGCGGATTACAATCGAATTGCCGAAGATCGGCACCTGGAGGTACACATGAAAATCGGTATTTATCCCGGCAGCTTTGATCCGATAACCCTAGGCCATTTAGACATTATTGTTCGTGCTTCGGGACTGGTAGATAAGCTGATTATCGGAGTATTAAAAAACAGTGCAAAGAAACCTTTATTTTCTGCAGAAGAACGAGTTGAATTAATTAAAAGAGCTATTTATGAGAAAACCAATATAACTGATATTCAGGTGGATGCTTTTGATGGGCTGCTCATAGATTTTGCGGAAAAGGAGAATGCATCTATAATAGTCAGAGGGCTACGGGCTATTACTGATTTTGAATATGAATTACAGATTGCGCAGACCAATCACAAATTAAATGCTAAGATTGACACTGTATTTTTTACTACAAGTGTTGAGTATTCTTATTTAAGCTCGAGTGCAGTGAAGGAAATCGCTAGTTTTGGGGGAGATATCAGACAATTTGTTCCGGAATGTATTGTACAGTCTGTCTACGATAAATATGAATCAGTAAGGAGTATTTAAAATGGGAGCAAGCAGAATAGAGCAGTTAATTGAAGATATTTATGAATTTGTAGAAAGCTGCAGAATGCAGCCGTTATCAAGTACGAAGGTTATCGTTCCCAAGGATGAATTATATGATTTATTGGACGAGCTTCGCTTAAGAACACCGGATGAGATCAAGCGTTATCAGAAGATAATCTCTAACAGGGATGCAATCATTGCAGATGCCGAGGAGAAAGCCGAAGCAATTTTAAGACAGACGAAGGATAAAGCTAAAGATCTACTGAATGAGCATGAAATCATGCAGCAGGCTTATTATCAAGCAAACGAAATGATTATGCAAGCTTCTGAAGAAGCTGAAAGGATGCGTAAGGAAGCTGCTGAGGAAGCAGAGCAGATTAGAACTGGCGCTTTGGTTTATTCCAATGATGTTTTAACCGAGGTGGAACGGGTGCTGGCTAATGCTTATGAAACAGCAGCAACGAAATATGACAGCTTTATCGGCACGTTAAAAAATAATTTAGAAATTATAAATAATAATCGAAGAGAACTTAATGAACAGCTATATCCGCAAGCCCATAATGGTATGCAGGAAGAAGCCTATACAGATAATGATTTTGAATTTGATGAAAATACCTTTTTAAATGATGTAGAATAAGGAATTCATTGATACAATGATCCAGCAGATCGATTATGATATTGGAAATAATGATACATAAAGTAGCGCAAAGGTCATTGCGATCATTGCACTCATTAGTTTAACAATAATATAGGATTTTATAGATAGTCTTGTGTCTCCCAGTACACTCCTTGTTTGGGCAATTCCCGAAAAGCCGCCAAAGGAGGTGATTATGGAGACCAGGACTATTTTTGTATTGATATCAAGACTTGTATTACAGATCTGATTAATACCAGTAGTAATCTCCATAATTCCCATAAGAATAGCTTTTATAAAACTTGTTTCTGGGCCGATTTCTTTGATTATCTGAGCTAAAATAGAGAATAATATGATATAACCACCAATTTTTGTAACGATTTCAAAGCCATTCATAATGGAGTGGTCTAAGATCTCAAAGGAAAAGCGGCCCTCATGAACTTTACTTAAATCAGCAGAGATTTTGAAGGATACGTTTTTTTCAATCATTTTGTTCTGTCGCTGAAAAAGTTGTCTGTAAAGTAAGGCGCTGATTACAGCAGACCCATAAATGATAGCAAAGAGGGCATAGCTGATAGCTTGGAGCTTTAACTGAGTAATGGATATATATCCTATAATAAACATAGGGCTGGCGTTGTTGCACATGCTATAAAGGAAATGACCTTCTTTTAGGGAGATTTTGTTTTCAGCTACCAAGTCTGCAGTGGATTTTGCACCCATTGGGATTCCGGACAGAAAACCAATCACAATCGGATAACAGCCTTCATAACTAATATGGAGTAGTCTCCCCAGTATAGGATGGAATATCCTGCTGATCTGTCGGGTTATATTTAGGCGTACCATCAGGTTTGATATAATAATAAATGGAAGCAGATTAGGAAGTACGTTGTGAAACCATAATAATAGACCGGAGCTGGCTCCTTGAAAGGAAGCTCCGGGAAATAACAGCATAGAGGCTAAGAACAACAGAATCAGGCCTTTTATGAACACATTTTTATATTTCCTCATAAAATTCATATAAACCCTCCATACTGCCAATAGGCAGCTCAATCCTCAATTTCGTTGCAAACCGTGTATTTTAGTATATCTTTAAGAGACGATTGCTACAAATATCTTGAAGATAAGAGAGATGTTTTATATAATTTATTGGAAAGATATACAAAATATTCGAGTATAGTGTGAATTGTTAAAAAGAACAATTCACACCTAGAAGTTTGTGCCTATGTAACCAAAGTGTGCAAGCGCACTTGGCACAAACTAATTCAAAGGGAAGGCTTGTTATGTAAGAGTGAATTGTTAAAAAGAACAATTTACACCTAGAAGTTTGTGCCTGCGTAACCAAAGTGTGCAAGCACGCTTAGCACAAACTAATACAAAGGGTAGGCGTGTTATGTTAATGGAAAGAAAATAGACAGTAATAGGAATGTATATGCTTAATTTAATAATATCTTTTCGAAAAGGGATAAAGGAGATACCGTTATGAAGCAGAATAATAGTTTACCAAAAAGAAGTGAAGTGGATAAGAAGTTTACGTGGGCGATTGAGGATCTCTATGCCTCAGATGATTTATGGCAGAAGGATTATGAAAAGGTTAAGGAAATGCTTAGTAAGGCGGTAGAATACCAGGGAAGACTGTCTAAATCAGGTGACATTTTATTAAGCTTTCTTCAATTATCCGATGAGATTAATAAGCTACTTGAGCATGTCTATGTATATGCCAATCAAAAGTATCATGAGGATACAGCAAGTGCAGTTTATCAGGATCTGTCCAACCGGGCTAACGCATTATCTGTACAGGTAAGCAGTGCATTTGCATTTGCAACGCCTGAAATTTTAACCATACCGGAGGAAGCTTTTGTACAGTTCTTTCATGAAAATGAAGAGCTTAAGCGTTACGAATTCTATTTGAAGGATATTTTACGATTGAAGCCTCATATTCTATCGCAGGAGATGGAGGAATTATTAGCTGATACCGGTGAGATAGCGGAAGCATCCGGTAATATCTTTTCCATGTTCAATAATGCAGATATAAAGTTCCCTGAGATTAAAGATGAAGACGGTGAGACAGTAAGGATTACACACGGAAGGTATGGACAGCTGTTAGAAAGTAATGATCGCAGGGTAAGAAGAGAAGCCTTTGAGGGAGTATATGCTACTTATAATAGCTTTCGCAATACACTTGCTGCGGCTTTCAGTGCAAATGTAAAACAGGAGGTCTTTTTTGCTAAGACAAGAAAATATGCAAGTACGCTGGAAAGAGCACTAGATAGTTCCAATATACCTACTGAAGTTTATACTAACTTAATTGCAGCAGTACATGAAAATATGGGCCTTATGCATCGATATATCTCTGTTCGTAAGAAGCTTATGGGCCTTGATGAACTTCATATCTATGATCTTTATGCCCCTTTGGTAGCGGATATCAAAATGGAAATTCCTTATGAAGAAGCCAAGTCTATTGTAGCAAAGGGCTTAGAGCCTTTGGGAGAAGAATATTTAAGAATTTTAGCTGAGGGCTATAACCATCGTTGGATTGATATTTATGAAAATGAAAATAAAAGAAGCGGTGCATATTCCTGGGGAGCTTATGGCACGCATCCTTATGTGCTGCTTAATTATAACGAAACTTTGAATAATGTTTTTACTCTTGCGCATGAGATGGGACATGCAATTCACAGCTACTATTCTGACAGAGAACAGCCTTATATCTACGCAGGCTATAAAATATTTGTTGCCGAGGTAGCATCTACCTGTAACGAAGCGTTACTAATTGATTATATGTTAAAAACCACGGAGGATAAGAAGAAGAAGGCATACTTGATTAATCATTTTCTTGAGAAATTTAAAGGTACGTTGTTCCGTCAGGCAATGTTTGCGGAATTTGAAATGATTACCCATAAAATGGTTGAAGAGGGTGAAAGCCTGACTGCAGAGGTTCTTTGCCGGATTTATCATGATCTAAACAAAGCATATTTTGGTGAGGATATCGTGATTGATCAGGACATTGATATGGAATGGTCAAGGATTCCGCATTTTTATAATGCTTTTTATGTATATCAATATGCGACAGGATATTCTGCGGCAATTGCTTTATCAAGAAGAATATTAAGCGAGGGAGCTCCGGCGGTAAAAGATTACATCAAGTTCTTAAGTGGCGGAAGCTCTGATTATCCGATTGAATTACTTAAGGCTGCCGGCGTTGATATGAGCACGAAGGAACCGGTTCATATGGCACTTCAATTATTTGCAGAGTTATTAGACCAGATGGAGGAATTAATGAAGTAATATTCTGGCTTTTGATAATCTCACGGTTAGTAGTAATAGATTGGCAGGGAGGCTGTGGAGGAGGATAATACGTAAGCTTTTGTACTTCAAAATAATCCCCTTCACAGTTACGCATGATAAAATATTATTGGAAGTTTAAAAAATTTGATTATCGCATTGTTGAGTGTGGTTTCGGATTGAATAGGTAGGAGAAAGAAATAAGCTTGTTTTATTATTATTTCAGGTATATAATCAAGTATTATATTTAAAAAGATTTAAACTACTAATGATAGAGAATGGATGCGATAAGATGGTTTTAAGAAAAGCGGATGTCAAGGATATTGATGAACTGTTAAAGATTAGGTTGGCGTATTTAAATGAGGATTTTGAACTTACCAAGGAGCAAACCGATAAGTTGAAAGAACAGCTGCCCAGTTACTACAAAGAGCATTTGGAGAAGGATATGTTTGCTTACATTGCCGAAGAGAATGGCGTTGTCGTATCCAGTGTTTTCTTGATTATCATTGAGAGGCCGGCTAATCCTGTTTTTATTACAGGGAAGATCGGAAATATTCTTAATGTATATACAGAACCGGAATACAGAAGGCAGGGTTTGGCTGCTAATTTATTAAGTTTAGCGATTGAGGAGGGAAAGACTTTAGATTTATCCTTTCTGGAGCTAATTGCAACACAGAAAGGGTATCCGCTTTATAAAAAGCTAGGCTTTGTAGATGCAATAGCGCATAATAAGCCTATGAAATTCATGTATCACTAAGCAAGACAATAAGGAAGCAATATAACTTTAAGAGAATAATATTTTATTGATAATATTACTTATTTATTAAGGTTAGGTGTCATAAACCCCTCGAATAATTTGGCTTCGTCATTTGGCACAAGCACTACTTATAACAAAGCGACGAATCACAAAACCTAATATGCTTTTGACCTCCAATCTTATTTATAAAACTTATACATAATTGGCAAAATAGAACTTTATTTATCTTATTTCTTGTTGAAATGTTAATATTGAATACGATAGTAACCGGGTGTATGATAATTATATGCACAGATACAATTACAGATTTAGGGATATTATTAGGTTACAAAGACTGAGCCATCATTAATAGCTTTTCTTTATCTTTCGAGGGAGAATTGACTGTTAATTATGGCTTTTTTATTTTAAATCAATACGCAAAGGAAAATATAGGAAAGAAAAATATAAGAAAGAAGGTGTATAGTTTGATTGCAGTATATATTAATGAAGCCGGCAATACAGCCTCAATAAAAGAACAGGGCTTTGTTCGAGTGTATCATATAGAGGATAAGGAATGGAAGGTCGCTTTGGAGTTCCCTTTTCATGCAAATATTAATTCAAGAATATCTGAAGTTAGACAGACAATGATAGAGATGGTTCAAAAAATAAGCACATGTAAGGTATTTGTCGCCAAAGAGGTAGTAGGTCAGCTTTATTATATATTGGAAGCAAATGGTTTTGAAAGCTTTGAAGCGGAGGGAAGACCGGAACAATTTTTAGATTCCGTATGTCATACGATAGAACAGGATTCTATAGATAAGACAGAGGTTATGCGTAATTCTCAAACCTCTATTATAAAAGCAACAGACCGGGAAGGTGTATATATGATAAATCTGAAAAAAGTACTTAATTCAGACTGTTCCTTAACCTCTAAAAAGCTGTTATTCTCCTTCCTTCAGCAAAAGGAATTTCTTTCTCTGGAGGTAATATGTGATCATATACCAAAATGGTTTGATATTGAATTTCCAAGAATGGGACTAAGCTATATTAAGGATACCTATCATGAAAGTGAAATAAGGGTATATGTTACTGCGAATGAATAATGCTGTTTATAGAAACCCCGCCATAACAGAGCGAATATCGACGTACTGAAATAGGATCAATTAAGGTGTCTGCAACCATTTAATTCGCTATACGATAACTAACCCGTGTTTGTATTCACTTGATACAGGAGTTTTGAATTTTTCATAAACAGCCTGATGATAAAGATGTGCTGCGGTTATATCTTCAGAAAGCATTTGTAGTCCCAAGGAAGTAAGCTGCTTGTCTGCCTTTGATACCTTTGTTATTATTGGTAGCTTGCTGGTTTTTTCGATATACGTAAGGAGAGGGGAGGATTGCTTTTTAAGACCCAATATTCTTGCATATTGAGTGTAACCCGCCGTGTTATAATTCTTAACGTTTTCCGTCCGAATATTAAGCAGTAGATGGATTAGAGCACGGTTAATACGCGTCAAAGTCATATTCTTTGTCTTTATACTTTGAGCAAGATTAGAGATAGTTTGATTAAAATTCGGTATTTTTTTCAAGCGGTCAGCTAAATCACCTGTTATATCTAAGTAGCTAGTAAGAGCGTTCTTATCCTCTGTAAGTAGTTTGTATTTAAAGAGGATTGAAAAGTCTTCCTCTGTAATTGGAAATGTTTTTAAATAATTGCTCTGTAAAATTTGATAAACCTCATCGGGAACGCTACTTTTCATTTTCTTAAAGCTATCATGAATATCTTGGGTTTCCTGTACCATAGATCTTCGTATAGCTGTAGCCGAGCTGATAAGCATCTTGTTCGGAAACAGATTGTCAACGAATTGCTTGCTAGTCAGGGAAAGATCAGGTTCAGCCAATTCATCAGCCAGATTGATGTCATGATAATGATTAGATATTCTTTTGATTGTAAGAGGGCTGATATTAGACCGAAAATGAAGGAGTGCTTTTAGATATTCTATCCCCAGAATATTATTCGGCTCAGAAAGTACTTTAGTTAGTGATTGTACATTAGCTATACCCGTCTCATTAAACGATTCTGTAATTGCTTTCAGTCTTGCGGCCGGATAAGTTAAGCCTTCCTTTAAATAGGATTGAATACTATTATCATAAGATTTTGGAACATCAATTAAATATTTAGCTGCTTCCATTAATAGACTAATATCCCCGCTCTCGCTGCCAAAGCAGAGATAATCTACAATCCCCAGCTTATGAAGCAAAGAGACGGCGCCGTAAGCGAAAAACTCTGCACTTCCTGTGGCATAACAGACAGGTAGTTCTAGTACCAGATCAACTCCGTTTCGTAATGCCATCTCTGTTCTTAAGTATTTATCGATGACAGCAGGAGCACCTCTTTGTACAAAATCGCCGCTCATTACGACGATTACATAATCCGCTCCGGATAGACGCCTTGCTTCATCAATATGATATTTGTGTCCATTATGAAAGGGATTATATTCAGTAATCAGGCCTACAGTTTTCATGGGGTTTTTGCTCCTTACCATTAACTAACGCTTCGATTCAGTATTGGTAGTTCGTACATTCATGTAGATTGCAGCTTTGTAATTTTTATTTATCTAAAGACGATAATATCAGTTATTTTTAACGACGTCAATTGCAGCTATTCTCTAATCTATAAGAAAGGATACCATAATGAATATTATAGTATCCTCAGAAAACCAATTTATGAATTATTCTTTAACGTATTCTAAAATGCAGGATTATACAGTTACAAGTGATTATATTATGGTAGATATTATTCATTTATTTTCATAACATAATTAACTCCGGGAGATAATTTTGCTGTGAACCGGGTTCCTTTATTGCTTGGACTACCATTTAATGACATCCCATTCTCCAAATCGATAAGCTTAGCATTTTCCTTATTGACAATAACAGATATTTCGGTTATGTATGGCTTGAAGGAACGTAGGATAAAGGTATCATTATCATATACAAAAAGTGCAACCATAGGATCACCCTCCAGAACGACAGGCAATTCTTTGCTTATTATAGCTCTTAATGAATTTATTACGGGTACAGGGTAATGATATAGATCACCTTGGTCGTCGGGGATGGTGATAACAAAAAGTCTGCCTTTTGAATAGGAGGTTTTCATTATGATAGGGAAATTGTTATCCTCGCCGTATCCGCCGGCTATCTGCCACACATCATTGGTGAAGAATTGAGGCTGAGTTAGCAGGACTGCCTTTGAAGACTCATAACAGCCGTGTAGTGTTATTCCGCCATCATTAGAACACATGTAATGGTTGATCAAAGCTTTTTTACTTGTATAAGCTATATGAGCAAGCTCTTTAAAAGCTTCACCCAATCGTGTTACAAGCCCTGAGGTAACGATAACATCTGCTCCGGAGCTAAGACTTTCTTTTATTTTGGTTATAATATTAGTATCCTGTCCTGCATTTTCAGTTAGGAAAATAACCTTGGAATCGACAGGATATTCCGGGTAAGGCTCTAAGGGTATGCCGCACATTCCTATATAATTGTGCAGATAGTCCTCTCCGTAGCTGTGATAGGGTATATAACAAGAAACCCCGATGGGATTGCCAAGCGATGAGAAATAGTTATCGATATCTTCGAATGCCTGTCCAACTGCAGGTGGGAAAACTGTATAAGACTTATCGTTGATTAAAGAGCCAAGACAGAACAGCATGGCTTCTCTTGCTTTGGCGAATAATGTCAAGTATCCCTGATCTAAATAGGAGGTGAGATTATAGCTGCATTCGTAGGGATCGAACCAACCGCCTAGATTTCTATCTGGTGCTACATTTTCAAGATATCTCATAACAAAATAACTTAAATACTTCGGAAGATGCTGTTGGGTATAGGTAGGATTACGGGTCTCTGTACCGGTATAAATATAATCAAAAACCTTAGGCTCATCTTCTAGGTTATAACCGGAATCCTGATAATGCTCATACCAGTTTGGATATTTGATAATAGCCTTAATCTTCGGATTAACCTGCTTTGCTGTCTTTACTATAATGTTTTCCGCAAAATCGTTCATTAGCTCCAGACGAAATTGAGACCACGAACGATCTCCCTTAGCTTGAATGCAAGCATCGCAACGACAGTTTGTAAAATAAAAATCATCCAGAATAAATTCATCAAATATTTCTGCTGTAAGTGTTACAACATTCTTCATAAGGGTTTTAGTTACTTCCGAAGTATAGCATAATTGAGTAAAGCCGCCCTCCAAATGATTATGTGCAGCATCGGTAGTTATACCACCAGCAACTATTACACACTTTTGTTCAAAAAAAGCTTTTACCTTAAGCATTTGTTCTTTGTCTATCGTTACGCCTCCGCGATAGGTTTCAAGGTAGACTTTTCCGATTTTGATATTCTTCTCGAGCAGCTGAAACCTGCGGTTAAAATCGTCAAAATCTGTTATGGAAATAAGATTGAAAACAGGACAATATAAACTTGCATTAAAATGCTTGTACCCCATATACATTACCTCCTTAGATTAATCAAAATGATATATGATAAGACTATAATTGTGGATAGTCTGACTTTATAAATAGTTAAATAAGTAGTCAGTTACGATTAAATTCGTCAGGATCAGATACCATGCAATTATAGGTAAATTGTATAGAAATATCAGATAATCAACAATGGTTATTCTACGCATTCATATGGAGAATCTTATATGAGAAAAAATTACATTTAGGCCCGCCGGAAATGTCAAAAGAGTACTGCAGGTCTCGCAAGCGAGCCAAATAAGCAGCGAAGAAATGAGGTGAAACAGGAATAGTTTTCACGATTTATGCTGAAATGGTAGAGATATCGTTTGATTATATAAAACGCATAAATAAACTGAAAAATTGACCAACATTTTTCTACAAAATGTACTTGTAACTGCTAGATATTTGTCTTATAATAAAAACTATTGGTTTAACAAATTATATTATAATAATACAAAAAGAGATGTTAAGGAAGGAGCAACATCATGGGCTTTATTGACAGTATTAAGGAGAGAGCAAAAAAGGATATTAAGACAATTGTATTGCCGGAGAGTGATGACAGAAGGACATTGGAGGCTGCCAGCCGAATTTTGGCAGAAGGAATTGCTAATATTGTATTAGTAGGTAATAAGGAAGAAATTATGAAGAAGGCGGATGGACTGGATTTATCTAAGGCTTCCATTATTGATCCTGATCAAAGCGAAAAGCTTCAGGGTTATATCGATCTTCTTGTTGAAATAAGAAAAAGTAAAGGCATGACACCGGAACAGGCTAAGGAGTTGTTAACAAAGGATTATACTTATTTTGGTGTTACTATGGTAAAGGCAGGAGATGCAGACGGTATGGTATCAGGTGCAGTACATTCAACTGCTGATACACTCCGTCCTTCCTTACAGATATTAAAGACGGCTCCGAATACCAAGCTGGTATCCTCCTTTTTTGTAATTGTAGTACCTAATTGCGAATTTGGTGCGGAAGGAACCTTTATATTCTCAGATTCCGGACTTGTTCAGAATCCGAATCCACAGGAGCTTGCAGCAATTGCAGGAAGCAGCGCGAAGAGCTTTGAAACACTCGTTGGCAAGGAAGCTATTGTAGCTATGTTATCACACTCTACAAAGGGAAGCGCTTCCCATCCTGACGTGGATAAAGTAGTTGAAGCAACCAGAATTGCAAAGGAATTATATCCGAATATTAAGCTTGATGGTGAGTATCAGTTAGATGCTGCAATTGTTCCAAGTGTAGGTGCATCCAAGGCCCCTGGAAGTGATATTGCTGGTAAGGCAAACGTTCTTATCTTCCCAGATCTCGATGCAGGTAATATCGGCTATAAATTGGCACAAAGACTTGCAAAGGCAGAAGCTTACGGACCGATTACGCAAGGTATCGCTAAGCCGGTTAACGATCTCTCCAGAGGTTGTACAGCTGATGATATCGTTGGTGTAATTGCAATCACAGCAGTTCAGGCAGCTTCCATGTAACAAATTTTTAGAAGCTTATATGAATAATATTAATAAAATATCAGGCTTATTTTAGAATTCAATAGATAGAATAAAACAGCTCAGTATTGGAAAGGCAGAAAGAAGATATGTTATGATAGCTGCTTTTCTATTAAACTTAAAAGTGAGGTAATTAGAAAATGAAAGTATTGGTAATTAATTGTGGCAGCTCTTCCTTAAAGTACCAATTAATTGATTCCGACAGCGAGAAGGTTTTAGCAGTCGGTATCTGTGAAAGAATCGGACAAGATGTCAGCTATTTAAAGCATACACCAAATGGTGGCGAGAAGGTTGTTATTGAAGCATCTATGAAAAATCATGATGTAGCTGTACAGATGGTACTGGATGCTTTAACTGATGCAAAGCACGGTGTAATTAAGGCACTCGATGAGATAGGTGCAGTTGGACACAGAGTTGTACATGGGGGCGAGAAATTTTCTGCTTCTACCCTTATTACTGATGAAGTGATAAAAGCGATCGAAGAGTGTAACGATTTGGCACCTCTTCATAATCCGGCTAATTTAATTGGTATTCATGCATGTGCAAAACTGATGAAGGGTGTTCCGATGGTAGGAGTGTTTGACACTGCTTTCCATCAGACTATGCCGCCGAAGGCTTATCTGTATGGTCTTCCTTATGAGTATTATGATAATTATAAAATTCGTAAATATGGTTTTCATGGCACCAGTCACAGCTTTGTATCAAAGAGAACCGCTGATTATTTAGGCTTGGACATTAATAATTCAAAAATTATAGTATGCCATCTG
This sequence comes from Bacillota bacterium, assembly GCA_023421505.1. Classification (GTDB taxonomy): domain Bacteria; phylum Bacillota; class Clostridia; order Lachnospirales; family Lachnospiraceae; genus Mobilitalea. Next base: position 55,792 of record JAEZTJ010000083.1, read on the forward strand.
GGTAATGGAGCAAGTATTTCAGCAGTATTAAACGGAAAATCTGTTGATACCAGTATGGGCTTCACTCCTTTAGCAGGTCTTGTTATGGGAACCAGAAGCGGTGATATCGATCCGTCCATTATAGATTTCATTGCCAAGAAAGAAAATAAATCTATTGATGAGATTATGAATTTACTCAACAAACAGTCCGGTGTTCAGGGTATGTCTGATGTATCCAGTGATTTTAGAGATATTAATGCAGCTATGGACAGCGGAAATGAGAAAGCGATTGCTGCATTTGATGTATTTGTTTACCGTGTTGCTAAGTATATCGGAGGATATGTGGCAGCAATGAATGGTGTTGACGCAATTGCATTTACTGCAGGTGTTGGTGAAAATGACCATAAGGTTAGAGAATTTGTATGTAGTTATCTTGGATACTTAGGTGTAACCTTGGATTTAGAAAAGAACAAGGCTAGAGGAGAAGAGATCACTCTTACGACACCGGATTCCAAAGTTAAAGTTTGTATCATCCCTACGAATGAAGAGTTAGCAATAGCAAGAGAGACAGTTGAAATATTAAATAAATAACATAATAAGAATTATCTGGAATTATGTAGGTTTATTATTTTTTGATTGACAAATAATAACACAGTAGGTATAATACAAGAAGTGCGTTGAGAGTTCAGTAAGCTGATACTTGAAAACACAGTTGAATAGTGAATTTATTTTATTATTTGACCATGCAGTGAATATTCGGAGAGATTACTAATGCTTATATCTTTGTCAGAGTTAATGACCACGAAGGATAAAGTAATGCAAATCGATGCCCCTATAGAATTGGAGACGTTTGATTATCAAGGAACTTCTTATCAGTTTGCTAAGAAGGAGCCAGTTAAGCTGACACTTACCAATCTTGGTAACAGGGTTGTGATGATTGAGGGCAGCGCGAATATTTCTCTGACCCTGTTCTGCAGCAGATGTTTGAAGGAGATTGTCTATCCAATGAACATCGAATTCCAGAAGGAGCTTGATTTTAATCTTTCGGAAGAAGAGCGAGCAGAGGGTTTGGATGAAACAAATTATATTATTGGATACAGTCTGGATGTAGACACATTAATTTATGATGAAATTTTAATTGGTTTTCCCATGAAGCTTTTATGTAGTGAGGATTGCAAAGGTCTATGCTTAAGTTGCGGAACTAATTTAAATGAGAAGACTTGTGACTGCGATAATTTTAGTTTTGATCCCAGAATGTCAGTAATCCGAGATATCTTCAAAAATTTTAAGGAGGTGTGACAATGTCTATTTGTCCTAAAGGTAAACATTCAAAAGCTAGAAGAGATAGCCGTAGAGCTAACTGGAAAATGAGTGCTCCTAACTTGGTTAAGTGCAGCAAATGCGGAGAACTTATGGTTCCTCATAGAGTATGTAAGGCTTGTGGTTCTTACAATAAGAAGGAAATCATTTCTTCAGCAGAATAATAGTAAAAGTAAGGCTTTCCGAAGTTTTTCGGAAAGCCTTTTTTATGGGTTTATATCAATTTTCCAGTAATTTGGATAGCTAAAGTACAAATGTAACATTTTTAAAAGAAAATTAATAAAATTGACGAAAAGTAGACATCTTCTATATATATAGTAATAGTGTGAATAGTCTTGCAAAAGACATGCAGGTCCAAAGCCTCGCATACGAGGCTTATAAAGAATAGCAAAAGGCGCTATTCTTCAGGGTTTATGCCCAAAAGGCATGGGCGATAGTGTGAATTATTGAAAAGCATAATTCACACTTGGAAGTCTTTGCCTGTGTAACCAAAGTATGCAAGTGCACTTGGCGCAAGCTAATTCAAAGGGCAGGCATGTTACGTTAGTATGGTCGATTATATCATGACGGATAAATAATTTATTATGAAGGTGTGCAAAAAATTATGACTAAAAGAAAAAAGACAAGAAATAAAAGTAAATATATATTGATGTTTACCGGTTTTGGTATCTTTATCCCACTAATAATCGTATATCTGTTTTTTGCTTTTTATTTTCAAAAGCATTACTATGGAAATACTGTCATTAATGGGACAAGTACATCTAATATGACGATACACGAAGCAAAGGATGCCATCAATTCGCAGGTGAAGGATTACCTTTTGACAATTGAAGAAAGAAATGGTATATCAGATTATATTACCGGTGAAATAATTAATCTGCATACAGTTTTTGATGATAGTCTATCAGATATATTAAAGGAACAAAAGACTTTTACCTGGCCTGTATCAATATTTAGGACACATGAGCTTACTGTCAATACAATGCTTAATTATGATGAGTCTTTATTAAAAAAGTACTTTAAGAAGCTGAATTGTTTTGATCAGGCTAATGTGATTAATCCAGAGAATGCAACGATATCTGAATATGGTACAAATGGATTTGAGATCGTTCCGGAAAAACAGGGTGCCAAAGTAGTGGAGGATAAATTATTTGAAGCTATTCGTAATGCAATCTATTCCTTAGCCCCCTCTTTATCAATCGAGAAAGAGGGCTGTTATGAAGAACCTTTGATAACAGCTGAAAATCCTAAGCTGCAAAAGGCATTAAAGAAGATGAATCAAATTGCTGCAACAGAGATAACCTATGAATTCGGTGAGGTTACTGAAATACTGAATGGAGAGCAGATTAGCAAGTGGATTTCAGTAAATGAAGATTTTGTAGTGGAATTTGATGAAAATGGGATAAAGGAATATGTAGATTATATCGGTAAGACCTATAATTCCTTTGGCAGAGTCAGGGAATTCAAGACCTCTTACGGGGATGTGATTAAAGTTTCGGGCGGAGATTATGGCTGGTGGTTGAATCGGCCTGAGGAAGTAGCAGAATTAAGAGAATTAATTCGTAAGGGCGTAAAGCAGAAGAGAACGCCAATCTATTTTCAGACAGCACAGCAATATGGCAAGGATGATATTGGCGACACCTATGTGGAAGTAAACCTTACAGCGCAGCATTTATTTTTCTATAAGGATGGAAAACGCATTCTGGAATCCGATTTTGTATCTGGAAATGTATCAAAAAAGTTTGGCACACCAACCGGAACTTATCCGGTACAATATAAGCAAAATGATGCTACGTTGGTGGGAGAGGACTATGAAACACCAGTAAAATACTGGATGCCCTTTAATAAGAATATCGGTTTTCATGATGCATCCTGGAGAAGTAAATTCGGTAAAGATATCTATCTGACCAATGGATCACACGGATGTATCAATATGCCCCCGGCAAATGCGAAAAAAATGTTTCAAAATATTCAAAGGGGAGTTGCAGTTGTAGTATATAAGCTGCCCGGAACAGAAACCTATGATGTGAATAAGCTCAAAGGAAAGAATAAGACAACATCTGAGTAAAAAGTAACCTGACTGTTATAAATAGAAACAGTCAGGTTTTTTGTGTCATAATTCTCAAAAATTCATATCGTGAGTAGTATAAGTAATTATTTAGTGTCAATAGGTTTTTCTCGGCACAAACTAATTCAAAGATACTTTTTTATGGAAATGTCAGCTTGAGAGCTTGGTGCTTTATAATATATGATTAGGTGAATAGATATGAATATGATTACATTGCAAAGTATGATTGTACAAAATGAAGAAATTGCTGCAGCCGAAATGGATGAGGAATTCGTAATGATGAACATTAAGACGGGGAACTATTATAGTCTTGGAAATACGGGAAGCATAATATGGAAAATGCTTTCACATCCAATTTTGGTAGATACGCTTATTGAAGATCTGATAGAAAAGTACCAGGTGACAAGACAGCAATGTGAAGAGGAGGTAATCACTTTTCTTAATGAAATGAATGGGGAAGGATTGATCCATATAAAATGAGTGCAATATTTGGTATTATCAATATGAATGGAGACCCTGTAAAGGCTGAATATCTGGAAACAATGAAGAATAAAATCAGCCATTACGGGATGGATGCACAGGATTTTAGATATTATAATAATATTGGCCTTGGATGTTGCAGTAATCATATCAGTAACTATTCACAATCAGATACTCTAGTGCTCTATGATGCACAGCACGAGCTTACGCTAGTTAGTGATGCTGTTATTTATAACAGGGAGGAATTATTTCATAAATATCTTGGTAACGAGAATAAGGAGATTTCTACCCAAGCTTTTCTTATGAAAGCTTTTATAAAATGGGGTGAGGACTTCCCTAAATACTTAAATGGTGATTTCACAGTTGCAATCTGGGATCATAAAAAGAAGCGGTGCATATTGATCAGGGACCATCTGGGAGTACGCCCAATTTATTATTTTTATAATAAACTGACCTTTGCCTTTGCAACAGATTACAGGGCCTTACTTAAGCTGCCCTTTGTCGGAAAGCAGTTGGATGAGATTAAGTTTTATGCTCTGCTAAGTGATACCTATCATATTGATACAGAAAGCACCTATTTTGCTCAGATAAAACGACTTCCTCAGGCACATATTATGTGCATGGATGAACAGGGGGTCTATAAAAGGAAATATTGGACACCCGGAGCAGGGAAAAAAATAGTATTTCAAACAGAAGAGGAATATGCATCACAATTATATAAAATTGTAGATGATGCAGTGAGGCTCAGGGTAAATCAAACAAATAAAAAAATAGGATCTGAAATTAGTGGAGGTCTTGATTCCTCGGTGGTAACGGTTCTTGCTAGCAGGGAGCTAAATATAACGAATAAAAAACTGATAGCATACTCCTGGTCACCAAGCTTTGAATTGCTGGAGCAACAAGAAAAGGACGAAAGGTTAATCATTCAAAAAATATGTGAAAAGGAAGACTTCGAGTGCAGATTTAGAGTCTCTTCAAAGACTGCAAAACAGGAGGCAGACTGCAAGGCAGCATTAACGGATGGATATAGAAGCGAAGCGCTACATGGAATTTTAGAAGAAATGTCTTCCGAAGGAATAAGATGTATGCTTAGTGGTTGGGGTGGAGATGAAGGAATCAGCCACCGAGCAGATATCATTGAGCTTATTATATCTGGGTATTTGGGACATTTTCTGAAAGAAGCTAAAATTTTGGCCAGAGGATCTCTTCTGCGATTAATAAAAGTGATACTTTCGGTGCCTGTTATCCTGCTGCTTCGCCCTTATAGTATATTTGGTACTCAGAACAAAGGCATACCGAGAATTGTAAAGAAGGAATATGAAAAAAGAATAAAAAAGCTATGTAAAAGAGATATCCTTGCTTTTAAAATAAATCCAATAAAGCATATTGAATCGGGGGTTAGCGTAAGCAGAACAGAGATAATGGCATGGTTGGGTGCCGACTATAATATACAATATATGTTCCCTCTACTAGATTACCGGGTTATAGATTATGCAATGTCCATTCCTAAGTATCTGTATTATAAGCAGGCTACCAGCAGATATATATACAGAAAAGCCTTTGAAAAGATATTACCTCATGAACTATGTTATAATACGAGTAAAATTGATAATGCCAATGTAATATTTATACAAAAAACAGATAACAGTCAGGAAAGGGCAGAAATAACTTCGGCTTTCATACATCAGGAATTATTTGTTCCCTATATTGACTGGAATATTATTACAAAACTGCTAGAGCAGAAGTATTTCCTGAAAACATCAAGAGGCAGTATTTTCACCTTATTAAAAATTCAGGTATGCTACGATATACAACGGCTTCTGGATGATGCATTAAGGGAACGTTAAGGAATATTCAAATTTTAAAGTGTATACGACTGCAGTATAGATGAATAGAAGAACAAAGCTATTTGTAATTTATGCCACATAGCTTTGTTCTTCTATAAAAGAATCATTCTCAACTACATTAAATATAATAGATGGAACTTATTAAAGCTTAACTTGGTCCTTGAACACCCAATATCTCAATCGGTAGGATGACGATACCGCTTTCAGTATGTTTTCTTGCATCAAGGCACTGTAATTGAGGTGTTTCCCATAACAATTTGCCTGATTGAGCTTCCTTCATGTTAAATCCTCCTTTATTATAGCAATAATAAAAAATATTTGTATCATAAAGATTAATTAACTCATAAGTTATATCAGATATATTTGCCCAATGTTTACAGATATCTAATATAGTATATGTCGTTATATAAATTATTGTGCCGACTTACTGGAAGATTAGGAGCGGTTATTCGTATGAGTAATAATTTGATATATAGTAAGGAATTTAATACGTTAGAAATGAGACTGTTAATCCTTTGCTCTATATATAATCTCTCCGATAAGCAGAGGACAAAAATAGAGGATTTATTTCGCGAAGGTATTAATTGGGATGATTTTTATAAGCTGGCTGTAAAAAATAAGATTTATCCTATTATTTATAGAAATTTAAAGAGGCTCAATAACAATATTTTAGATGAGAATACAATCAGGAAGTTTGAATGGATATGTAAAGAAAACCGTATAAGGGCACTGCAGCTCACAAAGGAGCTGACAAAGCTGATGGAGCTTTTTAAGCAAAGGGATGTCAGAGCGATATCAGTGAAGGGACCGCTGCTTGCTATGGCTTTATACCAGGATCCGAGCATGAGGGTATCAAGAGATTTAGATATTCTGGTTGATTTTTCTGATCTTAACAAAGCGAATGAGCTTCTTATAGAGGCGGGTTATACATTAGATAACAATGTTAGGAACCTTACCAGAAAACAAAAAGAGCAATATATAAAGTCATCGCATCATTTCTCTTATTCAAATAATCTGGAAGACCAAATCGAATTACATTGGAGATTGTCAAAGGATTATTATAACTTGCCTTTTGCAGATATATGGGATAAGAAAAAGGAAATCGATATATTCGGTAGGAACATGAATGTATTATCAGAAGAAGAAAATCTATTGTATTTGATTTATCATGGCTCAAAGCATGCATGGAAAAGGCTGGGATGGCTATGTGATATTTATCAGATCATTAAGAATAATCAATTGGATTGGAACTGTCTTATGAATAGAGCAGAGCAGCTTCAAATCACACACATGGTAATACAATCCATCATTTTACTCAAGAAGCTTTATGGATTAAAACCGCATATTAAATTTGATATAAGTAAAAAAGAGGTGATGACAGCAAAGCACCTAGCAGTAATATCCACCTTTTTTATAATGAATCTGGATGAGAGAGCAGAAATGCAGGGCCATTCTCTTTTCTATAGGTATAATAAATATTTGTGGATATGGTATAGAAGCTACGGTAGAAGATTATTACTCATTGTAAATCATTTCATACCTACGATTGAGGATTATAAAACAATGGAGTTGCAGGATCGATATTATAATATTTACTATATGCTGCGGTTTTTTTGTATTGTGAAGAAATGTAAAAAATATCTTTTTCTGCAAAATAAGAGAAAAGCTTCGCTATAATATCAATATTGCAGTGTAGAAATCAATGACAATACGCTGGGAAGAAATGAAGCCAAATGATGTTTTCGTATACAATAATCAAACTCTATCTTTGGGTAAATCTTTAATTGGAAAAGAGGATGTCGTGAATACATATAAAGCCTTTGGTCTAATAATTGAGTCTGAAATCGTTATCGACGACTTAATAGCAGGTAGCTTAGAGAAGCCTGATGTTATAATTGTAAAAGGCAGTGCCCCAGATACCTTTGAGAACACAGTAATAGATACTCCCAGTGTAAAAATAAGCAATGATAAATATTTTTCACTTATTCATAATGTAGCGAAATATTATGTGGAGAAGGGAAGATATATCATTGTAGAGCCCTTTGAAGCTTCTGCTGAGGAAGAAGTGAAGCTTTATCTATTAGGCAATTGTATGGGAGCTTTGCTATATCAGAGAAGAATTTTACCTCTTCATGCAAGCTGTGTCAATGTAAATGAAAATGGAATACTGCTAGTAGGAGATTCCGGTGCCGGCAAATCAACAATAGCATCCGTTCTCCTAAAGAATGGCTATAAGCTGCTTACTGACGATGTGGCTGCGATTGACTTTAATAAAAATAAGGAGACGGTAATATATCCGGGCTACCCAAGTCAGAAGCTTTGGGAGGACACAATAGAGCGTATCGGAGTGGAAGAACCAAAGCTATCATTAATCAGAATATCAAAGGAACTTCATAAATACTCAGTTAAGAGGAACTCAAATTTTAAGGATGGTACTACGCCTGTGAAAATAATTTTTGAAATTGTACCTGCAGAAATCACGGAAATTCAATTGGAAGAGGTTAAGGGTACTAAAAAATTAAATGTAATTTTTAAGAATACCTATAGGAAGTTATTTGTTGAAGCTATGGAAATAAGGGAGTGGTATTTCGGAAGCTGTATTGCAATTGCCAATCAAGTAGCGGTTTATCGGATTTTGAGGCCCCGGATGGAGCATTTAGAAAATGACATAGCCGAACTTATAATGGAGAAGGTAGATTGAAAAATTAAAGATTTTTCAATCGGCAAATTTGTGCGCTGCCCAAATTCGCAGGTTTTGGCGTCATGGAGGATTAAAGTGAAGTATATTGTTAAATTTATTAAGCTGCCGCTGCAATTAAAATTGATTTATATTGAAGCATTTCTTATATTAGGCTTAACTAGATTTTTAATCTGGAAATTTAAATTCAAACGGATTGCAGGTTTCATAGGTAAAGTAAATCATGAAACAGAATTAACTGATACGAAAAAGGAATTGAAAAAGGTCAAACTTATTTCATATGCTGTAAGGACAATGAGCAAGTATACTTTATGGAAAAGTAATTGTCTGACCCAAGCATTTACTGCGAAATTAATGCTAGACAGGAGAAAGCTTGAAAGTACCGTATATCTTGGTGTGGCTAAGGGTAGTAATAATCAGATGATAGCACATGCCTGGATCAGGTGCGGTAAAATATTCGTGACAGGCGGAGATGGAAGTAAGTATTATACTGTGACAGGTAAATTTTCCTAATATAATATTGTTTATTACTGATAATTCAAGTTCGATTAAGAGGGTGATACTTTTATAAATTATATGAATCACCTGTATGAAATAATTAATTATAATTTTTTCAAAATAATGGCTTAGTCAGCTGCTGATTTATAAAGGACTATTAGTGTTTTTCGACACATAATCGATACTATGCTAGTTAATATCAGAGCTTTGGCATTATTGAAACATTGCTTAACAGCATATGTTTGACATATTGCTCTAGTACTTCTTCCTGAAGTAGAAAATCGGTATGAATTTCAATATATGATAATTTATCCTTATATTCTTTTTTAAAATACGGATTGATCACTGCTTCATACTGAGGTGCAAAAAGTCCTTGCTTTTTTATATAGCAGCTAGAAGGCTTTGCTTTTTCGCGGAAAGCTTTATCCACATATTGCGCAAGGCTCTTATGTACAGCCATATCTTCAGCAGGCAAATAAAAATAGTCTTTATAATTATCATAAAAATGCTTTAATTCACCTTCATAAATACGTACAGAAAGCATACCGGTATGATCATATGCCACTATTTGCATAAGCTCATTGCCAAATTGAATTTTTACCGGAAGAGTCTCGGATAATTCAAAGATAATATTTAAAATATCGAGCTCTACCTCTGCTTTTCTTATTCTAATCGGTTTTTTAAATAGAGCTTCGTAATTCAGCATTGGACTAACATGGAGCAGCCCTCGTAGATCATCCTCGTTATGAAGAAGTAACTGCTCAAGTAAAAGCTCGGCTTCTGTCGGAGAGGGGAAGGCTATACTGGGAGTGCGCATTTTCTTTAGCTTCTCATAATGTTTCTTCCCCAGGTAAAACTGATATACTTCTATCAAATCACCGCCGTTAGAGGTATCCTTACGGTGCACCTTTAAAAAGGCTTCCAGTGACTTTAGCTTTAAACTATCTAACCCTAGTAGCTTTTTATAAGGTAAGACTTTCTTATAAATGTCTATGCTTATTAGATGGTCAAAGCTGTAATTCAGATTATGAAGAATGCATTTACGCTGTATATAGGGAATATCAAAGCCTGTGCCGTTATAGTGAATCAGAATGGAATAATCCTTTAAAAATTCAAAAAAGGAAGTGATTAAAAGAATCTCCTCTTTAATATCCTCCGAAAACCATTGGATTAGCTGATAGGAGGATTTTTCATAATAGGCACAGCCTATCAGATAAAGATAACTTGTATCTGCGGATAATCCAGTTGTTTCTATATCAAAAAATACAATTTTATTTATATCAAAATCCTTCTCAAAGGAATAGCCTGGCATTTGCTCAAGAGAAAATTGTCTCGTTATCATATCAAAACCTCCATACTGCCAAAACCTGCGAATTTGGGCAGCGCACAAATTTGCTGATTGAAGTGTGAATTATTCTTTTCAATAATTCACACTAACTCCATGCCGCTTTAACGGCAATGTAATTTTATCATATAATAAGACAGAAGGAAAGAGGACAGGCCCAGATATAATGCAGGCTTTATCGAATTAAAAAAGGATTAAAATCAAAAAATATACTGTATTTGCAAAAGGGTTGTGATATACTTAATCCTATTAATAGCCAAGCATAATAAGGATTGATAGATAAAGGGGAGTTATCCAATGTGGGATATTACACTGTTTCATTTGGAATTTTATTATGTGTTTTATATCTTCATCTTATATGGGTTCTTTGGTTGGATTTACGAAAGCTGCCTGGTTTCTATACAGAAGAAAGCCTTAATCAACAGAGGATTTTTAAATGGACCGATTATCCCGATTTATGGATTCGGGGCTTTACTCGTTTATGTCACTTTTCAGGGCTATGAGGATGACTTACTACTTGCATTTATAGGAGGAGCATGTCTTGCAACGCTGCTTGAATATGTCACCTCTTTGATTATGGAGTTGGTTTTCCATACAAGATGGTGGGACTACAGCAAATTTCCATTTAACCTAAAGGGCAGGGTCTGCTTGCCGGTATCTTTGTTTTGGGGACTATTAACAATACTGATGCTTCGATTTTTTCAACCCGGTATTAATTATGTGATTGGTATAATTCCCAGAAAATACGGTGAAATTATGGGATATATTATATTGCCGCTTTTTACTGTAGATATTGTTACAACAATCATTTCCTCGGTTAAATTTGATAAGATTCTTGCTAGACTGCATGAACTGCGTCAGGATATGACAGAATATGTAGGTACTACTAGGATTTATGAAACTGGAGAAGAATTAATCGGAAGATTTACAAATTTAAGAATGCAAAGCTTATTTTCTGAGGTGAAAAGCTCGTTCGAAAATAAGCTTCATAGTGTTAGGACAAGTACACTGAGCTTATTTGAGCTTAAGGAGAAAAAGCCTGAAATTGAGTCTAGAATGAAGGAATTCTTAAAGCGTTATCAGAATATCAGAACGCAGAAAGCTCATATTCGTCTATTAAAGGCATTCCCATCCATGAAGGTAGGCAAAAGAGAGGCAGCGTTAAGCGATTTACGTGAGAAAATTAGTAAGAAGGGAGTACGGGAGTTGGGAAAGGACTTAAGAGAAGAAGTAACCGGAACGATAAAAGGATATTTAAGCGGATTTTTAAGAGCAACCCTCGTAGGCTTATTGGTTTTGGCACAATTTACCTTGATTATTTATTTGGCCTATTCATTACAGGAATATACGATTTATCTATATTCCTCTATTCAAATCTTAAGTGTTATTATTATTATCGGCTTAATCAATGATAATCGTAATTCCTCCTATAAAATAAGCTGGATTTGCATTATTGCAGCTCTGCCGATTACCGGTCATATCATGTATATGCTATGGGGAAACCGGCGAAGGAAAAAAATAGATCAAAAGATATTAAATAAACTTGAGCGCGGTAATAAGTTTCTGGAATTTAATCCCGAAGTTATGAAACGGTTTGCTGCAAAATATCCTACCAAAAGCAGGATGACAAGATATCTTGAATCGAATATGTTCCCCTTATATAAGAATAATAAAGTTACCTATTATCCGATGGGTGAAAATGTTTTTGATGCGATTTTTGAGGAAATTGAGAGGGCTGAGCATTTCATTCTTATGAATTTCTTTATTGTCGGGGAAGGCGTTCTGTGGGATAGGATTCATGAAAAGCTTCTGATGAAGCGAAAGGAAGGGATAAAGGTATTATTTTTATATGATGACTTTGGTGCCATGCTGCGTACACCGCCTCATTTTAAGCGGAATCTGGAAAGTGAAGGATTTGAGGTCAGAGTATTCAATCCAATTCATAAATACACGGATCAGCTTTATATGAATTACCGGTCTCATCAAAAAATAATTGTAATCGACGGTAATGTCGGCTTCACCGGAGGTATGAATCTGGCAGATGAATATGTTAATTTGGTACATCGTTTTGGAACCTGGAAGGATAATGCAGTAAAAGTTGAAGGTGATGCTGTCTGGGGTCTGACGGTTACCTTCCTTAAGATGTGGGAGGTATCCGGTGAGGAGGGATCGATTGATTTTACACCCTATCGTCCTACAAAACAGTTTGATGAAAATGATATTTTCTGCCAGGTGATTTCGGATGGTCCTGCGGATAATCCTAAAAATCCGGTGGAGAATATCTACAAGCAGACAATCTATTACGCAAAGAAAATATTGTATATTACCACACCTTATCTTATAATTGAAGATGATATGAGAGATGCACTGATTACAGCAGCAATCAGCGGAATCGATGTGCGTATCATTACGCCATATATACCAGATAAGAAAAATGTAAAGATTTTGACGAACTATAATTACGGAAGGCTTTTGGAGGCCGGAGTACGAATATTTGAATACACACCCGGTTTTATTCATGCAAAGACAATTATCAATGAGGATTGCGGTATCGTCGGAACCATTAATATGGATTACCGCAGCTTCCATCTGCACTATGAATGTGGCGTATGGATCTGTGACAGAGAGACGATTAATGTCATCAGAGATGATTTAATCAATACGATGGAAAAGTGCCATGAGGTTACTTATGAAGAGTGGAAGAACAGACCGTTTTTTATAAAATTCTATCAAAGAATATTGAATTTATTCTCGACATTAATGTAAGAAACAGACGTAAAGCATGCATTTCGCATGCTTACCGTTTGGTAAGAAGGAGGCTTCTTATGTATACGAATGTATGTAAACACTGTCACAAAGTATTTATATCCAGATTCAAAGCTTACTCCTGTGAGGCTTGTAAAAAAGTTGACAGTGATCACTTTGATGATATTGAAGCGTACTTAAAGGAATATCCCAACAGCAATGCAATACAGATATCAGAGGCCTTAGGTATTACTGCCTTTGAGGTGCTGAATTACTTAAAAGAGGGCAGATTAAATATAACAAAAGGACACTTTGAACGGTTGCCCGATTAGTCTATAAATACATAAAAATAAATGATAGCAAAATAAACGAATGTTTCATGATTCTCATTATAATTGTGGTACATATTGAGGTGGCAGGATGATTGGATATTTAAAGGGAGAATTGGCAGAAATCAAGGAAAGCTATGTTGTTCTTGAGGTGGGGAATATTGGGTACGAGGTTTATCTTTCGTCCTCTGCTATTCATAAGCTTCCCTTGATGGGAAGTACATTAAAGCTTTATACTTATCTTCATGTCAGAGAGGATGCGATTAGTCTTTTTGGTTTTCTGACAAAGGATGATTTAGATGTATTTAAGCTTTTGATTACAGTAAATGGAATTGGACCGAAGGGTGCACTTGGCATTCTATCTGCAATTTCAGCGGATGATATCCGTTTTGCTGTTCTCGCAGAGGATGCAAAGACAATTGCAAAGGCACCCGGTATCGGTAATAAAACAGCCAGCAAGCTGATCCTGGAGCTTAAGGATAAATTTAAGCTGGAGACGGCATTTGAACAAAGATTAGTTAACCAGGCTGAAGTTAGTATAAGCGCAGGAAGCTTTAATAAGAAGGAAGAAGCAGTTCAAGCCCTTACAGTGTTAGGCTACTCCGGCTCTGAGGCTCTTAAAATAGTTAATCAGATTGAGATAACCGAGGAAATGACTTCAGAAGAAATATTAAAGCTTTGTTTGAAAAAGATGTAAATGGAGACAATATGGCAAAACGCATGATTACAACGGAATTTACGGAAGAGGACAGTAAGTTAGAAGGAAGCCTTCGGCCTCAGCTGCTTACCGATTATATCGGACAGGCTAAGGTTAAAGAGAATCTTAAGATTTATATAGAGGCGGCGAAGCAGAGGAAGGAAACGCTTGATCATGTATTATTCTTCGGCCCTCCTGGGCTTGGCAAAACAACGCTAGCCGGAATAATCGCTAATGAGATGGGGGTAAATATTAAAGTCACCTCAGGTCCGGCGATTGAAAAGCCGGGAGAAATGGCTGCAATTCTTAATAATCTGCAGGAGGGAGATGTACTCTTTGTTGATGAAATTCATCGTCTGAACCGACAGGTGGAGGAGCTTCTTTATCCTGCAATGGAGGATTTTGTGATAGATATTGTGATCGGTAAGGGCTCAGCAGCAAAATCTATCCGAATTGATCTTCCCAAATTTACACTCGTTGGTGCTACGACAAGGGCAGGAATGTTAACCCCACCATTAAGAGACCGATTTGGAGTAGTAAGCAGACTTGATTTTTATACGATTGAGGAATTGAAGAAGATTATCATCAGGTCAGCGCAAGTACTCCAGGTTGAAATAGACACGGATGGAGCAATGGAGCTAGCGCGCCGTTCCAGAGGTACGCCTCGTCTGGCTAACCGTCTATTAAAAAGAGTCAGGGATTTTGCACAGGTAAAGTATGACGGAAGGATAACCAGTGAGGTAGCCGGGTTTGCTCTTGATTTACTGGAGGTTGATAAGCTTGGACTTGATCATATCGACCGTGAAATCCTTGTAACAATGATTGAGAAATTTGGAGGCGGTCCGGTAGGAATTGAAGCGGTTGCAACTACAATTGGTGAGGATGTGGGCACAATTGAGGAAGTATATGAGCCGTATCTGGTACAGAACGGTTTAATTCTTCGTACACCCAGAGGAAGAGTTGCTTCCGAGCTTGCTTATAGGCATATCGGGTTATGATAGGCTGCAAATTGTAATCCTTGCTTGTAAACAGTCAAAACATCGGTTATAATATTAATGTTATAGGTTTCCAGAGAATAATAGGGGGCAGGGGAATGAATCAGTATCACGATATTGAGGTTATCATTAATAACAAGCGATATACATTGAGTGGATACGAGGGTGAGGAATATTTACAAAAAATTGCTTCCTATATCAACAATAAGCACCTGGAATTTCGTAATAAGGATGCCTATAAGTTTTTGGATACCGAATTAAAAAATATCTTAATGCAGATTAATATTGCGGATGACTATTTTAAGACATTGGACAAGGTTAAACAAATTCAAGCTGAAAATGAAGCAAAGGGAAATGAAATCTTTGATTTAAAGCACGAGATTATTTCCGCACAGACAAAGCTTGCTTCTACTGAGCGGGATTTGGAGGAGCTGAAAAAAGAGCTTTATGAAGCCCAGAAGAAGATTGTCCGATTAGAAACAGAATTAAACGATGCAGAAAAGAAAAGATAACAAATATTATTATGGCTGTCCAAATTAACGATATTGATACCAAGGAAAGTGCGGTAAAATATCGGGCATATGGGCAGCTTATTTTTACTTGATAGATATTACAACTTAAAGCGTATCTTACTTAAGGAGAATGCGTTTATATAACATAAGTGTATAAGGAGGCTGTCATGAACAGAAGCATTGAAATACTCGCACCGGCTGGTTCCTATGAGGGAATGAGGGCAGCTATGAATGCCGGCTGCGATGCAGTTTATATCGGAGGCAGCAGCTTTGGAGCGAGGGCCTTTGCGGATAATCTGGAGGAGAATACTCTCTTAAAGGCAATTGATGAGGCTCATATCAGGGATAAAAAACTATATTTAACCGTGAATACATTATTGAAAGAGAATGAGCTTACCGGTAAGCTATATTCATTTTTGGAGAAATATTACTTACAGGGACTTGACGCCGTAATCGTACAGGATGTTGGTGTAATGCATTTTATTCACAGGAATTTTCCGGAGCTTCCGATTCATGCAAGTACACAGATGACTTTAACTATGGCACAGGGTGCAAACCTTCTTAAGGAGTATGGGGTTACAAGACTGGTCACTTCAAGGGAGTTAAGCTTCAAAGAGATCCAGACAATGCGTGAAAATACGGAGCTTGAGATAGAAACCTTCGTACATGGAGCACTATGCTATTGCTATTCCGGACAGTGTCTTATGAGTAGTATGATTGGCGGACGAAGCGGCAACAGGGGAAGATGTGCGCAGCCCTGTCGGATGCCTTATCAGTTTTTCAGCGATAAGAAAAAGCTTTCCGGAGATATGGAAAAATTCTTGCTAAGTCCGAAGGATATTAATACCGTTTTGCACATACCGGAGCTTGTAGAGGCTGGTGTGAATTCCTTTAAGATTGAAGGCAGAATGAAGAGACCCGAATATGCAGCAGCGGTAGCTTATATATATCGTAAATATACTGATAGTTATTTAAAGCAAGGAAAAGTTGGCTTTGACAAATTGCTGCAGGGCAGTGAATTTAAGCAGGATATGATAGACCTACAGGATCTATATAACAGGGGCGGCTTTTCCGAAGGGTATGGAAACAACTATCACGGAAAGGATATGATGTCTCTCTATCGCCCGAATCACAGCGGAGTATATGTTGGAGAAGTCTCAGCGATTAAGGGAAGAGAGCTTTCTGTCCGGTTGCAGGAAAAGGTTCATGCACAGGATGTACTAGAAATCAGGCTAGAAGAAGAGGAAGGGTATGAATTTACCGTTAAAGAACCTCATAGTGCCGGCGATATTCTAAAGACAGTTGTTCCTGCTAAGCTTAGTATCAAAGCCAAAACAAAAGTCTATCGTACGAAAAATAATAAATTACTCGGAGAGCTTCAGAAAAAATATATTGGTGAAGATAAAAAAACAGGCGTAAAAGGCCGATTGACTGCAAGGCTTGGTGAAAGGCTTGCCTTAACCCTCTCCTTTCAGAATTTTAAAGTAACGGCATATCACGACAGAGTGCAGGCAGCAGAGAGACAGCCTATGACCCAGGATAAATTGGCTGCTCCGTTAAAGAAAACCGGTGACACTCTTTATTATTTTGAAGCTTTAGAGATAATTGCCGATGATAATATCTTTGTACCGAATGCCTGGCTGAATGAGATCAGAAGGGATGCACTTAATAAGCTAGCAGAGGCGGTAGTAAACCATTATCGGAGAAATTTATTTTCGAATATGATTGCCAACGATAATGACTATGATCCGAAGTACGGGAATGAGTTTCGTGAGAAGGATAGTATGCTTTGTAAGCCTAAGGCTGATTTAGTAGTGTCAGTATCGGTTCAGACGAAGGAGCAATTTGAGGCCGTTCTTCAATATCCGGAGGTTTCGGCAATCTATGCAGATTATCTTACACTTGGTATCGATAATTTAAAGGAGTTAGCAGGAATTGCTTCGAACAAGGGAATAAGCTTTTATCTGTCCTTACCGCACATATGCAGGCTTACCGTATATAATAGGTTAGAAAAGGATTTATTTGCAATAATAGATAGCAATGAGATAAATGGCTTTATTGTCAGAAATTTTGAAGAAGTAGCACTTTTACAGTCGTTATTAATAAAGCAAGAGCAGAATAAGGAAGTTATCCTAAACTATAATATGTATGTGCTTAATAAGGAAGCGAAGAGCTTCTGGAAGGAGAAGAAAATTACAAGTTTTACAGCCCCTGTGGAGCTTAATTATATGGAGCTAAAGCTGCTTGGAGTAGAGGATTGTGAAATGTTGGTCTATGGGCATCTACCACTTATGATTTCAGCACAGTGTCTCTATGAAAGTACGGCAGGCTGTAAAAGCTGTCAACAGAATAATACTGGTTATCTGCTTGATCGTCTGGGTAAGAAATTTTTTGTTCAGACCAATTGCGGTGGATGCTATAATACTATTTACAACGGGCAGCCACTTGCACTTCACAAACAGGCAAAGGAAATTTTGGCGCTTAAGCCAAGAAGGATCAGACTGGATTTTAGTATAGAAACGAAAACGCAGACAGAGCAGAGAATGAAAACTATTATTCGTGCATATAAGTATGGAATTATAGATACCTCGGATGGGTTTGATTATACAACAGGTCATTACAAACGAGGAGTAGAATAAGATAGCCGGCAAAGTAGAGAACTTATGTAATTGAGAAACTCAGTAATTGTAAGTATTGTATACAATTAGTAAAACTATATCGTTTCGCAATTATCAAAAATAGAGTACTGAAAGGAAGGAGGTTATAGCTATGAGTTTAATTGTTAAATTAATTCAATATTTATTGATACTGTTGATTGGAATTTATACTTATTATAGCTTTAGTATTTTCCGTTATAAGAATAAAAAACAGCAGAATAAGGTCTATACGGTTTTAACGATTATCATCTTTCTGATCCACTTTATTGGATATGCAACCCTCCTTTTGCAGATACAAAGTTTGAAGCTGATATATCTTTATGTCGGGGAAGCAGCTATGTTCCTTCTTGTACTTGCGCTAAACAGAATTTTTTATCCTAAGCTTTCTAAGCTGCTGTTAAGAAATATGTTGATGCTTCTGGCAGTGGGTTTTATCGTACTCACAAGATTATCCTTTGATGATGCGATAAGGCAGGTAGCTATTGTTGGGGGAGCCTTTCTAATCAGTTTGTTTGTACCTTTATTCATGGTGAAGCTTAGGTGCTTAAGTAAGTTTGGATGGGTATATGGAATAGCCGGGATTATTATTTTAATGATTGTTCTGATTATTGGAACAACAAGCTTTGGAGCAACAAATTGGCTGAATATTAACGGAGTCAGCATCCAGCCCTCAGAGATTGTCAAGCTTTTATTTGTATTTAGTATCGCTGCCTTGCTTAAGGAGCCAAGGAAGTTTAAACAGCTTTTATTTATCTCTGCTTTAGCAGGGGTTCATGTCTTGGTACTTGTGCTGCAAAAGGATTTGGGTGGAGCTCTTATATTCTTTGTAACGTTTGCTTTTATGCTATATGCTGCTACAGCAAGACCGCTTTATCTGTTCTCGGGATTGCTTTTAGGAAGCTTAGCAGCATTTATTGCTTATCAGCTATTTTACCATGTAAGAGTAAGGGTAATTGCCTGGCAAAATCCCTTTCAATATATTGATAAGGAAGGCTTTCAGATCACGCAGTCCTTATTTGCAATCGGAACAGGAGGTTGGTTCGGGATGGGTATCAATCGTGGACTCCCGACAAACATTCCTGTTGTAGAGAGTGATTTCATTTTCTCTGCCATCTCAGAGGAGATGGGTGGTTTATTTGCAATCTGTATTATTTTAATCTATATCAGTTGTTTTATTATGATAATTAATATTGCCCTTGAGCAGGAGGATAGCTTTTATCGTCTACTCTCTATTGGCTTCGCGGTAATGTTTGCTTTTCAGGTGATTTTATCTATAGGCGGTGTTATAAAATTTATACCGTCAACCGGAGTTACCCTGCCCTTTATTAGTCAGGGAGGAAGTTCAATAGTAATGAGCGTTGTCATGCTTATGATCCTTCAGGGAATTTATATAAGAGGGAAAGACGAGAAGAAAAATACGATTCCCTAACTCATTGATGGTCAAAGGAGGTAATATATTGGATAGTAAAGTGAATAAAGATCCGAAAAAATCTGTATTCTATATACTTTATATTTTCGTAGGGCTCTTTGTGCTTTTGATGGGTTATTTTGCTTATTTTATCCTTTTTAGGAGCAACGAAATCGTAAATAATGCATATAACAAAAGACAAGAGGTTCTTGCAGACAGGGTGGTCAGAGGAAAGATACTATCGAGTGATGGCGAGATACTAGCTCAGACCTTAGTAGACAAGGAAGGAAAGGAAACCAGAGAATATCCTTTTGGCGAAATATTTGCTAACGTTGTCGGCAGATTCTCAAAGGGTAAGACAGGAATAGAGGAGGGACAGGATATCAGACTACTAACCTCTAATATCAATTCCTTTGAGGTTATGTATAATGATCTAAGGGGAGTAAAAAGCCCGGGCGATAATGTTGTTACTACTTTGGATGCAAAGCTGCAGCAGGTGGCATATGATGCCTTAGGCAGCTATCGTGGTGCCGTAGTAGTGATGGAGCCTTCGACCGGCAGACTACTTGCAATGGTATCAAAGCCATCCTATGATCCGAATAAAGTAGATGAGATGTGGGATGAGCTGCTTGCTGATGAAGCTACCGAATCTCCATTGATTAACCGGGCAGCGCAGGGTTTATATCCGCCGGGTTCAACCTTCAAGCTTCTGACCTCCTTAGAATATATGAGGGAGCATATGACGACCTATAATAAGTACGAATATAACTGTACCAGCAGGATCGAGTATAACGACATGGTAATCCACTGCCATAATAATAAGGTGCATGGTGAGGTGAATTTACCTTTATCCTTTGCAAAATCTTGTAATACCTCTTATGCTTCAATTGGTAAAAGCCTAGATATGGATAGCTTTTTTAGGCTATGCGGAGATTTTTTATTTAACAAGAGCCTTCCGGTTGAGATGGGCAGTAATCCCAGCAAATTCACACTTAAAAAGGGAGTATCTGGGGTAAAGGAAGCGATGCAGACTGCTATTGGTCAGGGCAATACACTGATAACGCCACTTCACAATGCGATGATTGCCGCTTCAGTAGCGAACAGCGGAGTTATGATGAAGCCATATCTTGTCGATCATATTGAAGATGCTTACGGCGGAAAAGTAAAACAATTTTCGCCTAAGAGCATTGCGAAGCCAATGACAATGAAGGAAGCAAATTATATTGCAAAAATGATGCGTAAAGTTGTGACGGAAGGAACCGGCATAAAATTACAGGATTTGACGCAAAAGGCAGCAGGCAAGACCGGTTCTGCTGATAACGGAGATGGAAAAGCTCACTCTTGGTTTATTGGATACGCACCCTATGAAGAGCCAGAAATCGTGGTAAGCATTATTGCAGAGAATGCAGGGACGGGCAGCGAATATGCTGTACCAATCGCAAAAAAGATCTTTGATGCATATTTTAATAAGTGAAATACAAATTTGTATTTTGATATTTTTGTACTATTTGTTACATTTCAATAATAATAGGTTGAAAACTTATGCATATTGTTGTATACTGCTAATTAGTATAGATGGTACACCAAAGAGCAGGAGGAATTGCGATGGTAGAAGCAACGAGCTGTGGTGGTGTAGTTATATTCAGAGGAAAGATCTTATTACTGTATAAAAACTATAAGAACAAATATGAGGGGTGGGTGCTACCGAAAGGGACCGTTGAAGAAGGGGAAGAGTATAAAGAGACTGCGATACGCGAGGTTTTGGAGGAGGCGGGAACGAATGCTTCTATCATCAAGTATATCGGAAAAAGCCAATATTCTTTTAGCACACCACAGAATACAGTATTAAAGGATGTTCATTGGTATTTAATGATGTCTGATAGCTATTACAGCAAGCCACAAAGGGAAGAGTTTTTTATGGACTCCGGTTATTACAAATTTCATGAAGCTTATCATATGCTTAAATTTGCAAATGAGAAGCAAATTTTAGAGCGTGCTTATAATGAATATTTGGATCTGAAAAAGAGTAACCTGTGGGGTAACAAAAAATATTTTTAATAACGACGGATTAAAAGGGCTGTTCATTTGAATGGCCTTTTTTCATTCCATTAAACAGGATATATCTAGAATAAATTCAGTTATCAGAAAGCCCTGAACACTGTTGCAAGGTTTCTGATTTATATATAATTAGTCGAATTATAAAATAATATAATTAAATATCACTTAGTAGTCAGATAAAATGGTTAAAAATTTTGAAAATATTGACATAATAGGAAGTAAGTACTAAAATATTGCATAGATGTATTTTACATTATTATGAGAGGGGGCGGGTGTAGTTACTCTTAGGAGTAGCTATCGCTTTCATGGAAAAAGGTATTATAGTAACGAATGAAAGTAAGTGTCAGGGCTGTAATAAATGTATAGGGGTTTGTCCTGTCAAGTTTGCCAACGAAGCATACATAGATGAGGCAGGAATGAATAAAATTAGGGTTAATGCTGATTTGTGTATCCATTGTGGTAAATGCATTGAGGTTTGTGATCATGGTGCCAGAGATTACAAGGATGATACGGAGGACTTCTTTTGTGAGCTTGAAAAGGGGAATAAAATATCACTTGTGGTTGCTCCGGCTGTAAGAACAAATTATTCTGATTATCAGAGGTTGTTTGGTTTTTTAAAGAAAAAAGGAGTAAATGTTATATATGATGTTTCCTTTGGCGCAGATATTACAACCTGGGCTTATCTTAAGGCTATAAAAGCTATAAAATTAAACAGTATTATTGCACAGCCATGCCCGGTAGTAATTAACTACATTGAAAAATATAAGCCTCAATTGATAGAAAATCTCGCACCGATACACAGTCCCGCTATGTGTACGGCTATCTATCTAAGAAAGCATACTAATATTGAGGATAAAATTGCATTTCTTTCCCCATGCCTAGCAAAGCAGGATGAATTTTGTTCCTCCGATACCAAGGAATTAATCAGTTATAACGTTACCTTTCGTAAGTTGAATGCATACTTAGCTAAGAATAATATTAAACTCAATTCTTGCGATCCAGTCGATTTTGATAATTTGGAATGCGGATTAGGTCTTCTTTTTCCCAGACCGGGAGGGTTAAAGGAAAATGTCCTTGATAGGCTTCCCGAAGCATGGGTAAAACAGGTAGAGGGAACAGAGCATATAGTAACTTATCTCGACGACTATCATAATAGAGTAAAATTAAACAAAGCTGTTCCTTTACTGGTAGATATATTAAATTGCTCTTTTGGCTGCAATGACGGAACCGGAACGGAAAGAAAGGTTGAGCTTGATGAAATTGATTATACCTTGAACCGGTTAAAAAAAGAAAAACTGCATAAAAAAGCTTCTTTAAAAAGAGAAGTAGATGCTCTCTACAAATTATTTGATAAAAAGCTTGATTATCAGGATTTTATTAGAAAGTATACAGACAGATCGGATCATATATATAAGCTTGACACCTCCGAAGGAAAAGTGAATGCTGCTTATGAGGCCTTACATAAAATAAATAAAAGTGATCGTGAGATTAACTGTAATGCCTGCGGATATAATAACTGCAGGAAGATGGCAGTAGCTGTCGCAAATAATATTAACCATGTTGATAACTGCATTCATTATAATAAAGCGGCTCTACTCATTGAGAATAATATTATAGTGGAGAGGGAAAAGGAAGCGGTAAAGGCATCCAGAGAAATAGAAGCTTTAAGGCAGAGCACCGAAGAGAATCTAAAAGCAGTAAGACTTGCGGTGAAGGAAATATCGTTGGCGGTAAAGGAAATTGTACAAAATGGAGAAGAGGCTAACAATAGTACGGCAGGAATATTAGGTGAAGCTAAGGATATTATGAAAATGACGTCCCAGTTAGAGAAAATTACAGATGTAATCAAGGGAGAAATGAATGCATTTGCCAATGCCTCCTCTCAGATTATCACAATATCCGAACAAACTAATCTGTTATCCTTAAATGCAAGTATTGAGGCAGCCAGGGCAGGTGAACTTGGAAAAGGCTTTGTTATTGTAGCTTCTGAGGTGAAAAAGCTTGCCGACAGCTCTAAAGAGATTGTAAAATCAACGAAAAAGGAAGAGGCGGATATATTAAACAGCGTTGAAGAATTATTCGGTATATCTCATAATTTGCAGAACAGGATCAGTCTGATTAATGAAGAGCTGGCTGCAATTTCTTCTGCAATCGAAGAAATAACTGCAAAGACAATGGATGTGGAAGAGACGGCTGCAACACTAATTCAGTAATATGATAAAAAGTTACCAAACCCGAAAAATACCGGTATTAAGGATCTGGTAACTTTCTTTTAATTTATTTTGAATTGAATGCTAAGCCTTCTGTTATGAGGTAATCGCCATCAATATCACTGTAATAAAAACCAGCATAATATGTTTTGTTAGGCTTTAACAGATGAGCTATATTAATTATTATAGTATCCTCGTTTAATCCGATACTTACCTTTACTAAGGCTGTTTGTTTACTGGTTTTATCCATCGGGTCCTTTCTCCCAGTATAAAGGTAGATACCAACATCCAAAAGTAGATCAGTGTCACATTGTTTCTTATTCGCACTTGCATAGGCTACTAGATCAGCCTTTGAAATCTTACGATTTAATTGTAATATCATGGATTTACTTGTGAGCTCTTTGATTTTTGAAATCTTAATTGAATCAATAGAATAAAAAAGAGCCTTTTCTTTTGCCAAATATTCATCCATACTTTTTTGCATCAAATAAATTTTATAATCATTAGGAATATTGATGAAATGCTCCTTTTTTGATAACGAACCTTTTTTCAAGTTCCTTAGTTTGTTATAGTACTCAATTACGAATTTTTCATCAAACTTGACTAAGGACAGTTCATCAATCGCTTTGATTGCTTCATGATCCTTTATAGCTGATTTATCATTATGTATGGGTGTAATGGTAACATCGATAGTTGTTTTAGAAAAACCGGGTAATGCAGCTGTGATAATAGTTGAACCCACTTTTTTCCCCGTTATTATACCTTTTGTTTTGTCAACGGATGCAATAGAGGAATTATTGGATGTAAATGTGAAGCCTTCGTCTCCCTTCAGATAGGTACTGGCACAAAAGTTTTTGTAATCAATTGTAGGCATTAATGCATACGTTTGTCCGACTTCAAAAGAAAGATAAGGATTTTTTTTGTAAGTATGATCCTCAAGTATACTAAATGAATAGTCAGTTATCTCATTTGCTTTGGCTGATACCAAAACAGTGTGATTTGTTGTCAGTAAAATTAATATTACTACTAGAAATTGTAATTTTTTGATTAGCTTCATTGTCTCTCTCCTTTGAATAATTTATTTGAACCTCATATCTTTAGAATTGCACAGGTTTCTTTAATAAATCTCTAAATAAATGAAAGATTATAGTACAACGAGAGAAATTAGGCATTTGAAAGCTGCATAAAACAATTTAAGAAACAAAAGGGGAATAAGATGTTAAATGATTATTTTATTAATATGCTTCTGCTCATTTCACTTACATTTATAGGCGGCCATATTGTTAAAGATATTCAGCATAAAAAGATGAATACGGTGCTTGCTAAAGTATGTGTAGGTGTTTTTTGCGGTTTGATTGGAATTTTATTACTTGTTTATTCAATATCAGTAAAGGAAACTAATACACTAATTGATCTTAGGGCTTTCGCAATAATGATAGCTTCCTATGTTGGTGGTTTTATACCTACCGTTATTTCAGGATTGATGATACTTACCTTTCGATTAATATGCTATGAAAGAAATGTATCCGCAATCATTGCTGTGCTTCAGATTCTTTTATATATAGGATTATTTTATGTTATAGACAGAAGAGTTAATATCAGATGGAAGAATTGGATATATAAATTGCTTCTTCAAATGCTGATTGTTTTAATAACCTATTATTATCTCTTAAACAGCATTAATGAGATTTTCACAATACTTTTGCTATATAGTATTTTCCTAGTTCTTACGGGAGTTTTGGAATATTTACTTTTGGAATATGTCAGGACATCGAATGAACTTTATCAAAGATATAAGAACGATTCAACCAAGGATTTTCTTACAGGTCTGAATAACACGAGACAATTTGATAAGATTTTAAATATGGCATTTGAAAGAGTCCAGCTAAATAACGAAACCTTATCCTGTCTAATGATTGATATCGATCACTTTAAAAAGGTAAATGATACCTATGGACACGCAGTAGGTGATATGGTCTTAAAGGAACTTGCCCAAATTCTAAAACAGAGTATCAGATCTGTGGATATAGCAGCCAGAGTGGGCGGTGAGGAATTCTGTGTACTGCTCTTTCAGTGTCCTAAAGATCAGACCTTAGAGATGGCTACAAGAATTAATAAGGCAGTTGAAGCTCATGAATTTCCGATAGGTAACGATAGTAAAATTCGTATAACCGTATCCGTCGGAATTTCCATGTATCCTGAGTTAACTCCTGATTTAGAAGCTTTAAAGGAGGCTGCGGATACAGCTCTATATACCGCGAAAAGAAGCGGTAGAAATAGAGTCTGTGGCTTGTAAACAAATTATCTTACATGAGAAAAGTTACTAAATCTTGAGTTGTATTTAGTAACTTTTTTTGTGTTATAAAATTATGACATACTAAATTTTTGATACTCCAATTATATTTAAAAATTTTATGGAAAATAGTGCCATACTCTATTGACAATTACACGCTACAATTGTAACATTAAGATGTTACAATTGTAGCGTTCTAATGGAGGTTATGTAAGTGAGTATCTTAAATAAAATATCTGACGCTGAATTAGAAGTTTTGAAATTGCTATGGAGTAAGAAGGAAGCCTTATCATCCGCATATATTAGTGATTCCTTAATGAAATCCATGGGATGGGAAAGATCAACAATTCGAACCCTCATTCATAGGTTGATGGAAAAGGGAGCATTAATTCAGGAAAAAAGAGATATGTATTATTATTATCCGAAGATTACAGAAAAGGAATATGTCTCTGCACAGACAAAAAGCTTTCTTGAAAAAATGTATAAGGGAAATGCAAAAAAGCTGGTGGCTTCGCTCTTTGAAGAGGATTATATTCAACCTGACGATATTGAGAAATTAAAACAGTTTTGGAAGCAAGGAGAATCCCGGAATGATGAATGATATGATTAGAATGATTTTATTCCTATCCGTTTCAGGAACACTTCTTACCCTTTTATTGCTAGTATTAAAGCGCTTGCTGCAAAATAAATTCAGTAAGAAGTGGCATTATTATATATGGATTATTGTGATATTAAGACTGATTATTCCCATAGGGCTGCCAATTAATATCATTACGAACAATATAACGACTAAAGCAGATCAAATTAATATAAATGCTCAAGGTAGCTATGTAAAATCTTCTGCAGCTGAACTTTTTACAGATAACAAAAATTTGGAAGCACAACAACAAACGATACAGTTAGATCAGGATTATGTTAAATCGACTAATGTTTATTCGAATTATGAATATCCATTAGAAGAAAAGAAAACAACTGATCCCTCTTTAAAAAGAGATATCTTATCTAATTTTAATAAGCTCGCAAAGTATTTTGGACTCATTTGGCTTAGCATCTGTCTTATTCTGTTGGGAAAAAGGGCGTTATGCTATAGACGATATCTTAGACTTTTGAAAAAATCTTCAACATTATTATGTGAAGGAGATACCCTAGAAACCTATCTTGTTACGTGTGGTTTGCTAGGTATTAAAAAGAATATA
This sequence comes from Bacillota bacterium, assembly GCA_023421505.1. Taxonomy (GTDB): domain Bacteria; phylum Bacillota; class Clostridia; order Lachnospirales; family Lachnospiraceae; genus Mobilitalea. The sequence continues at coordinate 83,127 of JAEZTJ010000083.1, forward strand.
CAGGTATTATCAAATCCAGATATTACATCACCAATGCAGATAGGTTTGATTAAGCCTATGATAATACTGCCGGAAAAACAGTTGGTAAATGTTTCGCAGCTAAAATATATTTTTATGCATGAGTTGATCCATTATAAAAGGCGGGATATTATTTATAAATGGATGCTTCAGATTGCAATTTGTATTCATTGGTTTAATCCAATAGTCTATCTGATAAGCAGAGTTATAAATAGAGCATGCGAATTATCCTGTGATGAAGCAGTAATTCAAAAATTAAATTTTTCGGAACAAAGAGCCTATGGAGATACCTTGATACACTCGCTGGAATTGACCGGTGCGAATTTGAAAGCTGTGGTTTCACTTTCTCTGGTGGAGAATGTAAAATTTATGAAAGAGAGACTAGGCGCAATTATGAAGTTTCAGAAAAAGTCAAAAATAATTACTTGTCTGTCTGTATTTATGACAACAATTCTGTGTGTTGGAGCAATGTTTACGGTAGCTTATGCAAAAACAGCAAAAGAGGAGGAAAATATCCAATATAATGAGAGTCATAATAACTCTGTTAATAGTGTAATTGATATAGATATCAAGAAATTAAAAGTAAATGAAAAAGTGATTTTAGGTCCGTATTATCTGGAAAAGAATGAGGGATGGAGTGTAGATATTGAAAGCTTTAAAGGAAAAGGTACATTATTTATTGCTGATATGAAAGAAGGGGAAGCCTTTCAACATGGAATAGCTTTCACAAAAGCTCCGGATGGATTTGCGTTTATAGTAGATGAATCTAAAAACTATTATATAACGATAGGTAACGAAAGCAACAATTCTTTAGAAAATATCAAAGGTAAATTGACATTAAATTATAAAGGAAGCTATCAAAGTCCAAAGGATACAAAGGACGCCTCTTCCATCTCAGTAAACATACCGAAAGTACAGGACGAAATATTTATTAAATCGTATCCAAAATGCAGTTTAAAGAAGAATGATAAAGTACATGTGGCCTTAAATTGGGAAGGAAATGGTGCTGTTCTGGCACTCAAATCAAAAGAAAAGTTTTCATCAGAGGAGATCAGAAAATTAGTCAGGAAAGGCCACCTACCGCTTGTTCTAAATGGAGAGGCTTCCAATAAGGCGGAGGATAAGGACACCAGCCTTTCAGCAGACTATACCTTTGAGCAAGATGCTGACAATGAACAGAAAGGGAAAACTTATCTACTTAGCTTTATCAGATCACAGAATAATAGTATTGATTGGAATAATAAGATTTCCGAAACCGCCAATTACTATTTTTATATCATTGCTGAAGGGAATACTGGAATTAAGAATTTGAATGGGATGATAACGTTCGAGGGAGAAAGCAAGAAAGATAATTCAAAGGTTAATTTAAAGGATAATTTAAGTGATGATTTAAAGAATAATTTAAGTGATGATTTAAAGGATAATTTAAGTGTTGATTTAAAAGATGATTTAATTGATAATGCAGAAGATAATACAAAAGATAATACAAAAGACAATACAAAAGATAATTCAAAGGATATCACAAAAGATGTCATAATAAATAATAAAAAAGATAATGCAATGGACAATACAAAAGAGTTATTAAAAAGTGAAGGAATTGATAGCTCTATTAATTCAAAACAAATTGCTATTGAAAACGAACAAGATTTTAGCAAAAAGGAAAATGTTGAAGTAAATAATGAAGAGAAGGACAATAAAGTATTAGACCATATGAAAAAGTGGAGTGGCTTCGCGACAGAAGAAGTCATTGATGTAGGTATCAAATTCACCGCAGAGGATTATACCGGTGATAAGATCAATTATTCATTTACTCCTGATGCAGATGGCAGCAAAACATTAAATATCAAAGCTTCTCTAAAAGGTGATTTCGAGATTTATTTTATAACAAGTGATAGGAGTATTATAAAATCTATTCCGTCCTTTAGCGGAAGCAAGGAAGTTACGCTAAAGGATTTACCGGCTGCTTCCATTGATATGATAATACGCTCTAATCAGGTAAGTGGTTCACTAACGGTTACGGCTGTTACAACAAAAGAAGATTTGGGAAGCCTTGTATTTGATTTTGATAATAAGAATTTAAAAAATGTAATTGGCTCCGGCTCTTTCAATGCAGAAGAGGGTCAGACATTATCACTCAAGGTTTTATCAGATATCAAAGGCGGATCAGTGGATTTGTTTTTATTTGACCCGAATGGAAAAGAGCAGCGATTTACAATAGAGAATTCAGATTTCACTAAGGAAATCGAATTAACGAAAGGAAAATGGGCCTACAATTGTACCGGTTTTTTTAAGCAAGGTAATGTCAGGATTAAGGGAACACTATTTTAGTTTATACTAATATCAGATAAGGGGAAGCATAGTGAAGAAGAGTTTAATGAGTATAGTTTTCGTGATGGCAGTAATAGCGCTATCATGTAGTTCCTGTGCGGATAATCAGGCTGCTTCGAATAATAAAAGTAAAGAAGTAGAACAGGGTGCAGCTTCAAACAGTCATAGTGATCAAGGGGACATAAAGGCTACACCCCAAAATGCAGAAAAGGTGGAGGACAATCAGGATAAAAAGCTTATATTATACAATCTTACACTAATAGATGGAACTGGGGCTGAGCCGATGAAGGACATGAGGATCTTCATCAGTAAGGACAGAATAGAAAAGATTGTTAAGGCTGAAGACGACTTTCCGGAGGGGTATGAAAAAGTTGATCTTAAGGGGTATTATGTTTTACCGGGCTTTATTAATACGCATGTACATTGCTTTTATTCGGAGCGGACTTTGCAGAATTGGCTGGAGAATGGTGTTACCACTGTCAGAGAGCTGGCAAGTGGGAAGGGTTCTGATTTTGCAGTACGTCGTGATGAATCAAATAAAAATCCCAAAAATGCAAGAATTGTAACTGCATCCCCTATCCTTACGGCAAAAGGGGGTTACATCCCGCCTTTTGACGAACCGGTAGAGACCTCTGAAGAGGCAGTGAAGAAGACACAGAAATATATAAACATGGATGCGGATGTTATAAAAATAGCAATTGAAGATGATCTGCAGGGCAGAGAGTGGAATATGCTTTCACTAGATTTAATTCAAAGTATTACGAAGACGGCCCATGAAGATAATAAGAAGGTGGCAGTGCATATCTCTCATACGCGTAATCTTAGACTTGCGATTGATGGTGGCGTCGATGAACTGTCACATATGGTTGTTGAGCCTATGGAGGAAGAACTGGCAAAAGAAATCGCTAATAAAGGTATTTACTGGGTACCTACACTTGAATTATGGCAGCGGGTCAGTAAGCAGTTAGACCTTACTTGGGATCAAACAGCTGCAGAGAATTTATCAATGTTCTATAAAGCAGGTGGAAAAATTGCACTCGGAACTGATTATGGCGGTTATTCTGTTCCATTTGATCAAGGAATGCCTATGACTGAAATAAAGGCAATGAAAGCTGCCGGAATTACTAATATGGATATCATAATTTCAGCCACGCAAAATGCCGCTTATGTCTGTGGTATGGAGGATCAGATAGGAACACTGGAAGACGGTAAGATAGCCGATCTCATTGTCACTAAGGAGAATCCCTTAGAGAAACTGGAAGTTTTATCAGAGCTTTATATGGTTATTCATAACGGTACTATCACAATGAAAAATCAATAAGTACTACTGAATTTTTGTATCCTAAGGACAAAATTATATGCATAATCCCTGAAGAATAGCAGCTTTTGCTATTCTTCTAATAGGTTATCCTTAAGATATATTATTATATAATTCAATCATTGTCCTTTTTTAATTTATTCTTTAATAGTAACATTCCAATTTCATAATATCCCATAAAAACCAGCAGTATTGTAAAGGGTATTATTAGGAATAAATTAACAGGAAACGCAATTAATCTGGAGGTACTAAGGAGTTGAGTGATATAGGAAAAAATAATGATCAGATAAACAATACCATATGTCCTAAGCAGTTTATTCACCAATATGATTTTTGACTCAGAATCAGTATATAATCTTTCATCTTTCCCATTCTTTGCTTTTTTACAGTAATAATACCATTTACCATTATATACCCCACCCCATGAATATATTTCTTCCCATTCTGCGTCCTTAAATAATTGATGATAGGATGCGGTATCATCTTCGGCATTTATATAATCCAGTTGATAGATATATTCATCAGGCTCACATTTCTCAAATTCATATTTGCCGGAAGGGAATCCTCTATGTAATGAAGTGAACCTCCAGCCTTGTGATCTCATTGAACTCAAAAATTTCTCCTCTTTTTCATATTGATGAGCCCAGAAGGATTTTCTTACAAACTTTTTTTCATTCATTTACTCCATAGCCTCCATACCATTTTGATATAATTCCTTGATTCTTGAAAGCTCTTTATGCAGAAGAGCTTTTCCTTCAGGGGTAATGTGATAATACTTTCTTTTCTCTTCTTCCTTTGTCGTTGAGATCAATTTCGCTTTCTCAAGTTTTGCTAATGTTCCATATACTGTACCTGCACCTAAATTAATTCTGTTGGTAGTTATATTTGTCACATGCTGCATAATGCCATATCCATGCCGTTCTTCAAGCAAAGATAATAGAATATAATAAGCAGTTTCACTCATAGGACTATTGCTTTCCATTATGATCCTCCTGATAAAATGCTATTTAATATCATAACGTGATATATCATATCAAGATATATCACGTTATGATATATATGTCAATAATAATTTTTAATTATCATGATATTCAGTAATGGAAAATTCTTTGGGATTATGAAACAAGAAATGTATTATGGTGAGGTATATTTAGCAGAATTCCAAAAAATATGTAATAGAGTATCTGTCAAAGTAGTTTGCGTTGTGATATAATACGCTTAACAATTTTGGCAGTAGGCGGTTTACAATTTAAATGCTAAAGTTGCAATGGCGAATAAAATTGGTAAGAGATTTAGAAGTTAATGGTTGATTAACATCCCTTCGTCGCAAAAAAAGAAATTCCTCAAACCCTTGATAATCTTAAGGACTTAAGGAACTCTCAACCACTGCGGATGAAGGGACTCGAACCCCCACGAGTGTTAGCCCGGCAGATTTTGAGTCTGCTGCGTCTGCCATTCCGCCACATCCGCATTTGTGACGAGGATTATTCTAACACATTCAATTATAAATATCAAGTATGAAAAATTAAAAATAAGAACAAAATAAACAGCGGTTCTTAAGGAGTTAATTAGTATGACATGCATTAAAGCGCAGAGTATGATAACACCATTTATCAATAACAAACTAAAAATGAAAGAGCTTGAAGAGTTTCTTGAGCATATTGAGACCTGTCCAAAATGTAAGGAGGAGCTTGAATTTTATTATACTCTTTTAACGGCCATGAAGCAGTTAGACGAGGATAAAAATCTATCCGATGATTATAAAGACGAGTTATCAGGCAGAATAAAGAGAGCAAAGGATAAGGTGATTCATGTAAAATATACATACTATCGTAAAAAAACTATATTAATTTTATTTATGATTTTACTGGCTTTTTTACTTGGTATCCATTATGCTGAGAAGAGTATAGAAATTGTAAATGATGGTAAGAAAAGTGATCATTATATAAGCAAAGTATATTTTGATGAAAAGTATCAACTATTTGATCCGCAGCTGCAGGATTTTTTGAGAAGACAAGGTTATCCTAAAATAACACCTATACAGGAGTAAGAATATACATTAGGCAATTGCGAAACTCAGTAATTGTAAGTATTGTATACACAGCATATACTATTATGGAGCGGAAGTTAAGCTCTAAGGAGCGTTGAAGCGAAGGAATAGTATATGTTGTGTATACAATTAATTAAACTATATAGTTTCGCAATTATCTAAATTATTCATTTTTAAAAGGAGCGTTTGAAACGCAAATCCTATACACAAATTATATTAAAGGAGGCTTTAGAGGCTTGATTTCCAGCCTTTCAAAGAAGAATATGGATAAAAAAATTGTATTAATTGATGGACACAGTATATTAAATCGGGCATTTTATGGACTGCCTGACCTAACCACCTCAAAGGGTGAGCATACCAATGCGGTTCTGGGCTTTATTAGTATTATGTTTAAGATTTTGGAGGAGGAGAAGCCGGATTATCTTACCGTAGCCTTTGATACAAATCATCCGACCTTCCGCCATGAGATGTTTGAGCAGTATAAGGGTACCAGAAAGGGGATGCCGGAGGAATTAAAGGAGCAGGTTCCTTTAATGAAGGAGGTCTTAAAGGCGATGAAGGTTACCGTCTTCGAGAAGCCCGGCTTTGAGGCAGACGATATTCTGGGAACACTGGCAAGTAAAGCGGAGAAAGAGGGTAATCTGGTATCCCTGGTTTCCGGCGACAGAGATTTATTACAGTTAGCCAGTGATCGGATTAAGATTCGAATTCCAAAGACGAAGCGTACCGGAACGGAGATAGAGGATTATTTTGCAAAGGATGTGCAGGAGAAGTATCATGTGACGCCAAAGGAATTTATCGATTTAAAGGGCTTGATGGGTGACCCCTCCGACAATATACCGGGTGTTCCCGGAATAGGAGAGAAGACAGCGGGTAAGCTGATTGAAACCTATCATTCTATAGAGAATATATATGAGCATATCGAGGAGATGAATCCCGGCAAGGTGACTAATTCTTTAAAAGAAAATCGTGAGCTTGCCGAGTTATCGAAGAAGCTTGCTACTATCTGTACGGATTGTGATATAGATTTTAAGCTGGAGGAGGCTAATATCGGTAATCTTTATAATGAAGAGGTTTATCTTCTATTTAAGAGGCTGGAGTTTAAGAATCTGTTATCCCGTTTTCAGACAGAGGAGGTAAGCCATGCTACCGGAATGGAAGGTGCTTTTCAACTGATAGAGGATTTAGCTGCAGCAGATCTAGTATTTTTGCAGATGGTTGAAAAATGTGCCCATCCTGTCGGCTTGCAGCTGGTTATCGAGAATAATAAGCTATTAGGTCTTTCTCTTTGTAAAGAGGAAGATAAAATATATTTTATCAAATGCGGTGGTTTTATCACGGAGGATTATTTGAAGGATAAAGCCAGTATACTGGGGAAGGAAGAATATCTTTTATCGGTGATTGGGCTGAAGGAGCAGCTTCCGTTTCTGTCTGTAACAGAGAAGGATAATCTGTTTGATGCAGCAATTGCTGCCTATCTTCTCAATCCTTTAACTGATACTTACCATTATGATGATATTGCAAGAGATTATCTTGCGCTTACCATTCCTTCGAGAGAAGACTTGTTAGGGAAAAGTACCTTATCGGAGGCTATGGAGAATAAACAAGAGGCATTTCTCAAATATGCCTGCTACAGTGCATATATCGCCTTTCGGGCAGCGCAAAGACTTAAGGACTTATTATTTCGTAACGGCATGCTTACACTATTTGAGACTATCGAGATGCCTTTGATCTATTCTCTGTATGATATGGAGGTCAGAGGAATTCGTGTTAATAAGGAAGCACTGAAGGAATACGGTGATCATTTACAGATTGGGATAGAGAAGCTGGAGAAGAGCATCTATGAGATGGTTGGCGAGGAGTTTAATATTAATTCGCCCAAGCAGCTAGGCGTTATCCTGTTTGAAAAACTAAGACTGCCCTTTGGCAAGAAGACAAAGACTGGATATTCCACCTCGGCCGATATACTTGAGAAGCTGCAGGCAGAGCATCCCGCTGTTAAGATGATACTGGAATACAGGCAGCTTACTAAGCTTAAATCAACCTATGCGGATGGTCTGGCAGGCTATATCAGAGAGGACGGCAGAATTCATGGACGCTTCCATCAGACGATTACTGCAACAGGAAGAATCAGCAGTACCGATCCTAACCTTCAAAATATTCCAATCCGTATGGAACTAGGAAGACAAATTCGCAAGGTATTTATCCCGCAGGAGGATTACGTATTTTTAGATGCGGATTATTCCCAGATAGAGCTTCGGGTTTTAGCGCATATGTCCGGGGACGAACGCCTGATTAATGCCTATAAGGAAGCCAAAGATATTCATAGAATTACAGCTTCAGAGGTGTTCCATATTCCCTTTGAAGAGGTTACCTCTGCACAAAGAAGCAGCGCCAAAGCAGTGAATTTTGGTATAGTTTACGGTATCAGCTCCTTTGGGTTAGGGCAGGATCTTAATATTACAAGAAAAGAAGCAGAGCGTTATATAGAGAAATATTTCGAGACATATCCGATGGTTAAGGCTTATTTGGATCGTTTGGTACTTGATGCCAAGGAATCGGGATATTCCACTACCTTATTCGGAAGAAGAAGACCGATACCGGAGCTTACTTCAAGTAATTTTATGCTACGTTCCTTTGGTGAACGTGTAGCGATGAATTCTCCAATTCAGGGAACGGCAGCGGATATCATCAAAATTGCTATGATAAAGGTTAATCAAAGACTAAATGAGGAGCATTTTAGGTCCAGATTAATCCTGCAAATCCATGATGAACTCCTGGTAGAAGCACATAAGGACGAAATAAGCCAGGTCTCGAAAATTATGGTTGAGGAAATGCAGGGTGCAGCGGAGCTTTCTGTTCTACTGGAGGCGGAGGTTAAGGAAGGCAGCAACTGGTTTGAAGCAAAATAAGATGATAACGAATGAAAACAACAGGTGATTAGGATGAAGATAATCGGTTTAACAGGAGGAATAGGAAGCGGTAAATCCCTGGTGGCTAATATCTTAGTTGAAAGGTATGGCGCTTATTTCCTGAATACGGATGGTATAGCAAGAGAGCAGATGGAACCCGGCGGAGCCAGCTATCAAGAGGTAGTTGATTATTTCGGAAGAGAAATCCTAATGGAGGATGGAAGAATTGACCGCAGCAAGCTGGCAGCAATTATATTTGATGACAAGAAAAAGCGTCTTCGAATTAATGAAATCACACATCCTATGGTTTTGGAGGCAGTAGAAAAAGAGATTCAGAATATAAGAGAGAAAGGAACGGTTCCATATCTTATTGTAGAAACAGCTCTTATGATTGAAGCGGGCTACGACTTTATCTGCGATGTGGTATGGTATGTCCATACTCCTGAAGAGGAACGAAGAAACCGATTGAAGAAGGAGCGGAATTACTCAGATGAGAAAATAAATGCTATTTTTGAAAATCAGAGTAAGGCGGAGACCTTTCGTGCTAAATATTCGAATGTGATAGAAAATATAGGCGATATAGCCTTTCTGGAAGAGCAGATTGAGAAGTTAATAAAAAATATGAATTAATCAATTGAGATTAGAGTGAATAGTCTTGCAAAGAACATGCAAGCCTTTATAAGAATAGCAAAAGACGCTATTCTTCAGGATTTATGCCCAAAAAGCATGGGCGTTAGAGTGACATAAGTATTTTGTAAAATGTACTTTAATTTAGTAGTACTTTATGTCGTGGTTTCATTTTTACGTAACAGATACGTTTGACATTCTAATCAAGGAATATTGTTATTATGGTTAAATATATATCTGTTTGTGAAGCAAGTAGGCATCTGCTTTAGATTAAAATATTTTACTCGATTAATAAATATTTTATCTAATAGTAAGAATATTTTAAGGAAGCTTTTAGACAAAAAGAGTATGCTTAAGTGTATGAAAGGGAAAGGGGAGGTTGCAATGTCAAAAATACCAAAGGAAAGAAAAATTACATATTATATAGGAATAGGAATGATGGTTTTAGGCTTTATTCTGTTTTTATCTGTATTCTTCGCAGGCTTTAACTTTATGAATAATCCGGAGGGGGTATTTCATTCCTTCAAGAATGCACCAATTGGTATGGTTTTCATCATAATTGGAGCTATTCTCATGAATATAGGGGCAAAGGGTGCAGCAGGCTCAGGTTTGCTACTTGATCCGGACAAAGCACGGGAGGATTTAAAGCCATTTAATGAGGCTAAGGGTGAGATGATTAACGATGTAATCAGTAATATTGATGTGGTAGGACAGATGACCAAAGCACATGAGCAGAAGGATATTATTAAAATAAAATGCAGAAACTGCGGCAGTCTAAATGAGGAAGACGCAAAATTCTGTAAAAGCTGTGGAAAGGAATTATAATTGTATCAAGTAATAATAGGATACACTAAAATTTAACGTATCTTAAAGTTTGCGTGAAAAATATATTGTCTAGACATAATAATAGAAAGGTATTGTTTAGACAAATTTTCTTGACAAAAATCGTGAAATGAGGGATACTCTTTTAGAATATAATTCGTGACAGGGAAGATACTTGTCATGTCTATTTTGATGAGAGCAGGAAAATGACATGAAATTATGCAGTATAGCAAGCGGCAGCAGTGGAAACTGCATCTATGTCGGAAGTAACCATACAAATCTATTGGTGGACGTAGGAATAAGCGCGGAGCTTTTATTTATAGAAGCAAATCATGACATCAATATGCTTATGGTTGGAAAATACCCCTATCATCTGAAGCAGAGAATTTTAGGAGACAGAGGACATTTGTCCAATGATACCTCAGCAGATTTAATCAGTAAATTAATTCATCCGAAATTAAAACATATATTGCTAGCTCATCTTAGTAAAGAAAATAACTATGAAGAACTGGCTTATGAGACTGTATGCTGTGAATTAATGAGCCGCGGCAGCAGCTTTCTGGCTGAAAATATCAGTGTCGCACATAGAGAACAGCCTTCTAGGATGGTAACGATTTAATTAATATTACTTAAAGACTGATAGTAAAGCATACGCTGATGCTCTCACGCTAAGGCGAAGGAAGCAGGCAGCAGGTGAACTAATATAATATGGGGCAGTGAATAGATTAGGAGGTTAATGGAAATGAAAAGAGTTGTTATAACAGTAGTTGGCAAGGATACAGTTGGTATTATCGCAAAGGTTTGTACTTACTTAGCTGACAATAGAATTAATATTCTGGATATCTCACAGACAATTGTTCAGGGCTTTTTTAATATGATGATGATAGTTGATTTAACGAATGTTGATAAGGATTTTGATGAGATGTCAGAGGATTTAGAGCATATTGGCGAGGGAATTGGTGTAATTATTAAGACGCAGCGTGAGGATATTTTTGATAAAATGCACAGAATATAATAGATGCGTGCTTTAGCACGTAAATGGAGGCTAGGCATGATTAATATACATGAAGTCATCGAGACAAATAAGATGATTGATCAGGAAAATCTTGATGTCAGAACGATTACTCTGGGTATCAGCTTGCTTGACTGCTCTGACCCTGATTTAAATGAATTAAATCGCAAGATCTATGATAAAATTACAAGAACTGCAAAGGAGCTTGTTGCGACAGGCAATAAAATACAAAGAGAATATGGCATTCCAATTGTAAATAAAAGGATATCAGTTACGCCGATCTCCTTAGTTGGAGCAGCTGCCTGCAAGACTACAGAGGATTATGTGACCATTGCAAAAACACTAGACAGAGCAGCTAATACTGTAGGTGTAAACTTTATCGGTGGGTATTCAGCACTGGTAAGTAAGGCTATGACAGTAAGTGATGAACTCTTAATAAAATCAATACCGATGGCGCTCAGCCAGACAGAGCGTGTCTGCAGCTCTGTTAATGTAGGTTCCACGAAGACCGGTATTGATATGAATGCAGTAAAATTACTGGGCGAGATAATTATAAGCACAGCAGAATATACAAAGGAAAAGGATTCGATCGGTTGTGCTAAGTTAGTAGTGTTCTGTAATGCTCCGGATGATAATCCGTTTATGGCAGGAGCCTTTCATGGAGTAACGGAGGGAGATGCTGTAATTAACGTAGGTGTCAGCGGTCCGGGAGTAGTAAAGAAGGCGCTTGAAAGTGTAAGGGGAGCTGATTTTGAGACACTTTGTGAGACAATTAAGAAAACTGCCTTTAAGATTACCCGTGTGGGTCAGCTGGTAGCACAGGAGGCATCAAGACTTCTTGATATTCCTTTTGGTATAATCGATTTATCCTTGGCCCCGACTCCTGCAGTTGGCGATAGTGTAGCGGAGATTCTTCAGGAAATAGGATTAGAATATGTAGGTGCTCCGGGAACAACTGCGGCACTTGCACTCTTAAACGATCAGGTGAAAAAGGGTGGTGTTATGGCCTCCTCTTATGTCGGAGGTTTAAGCGGAGCCTTTATTCCGGTCAGTGAGGATCAGGGAATGATTGATTCAGTGGAAGCAGGCGCATTAACTATAGAGAAATTAGAAGCTATGACCTGCGTATGCTCAGTTGGTTTGGATATGATTGCGATTCCCGGTGATACTAAGGCTACAACCATATCTGGTATCATAGCGGATGAAATGGCAATCGGTATGATTAACCAAAAGACGACAGCAGTACGTATCATACCAGTAATCGGCAAATCTGTGGGAGATCGTGTGGAATTCGGTGGACTACTAGGTTATGCTCCGGTGATGAGTGTTAATAAGTTTGGCTGTGATAGCTTTATCAACAGAGGAGGAAGAATTCCTGCACCGATTCATAGCTTTAAGAATTAAGTTGTGCGATTTCATTATACGGAATTTAATATTTACAATAATTTACTTGAACCGGGCCAAAGGTAGTATCGTCTAATGGGATAGAAAGTTACGACGTACTGCCATTTGGTTCACGGTTCTTTCATAAGTTTTTGAGGATATCTTTTTTATTAAAAAAGGAAAGGCATGTGTTGTGATGGAGAATAGCTTAGAAATGCTGGATTATAAGGGTGTTTTCAAGTACTTCAAAGAAATATCTGATATACCCAGAGGTTCAGGTAATGAACAGGCAATCAGTGACTATCTGGTTTCCTATGCAAAAGCACATCAGTTTGAATATACGCAGGATGAAGCAAATAATATCATTATGATTAAGAAGGCTGCTCCTGGATATGAAAATGAGCCTGCAATTATATTACAGGGTCATATGGACATGGTTTGTGAAAAACGGAAGGAATACACCCATGATTTTTTAAAAGACAGTATAAAGCTGATTGTTGAGGGGGATTACCTTCATGCGGACGGAACAACCTTAGGTGCTGATAATGGGATAGCCGTAGCCTATATTCTGGCGCTGTTTTCTGATGACAGTCTTGCTCATCCGAGGCTGGAAGCAATCATAACATCGGATGAAGAAGTGGGAATGAACGGAGCGAAGGCTCTGGAGCTTTCTCATTTACAAGGTAAATATATGATAAACCTTGACTCAGAGGAGGAAGGATATCTTCTTTGTAGCTGTGCCGGAGGACTTACCGGAACCAGTATACTTCCGGTTAAGCGGGTATCTGGCTATGGCAAGAAGGTGAAGATTAACCTTGGAGGCTTAAAGGGCGGTCATTCCGGAATGGACATTGATAAAAACAGATCCAATGCGACAAAGCTGTTAGGTAGACTACTGTTTGACTTAAGAGAAAATAATTCCTTTGGTTTGATCAGTATGCAGGGAGGCTTTAAGGACAATGTAATTCCGAGAGAGGCAAATGCAGAGCTACTAATTCCGGCAGAAGATACCGATGAATTAAATTTAAAGTATATTAGCTTAAAGGAAAGTATTGATAAGACTATTAAGGAATACAAGCAGGAATTAGCTTCAAGTGAGCCTGATTTAAATGTTAGCCTGGAAGATATGGGTGAAGATACTTATGAAGCACTGCATCCGGTTTCCTTCGAGAAAATGCTTTTTCTGCTGATTAATATGCCAAATGGAGTTCAAGTAATGAGCTCAGATTTGGAGGGTTTGGTAGAAAGCTCCTTAAATCTTGGAATTTTCCATACCTTGGAGGATAAAGTAGAATTTTTTACTTCAGTCCGAAGCTCAAAAAGCAGCTACAAGTACTATGTCAGTAACCGGCTTAACTATATGATCAGTTTTTTGGGTGGAGATTATATGGTACGGGCCGAATATCCTGCCTGGGAGTATCAGAAGACATCTTCTCTAAGGGAGCATCTAATCAGATTGTATCAGGAGATGTTCGGTAAGGAGATGAAAGTTGAGGCTATACATGCGGGTCTGGAATGTGGCTTGATTTATGAAAAAATGCCTGGACTTGATATTGTATCTATAGGACCTGATATTCTTAATGTGCATACAATAGAGGAGAAAATCAGTATTTCTTCGACAATTCGAGTATATCAATTCCTCGAAACAATTTTAAAAGAAAGAATTAGGGCATAGATTGTTGAAACATTTACATGCGGAAGGCCATGAACTCCGAAAGTAAAGTATCTTATAAGGAAGAGGTGCTTTACTGGCGGGGAAAACCTTACTATGGATGGGGGTATCCATAGGACCTTTATATTAGGAGATGAAAAGATGGGTAAGGATAATTCAGCATTTGATTTCGAGAATGATTCTGAATTTAGTGATAATTTTTACAAAAATATTGAGAAAGCCCTGGGGAATCAAAGTACGTCGTCACAGGATACGGGATTGCCAGAAGATACTGCTAATGAGAAATTAAATGAAGTGCAAGCTCCTAAGCTGCAAGAAAAGTATGGAAATGAAGAAGTACAATTAAGAGAAAAATCAACCGATAATTCAATACGTAAAACAGAAAATAGTACAGTAGATAGTACAGCTGATAATACAGTAGATAGTACACAAGTGAAGGAAATAAAAGCGATAACAGCTGACAAGGATTTGAAAGATAATATAAATACTGGCGACAAACCGACAAAGGAAATGTATGCTGCTTCAGCTTCGGAAATAGAACCTGCTTCAGAAGAAGAAGGAATGATAAAAATAAAGTTATCAGAGGAAGCAGATAGTGAAGTTGTAAATGAAGAGCTGAATGGAATTAACGAAGCATTAGCCAGACAGATTAGTAAGGAAATGGATACCGAAGCCACTGATATCATTTTGGCTAAGAAAAAAAAGCGTCTGTTTAAAATCCAAAGCGGGGTCTTACTTACCTTACTTTGTATTGTTGGGTTCGGTTTTTTCTTTGGCTTTACAAAGCCGGGTAATCAACTGCTGATGAGGATGGGAGTTAACATTAGCGGCAGTATATGGGACAGCAGAACGAAGAGTTTTGGTGATAGTACAGATGTAACTGCCGATATAGATTATCTGGATGAGGAAGATTTAAATTCGACCGCGCCTGAGCTTGATCCAAGTACGATAGTCTGGCCGGATCATCCCGGAGAGGGAAGACAAGAGGACGGCGTATATAATATTCTTATTCTCGGAGAAGAAGCAATCGGTATGGGTGACGCAAGGGGACGTACCGATGTTATCGTAATTGCTACAATGAACACAAAAAATAAATCCTTAAAGCTAACCTCCTTAATGAGAGATATGCTGGTACAGATTCCGGGATACAAGGAGAATAAACTCAATACTGCTTTTGAGAAAGGCGGTTTAGATCTTCTGTATCAAACAATTGCATTGAATTTGGACTTAAGATTAGATGGCTGCGTTATGGTTAACTTTGAAAATTTCGAGAAAATTATTAATGACCTTAGAGGCCTAGAGATAACACTTACGGATGGAGAAGCTAAATATCTGAATTCAACTAACTATATCTCTAATCCAGCTTACAGAAATGTAAAAGCAGGGAAACAAATCCTGAATGGTAATCAGGTACTTGGTTATTCCCGTGTGCGTAAAAGATCTACAATTACGGGGAATAATAATGATTATGGACGAACAGACAGGCATAGAATAGTATTAAATGCTATATTTGAAAAGTGTAAGACAGAAAATAAGGCAAATCTGGCCTCTATGATGTTCAAATTCCTTGATATGATCACGACTGATATTGATAGCAAATGCTTCCAGATGCTATTAAATAACTTCATAGATATGGGAATGAATACAGGAAATATCGAGCAGCTTAGAGTTCCGGTTGACGGAGCTTTTGAGGATAATGTGAAGGTACGCGGAATGTCTGTGCTCATTCCTGACTATGAAAAGAATATTGAAGCTCTGCATAGCTTTATCTTTGGAGATAATACCACAGGTGGAGCTTCCGCAGGCATAAATGCTGAGGCAGAAACCAAGACCACAGGTACTTTAAGTACAGCTAATTAAAGTTTTTTCGATTTGTAGTTATAAATATTGAGTTATCAATAATAATTATTACAGGTTTTGTTATAATACCCGTTATACAACCATATAATGATGTGTCCCGATTTATCAGGAAATTAAGCTAATAATCTGGTATCAGAATTGGGAATATTATTAAGGATTGGTAGTGGTATAGAATGAAGCCTCTAAAGCAAAGAGCATATTTTTTTACGATGCTTATGTTAATAACTGTCCTATTTGTGACTGTATTTGAATTAAAGCTGTTACAAAGTGAACTACTAATCAAGAAAATGGCCTCTGAGGATATTGATTATGATCTTTTTCGAAATCTAATGTTTAAGGAGGACATTTTAGATCAGGCTGTTAAGCGTTCATCGGTTATAATGAAGAAGGAGCCATATTTAAATAATATGCCTTATGCCGATGAGATTGGCTATCTCACCTTTAGTATGATGGCATCCTCGTATGATTTAACAGAGCATTCACCCATTGATCAGGAAACCTTTTGCCGTGGTATTGGAAGATTGTCCCAAAGCCCAGGTTTTAAAGAGCTTTACGGCTATTACGCGGCGATCTTGAAGGATTTGATCTATTTTCCGGTGCCTAAAGTTATACAGGGTGATGCAGATGTTGCATACGCGGACACCTGGGGACAGCCAAGAACCTATGGCGGTGACAGAAAGCATGAGGGTACGGATTTAATGGCTTCTAATAATTTAAGAGGCTATTTCCCAATAATCAGTATAACGGATGGAACAGTGGAAAAGCTGGGATGGTTGGAACAAGGAGGTTATCGGATAGGCATTCGGTCTGCATCCGGAGGCTATTTTTATTATGCCCATCTGGCTTCCTATGCACCAGAGCTAAAGCAGGGTGATGCAGTGATTGCCGGGCAGCTCCTTGGATTTATGGGGGACAGCGGGTATGGGAAAGAAGGAACAATCGGACAGTTTGATGTTCATCTTCATCTTGGAGTTTATGTGAATTCTCCTAGTGGTGAAATGAGTGTTAATCCATTTCGGATTTTAAAAATACTTGAAAAGAATAGAACAATCTATAGTGAATAAGCACCAGTGTAAAGAATAGATGGCATATGAAATCTGCATGAAGTAAAAGGAATAAGAAATTTCTTTAATATACAAGCTGTTAATAGCAGCGTGGAGGACACAATGGAAGTATACTTGGATAATTCGGCAACAACAAAGGTCACGGAAGAAGTCAGAGACCTTATGGCTAAGGTAATGTATGAAGATTACGGGAATCCCTCTTCTATGCATCGCTTAGGTCTGAAGGCAGAACAGTATATGAAGGATGCTGCGGCTATGATTGCCGGGAGTTTGAAGGTAGAGCCGAAGGAAATTCTTTTTACCTCAGGAGGTACGGAAGCAAATAATCTTGCTCTGATTGGTACTGCGATGGCTAATAGAAGAAGAGGTAATCATATTATTACAACAAGGATAGAACATCCGTCCGTGCATCAGCCACTGGTTCATCTTGAGGAAAATGGTTTTGAAATTAGCTTTGCACCTGTGGATGCCTCCGGCAAGCTGGTCAAAGAAAAATTATATGAACTGATCAAAGAGAATACAATCCTTGTTTCTATCATGTATGTTAATAACGAAATTGGAGCGGTACAGGATATTGAGGAGCTTGCTAAGGAACTGAAAGCAAGAAAAAAAGATATAATCCTTCATGTTGATGCAGTACAGGCTTTCGGAAAATATCGAATATATCCTAAACGGATCGGAATTGATTTACTGTCCTTCAGCGGGCATAAGATACATGGACCAAAAGGAATTGGTGCATTATATGTCAGTGATAAGGTCAAGCTTAATCCGACTATGTTCGGCGGGGGACATCAGAGGAATCTTCGTTCGGGAACAGAGAATGTCCCGGCTATTGCTGGCTTAGGACAAGCTGTTTCGGAGCTTTATGTTAATTTTGAAGAGAAAATAGAGCGTTTGTACAGTTTAAAGCAAAGCTTTCTTAAGGAAGTAAGTAAGCTTGAGGGTGTAACGATGAATGGTTTACCGATGGAATGCACGGATACCTTTGAATTAGAGCAGCTGAAGAAAACTGCTCCGCACATTATGAGTATCAGTTTTCAGGGAGTACGCAGTGAAGTGTTTTTACATGCGCTTGAAGAGAAGGGAGTATATGTGTCTGCAGGTTCTGCCTGCAGCTCGCACCATCCAACACCGAGCGTAACCTTAACTGCAATTGGACTGCCGAAGGATTTGATGGATTCCACATTACGCATTTCAATGTCTGATCGGACGACAAAGGAAGAGATAGAGTATACTTTAGAGCAGATCAAACTGATCTTACCTACACTGAAAAGATATACCAGAAGATAAATTCATAAGCTACAGGAAGTAAAGCGACAAAGCCTACTTCTGTAAAGTGAATTTGATGTTCACTTAAATTTTTAAGCTGTTATAGGCAGCAGGGAGGTTACTATGTTTAAAGCTTTTTTAATTAAGTACGCAGAAATAGGACTGAAAGGAAATAACCGATATATATTTGAAAATGCCTTAAGAGACCGGGTCAAGGAGGCACTTACATCATTAGGAGAGTATAATGTCAGCAAGGAGCAGGGAAGAATTTTTGTCGAATGTCCGGAGACTTATGATTATGAGGAGACTGTTTCCGCGCTTACTAAAGTATTTGGTATCTCCTCAATCTGTCCTGTTGCTGTTATAGAGAATTCTGATTGGGACAGCCTCACGAAGGGTGTTGGAGATTATGTTGAAGCGATGTATCCGGATCGCCATATTACCTTTAAGGTAGAAGCAAAGCGTGCAGATAAAAAATACCCCCTCACTTCACCTGAGATCTGTATAGAAATGGGTGCCTACTTACTGAACCGTTTTCCTGAATTAAAGGTTGATGTTCATGAGCCTTCTGTCAGATTTACAGTTGAGGTTCGAAATAAAAGCTATGTATATTCAATTATTATACCGGGACTTGGCGGAATGCCTGTCGGAAGCGGCGGTAAAGCAATGTTACTTTTGTCCGGTGGTATCGACAGTCCTGTTGCCGGTTATATGATATCAAAAAGGGGTGTATCCCTAGCGGCAACTTATTTTCATGCTCCGCCGTATACCAGTGACAGAGCAAAGCAGAAGGTAGTAGAGCTGGCTGAGAAGATCTCAAAATATACCGGTAAGCTAAAGCTGTTTGTTGTTAACTTCACCGATATTCAGTTATATATTTATGATCAATGCCCTCATGAGGAGCTTACCATCATTATGAGAAGATATATGATGAAAATCGCTGAGCACTTAGCAGAGCAGGAGGGCTGCCTAGGCCTTATAACTGGAGAAAGTATAGGACAGGTAGCAAGTCAGACCATGTATAGTCTGGCAGCTACCAATGAGGTTTGTACCATGCCGGTATATCGTCCGTTAATCGCATTTGATAAGAAGGATATTGTGGAGATTGCTGAAAAAATTGATACCTTCGAGACCTCTATTCAGCCTTTTGAGGATTGCTGTACAATATTTGTAGCAAAGCATCCTGTAACCAGACCAAGTGTTAAGGTAATCAAAAAATCAGAACAGAAGCTGGATGAGAAAATTAATGAATTAATGGAAACCGCTTTGAATACGGTTGAAGTGATAGCAATCGGATAAAGAATTGAATTCAGAATAGATTCTGGTACCAAGATCTGCTTCAACCGGGGAATGGAGAAATCCCGGTTGAAGATATCTTTTAGAAAAAAAAGAAGGTCGTCACTAGTGACAACCTCTTCAAAAACTTTCATTAGTCAACGATATATGGTTTTAAAATTGCAAGGATGCTATCCATATTCTCATCATTGTGTATATTTAAGTCAATATTCTTTGATAAATCAAGACTGAAAATACCCATGATGGATTTTGCATCTATAACGTATCTACCGGATACCAAATCGAAATCGGAATCAAATTTAGTAACGTCATTAACAAAAGCTTTTACCTTATCAATTGAATTTAAAGATATCTTAACTGTCTTCATATATATATCCTCCTTTATTCAGTATATGTATATACTATATTTTAACAAATTAAAAGTCAATATACAAAATCCATAAAAAAAAGAGGAAAAGTTGTATAGGTAGGAGAATAAATTTTTATCTATATATTGATCCCATTTTACGGGAAAACATTCCAAATAAGTGAGTACATAGTAACAGCTAGATGTATTAATACCGGTAAGAAAGGAAAAAGAGCTACATGAAGAAAACAGCAGCATTTTTAAGCCTCGGATGTAAGGTGAATTCCTATGAGACAGAGGCTATGCGAGGAATGTTTGAGGCGGCAGGTTATGATATAGTGGATTTTAAGGAAATTGCAGATGTCTATGTAGTGAATACCTGCACAGTTACTAACATTGCAGATCGTAAATCGCGCCAGATGCTGCATCAAGCGAAAGGCAGAAACCCTGAAGCAATCATAGCGGCAGTCGGCTGTTATGTTCAGGCGTCAGAGGAGGCTTTGCTGCAAGATAGTGCCGTTGATCTCGTAGTCGGCAATAATAAAAAGACAGATATCGTAACCATGGTAGAACGATGCAGAGACAGCAAAATTAAGGAAGAACTGGTTGTAGATATTAATGAGGAAAGAGATTATGAGGCGTTAAGCGTAATAACCACTATGGAAAAAACTAGAGCCTTCATAAAAATTCAGGATGGCTGTAACCGCTTTTGTTCCTACTGTATCATACCTTATGTCAGAGGAAGGGTAAGAAGCCGCAGAGAAGATGAAATAGTGAATGAAATCGAAGAACTGGTAAAGAAAGGGTATAAGGAAGTTGTGCTCACAGGCATTCATATCTCTTCCTACGGTACGGATTTTATAAAAAATCAGGCGAAATCTAAGGTGAATATAACAGCTGCCGGAATAAACGAAGTAAATGATTTGTTGGCTCCCAGGATGAAGAACGAGTCAGAAGAGGTATTAATTGACGGTATGAAGGAAGTGTCAGAGACAGAAAGTCAGGATAATATTAGGTACGAGAATCTTCCACTAGCTGAGCTTATTATAAGAATAGGTTCCATAACAGGCGTGGAGCGGATCAGATTAGGCTCTTTGGAGCCCAGAATTATTACGGAAGAATTCCTTGAGTCAATTTCTAGAGTGAAGCAGTTCTGTCCTCATTTTCATTTATCTTTACAAAGCGGCAGCGATACCGTTTTAAAACGCATGAATCGTAAATACAGTGCAGAGGAATACTATGAGCGAGTATTACTGATTCGAAGATATTTTGAGCAGCCTTCCTTCACGACTGATATTATAGTTGGTTTTCCGGGAGAGACAGAAGAAGAATATAAGGAGACGCTCTGTTTTGTGAAAAAGATTGGTTTTTCCCATATCCATGTCTTTAAATATTCGAAAAGGGCAGGAACCAAAGCCGCAGTGATGACTGACCAAATTAAAGAAGAGATAAAGAATATAAGAAGTAATGAACTGATTGCTCTATCAGAAATTATGTCACAGGAATATAAAGCAGGTTTTTTGGGCAAAATTGAGAAAGTTCTATTTGAAGAAGAAATAATCCTTGATGGGGTTACGTATCAGGTGGGTCATAACGAAAGATATTTAAAAATGGCTGTTCCTTGTGAAAGAAATTTATCTAACAGCATTTTCAGAGTAAATGTATGTAATAATTTAACAGAGGAAATTCTGCTTTGTGAAATAATCCATTGAATTTTTTGGCTAAATATATTAATATAATAAGTAATACTTGAATGGTAATATATATGAGAAGATCTGCGTGCGGAAATGATTGAATGGAAGAGGAAGTGAGATAATGCAGAAAGCTAATAATACACAATACTTTAAGGTTCATAAGGATACAGAGATTGTGGTCAGTGATGTTATTCGGTTGGTGTATCTGGCTTTGACAGAGAAGGGCTATAATCCGCTAAATCAGATTGTGGGATATGTTATGTCAGGTGATCCAACCTACATAACGAGCCATAAGGGTGCTCGAAGCTTGATTATGAAAGTGGAACGTGATGAGATTGTTGAGGAATTGTTACGCTTTTACATTAATAAAGAAATTAATCACAGCACTTAGATGGTATTCATAAGTTTAGTTCTGTTGCAGAGGCTTAATACGGAGGTATGAATGGGAAGAATAATGGGGTTGGATTATGGCTCTGTAACAGTCGGAGTTGCTATTAGTGATGCACTTTTAATGACTGCACAGGGAGTGGAGGTTAT
Organism: Bacillota bacterium; assembly: GCA_023421505.1. Taxonomy (GTDB): domain Bacteria; phylum Bacillota; class Clostridia; order Lachnospirales; family Lachnospiraceae; genus Mobilitalea. Next base: position 105,335 of record JAEZTJ010000083.1, read on the forward strand.
CCGCCGCAAACAAGAAAATAAGCTTCGGCAGACATTAGCAAGACTCGAAGTGTTAATTACGGAATATGACGTGGAGAAAATTATACTTGGTTATCCGAAACATCTGAATAATACCATAGGTGACAGGGCAGTTAAATCTGAAGAGTTTGCTGAAAGACTCAGACAGAGAATAGGACTGGAGGTAATTCTTTGGGATGAGAGGCTTACTACAGTAGCAGCCAATCAGGTGTTATCAGAGGCAAGGCTTAATTATGAAGAGAAGGCGAAGGTAGTTGATAAACTGGCAGCAGTTATCATATTACAGGGATATCTTGATTTGCTTAAGAATCGTAACGATGAGGAAGAAATATAAAAACCATGAGATAGTTTAGATGAGTGACGCTTGAAAAGTTGATAAAAACGTGACCGAATATCTGTTATTGATCTAATAGAAAGATTATTTATAGCTCATACTTAACTGAAAGGTTTTTTGATAAGATACATTGATTTAGGATAAAGTGAATTGTTTTACAATTCATTATACGGATACTGTACTGACGTAAGTATTCGTGATGTTACGGCAGAATGGAGGATTTTTATGAGTAATAAGCCGGATGAAATAACATTTACTACAGATGATGGAGAAAAAGTAAATTTTCATGTGTTGGAACAGACTCGGCTTGGTGGTATAGATTATCTTTTAGTCAGCACGGGCGAAGAAGAGGATGAAGATGCAGAGGCGCTCATTTTAAAGGATATCTCAAAGGATACCGATGAAGATGCAATCTATGATATTGTAGAAGACGATAAGGAATTGGAGCTTGTTGCCGGTATTTTTAAAGAATTATTAGAGGATATAGAATTATATTAATTGCATAGATATGATTAGATGAAAATAGGTGATGATATGCCTGAAAATCAGGAGCAGTTCAAGAACTTACTGAAACAGAACGGACTAAAAGTAACAAATCAGAGGGTCGCGATTCTCGAGGTATTGAACAATAGACCTGGAAAACATTTGACAGCGGAAGAAATATACGATTATGTCAAAAAGAAATACCCAGAGATTGGAATAGCAACTGTCTATCGGACAATTCAAGTGTTATCAGAATTAAGTCTAATAGATAAATTAAATCTAGATGATGGATATGTACGTTACGAGATTTGTAAAAAAGGCAAGGAAGAAGCGGGTCACCATCATCATCATTTAATATGCCTGGATTGCGGAAGCATTTATGCGTTTCAGGATGATCTGTTGGAAACATTAGAAGCACGGATAAAAGAAACGATGGGGTTTGAGGTGGCTGACCATGAAGTTAAGCTTTATGGTCGCTGTAAAAAATGCAGAGGCAAATAAATCTATTGATTCTGATTAACAATATAAGGTGTTATAATCTATATTGTGGTTAAACTGATAATCAATCAGTTAGTTCATATCGAATGCACTTAGTTAATGGATAGATACAGTACATAAACCATTGGAGGTGCAATTATTTGAAAGAAAAAGAAAAGAATGTAATGAAACAGACAGATTTAAAGGAGAATGATAAAAATAATAGCAGAGTAAGTGATTTTAAAGGTGTAAAAATCATACCGCTTGGCGGCTTAGAGCAGATTGGTATGAATATCACAGCAATTGAGTATGAAGATAACATTATCGTAATTGATTGCGGTTTATCCTTTCCTGAGGATGAGATGTTAGGAATTGATCTCGTAATCCCGGATGTTACTTATCTGAAGGAGAATATTGAAAAGGTTAAGGGCTTTGTTATTACACACGGGCATGAAGATCATATTGGATCTCTGCCTTATGTATTAAAGGAAATCAATATTCCAATCTATGCTACTAAGCTAACAACTGCGATTATTGAGACCAAATTAAAGGAACATAATTTATTAAAGAATACAAAGCGTAAGGTTATCAAGCATGGTCAGTCTATTAATCTTGGATGCTTTAGAATAGAATTCATAAGGACAAACCATAGTATTGCAGATGCTTCTGCACTTGCGATTTTTACACCTGCAGGAATTATATTCCATACCGGTGATTTTAAAGTGGATTATACACCAGTATTTGGTGAGCCGATAGATTTACAAAGAATTGGTGAGATTGGCAAGAAGGGTGTGCTGGCGCTTCTTTGTGACAGCACGAACGTTGAGCGTCCCGGCTATACGATGTCGGAGAGCTCAGTAGGTAAGACCTTTGATAATATATTTGCGGATAATGCAAAACAGCGTATTATCGTCGCAACCTTCGCGTCTAACGTTGACAGGGTGCAGCAGGTGATTAATTCTGCCACAAAATACGGCAGAAAGATTGTAATTGAAGGCAGAAGTATGGTTAATATCATAACCACTGCTATGGAGCTGGGCTATATTAAGATGGCAGAGAATATGCTGATTGATATTGAACAGATGAAGAATTATTCCGATGATCAGCTGGTATTAATAACAACCGGAAGTCAGGGCGAGACGATGGCAGCTTTACCGCGAATGGCTGCTTCCATTCATAAGAAGGTAACGATTAAGCCCGGTGACGTAGTGATTTTGAGCTCTACACCGATACCAGGCAATGAGAAGGCCGTATCCAAGGTAATTAATGAACTCTCGATGAAAGGTGCAAAGGTAATTTATCAGGATACGCATGTGTCCGGTCATGCCTGTCAGGAAGAGATTAAACTAATCTACACTTTAACAAAGCCTAAGTATGCAGTACCTGTGCATGGCGAATATAAGCATCTGATTAGACATGCTGAACTTGCACAAACTTTGGGTATTCCAAAGGAAAACATCTTTATATTATCCTCCGGAAAGGTACTTACCTTATCGCAGGAGAAGGCTGCAATTACAGGAGAGGTAACTGCACAGGGTATTCTTGTTGATGGCCTTGGTGTAGGAGATGTAGGTAATATTGTACTCAGAGACAGGCAGCTGTTATCCGAGAACGGTCTGATTATCGTAGTTATTTCCTTAGAGAAATACAGCAATCAGGTAATGGCTGGGCCGGATATTGTAAGCAGAGGCTTTGTATATGTGAGAGAATCAGAAAATCTCATGGAGGAGGCTCGTGTTATTGTGGAGAAGGCACTTGAAAAGTGCTTGAGCCGTAACAATACCGATTGGGGTAAGATGAAAACAGAGATTAAGGATTCCTTAAGTGATTTTATCTGGAAGAAGACAAAAAGAAATCCTATGATACTGCCGATTATTATGGAAGTATAGATCATACAAGTAGTCCTGAGTAAGGTATGCGGGCGTTAAAAGAATTGCTAAGTTGTATTTTTCATGATTTATGCGCAGAAAGCATGGTTGCTTATAGGTTAAAGATATTCTGATTAGATATTCAGATAATTCTTGAAAACAACCTGAGATATTCTTATGCTTTTGGGATAAGGTAAAATAGTATTGAAGATACAACTGAATATTGCATATAATATTAAATGGAGTTAAAAGAATGCGATAATTCTTCGCATAAGGATAGAGAGGTGAAATATGGCGGCTAATTCCACATCAGTTAAATTAACAATGAAAGTAACAAGCTTTGTGTTGCGTTTGTTATTGAACATTATGTTCTATATATTGATTGTAATAGTAATCATTAATGTCAGCAAGGCAGCCTTCGATTTCACCTATCAGTTATATGGACCTGTTACAGTAGAGAAGGCACCGGGCACCGATGTTATTTTTCAGATTATTAAAGGTGATTCTACGATGGATGTTGCAAGTAAGCTGGAAGCAAACGTGCTCATTAAGAATAAGTATGCATTTTATTTGAAGCTTAAATTGGAGCATTCAGTAATCATGCCAGGAACCTACAAGCTAAATACCTCCATGACTTATGATCAAATCCTTTCAGTCATAACGGACTATACACAATCACTCATTAAGGATGAAGATACAGAAGCTGATACAAAAACAGATGAGAAAACAGATCAGGATACCGCTACCGATTAAAGCCGCAATAGAATTGGATTGCAGGAAGGGCATGATAGTGAATGATAATTAATGAAAGAATAACAGCCTATATCAATTCTCTGGCGGTGGAAAATACACCTGAGCTCCTTGAGCTTGAAAAAACTGCACTCGAAAACCATGTGCCCATTATCAAAAAGGAAACCCAGGGTTTATTAAAATTTTTACTTCAGCTTAAGCAGCCAAAGCGCATTTTAGAGGTCGGAACAGCCATTGGCTTTTCCGCCTTGTTTATGAGTGAATATACTCATAAAGATTGCACGATAACTACGATCGAAAAGGTTCCGATGCGCTTAGTTGAAGCGGAAAAAAATTTAGCCAATCAGGTATTTCCTTATAAAGATAAGATTACCTTGAGAAAAGGGGAAGCACTTGAGGTATTGAAGGCTTTAGTTGCTGAAGAGGCTGCCTATGATTTTATTTTTTTAGACGCGGCTAAGGCGCAGTATATGAGCTTTCTGCCGGAATTGATGAAGCTTCTGGAAAAGCAGGGGTTACTGGTTACCGATAATGTGTTGCAGGACGGCACAGTGATTAATTCAAGGTATAGTATCACAAGGCGTGACAGAACGATACATTCCAGAATGAGAGAATATCTTTACTCAATAACCCATATGGAAGAGCTTGAATCTGTGATACTGCCGGTAGGCGATGGGGTAGCTCTAAGTCACCGGAAGATGCAATAGAATGGATAATAAGAGCTGTTACAAAGTGATGTAATATTTTAGGTGATTGCGAAACATTATTAACTATATGTATTGAATACAAAGTACAACTATTCCGAAGTGGAAGTTAATATAATTTCGCAATTACCTGGATGTAATATTTGTTTGAGAGGTGATATTCTTTTACTACTCATGGAAATATGAATTACTTTCATTTGTAACAGCCCTTTTGTATAAGAAAGGGATCATACGAATGGATATCAAAAAACCGGAATTACTAATACCTGCCGGTAATTTAGAAACACTGAAAACAGCTGTAATCTATGGTGCTGATGCGGTATATATCGGAGGTGATCTGTACGGTCTTCGGGCTAAGGCAAAGAATTTTTCCATGAAAGATATGATAAATGGGATTGAGTTTGCCCATCAACATGGCAAGAAGGTCTATGTTACCGCCAATATCACTGCACATAATCAGGATCTTGCCGGTATACGCCGATACTTTAAGGAGCTTAAGGCCTTCGGTGAAAACCGGCCGGATGCACTAATCATCTCCGATCCAGGTGTGTTTAGTATTGCTTTGGAGGAAGTACCGGAAATAGAACTGCATATCAGTACACAGGCAAATAATACAAATTATGAAACCTATCGCTTCTGGCATAAGCTGGGTGCAACAAGAGTTGTATCTGCGAGAGAGTTGTCTTTACAGGAGCTAATTGAATTAAGAGCTAATATCCCAGCAGAAATGGAGATTGAAACCTTTATTCACGGAGCGATGTGTATTGCATATTCAGGCAGATGCTTACTCAGTAATTATTTTACAGGAAGAGACGCCAATATGGGCGCCTGCACCCATTCCTGCCGCTGGAGATATCATATTGTCGAAGAGACCAGGCCCGGTGAATATCTGCCGATTGAAGAAAATGAGAGAGGAACCTATATCTTTAACTCGAAGGATCTTTGTATGATTGAATATATACCCGAGCTTATAAAGGCTGGTATTGATAGCTTTAAGATAGAAGGCCGTATGAAAACAGCGTTATATGTAGCAACCGTAGCTAGAACCTACCGGAAGGCGATTGATGATTATTATGATGATCCTAAATTATACGAGGAAAATAGACCCCGTTACATGGAAGAGATAAAAAAGGGTGTAAATCGTCAGTTTACTACCGGATTTTTCTTTGACAAGCCAACCCACGAAGACCAGATCTATGACCATAATACTTATGAGAAGGCCTACACCTATCTTGGAACGATATTGGGTGAAAAAGATGGTTATTATGAGTTGGAACAGAAGAATAAATTCTGTGTGGGTGAAGCAGTAGAAATTATTAAGCCGAATGGGGACACTATAGAAACCATCGTAAAGAGAATAACTGATACAGATGGAAATGAGATGGAAAGCTGCCCGCATCCGCAGCAGATTATCTATGTAGACTTTGGAACGAAACTAAATATATATGATATGATTAGGCGGAAGGAGTAAGAATCCTTCCGCTTTTTTGAGGCTCTTTGTCAAGTCTTGGGGTGGGATTCTTTGAATCCCCCTCAAATACTGGATGAAGAGCTATTTTAATGATTTAGATTCTATAAGCAGTTTTTGGGTACACTTAATAAGCCTGCCTAATTTTC
>JAEZTJ010000071.1 GCA_023421505.1 Bacillota bacterium
TATACATACTCATCACTTCCTGCAAGGTTTTTTTAAAAAAAACAGTGTTTTCCTTGCATTAATTATAGCAGAAAATGCCAGTAATTTCAGCATTTATAAGGATTTTTGTGTTGCTGAGCAGGCATTATATATTTAGTAGCAATGTGAAAGCTGAGCTTCAATTCATTCATAAGGATAACGGATGGATGTATGTTGTGTTTTCTGATAACCAGTATGGGAACAATTTTAAAGGGATGGTTCGATTAAAACGTGGTTGGAATGGAAAATACGTGATATATGATGCCAATTATGGTACAGGCTATCCGGTTTCCCAATACTTGTTCCGTGGTAATAATAGTAAATTTGCAATATACGGATTCCTTCCTGACGCTCGTGCGAAACACTTTGAATTTATTGATACTGGAGCTTTTTCAAAAGGGAAAATAGTATATTCAGGTGATATCACGAAAAAGGCTTTTGTTCAAATATATGATAAACCAAATAACAACGTATTAAGCCTGAAATTATACGACTCAGCAGGTTATGACATTACTGAGAGCTATTCTATCGAAAACATTAATAATGCACCTACTGCAGGGGTTAGTACAGCAGAATTGTTTATGGTGGATGCTATCTGCGTCTTTATTTTGTTTATAGGTTTTCTATTGGCTATTGTGTTATGGTTTAAACGACCTCTCCATTCATAAATACTGATTTGACTTTCAAATCCTCCTTTAGTAAAACTAGATTCGCGATTTTACCGACGGTGATACTGCCATATTTATCATAGATGCCTATTCTTTTCGCCGGATTTACGGCGGCACATCTTACCGCAGTTTCTAAAGGTACTCCCATCTTAACCGCAGATCGCATACAATCCATGAGACTAGATACCGAACCTGCAATTGTGCCGTCTTTCAGCTTTGCCGTTCTCCCGCTCACATATACTGTCTGACCGCCAAGGTTATATTCCCCTTCCGCCATTCCAGCAGCCATCATACTGTCACTCACCAGTATAATTTGATGTTCCTGAAACATACGAAAGGTAGCACGTACCATAGCGGGATGAATATGAATTCCATCACAGATTAATTCTATATAGGAAGCTTCCGTATCCATAGCAGCGCCTATGACACCCGGAGCACGATGAGAAAAGGGCGGCATCGCATTATACAAATGCGTAACCTGGCTCGCTCCTCTTTCCATTGCTTTCATAGTGGTTTCATAATCTGCTGTAGTATGTGCAATAGATATAATCGTAGCCTTCTTCACCGCATCGATAAATTCCAATGCCCCTTCTTCTTCGGGCGCCAATGCAACTATTTTAATCTGCTTCCCGGATAGTTCATTTAACCGGTGGAACATTTCTGCATCCGGCTTATGGATATAAGCTCCGTTCTGAGCCCCCTTCTTTGCTCTTGAGACAAATGGGCCTTCCATATTAATACCGCAAAATACTGCACCTTCTTTATTATCATAGGCAGCTGCTGCTCTGCAAATTCCGGATAAAGCTTCCTCCGGTAAAGTCATAGTCGCCGGGCAAATCTGCGTCACACCTTGAGAAGCTTCATAGCTTGCGATGGCAGCAAATGCCTCCTTTGTACCATCACAAAAATCATAACCAACACAGCCATGAAAATGGATATCTGTTAATCCTGGAATTGCATAAGCATTTTCACCGTCAAATATCGTATCATTAACACTCGGCTCAGCAGCTATCTTATTCCCTTTGATATAGAGGTCACCGGTATGAAATTGATAATCTTCCCTATAAATTCTGACGTTTTTAATAATCATAATAACCTCTATCTGCCGCTTAAGCGGCATACAAATACTGAGCGAAAAGCACTCTTAGTGCTTTTTGCCGGTTGAAAAATGTACTTCTTTTCAACCTAACCTCCCATGCTGCCATAACCTGCGAATTTGGGCAGCGCACAAATTAATTCAAAGGGCAGGCATGTTATGTTAGTTTAGCAAATGCGTTACCTCTGATAATGCTGCCTGATCGGCAACAACCGTCACATCCTTATGCAATTGCAGAATGGATGCGGGTACCTCAGGTGCTACCGGTCCAAAGAATGCTTTTTTTACAATTTCGGCTTTCTCCTGCCCGCTTACCACCACGAGTATTTTTTTCGCCTGTAGGATTGTGTTAATACCCATAGTATACGCATGGGTAGGAACCTCAGAAATTGACTTAAAAAATCTTGCATTTGCCTTTATAGTACTTTTTGAAAGTGCCACACAGTGCACATCCTTTTCAAATGCGATATCCGGTTCATTAAAGCCAATATGACCATTATGGCCAAGTCCAAGAAGCTGTAAATCCATGCCTCCGACCTTCTTTAGCATATCACTGTAAGCCTTGCAGGCCTTTTCGCTATCCGGCTCCATCCCATCCGGAATAAAAGTGTATTCCGGCCGTATATTAATATGTTGAAAAAAGTTATTATTCATAAAATAATAATAGCTCTGAGCATTTGATTTAGGTAATCCCTTATATTCATCTAAGTTAACCGTTGTCACCTTGCTAAAATCCAAATCACCCTTCTGATACCATTCAATCAGCTGCTTGTAGGTGCCTACCGGCGTTGACCCTGTTGCCAAGCCAAGGACACAATCCGGCTTCGTAATAATTTGCGCAGAAATAATATTAGCTGCCTTTCTGCTCATTTCTTTATAATCCTTCGTTCTTATAATTCTCATCAGTTTCCCATCCCTTACTTTAACCTTTTACTGCACCGGCAGTCATTCCCTTAATAATCTGCTTCTGTAAAATGATATATAAGATCAAGACAGGTATTACAACCAGCACCACTGCCGAAGCCATAAGTCCGTAATTTACACCGGATTTACTACTGATTTCATTCAAAAGTCTTGTTATCGTATAGGTATTTTTATAACGCAGGAAGAACATCTGTGTAAATAAATCATTATAGCTCCATAGGAAGGTAAAGATAGCAACCGTAGCAAAGCTAGGTTTTGCCACCGGCAATATAATACGAAGAAAAATCTGATAGATACTGCAGCCCTCCATAAAGGCAGCCTCTTCAAGAACCATAGGAACCGAGCTGATATAGCCCATTAAAACAATGATTGCAAAAGCAAGATTACCGGCTACCTGCGGTAAAATAACACTAAGCCAGGTAAGAGGTAAACTTTCCGTATTCACAATTCCCCAATGAAACTGCATACGAAATACCGGAATAATCGTCGCAAAGATTGGGAACATCATACTTGCAATCACCGCTGAATGTAGAATTTTTCTTCCCCTGAAGACATAACGTGACATACCGTAAGCCGCAAAGCCAGCAAAGAATAATACGAAAAAGGTAACACTGCTTGAGATTACAATACTATTTACATAAGCCCCTAAAATATTGACTCTTTCAAAAGCTGTTGTATAGTTATCCCAGGTAAACATGTCCCGTAGCGGAAGAGAAAATGAATGACTTAAGATCATTCCCTTTGGCTTAAACGAATTTAGAAAAACCCAAATGAAGGGATATATTGTTGTAACAGCCCAAAAGGAGAGCATTAAATACTTAAAAAAAGTACCGACGGTAATTCTGGAACGATGTGTTTTCTTGATGATCCTACTCTGACTGTTATTCATACCGTTCCCTCCTATTAATAATCTTTTTCTTTAAAAATCGTATTAACAATCTGTGAAATAATAATACCAAGTAAAACAATCACAATAGCAATCGCTGAACCATAATCCACATTACTTGCATTAAAGGTTACATGATACATATAAGTACCTGTCAGCCAGGATTTATCCAGTGGCATGCCAGTCGGCATCATGGTCCAGGGCAGATCAAAAACCTTAAGAGAGCCCGTAATTGCAAGTACCAGACAGGTGCATAATACGTTATGAAGCAGAGGAAGCTTTATGTAGCGAATACACTTAAAGCCGTTCGCTCCGTCAATTGCCGCAGCCTCATACATCTCACTGGAAATATTATTAAGCCCTGTAATGATTACAACAAAGTAAAAGCCTACATATTGCCACATAATGGGTGCAAACATTGTGATAATCCAATGAGCCTTATCCTTCCAGTCGATTTTAACAGCCTTTCCTGTAAATAAACCAATGAAATTATTAAGCATTCCGCCATCATACAAGAATATTAGATTAAATAGCAGACCAAGCGCTGTAGCAGATATGATAATCGGAAAGAAATAAGCAATTCTAAAAAAGTTCTTGCCTATTTTTATATTATCAATCAGTAATGCCAATACAAGTGCAATACCAACCTGAAATACTATTGTACAAACCATTAATCTCAGGGTATTGAATAATGCTATCCTCATATTCGGATCACTGAACATATTTACGTAATTTAGGTACCAAGGGCCGTTAATTCCTGTTGATGCCCGTCCCAACCCCTTAATATCACAGATGCTATTATAAATATTCATAGCAAAAGGATAATACAGATAAATAAACATAATTACAAAGGCTGGTATTAAGAATACTAACAGAGGTTTTTTGTTTTTGTAAATCATCGAGTTCATATTTTCCTCCATCCCTGCACATCCATAGTGCCTCTCTTTACGAGATCATGCCGAAATATATATTAATTCAAAGAGTAGGTATTTTATGTTAGTTGGAAATATACATCCTGTCAACCTATAAATGTATCACTGATGTATATTTCCACACTTATGTTGATTTAATAAATTATTATGGATTTATTATTTACCTAACATGGAAGTAAGGGCATCCTCCGGTGTCATAGAACCATCACAGATCAGCTTAACATTACCGAAGATATCTGTCTTTTGTTCTCCGCTGATCGTATCCTGTACTGCACCGATTACACCTGATACTTTGCCGTTCATATCTGCAACAGATTTGATTAAATCATTTGCATTTGCATCCGGTGTTACACCATTCTTAAGTGCAGTTACGTTACCTGCGCTGGAGAATTTGGAAACCATATCATCAGATGTCATATATTCAACAAATTTAACGCATGCCTCTCTTTTTGACTCATCTTCCCAAGCTTTCGTTGTGATATAGTAACCCATGGAAATACCACCGATGAGCTCTGTAGCTTTACGCGCTTCTTTAGTAGGGGGCAGTGTTACAAAGAAATTAGCAGGATCTGCATTATCAGCAAACCAGCCGCATTTCCAAGAGCCATCCAGTGCAAAAGCCGCTTTATCATCTGCCATTAACTGAAAGGTTTCTGCATCGCCTGCGCTTAAAGCGTTCTCCGGTAAATAACCCTTATCATATAATTCCTTCATATCATTTAAGCCATTGATCCAATCTTTTGCTGCTGCATCCTCTACAGAAGCAGGAACGTTTAAGTGATTTGCAAAACCGCCGTTATTTAACACCGTGTACTCAAACCAGTAATGAGGAACCTCATGGAAGGATACAGCAATCGGTGTATAGCCTGCCTGCTTAATTTTCTCGCAGTCAGCTAAAAACTGGTCCCAGGTATAACCATCTGTAGGTACTGTTACTCCTGCCGCATCAAGAACCGTCTTGTTGCAGAACATAGCTTCCCAGAAACCGTTAACAGGAACAGAATAATTCTTACCGTCAATCGGGGAAGCACCCATCATATCGTCCTTCATATTAGCAGCATAATCAGGATATTCCTTGCGGATTTCTTCAATAGATACAACTGCACCAGCTTCAACTAACGGATTGGAGTCAACGCCATTGAAGAAGAATAATACATCCGGTTCTGCACCAACTTGAAAATCAGCCTGTACACTTGCTTTCCATTCTTCATTCGCATTGCTGGCAGATTCAGTAACCTTGTTGCCGGTACTTTCTTCGTAGCCCTTGATACCATCCTCAAAGTTTTTACGATTACCGTCATCTGCACCATAAGAGCTGACTACTTTAATTGTAACCGGATCCTTCGCATCTGCATCCGTGTCAGATGCACCGGAATTATCAGGAGTAGCGGTAGCAGCGGTGTTACTTGTGTTATCCTCTTTGTTGTCTTTCCCTCCACAGCCTACCAGCATGAATACGTTAAGCGTTAATGTCAATACCAGTAGAATAAATCTCTTTTTGCTCATAATACATTCCTCCTATAATTTTTATTAAAGACAGGTTTTACCTGTTTCAACTAAATTAAATCCATGATTTGTGAGGCTGCTGCCTTATCTAGTAATACCTCACAATTTGGATGCAGTTGTACAATAGAAGCCGGCATATCGGAATTAACGGGACCGAACAATGCCTTTTTTATAATTTCAGCTTTTGCTTCTCCCTTTGCTACCAAAATTAAGTGCTTTGTATGCATGATATTTTTTATCCCAAGGGTTAGTCCCCCAAGCTCCTGTTCTGCGCTTACTCCTGTCTCCTTTCGTACTCTTGCTTCAAAGATCGGGTCCATAGGTGATACCCAGGTGGTGCTTTCAAAGGGTGTACCGGGCTGGTTAATACCGACATGTCCGTTATAGCCGATACCTAACATCTGAAGGTCTACGCCTCCCCTTTCTTCCAGTTTCTTTTCAAAAACACGACATTCCCAGTTAAAATCATCTGAGATTGTCGGAGGCATGATAAAATTATCCTCCGGAATACCTAAATTCTTAACAAGCTGCTCATAAATCATCGTGTAGCAGCTGCCCGAATAGCTGCGGTCTAAATTAGTCAGCTCATCCACATTAAAGATCGTAACCTTTGATACATCAAAGGGATAGGCCTGATAGATTTCTGATACAATTCGGTGCATGCCTCCGGTAGTCTGTCCGGTAGAAAGCCCTATGACGGAATTTTGCTTTTTAAGCATCTGTCCTATAATACGCCAAGCGGCTGCGGTATCAAATGCACGTTCATCCTTTTCTATTGTAATTTTCATAAAAATCCTCCATTCTGTCGAAACATCACGAATTTGAGCATATGTATAATATATTTATAGTAAATAGATGTAAAACTGATGATCGTTTACCCTTTAAGAGCTATAGTAGCTGCGCCGATGAGTCCCGCTGTATTGGGATTTAGTAATGAGGTAACCACACCACCCTCGACCTCTGCCATACAAGGAAGCTTTAAGCGCTTAGGAAGTTCCACGTTCATCCATTCACTTCCTCCGACACCACCCCCAAGGACGATCCTTTTTGGATTAAAGATATATACTATATTTAAGATCAACTCAGCTGCCGCATCAGCTGCATCCATCGCAACACGCATCGCCAATACATCCTTATTACATGCTGCTTCAAAAATCCTTTCTGCACTGACAAAGCCCTTCACCGCATCCTTACATAAGGAAGAAGCAGGATAGCGCTCCATTAACTGTCTTACCCTTTTATCCATTCCGCTTCCTGAAGCAATTGCCTCTACACACCCAAAACGTCCGCATATACACGGGATATTGCTGTTATAATCAACTGTACTATGTCCGATTTCACCGGCATCATTTTGCCAGCCGTGGATTAATTGCTGATTTGAGACAAAGCCTGCAGCAATTCCTGTCCCTATATTCAAATATACAAAATCATCTATATCTTTCCCTGCTCCAAATTTCTGCTCCGCCAGGGTAGCTGCTTTTACATCATTATCTATAAAGCATTCCAGCTGAAACTTTTCACGAAGTAGCTGTGCGATTGGAGTAGGTGCTTTTCGTCCCGGGTCTATCATCATCCACATACCTGTCTTCGGAGAAATCTGCCCGATCAGCCCCACACCCATTTTCACTGGTTTTTGTCCGGTAAATCCAATTTCCTTCCTATAATCCTCGATACTATCGCATAACAGTTTTACTGCCTGCTTCTGATCAAGAAAGCCGGAGGGATATTTTTTTGAATTCAAGATCTTACCGTCACTATCTACTTCACCAATTAATAATTTTGTGCCGCCAAGGTCTACGGCTAATACTGTTTCCTTCATCGCATTATTCCTTTCCCGAAAGCTTTGGGAAGATATCAATTTTATCAAGCATATTATGATCAGGAAAAATTGTAATAATCCATGGTCTCTTTCTGTCTATTATATAGGTATCAATAACTACGTCCTTCCCTGGTTCTAAGCTAATCGACTCAATTTCCTCCACATTATTACCCTTAAAATATAATGTAGAATTACCCTTTCCACTGGAATTTAGGTGTAGCTTAATCATATTGTCATTGATTTCATAATGATAATTAATCTGAACGAAGTTATTCTTAAGCTCATATTCCTGTCCGCCAATTAGAGTAATCCGTTTCTCAAGTCCCTTGCATTTACACAGATATTCCCCGCCCGGCAGTTGAATGGAGAATTCACCGGTTCTTGGATGCGTCATTACTTCATAGGAAGCTGTACCTTTTATACTTTTTATCTCTAGCTTTATGCCCGGTTCGTCTGTCAGCCAGCCATACAAATGAGCCTTTTGATTCAAATGGCTGGAAAGCAGCAGATACCTTATGCTCGGATGTACCCACACCTCACGGTAAACAGCATTGTTGCACTGCGGCCAATAAGGATAATCCTCATCCTGATAGCTTTCTATACCCACGCAGATACCTCCGCTCATTTCACCGGGTAGGCAAACATATTGGGTCGCATAATTATATCCTTCCCCAATCATTAAGGACTGCCCAAAAGGATTCTTGCCAACAATCCATTCCAGCTGCTGACTCGCTAATTTTTGTAAGGAAAGATCATTTCTGATACTTGCTCCATAGGCAGCTGCAACTCCACCTGACAGGACAAGTCCACTGTTGCCTCTGTAGCTAAACCATACCGGAAAACGCCTTAGATAATATCCCTCACCAAGCTCAACTCCGTTTTTCACCTGAGTCAGATATTCCTCTAGCATACCCGGATGGGCAAAGGCCTGTTGATTTAAGAATAGCTCCTCATCCTGTCTTGCTTCATCTATATGATAAATCGAAGCCGGAGACATATGATACGGTGCTGTTGCTTCCACTGAGGTTTTATAATATTCTGTGTATAATACGATCGAGTGATACCAGCTTGCCCAGTCTTTATGCTCAGGGAAAAGCTTACAGAGCTTTTCCAGTGCAAGAATAGGCGAATGGTCATAGCAGCGATGATTATAATGCTGTATCTGGGTTTTCTCCATATCACGATAGAAAAATCCAGTTAGAGGAATATTCCAATCCGGATACGTAAGCTGCTGGCAATTTATGATACGCTGTGCTATTTCTGCTGCCTTATCCGAATAAAACGTATCCTGCGTCAATAGGTATAACTCACAGGCTGCCAGAGCACCCATACTATAAAGCAGAATCGGGGAAGACACCCTTGCCGGATCCATCGTTGCAACATACTGTTCATGGTCCAGTTCTATGTAAGCGTAATTCCAGTCTTCCCTTGCAACTTGTATCAGATAATTACTTTGTTCGTTATCAATATCTCTTAAAACTCGGGCAGCTAATGCTTCCGCAGCCGCTGCCATAAAATTCTCTATCGCCAGATTCTGTGCATCACTGTCTACTTGATCACAGGCTCCGATGATATTACCCGTCCATACTGAGGTTCCGCTTCCCGTATTGCGGTATCCGTTATCAAATCGGGTACGCAGCATCCAATCCAGTCCCCATTTTCCTTCTTCAATCAAACGTTCAAACAGGGGGCTGTTACTTTTTTGTTCCTCGGCTGCCCGAAAAAATGCATAAACCGCATCTGATGTATTAGTCAGGTTCTGCGACATATCAGCTGCATCATGCCAGCCACCGTTTGCTATTACACTCTTATCACCGTGATGACAGATCACATTTCCGTGACAGTATTTATGCTTACCCGGAACCTCGTAGCCGCAGCGTTCACAGAAAAACAAGTTAATACTCTTCCATATGGAGTCCTCCCAGACATCCACAGCGATCGGAAAGGTTCTGGATAGAATATCTCCGCAAATCAGAAGATACACACCCTCTTCCTCCACCTCTGTGAAATCTAAAATCGAGAAATCTCCCTGCTGCGTATAAAGCCTTTCAACTTCTTTTTTTAATATAATTCGCCCAGTTTTTGCATCAATTAGTTGGAAACTATCATTGCAGTTTTTATGAGCAACTGCGAATTTTTCTACTCCTGGCTGATATCCCGAACCGCAAAAAAGTAAAGTTCCTTCATCCGGCTCCCAACCTTTATATTTTGTAGCTTTCTCAACCTTCTCAAGCTTTAGATCCTTTATGTAGAAGCAGGCTGTCTCTGTTGCCTCTCTTTCATTACCAACCATATCATAACCAAATTTAAGCGCTGTGACCTTGTCACGATATACATTAGGTATCTCGATATTTACGGAATTCCAGGTATGGTTCTTTAGATTAATATTGTGACAGCCTTCCCTATAATAACGATCAGGCACAGGCTGCTCTCCTTCATTCACCAGCTGGATATGTATACTAACCTGCTTAAAGCCGGGCATCTCCGGACGGATGCGGAAGGAAATCCGGTTATATTCATCCCAATTTTCTCCGTCGAATAATATCGAAAGATAGGGTGTATGATAAATACGTGAATAATTCTCAGTCCAGCCTGGCAATCTTGTAGGAGAAGTAAATTTCATTGATTTTTCGCCACTTTCGGAGTAGTCACTGCTCAATTCCATCATAGCAGGTTTCTCTACTTCCCATCTGTCAGTACTGTTAAAGTCGGTAAGCGAAATTGATTTTACCGCAGCTTTTTGAGAAATCGCTGTTTCTACATATTCCTGCAAATCAATCTGCAGAGGATAATGTATCATTTTGCTGTCAATCAGTTTCCTAGTAAATGCTTCATTCATTTTAATTTTTCTCCATCAGATTATTCTTTTCCTAACTTCATGTCACTCGGTTGTCTTGTTATTTTTCAATGTTACAATCTGGTTATACCTTCAGTGAAGCTGAAGAGATTCCAAAGGATATTCTAATACTTTCAATTTGTAACGCTGTAAATAGTAATCTAGTGTGTAACGTTACACATATCATAACAAAAAAAATTGTATTTGTCAACTAACTATTATATAATTACTCCATAATAATATTTATTTGATACTATAATTTCATGTATCTAATCAATCATTCTAGGTCATTGTTAAATTTCACTAGTATTTACTATATTTTAATCTAAGCTTATTATTAATTTTTTTCGATGTTCTTTAAATTAAATGTGTAACGTTACATACTAAAGCCTGGCTTTATTACTGCTATTTCTGATAATTAATTCTGTATTCAAGATCAGCTTTTCTTTCTCTAGTTCCGGCTGCTGTAAATTGTGAATCAAGGTCTTTACCCCTATATAACCTGCTTCCTGTAAGGGCTGATGTACTGTACTGATTGGTTTGCAATTACTGCCGTAGTCAGATGGAAATTCATCATCGAAACCCATGATTGCTATATCCTCCGGTACTCGAAGTCCTGCTTCTTCTAAAGCCTGCATTGCTCCGAAAGCACTGATATCAGTAGCAAAAAAGATTGCCTCCGGAAGAGCTTCCCCACTTGCTAAAAATTTTTTCATTTCAATATAGCCCGCATCATAATATGTCCTGTCTCCTCTAAGATAGAAGCTACTTATACTGGTACTGATATTAGAAAAGTCGGGATGCAGGATTAAATTTTCATCAACTGGAATTTGATAATTTTGTAAAGCAAGAATATACCCATTCATTCGATCGAGTGTTATCTTAAGATTCATATTACCCGTCATATGAGCAATGCGACGGTAACCTTGCAGTATCAGATGTTCTGTCGCTTTATATGCGCCATTCACATTGTCAATCAGCACCTTATTTGCATCAATATTTTTGATATCATTTTCTATTAATAAAAAAGGAAAATCGGATGCTGCAAGCTGTTGAATTATAGTATCATCTGATGCTAGACTGCCGTAAATGATAATCCCATCAACTCGTCCCTGCGTTAAAAAATGAACCTGTTGCTGCTTTTTCTGCAAATCGCCATTAGAGGAGCAATATAGGACATTGTAGCCTTCCTTATTAAATTCCTCAATCCCCTGTTCAAAGCCAGCAACTAATCGTGAAACAAATGGGGCGCATAGATAATTTAATACTATTCCGATACTATGCGTCTTTTGTAGTACTAAAGAACGGGCAATCCCATTGGGACGATAATTCAAATCTGCAATTGCTGCTTTAATCTTTTCTTGTGATGCAGGACTCACACCCTTTTGCTTATTTAAATACCTTGAAACTAAAGTAACCGAAAGTCCTGCATGCTCCGCTACATCCTTTATTGTTGCCACACAAATTCCTCCCATAAAATGATAGCTCTTTGCTTTAAAAAAGCCTTCATTCTCAATTATTGTAATTTTATATTTTATTGTACATGATAGCCCTAATATTAGCAATAATACTTTTTGTATTAATAACGCTGTATCATTCTAATATCGATTACTAGAAATAATCAGGTTACAGATAGCTTTCACTGGCAAATGTTTACAATACGGCTTATTCAGCAGCCTTTTGATTAATTTTCTTTCATAATGCAATAACGCTCTACTCTCTAAGGATGAATAACGCTTAACAGGAAGGTAACACTAAGATTAATACTGTAATTAAATTGTCTTGCAAAATACATGTAAGCTCAAAGCCTCGCATACGAGGCAATTTTATGCGCAAAAGGCATGGGGGTTAGTAAACACTTTGGAAGATCCCTGAAATGAGCACAGCGGTGTTCATTCTAAGCTTCTTCATTACTATTTGAACTGCCTAACGGCAGCATGGAGGTTATTATGAAACTAGTTACTGATAATGTATACTGGGTAGGAGCTACTGATTGGGGAGTTAGATACTTCCATGGTTTTGAACTATCTACGCATCGAGGCAGCACCTATAATTCCTACCTTATCAAAGACGAAAAGACAGTTTTAATTGATACTGTATGGGAGCCTCTGTCAGATCGTTTCCTAGAGAATCTAAGAGAGATCGTTGATATTAATACAATTGATTATGTCATTATGAACCACTTAGAACCGGATCATTCCGGGGCTTTACCTACCCTAATGGAATACTTACCTAATGCCTCAATATTCGTATCAAAAAAGGGAAAGGAATCAATTACAAGGTATTATCACCGGGAGGATTGGAAAATAAATATAGTCTCAAATGGTGAGGCCCTCAACATCGGAAAGCATAATCTAATATTCATAGAAGCACCAATGCTTCACTGGCCAGACAGTATGTTCACGTATTTGGACGGCAACAATATCTTGTTCTCTAATGATGCGTTTGGTCAACATTTTGCCTCTTCCGATATTTTCAACGATGAGATAGATGAAACAGAAGTAGATCAGGAAGCATTAAAATACTACGCGAATATATTAACTCCCTTCAGCAGGCAGGTCTCCAAAAAAATAGAGGAGCTTAAAAAGCTTAATTTACCGATTAATATCATTGCTCCTAGTCATGGTATCCTTTGGAGGAAAGACCCAATGCGTATCGTCGAGAAATACTATCAATGGGCTACTCAGCCTCCTCCAAGTAATATCGTAATCATCTATAATTCTATGTGGGGTGCAACACATAAAATGGCTGAGTTTATCGGTAAAGGTGTTGGACAAGCAGGGGTAAGCTACAAAATTTTTAACATTGCTACAGCTGACCGCAATGACGTGCTTGCCGAAGTTTTCAAAGCTAAGGGAATTCTTTTAGGCTCATCAACAGTCAATAATGGTTTATTGACCTCACTCATGCCCATTCTCGAAGATTTGATGGGTCTAAAATTTACCAATCGAGTTGCTGCTAGCTTCGGAAGCTACGGGTGGAGCGGTGAATCCCCTTCCATATTATCAGAATATTTGACTAAAGCAAATATTAAGGTAATTAAGGATGGTCTAAAATTCAAGTATATGCCGGATGAGCAGGAATTGGAGCAATGTATTAGTTTCGGAAAAGAATTTGCCGAGATAATGCTGCAGGAAGCATAAAAGCAGAAGCTTACCCCGTTTTCATTTTATTCTAGAGTAACACTATCATAGTAACTATTTCATGAAAGATATATCTACCTCTTTCAGTTAGAATACAATTGATTAGGGTATTAAAAGTCTGATTTAGGAATTGAATATGGTTATATATACATTCAGCTATTGAAGGCTTTTAACATCCCTATCATACAATTATTACTACAAAATAAAATCGAGGTAATATCCTATGGAATCAAATCAATATCAATGTCCTATCTGTAACTGTACAAATCTTACCCTACGATATGAAGCTAGCTATGTATATTCCTATATATTAGATTCAGATGCACCTGGCCTTAAAAATTCAGAGGAATTTCTCTCCTTTTTATATGATAAAAGGGAACAAAAGGATACTAGAACGTATATCGAATGTAATGAATGCGGTACACAGTATCCTTATCATCTGCTCCAGCAATGCTTAAACCGGAAGGAAAATTAGATTGAATAGCATAAAAGATTGCATGTTCAAATTCCTGCACGCAAAAATATATGGTCAACTCGTAACAAGAAGTTATACAAACGCGATGCCAAACATAGTTTATGAAACAATTGTTGTTAAGACATCGCTTCTTTGGCCCCATAATCTATTTTCGGGACTTAAGTAAAGTAAAAGTCATAGTAAATACAGTTAAATCGCTGTTTTCACTATGACTTTTATTTTATTATTTCGTGTAGTAGTAATAATTAATAATATAATTTCTTGTTATCATATCCTGGCATGCTGCTTTCGCTGTAGCTTTATCGGTGAAATCCAAGTAAATCCGATAATACTTACCTTGCTTCTTTATGATAACATTTCCACATTCATAATCCTGTTCAAATATCTTCGCAACCTTCTCAGCATAAGCCTTATCACCAATCAAGCCCAGCTTAACATGGGTAGCATATTGAATTTCGGGGGACGTTTTAAATGTAATCTTTAATTGGTATACCCTGCTTGTTATTCCATCTTCAGCAGTTACCTTTAAGTATGCAAAATTAGTTCCCTCTTTTAATTGTAATTGCTGATTGTTAACTAGCTTTGTACAGGTCTTATCACTATATAATTTCCAAGTAGCTTTAGCACTTGTAGTGACTTTGACTGCTAATACATCCCTCTCATCTGCTACGAAAGCGGTAATATTATTACCTTTGATATCAGCATCCTGAGGTATATTTACCTTAATGATATCAGCTGCAGATGATTTCTTTCTGGCAATCGTCACGGTATAGATTTTTTCAGTTCCATTCTCAGCAGTTACCTTCAAATATGCCTTATTCTTACCTGTTTTTAGCATCAATTTTTGATTTAGTATTTCTTTCTTACATGCTTTATCACTAAATAATGCCCAGGTGGCTTTTTCACTAACTTTTACCTTAATCGTTTTACTGCTGACTTGACTGTCTACAGTGGCAGAGATATTGATACCTTTCAAAGTAGCATTTGATGGAGAAAGTATGTTTAACACATTACAATCTGAAGACTTAGCGAATGCGTCTGTTTTAACAATGGTAAAGATACTAAATTTCGTTATATGGAAACGTATACCTAATATACCTTCCTTATATTCGATTATTTCGCCCTGTACCAATTCTTTATCTCCATCACTGTGCTCAATATATACCGCAAGTTGTTTGAGAAATGCTTCCCTTTCTTTCGGGTCTGTAGGAATCTCTATTCCCGATAATGGTAATGTAATATCTACTGCAGTTGATGGCATATTCGTCTCAATCGTAATAGGTTCACCTATAACGGAGATATCATTTTGCGCATTATCACTAATAACTCTTGCTTCAAATACAGCACGTTCGGAAACAGCTTCCTTTTGTTCTTGTTCCTTAATTGGTACTAGTTTAAAATATAAATCTTCTTCAAAACTATTACCAACATTCTGTAAAGAATTTTTAGGAATATCAATTTTTGCTTTTTCTGTATCAATTTGCAGAGTTATTTCACCCTTTGCTAATACATCCAAAGACTTTGATGGTATATTTACCGTGGTTTCCGCTACTACATTGTCGGCATCAGGAATAACAATTCTAGCAGTATCTTTACCTTCGCTTTTTAACTTCTCGATTGTTTCAACAGCCTTTTCTTCCTGATATGTTACCTGGTCAGTTTTCTTACCATCCTTATCTGTACTTCTGTCAATAGTAATCTGTGAAACAGTACTATCTGTATTACCCTGTTTTACTTCAACCGTGATCTGCTCCTTGATTGGCGCTGGATTTGGATTCACTGGAGGAATTGGAGCAGGGGGAGGTGTCACTGGAGTCACTGGTATCACTGGTGTATCCGGTACATCAGGAGGTGAAGTAAAATTGATTATTCTTATCTCTCCTGCCAGATTAGTACCGTCTGCTTTTACTCTGATCTTCACTGTCTGGTCTCCTGCAAAGATTGGTTCATTAGCAGGATTATAATCAGTCCAGTTGTTTCCTCCATCTACCGAGTATTCCATCGTAGCATTTGCTCCCACGATTTTATTCGTGGTATCATCTACAGATACACTTGGAGCTGGCGGTGTTACAGGGGTTACCGGATTAGTGGTAAATTTGATTGTCGTAATACTTCCTGCTTGATTGCTTCCGTCTTCTTTTACTCTG
>JAEZTJ010000073.1 GCA_023421505.1 Bacillota bacterium
TCACTAGGTTGGCAAGGATCTACTGCCATGGAAGCTGAACCTGCTTAGTTTATAAAACACTAAAAAATGATATAGGGATAGTCTGCCCTTTTTGGCTACCCGAAAGGTTTTGTTTCATAGTAATCATTTAATTCATCTAAAGTCTTATCATACGATGGCAGGAAATCCTTCATAAATATATTGACTTCCTCTGATTTCATATCAATCAGAATTTTTCTGATTGATTCTTCGGCTCTGATAAATTCCGTATTACCAGCCTTTCGCTCCTGAATACACTTAATTAAAGCAGACAGCTTATCAGCAGCCTTTAAAAGCTTCCATAAATATACTTCGTCCTCTTTCTGAAAGAATATGGAAGTATAGCTTTCTCGTAAATCCTCCGGCAGCATGGATAGCAAACGCTCAGCGGCTGCATTTTCAACTGCCTTAAAGGCCCCTTGTATATTCTCATTAAAATATTTAATTGGTGTAGGCATATCTCCGGTAATAATTTCTGTTGCGTCATGATAAATACCAATCAGCGCTGCCTTTTCTGCATTAATATGGTTACCCAGCCTTTCGTTACTAATAACTGCCAAAGCATGGGCTATAATACTTACCTCCAGAGAATGTTCACTGATATTTTCTGAAAGAGAATTACGCATAAGTGCCCAGCGTTCAATCAACTTCATTCTTGATATCATTGCATAAAAACCGTACTCCATATTAACCTCCATCTGCCACCAAACCTGCGAATTTGGGCAGCGCACAAATTTGCCGATTGAAAAATCTTTGATTTTTCAACCTATCCTCCGCAGTATATAGATAGCTCAGTAATATGTAAATATCGTGCTGCGTCAAGCTCTTAACACAGGCACGATACTCCAAAATGTTCCGTCAATTAATTAACTGTAATTCCTTGATTTACAGTTAATCTTATCTTTAACCATAACTCAATTGTCATAAACCTTGCAGATTATACTTTATCATAAACAACTTACTAATATATTATCTTTCTCTAGCTATTCTGCAGATATTTTTTAACATACTTACCGGTATAAGATTTATCATTTTCAGCCACTTCCTCAGGTGTTCCCTGTGCAATTACAGTTCCACCCTTATCTCCGCCCTCCGGACCAATATCAATGATATAGTCTGCCGTCTTTATAACATCCAGATTATGCTCAATGACAACAACCGTATTACCGCTTTCGGAGAAACGTTTCAGTATCTCGATCAGCTTATGAACATCAGCAAAATGCAAACCGGTAGTAGGTTCGTCCAAAATATATATGGTCTTACCCGTGCTTCGCTTACTTAACTCAGTAGCAAGCTTAATTCTTTGTGCTTCACCACCTGAAAGCGATGTAGAAGGATGTCCGAGACGTAGATACGATAATCCAACATCAAATAAGGTCTCTATTTTTCTCTTTATGGATGGTACATTTTCAAAGAAATGTACTGCCTCCTCTATGGTCATATCCAAAACCTCGTAGATATTCTTACCTTTATAACGAACCTCGAGCGTTTCCCGATTATATCGTTTACCGCCGCAGACCTCACAGGGGACATAAATATCAGGCAAGAAATTCATCTCAATTTTAATAATACCATCACCGCTACAAGCTTCACAACGGCCTCCTTTTATATTAAAACTGAAGCGGCCCTTAGAATAGCCTCTCATTTTTGCATCCTGAGTAGCTGCGAATAAATCTCTGATCTGGTCAAAGACTCCAGTATAGGTAGCAGGGTTTGACCTGGGTGTACGTCCTATCGGTGACTGATCGATATTAATTACCTTATCAAGCTGTTCTATACCGAGCATCTTCTCATGCCTTCCGGGAATACAATGGGCACGGTTTAGATCTCTGGCTAGGCGCTTATATAGTATCTCAGTAATTAAGGAACTTTTTCCAGAGCCAGATACTCCAGTAATACAGGTTAAAATACCTAGCGGTATATCTACATTAATATTTTTCAAATTATTTTCTGTTGCCCCGAGAATAGACAGAAAGGCTGTTGGCTGCCTTCTCATACTGGGTACTGGAATTTTAATTCTACCGCTTAAATAAGCACCGGTCACTGATTCTTTAACCTTCATAATCTGCTTTGCAGTACCAGCTGCAACCACCTTACCGCCATGTTCTCCTGCTCCGGGACCGATATCAACAATATAGTCTGCCGCGAACATCGTATCTTCATCATGCTCCACGACAATTAATGTGTTGCCTAAGTTCTTTAAATTATTCAAGGTCTTTAATAGCTTATCATTATCCCGTTGATGTAAACCGATGCTAGGTTCATCCAAAATGTATGCCACACCAACAAGACCCGATCCAATTTGCGTTGCCAGTCGAATTCTCTGCGCCTCGCCGCCGGACAAGGTTCCGGTAGCCCTAGCTAAGGTCAAATAGTCCAGACCAACATCAATTAGAAAGTTAATTCTTGATTTAATTTCTTTTAATACTAGTTCACCAATCTTTAACTGCATGGAGGTAAGCTGTAAATCTCTCATAAAGGCTGCAATTTCTCTTATGGAATCTTCCGTCACGTCAGTGATATTCCTGTCACCAACCGTTACCGCCAGTGCTTCCTTCTTCAGTCTCTTACCATTACATTCCTTACAGGGAGTTGTTCTCATAAAGCTTTCATATTCCTGCTTCACTGCCTCTGACCCTGTTTCACGATATCGACGCTCTATATTCCGAAGTAGTCCTTCAAAGGCTACATCATATACACCTACGCCCCTCTGGCCGCGGTAGTGTACCTTAACCGATTTGCCGTTTGTTCCATGGATGAACATATGGCGTATCTCTTCAGATAGCTGGTTATAGGGAGCTTCTAAATCAAAATGATATTCCTTGGCGAGTGCCTCCAAAATACATCTGGTATAGCTGCCCTTATCTCCGGCAGACTGCCAGCCCGGTGCAGCAATTGCACCGTCTATCAAACTTTTATCCTGATCGGGTATCAATAAATCCTCATCAAATTCCATCTTAACACCAAGTCCGTGACATTCCGGACAGGCACCAAAAGGATTATTAAAGGAGAATATTCTTGGCTCGATCTCATCAATACTGATACCGCAATCAGGGCATGCAAAGTTCTGACTGAAGGTCAATTGCTCCCCATCTATAATGTCAACATATAAGAGTCCTTCTGCAAGCTTTAATACACTTTCAATGGAGTCAGTAAGTCTTTTCTCGATCCCAGCCTTTACAATCAGACGATCTACGATAATTTCAATATTATGTTTGTTATTCTTCTCCAGCTTAATTTCTTCGGTCAGCTCGTAAAAATTACCATCAACCCTTACTCTTACATAGCCACTCTTCTTTGCCTGTTCAAACAGCTTTACATGCTCTCCCTTACGTCCTCTTACAACGGGGGCTAAAAGTTGAAGCTTCGTTCCCTGCGGCAGACTCATAATTTCATCCACCATCTGATCGACAGTCTGCTTTTTAATCTCCTTACCGCACTGCGGGCAGTGAGGAATACCTATTCTCGCATAAAGAAGACGTAAATAATCATAAATCTCTGTTACTGTTCCAACCGTAGACCTGGGATTTCGATTCGTTGATTTTTGGTCAATGGAGATTGCCGGTGGCAGACCCTCTATGCTTTCTACATTCGGTTTCTCCATCTGTCCCAAGAACTGCCTTGCATAGGAGGATAACGATTCCATATACCGTCTCTGGCCTTCCGCATAAATCGTATCAAAAGCCAGGGAGGATTTACCAGACCCACTAAGTCCGGTTAGTACTACAAATTGATCTCTCGGTATATCCACACTGATATCTTTAAGGTTATTTTCTCTTGCACCTCTGATTTTAATATAATTTTTCTTTTCTGACATTGTTTCACCTATTCTAGATTATCTTAGTCGTAAAATAATCTTTATTAAATGTAAATTTAACTTCTGCTTCATTCGGTCTACCGCTTTATTTATCGTTCATCTCCTGCAGCTGCTTCTTGAGTTCAATTAGCTTATCTCTAAGCTCAGCAGCCAATTCAAAGTTAAGCTCTGCGGCAGCCGTATGCATCTGCTGGGTTATCTTTTTCAGCAATACTTCAAGCTCCTGACGGGACATGGATTCTAAATCCTTCTCCATCTCCTTAATATTTACTTCTGCTTTCTTAGAAATGCTGATCAGATCACGTACCTTCTTCTTGATGGTGGTCGGTGTGATACCATTTGCCTCGTTATAAGCCTGTTGAATCTGTCTTCTTCGATTTGTCTCAGAGATAGCACGCTGCATGGAGTCCGTCATCCGGTCTGCATACATGACTACATGTCCATCTGCATTACGGGCAGCTCTACCGATTGTCTGAATCAGAGAGGTTTCTGACCTTAGAAAACCTTCCTTATCCGCATCGAGTATCGCTACCAGTCCAACCTCAGGTATATCAAGGCCTTCACGCAGGAGATTGATACCTACTAGTACATCAAATACGTCCATACGCATATCTCTTATGATTTCGGATCTCTCCAGTGTATCAATATCCGAATGCAGATACTTCACACGTATTCCAACCTCTCTTAAATAAGAAGTAAGATCCTCTGCCATCTTCTTCGTCAGCGTTGTAACAAGTACTTTATTCTTTTTATCAAGCTCTTTATGAATTTCACCAAGAAGATCATCAATCTGACCATTTACCGGTCTTACCGATACCTCCGGATCGAGAAGCCCAGTCGGTCTGATTACCTGTTCCGTCCTTAGTAATTCATGATCACTTTCATAAACAGAGGGCGTCGCTGATACAAATAATATCTGACTGATTTTACTCTCAAATTCCGTAAAATTAAGCGGTCTGTTATCAAGTGCCGACGGCAGTCTAAATCCAAAATCTACTAAAGTTGTCTTTCTCGAACGGTCTCCTGCAAACATTCCCCGAATCTGTGGTAAGGTAATATGAGACTCATCAACAATAATTAGAAAATCCTCCGGAAAATAATCCATCAGTGTGTGGGGCGGACAGCCCGGCTCTAATCCGGTAAGATGTCTCGAGTAATTCTCAATACCGGAACAAAAGCCGGTTTCCCGAAGCATCTCAATATCAAAATTGGTTCGTTCCGATATTCTCTGTGCTTCTAGAAGCTTGTCTTCACTTTTAAAATATTTTACCCGCTCAATCAGTTCTTCCTCAATATTCAGAATTGCCCCTTCAAGCTTATCCGGGGATACAACATAGTGCGAGGCTGGGAATATTGCAATATGCCCTAGATTTTCTTTCATCTCACCGGTCAATGTGTCAATCATCAGAATTCTTTCAACCTCATCGCCAAAGAATTCTACTCTTACTGCTAAATCTCCGGAATAAGCAGGAAAGATCTCAACTACATCCCCTCTTACACGAAAGGTTCCTCTCTTAAAATCCATGTCGTTACGGTCATATTGTATCTCGATCAGCTTCTTTAATACCTCATCCCGGTCCTTTATCATTCCCGGCCTTAGGGAAATTACCATATTCTGATAATCAATCGG
Organism: Bacillota bacterium; assembly: GCA_023421505.1. Classification (GTDB taxonomy): domain Bacteria; phylum Bacillota; class Clostridia; order Lachnospirales; family Lachnospiraceae; genus Mobilitalea. The sequence continues at coordinate 5,466 of JAEZTJ010000073.1, forward strand.
GCTTCCTAAGCCGTAGATACAGGATACACTGGCTACGATAATAACATCGTTACGTTCAGATAAGGATGCTGTTGCAGAATGCCTCAGCTTATCAATCTCATCATTGATTGAGGAATCCTTCTCTATATAAGTATCTGTGGAAGGAACATAGGCTTCCGGCTGATAGTAGTCATAATAACTAACAAAATATTCTACCGCATTCTCCGGGAAGAATTCCTTAAATTCACCATACAGCTGCGCTGCCAATGTTTTATTATGTGCTATAATTAGTGTTGGTTTTTGAATTTGGGAAATGATATTTGCCATGGTAAAGGTCTTACCCGAACCGGTAACACCCAGTAAGGTCTGACATTGATTACCTTTGTTAAAGCCATCCACCAGAGCCTTAATCGCTTCCGGCTGATCTCCTGTCGGCTGATATTCCGAAACCAGTTTAAACTCCATATCCATAATCCCTCCATTCAGAACTCTATCATTTATTAAAATATAGTTCCTAGTCGTGTCTTAACCCTTACTGATAAAATTTACTAGTACCTCTTTGAATGTTAGTAATTATAGCACAGGCATAATGTAAAATCAATACATTTTCGAATGTTTGTTCTGCTGTCACAAGACTATTTTAAAACAGCAAACTGGCTATGATAAAGGTCAGCGTAAAAACCGCCTTTTTTAAGCAGTTCTTCATGGCTGCCCTGTTCGATAACCTGCCCATGATTTAGTACTAGAATAAGATCCGCTTCTTTAATGGTAGATAGTCGATGTGCTACAATAAAGCTTGTTCGGCCTTCCATCAGCTTTGCAAAGGCCTTCTGAATTTTAATCTCAGTACGGGTATCAATATTACTCGTTGCTTCGTCAAGAATCAGCAGCTTGGGCTTCATCAGCATAACTCTGGCTATACAAAGAAGCTGCTTCTGTCCTTGTGATATGTTTCCTCCGTCCTCTGAAAGAACCGTATCATAGCCTTTTGGAAGACGTTTGATAAAGCTGTGGGCATAGGCTTCCTTGGCAGCACTAATAATTTCTTCTTCGGTTGCCTCCTCCCTGCCGTAAGCAATATTTTCTCTTACAGTTCCTTGAAACAGCCAGGTATCCTGAAGAACCATTCCGTACATGCTTCTCAGTGCTCTTTTCTTTATTTTCTTAATGTCGATTTCATTTACTTTGATTTCTCCTTTTTGCACCTCATAAAAACGCATCAAAAGATTGATTATTGTGGTCTTTCCGCTTCCGGTCGGCCCAACGATTGCTACCCTCTGCCCTGGCTTAACAGACAAGCTGAAATTTTGAATTAACGGTATATCATTATCATAAGAAAAATTAATATTCTCAAAGGATATTTCTCCTTTTCCTACAGGTTCTCTAAATAGATCACTATCCTCGTCCTCAGGAAGCTCATCAAGCAGTGCAAATACTCTCTGCGCCGAAGCAAGTGCAGCCTGCAGCTCAGTGATAACCCCGGAAATTTCATTAAAGGGCTTTGTATATTGATTCGAGTAGGCTAAGAAGCTTGTGAGCTGTCCGATGGAAATTCTACCATTAATCGCTGTGATTGCCCCAAATATGCCAACTGCTGCATATACAATTCCGTTAACAAATCTGGTACAGGGATTGGTAAGTGCGGAATAGAATTGAGCCATTACGCCACATCCATAAAGCCTCTGGTTGATTTCTGTAAATCTTTCCTCAGCCCTGTTCTCGTAAGAGAATAATTTAACCAGCTTCTGATTTCCGATCATTTCTTCAATTAATCCGCTCATCTCGCCTTTAATTTTTGACTGTTCACTGAATTTATGATATACCCGTTTTGAGATAAAAGCTGCTACAAATAAAGATAATGGAGTAAGCAGGATAACGATAAGCCCTATCCTTACATCAATGGAGAGCATAAAGAATATCGTACCGAGGATGGTTACAAGACCGGTAAAGAGCTGTGCGAAGCCCTGCAATAGACCATCGGATACCGCATCAATATCATTAATCATCCTGTTTATGATACTTCCGTGTGAATTCTGATCAATATATTTTAGCGGTACTTTGTTAAGCTGGCGGTAGACCTGCGTTCTCAAATCCTTTATCGTCCTATAGGTGATCCGGTTAGTATGAAAGGTCATCAACCACCCGAATAACGCACTTCCTAAAATAGCTGCCGAAAGTTGTATTAAAATCTCACTTATTTTTTCGTAATTTACCGCATTCTTACCTACTATATAATCTACAGCCCTGCCAATTAGGATCGGTGTAATTAAGGACAGGGTTACACTGAATATGGCAAAGACTAGGGAAAATATCATGGAAATCCGGTATGGTCTGGTGTAGCTTAAAAGTCTTTTCAGAGTAGATTTATTTTTCATTCTGACAGCTTACCTCCTCTTCACTAAATTGGGATAAGCAGATTTCACGATATACTTCACAGGTCTTAAATAAGTCGCTGTGCTTCCCGATTCCTGCAATTTTACCATCCTCCATCACGATAATTTTATCCGCATGCAGAATAGTTCCAGCCCTTTGAGAAACCATGATAATTGTCATATTGTTGCAGTCCTCTCTTAATGCCTGACGAAGTCTAGCATCCGTTGCATAGTCAAGTGCACTTAAACTATCATCAAGAATTAATATTGGGGGATTTGCAAGTAAGGCTCTGGCTATCGTCAGCCTTTGTCTCTGTCCTCCGGATAAATTCTTCCCCCCCTGCTCAAGTCTATAATCAAGCCCTTCCTTATAACTAGAGATAAATTCTTCTGCCTGCGCAATTCTGACTGCCCTTTGAAGTTCTTCCTCCGTAGCGTCTTCCTTTGCCATTTTTAAATTTTCTTTTATGCTACCCGAAAATAGTATTGCCTTTTGCGGAGCAATCCCAAATTCCTTCCGAAGATAGGCAAAGGTATACTCCTTTAAGGAAATACCCCTAAGCAAAATATCTCCTTTTGAGATATCATAAAGTCTGGGAAGCAGATTAATTAAAGTCGATTTACCCGAGCCTGTACTGCCGATAATTCCAACCGTTTCCCCCTCCTCTATCTCAAAGCTTATATTAAAAAGAGCATTTTCCTCCGTGCCCGGATATGCAAAGGATACTCCCTTTAAGGATAGCAATGGAACGTTATTTCTTTCTGTCTCCACGCTCGCCATTTGTTTTCCTTCTATTAATGTTGCTTTTGTATCAAATACTGAATTAATACGTGCTGCAGAAGCAGCCGCTTTCGTAAATATAATTACCAGATTTGCTACCACCACAAGTGCCAAAGCAATTTGAGTCATATAATTAATCAAAGCAATTAATTCTCCTTGATTAAGCCTACCAGCACCTACACGGATTCCTCCGAACCAGATGATAGCAACTATGGCTAAATTCATAAACGCAAAGATAGCCGGATTTAGTAACGCCGACAGCTTACCGACCCGGATCGCAATATGTGCCGCTTCTTCATTCGCCTCCTCAAAGCGTCTCTCCTCCTTTTCCTCCCTGGAAAAGGCCCTAATCACCCTCGCACCGGTTAAATTCTCCCTGGTGATTAACGCGATTTTATCAAGCACCTTTTGCCTCCCCTGATAGAAAGGAATGGATTTCTTCATGATAGTATAAAGTAAAAATGCAATAATCAGAGCTACTGCAAAGAAAATGAGAGAAAGCTGTAAATCCAAAAGCATTGCCATTACAGCAGCTCCTACAACCAAAAAGGGTGCTCGTACCACAAGGCGTATTAACATAGCAACCGCAAGCTGCATCTGATTAACATCGTTCGTGATAACAGTAATTAGTTTATTGGTGCCGAGCTGATCTAAATCTGCATGAGAAAGCGTATTAATATGCACAAATAACTCATTTCTTACTCTTGTTCCAAAGCCTTGAGAGGCTTTCGATGCGCTATATTGACAGATTAACGCAAAAATAAGCCCCGCCACTCCAAGCAGCAGTATAATTCCGCCTTTTTGAAGTACGAGACCTTTATCCCCATTCTTAATCCCTTCGTCTATAATCGAAGCCATAACAAGGGGTACAATCAACTCAAAAACAGCCTCCAGCAATTTAAAGAAAGGCCCAAAAGTGATTTCAAATTTATAATATTTTAAATATTTGAACAAACGCAACATAGTATATACCCTCTTTTGTTTACTCATGATGTTATACATTAGTATTCTACTCATGTATCATTATTTACATTTATTTACATAGCTAAAATAGTCTTGTTACAACTTAATAATTTATAGATAAGCTTACTTATAACGAATGATCGAGTGCCTTGTTACATAGTCTGGTAAATGAGTCTAAAAATCTGTTATTATCCTCTGAAGTTCTTTTCTTTGAATGTCCTTTTATTCGCTCTCCCGTCCGTCGGCATCTCTTAGCTATATCACGTTCCATTAGCATTACATCAATGTTATTATCTGTGTATACCTTGCCGCCCGGATGAATGGCAAATGCACCTTTGCCGAGTGCCATTGCAGCTACTCCATAATCCTGTGTTACAACGATGTCACCCCTATTCGTTCTGTTGATCAGTGCAAAATCAACTGCATCTGGCGCCTTACTCACAGAGATAATTTCACTATACTTAGAATCAAGTATATGACTGGTGTCAATAAACATAATCACCGGTATCTTAAGCTTCACCGCTACAGTCTCAATAATTTCTTTCACCGGACATGCATCCGCATCAACTAAGATTCTCACACTAACGCCCATGCCTTTTGGGCATAAATCCTGAAGAATAGCGTCTTTTGCTATTCTTCCAAAGGCTTGCATGTACTTTGCAAGACTATTCACACTAATCCTCCCTACCGCCAAAAACCTACGAATTTGGGCAGCGTACAAATATGCCGATTGAAAAGTCATTGGTTTAATTATCCAGCTTCACCTGATACACCTCAGTATAAACCAGCTTCCCCTTTATACGTTCAGATTTCATCAAACTTATTTTCTTTACCTTCATCTGCATCGCTGTAATTTCGGTTTCAAAGTCTTTTGCTATGAAGCTATCCTTGACTTTCACCCTTCTAGCAAGAGTTAAATGCGGCTTATACTCTCTATCATCCACATCAAAAAAACCTGCACTCTTAAGCTCCCTAACAAGCTCTTTCTGAAGTCTCCATAAGGTTTCTTCCCGTTCAACTCCAATCCAGTAAATATCACCTTCGTTTCTTCTAAAATAGCCAAAGCCGCCAATTCTAATCTGAAAAGACTTAGCCCTTGACTTATCAACTGCCTGCTGCATCGCTTCTTTCACCTCTTCTACTCGATTCGTCTCGCCAATAAAATTTACGGTAAGATGAAGATTATCGATATGAGTAAAGCTGCCCGAAGCAACACCCTGCAATGTTTCGATTGTATGATAAATTGAAGTCTTAATAGCTTCGTCAAATAAAACCGCAATAAAAAGTCTCATCCTAATATGCCTCCATGATACTGCATCAATATAGATCTATAATCTGATTATATCCTAAATATTATCCCACAACAACAAGTTTAAACGTATCAGGTTTTATAACGTACATTTATAATTTGTGAGAATATAATACATTGTAATCAAAAATTATACCTATTATAATAATATTGAGTACGATGTTATTTCATACCGTGGATATCAATTATCACAGTAAATCACTATAAAAACCTTATTATGTTCAGATATTGTACATAGAGTTTGTAAGATAATACTTAAGGCTTGATAAAACAACTTATCTGAGAGGCGGTACAACTACTATGAGCAAAATAAAAAAGCAATTCATCGGCCGTGTCGGAGGCCTCCTTCTTCTGACTGCGATGGCTTTATTGATCAACCAGTGTAGCAGTACGAATGAGAAAGAGAACTTAGACTCTGCTCTTATCCGTACAGACATCATGGATGTTCATTTTATCGATGTTGGTCAGGGTGATGCGATTTTAATAGAAGCAGATAATCAAGCTATGCTGATTGATGCAGGAGAAAATAACAAAGGAAATCTGGTTATGAATTATTTAAAAACACAGAATATTACTAAGCTTGATTATGTAATAGGTACCCATCCGCACAGCGATCATATCGGCGGTTTAGATACTGTAATTAATTCCCTTCCGATCGAGCAGCTGATCCTTCCCTCCGCTGTTAATACAACAAGAGCCTATGAGGATGTTCTAGATGCCATTGAAGCGCAAAAGCTTTCTATCACGAAGGCGAAGGCTGGTGACCATTATGAACTAGGCTCAGCTTCCTTTACCATAATTGCACCCAACTCTTCCTCCTATGAAGAATTAAATAACTACAGTGTCGGCATTAAGCTTACATACGGAGAGACTTCTTTCCTTTTCACTGGGGATGCTGAGGAATTATCCGAGAAGGAGATGCTCAAAAATGGTATCGATCTCTCTGCCGATGTCTTAAAGCTTGCTCATCATGGTTCCTCAAATGCCAGCTGTGAAGAATTCTTAGAAGCTGTAAATCCAAAGCATGCAGTTATCAGCGTAGGGAAAGAAAATGATTACGGTCACCCCCATGTTGAGACCTTACAGGCAATGAATAATCATAATATAGATGTATATCGTACTGATCTGCAGGGAACGGTGGTATTTACCTCAGACGGTAAAACAATATCTGTTAATACACAGCCTTATAAGATTACAGACAGTGATCTAATAAATTGATTGAATAGGGGTTTGGCATATGAAAAAATTCATCATTGACCGCTTTGAAGGGATGTATGCTATTTGCGAGGAAGAGGACAAAACCATGTTATCCATTCCAAAGTATAGACTCCCCCTTGATTGTAAAGAGGGAGACTGCATAATTCTTAACACAAAGGGAATGTATCAAAAGGATAACGAAGTAACAATGGAACGAGAAAAACGTATCCGCGATAAAATGGATCGGCTATTTAAATGATGCCGGTCTTTTTTCTTCCAGGAGACTTTCTATAATCTTTTCCATCAATTCCTCCATACTAAGACCCTCGCCATCTACAGTAATATGAGCATATTTTTCATAAAGCGGACATCTTTCTTCATAAAGGGCCTTTAACGTCTGCCCCTCTCGAAATACAACTCCTCTTTGCCTTATATTGCCAAGACGATTCTCAATTGTTGCATAGCTAAGACGGATATATACTACCGTTCCAATCTGTCTTAGATGTTCCATAGCCCTTGTACCATAAATCACACTACCGCCAGTTGCAATGACTGATCTCTCCGTATGGATATCGGCATTCACTTGCTCTTCTATCGCAATTAAGCCCTCCAAACCGTCTCTATCAATAATATCCTTTAATAAACATTTCTCCTGCTCCTGAATGAGTAAATCAGAATCTATAAAATGAAATCCCAGTACCTTTGCTAAGATTACTCCTATCGTACTCTTCCCGGCACCGGGCATACCTATTAAAACTATATTTTTCATGATCTGATAATTCCTTTCATAAGCTAATATTATTTAGGTAATTGCGAAACCCATTAATTGTAAGTATTGTATACACGGCATATACTATTCCGGAGCGGAAGTTAAGCTCATAGGAGCGTTGGAGCGAAGGAATAGTATATACTGTGTATACAATTAGAAAAACTATATTGTTTCGCAATTACCTAGCTAATATTATTTTGGCAATAGCGAAATACATCAACTGCGGGTACTTTGTTTATGTACTATTAAACCATTACTGATCCTTCCTGTCAATCTTATCAGAATAAGGAATATTTTCCGCTGTATCATTCTAGGAACGGTTACTGATAGGACTCCCGGGAATGGGAAGCCATTTTGAAAAGCCAGTTCCAGTTTACTAGCACTTCTAAGGTGTCTTCGTCCGCTTGAAACAATCAGACCGCGCAAAAACTCCTCAAGGAATATAGGGGAAACCTACACAGTAGCTTCCCCCTATATTCCTTTCGTCAGACAGTTTGCGCTCGTGCGATTCCGCACGTCTGATTTCACCGCTCCCTCAGACACCTAAGAATTGCACGTAAACTGCAAATGCTTTCTAAATGACTTCCCATCCCCTTACGTCCTACCTGCAACCTGTCTATCGAAAATCTTACGATACTAATGCACCTAAATGTTCTTTATTACCCTTTTCTACCTTTGCTTTTGCCATCGTTAGACCAACCAGAAACGTCACTCCGATAAAAAGTTCCATCTTATCTTTTCCTCGATTTTATTCAATTTCATGGCTATTTATTTTTTATCATGCTTTGAAAGCCTTGTTACTACTGGTTTTTGCGACAGCGAAAATTATTCAATAACACATTGCAGTTAATTATCATATTTCAATAGAACATTTTTTTAAAATCATTTATAAGTAAAATTTTGAAAACGATCGGAAAGGTATTTTACAGAAGCGAATCCTCATGATAAAATAAAGTTCGATATAATAACTCTTAAAAGCACCTATCCATATGAGTGCAACCAAGAATAAAAGAAATGAGGTTTATTATGGCACATATATTTGAAACAGCGATGTTAATCAGTTTTGGAATATCCTGGCCGACATCCATCATTAAATCCTATACCTGTCGGACAGCAAAAGGAAAAAGTCCTATTTTCCTTTTATTTGTCTTAATCGGATACATATTTGGTGTTGTTGCAAAGTTCATGGGCGGTGATGTGACTTATGTTGTAATCTTCTACATTCTTAATTTCCTAATGGTATCAATTGATCTTTGTCTTTATTTCCGTAACAGACGTATCGATGCCGGGCGAATGTAATTCATTATCATGATTAAAGCATTCGTTACTGTTCACAGCCAATGTGAAATGCTAGGGTGGCGACGTTGCTAATACTTCTGATGAGGAGTATTTGCATTCGTCGATACTTAGGTTCTGTATTTTAGAACCTTATGTACCGCTACGTAATGCAATGTAATGCAATGTAATGCAATTAAGCGAGAGCGGCTCCTATTCAGAAGTATTGGTGACATCACCACAATCGTTACCTATATGGCTGTGAACAGTAACAAGCATTCCTGTTTTTAGCTGCCTTATAAATTCTATTTATATCCGTTGGGGTGTGACTTATGCCAATTCCATGCTGATTCTATGATTTCCTCCAAATCCGCATGCTCCGGCTTCCAGCCAAGTACTGACTTCGCTTTCTCACTGGAAGCAATTAACGAAGCCGGATCACCGGCACGTCTCGGCGTAATTTCCGCCTTAATCGGATCGTTTGTAACCTTACGGGCTACTTCGATTACTTCCTTAACGGAGAAGCCGACACCGTTACCAAGATTGAAGATATTACTTTGATTCCCCTTCATTAAGTATTCAACGGCAAGGATATGTGCCTGAGCCAAATCGGTAACATGAATGTAGTCTCGGATACAGGTACCATCCTCGGTAGGATAGTCATCACCATATATCTTAATTGCTTCTCTTTTTTTAGCCGGCACCTGTAATATCAATGGAATCAAATGCGTCTCCGGATTGTGCGCTTCTCCGATATTGCCGCTCTTATGCGCACCGCAGGCGTTAAAGTAACGAAGAGATACATATCGAAGGCCATGTGCCTTCTCCGTCCAATAAAACATTTTCTCCATAGATAGCTTTGTCTCACCATAGGTGTTCGTGGGTAAGGTCTTATCTGTTTCAAGAATCGGTACTCGCTCTGGCTCGCCGTAAGTAGCAGCGGTTGAGGAAAAAACAATCTTATCTACCTTATGAGCCACCATAGACTCTAATAATACCTTAGTGCCATATACATTATTGTCATAGTATTTCAGAGGATTTTCCATGCTTTCTCCTACGAGGGAGCTTGCTGCAAAATGAATTACCGCATCAATCTTTTCTTTATCAAAAACACTGTTCATAAAGCTTAAGTCACGAATATCCCCCTGATAAAAACGTGCCCTCGGATGTACTGCTTCTATATAACCAGTCTGTAGATTATCTACGATTACTACATCCTCTCCCTTATCAATCAGCTCATATACCGTATGAGAACCAATATAGCCAGCACCACCTAAAACTAAAATCGTCATAATTATTATCCTTCCTTTTGTATATTTATTAATTTAGGTAATTGCGAAACTCATTAATTATAAGTATTGTATACACAGCATATACTATTCCGGAGCGGAAGTTAAGCTCATATGAGCGTTGGAGCGAAGGAATAGTATATGTTGTGTATACAATTAGTAAAACTATATCGTTTCGCAATTACCTAATTTATTAATTTACTGAAATAAGATACTCACTAAAGTATAGTCGGTCCATTGCCAATCTCTACAACGTAGAAGGCTGCTTCATAACCTATCTTATCTAAGTATTCTTTGCCCACTTTCTGAATAAAGGTCTCTACCTTATCTTCCTTTACAATACTGACAGCACATCCGCCAAAGCCTGCACCTGTCATTCTCGCACCGATCACACCCTCCTGCTTTAACGCCGCCTCTACAATGGTATCTAGCTCAATACCGGTAACCTCATAGTCATATTGTAAAGATGCATGGGATGCAATCATCAACTTTCCGAACATAGAAAGATCTTTATTCTTTAAGGCTTCTACCGCTTTTATCGTCCTTTGATTTTCATATACCGCATGCTTTGCACGTTTTGCATGAACCGGATTTTGAATGACTGACTTATTCTTTTCAAACTCCTCTTCAGTAAGCTCTCCGAGCGCCTTGATATTTACTGACTTCTGTAAATCCGATAATGCGGTCTCACACTCGCTTCGTCTCTCATTATATTTGGAATCTCCAAGCCCACGCTTTTTATTGGTGTTCATGATGACGATCTTGGCGTTCCCTAATTCAAGCGGAGCATACTCATAGGATAAATCAGCTGTATCTAAGAAGATTGCATTGTTTTTCTTACCCATTGCAATCGCAAACTGATCCATAATACCACAGTTAACACCGATAAAATTATTCTCCGCAGATTGTCCGTATAGCGCTAAATTAATAAAATCAATATCCAGGCAAAACAGGTCTGCAAGGACAAAGCCTGTTAATACCTCTATGGATGCAGAAGAGGATAATCCCGAACCGTTTGGTATATTACCATAATAGAGAATATCAAAACCACTATTAATCTGATAACCTTTCTTTTGCAGAGTAAAGACTACTCCTTTAGGATAATTTGCCCAGTCATGTTCCTTCTTCTTTTCTAGATTTTCAACCGAGGCTTCTATCACTCCTAAGTCTTCAAAGTTCATAGAATAAAATCGCAGCTTTTTATCCGCCCTAATTCTTGCTACTGCATAGGTTCCAATGGTGAGTGCACAAGGAAATACATGCCCTCCATTATAATCCGTATGCTCTCCGATTAAATTTACTCTACCCGGTGCAAAATACGTTTTATACTCTCCTTCTTTTCCAAATACTTCTTCAAACTTTTGAAGCAGTTCCTTCTTCATAAGCAGTCTCCCTATTCTGTAATATAAGTCTGTTCCACTATTTTTGTTTTATTACACATTTTCTGTTTGTTTCGATTATATTACTCCTCTTTACTTTGATTGTAAAGAGGTAATCAGTGATTTTACGTATTATTTAAATACAATTTTCATTACTATATTTTGTGCAAAATCGCCAAAGCCCTCTCCAAAAATATTCAAGCCTCCCTTATTTTTTGCATCCTCTTTAATTCCTATTCGAACCGAAACGTAGTCCTGCTGTTTTGAAAGAAATTCTTTAAGCTGACTGTCACTTACCTTCTCCTCCTCCAAAAAACACCCTTGTTCGGTAAGCTTCCAAGTCTTTAATACACCGTATTGCGTGTTTTTATCCGGCCACCAATCAGGGTTAAGCTTACCACGTCTGCCGCCGTAATCACTCTGAGAAGTCCAGGTTCCAGCTTCTAAAGCATTTACCCAAAGAGTAATATCCGATGGATAATCCATATTGTATTCATGATCCTCAGAGCAGATCTCCATCGATATCTCGAGCCTAAGAACTTCTTTCCTAGACATTAAACTGGTAGGAAAGCGGTATTCAATATAACCGTGCCCCAGCCAGATTAACTGTGCATCGATTCGTTCTGGCAGATAGAAGCAGCGTGGTTCATCCTCCGGTCCGATTGGGCCTTTACTGCTTACGATTCCGCAAGTCGGCAGAATTTTATAATCTACATAGCTTCCAATCGGCATTTTGATAATCTCTTCATCCTGCTCCAGATTTTTTGCTGTATTCATCTCAACATAGATATGGTCTAAAACAATATGGCATACCTTCATAGAACCTCTGATACCAGGAAGTAGTGTTGTTTTAATCATTCCTGACTCCTCAAGTACCTTAACATGGGCCGCCGAGGAAGAAGGCGGTATATCAAGAAGCTCTGCTATCTCATTCACATTCAAATCCCGAAAACGCAGCTGCTTAAGTATTTCAATTCTGGTTTCTGAGGATAATGCCTTCGCTACATTGGCAAGTTGTAGGGAATTGTCCAAATTCATTTTAACCGTGTGTATCATATACCCCCCATGATGCCTCTACCCTGCATCTCAATTAATAATGAAAATTATACTGTATTAGTTTTATTTTCATTTCCTAATATTTGAAGCCCACGATGCTCTACCGCTGTGGAAAATACTATCTGAGTACTAGTTTTACCAAATTTTTGTACATCTCCGATAAAAGCATCTAAATCCATTGTACTCTGAAAGCATACCTTAATCAGCATAGAATAATTACCTGTGACGCAATTGCACTCCATAACATTAGGGCATTCCTTGATAAACGGATAGAATTCCTTCTTCTGCTCCGGAGCTACCTCCAGATTGATAAATGCTGTAATATGATAGCCCAATTTCAGCCAGTCTATATCCATGTGATATCCTTTAATGATCCCCTGCTTCTCCAGACGTGCTATCCTGGCGGCCGCAGCTGGGGAGGATAAATATACCTTTTCTGCAAGCTGCTTCAGTGGCACTCTCGCATTATCCTGAAGCATGATTAATAGCTGTTTATCAATTTGATCCATGGGTTACCTCCGTTATCCTTGGAATTGCCGAACATACTCCTCTGTTATTCTATAGCAAAATGACACTAAAAAATGTACATGGTGTAATTATTCTACCCCCATATATTTCATATTGCAAGTATATTGTAACAATAAATTATTGCTAAGTATTAATATTTCAAAGCAAAATGCACTCCAAAGACAAATAAACTGGGACAAATAAGCTGAAGGAAATTAATAATTGCTTTTCCTTTTACCTTGATGTATAATATTCCAAAATCTTAACAACTAAGCTATAACAATAATAACTTAATAAAGAAAAGAGGGTTTTTTAATGCAAGGCCTTTTTTGGTGTATCGCTTTTGTAATGTTTCTTATGTCTATTGTTTTACTAATGGGTAAAGGCAGTGGACTAATTGCAGGCTATAATTCTGCAAACGAGAAGGGTAAGTTGAAATACGATGAAAAGAAGCTTTGTCACACGATGGGCGGAGGTTTACTTATCTTAACGGTTTTATTTGTTATTTTGATTATTTTTAATTTTGATTTTAAAAGTAAATTTATAGAATATATTTTTATAGGGATTATGTCTATCGATATACTAATGATGCTTATTTTAGGCAATACAGTCTGTAAAAGAAAACCATCCTAATAAAAAATAAAGTATAGGTAAAAGTAAGATTATCCAAATATAGTAGCTTATAATAATGAGAAGGAGGGATGCCCCTCCTTCTCATTTTGTTTAATTAATCATATTCGAAACTTATAACTTTAAGCATTGTATACACATTAGCTACTACACTGAAGCGAAAGTTAAGGGCGCGTCGCAAAATAACTTTTTAAGTTAGAATGCGACGCGTTCTTTCTGTTGCTTTGGTAAAAAAGAGCTGAAGGATTTGATGTTTACTACATCACCCTTCAGTTTTTCAATTTTTGGCGTAC
>JAEZTJ010000076.1 GCA_023421505.1 Bacillota bacterium
TATACATACTCATCACTTCCTGCAAGGTTTTTTTAAAAAAAACAGTGTTTTCCTTGCATTAATTATAGCAGAAAATGCCAGTAATTTCAGCATTTATAAGGATTTTTGTGTTGCTGAGCAGGCATTAATTAAAATTCATCTGCTTCACCCAGTCATAGATCATACGTTTTTGCAGAGGCAAAGTGCAGAATCTTGCAATTACATACAATTGAAAGGCTTGTAAATGTATTTATTAGGGGCTACACCGAAACCCCAGCATTTTGAGGTCTATAAATATTTAATAAATATTATTTATAGCTCATATGTCTCTGCAACATTCTGATAAATGCCTTAGCAACTTTGTGCATTTTTACTCTGTAATCAGCAGTAAAGTCGTAATAATTGGTGATAAACAAATATTGACAATTTTTCAAAATATTGTAATATGGTTTTGTGATATTCTGCAGGATTTCATATTTTTGTAATCTCATATTATTTACAAAATTGTGTAATTATTAGTACCTTGAAAACTTAGTACTTAATAAAAGGAGAAATTGTATATGTATAAAAAAAATATGGTTTATAAACTATTAATTACTATTATGACATTTGTATTAGTGTTTAGTACAAGCTCTGGCGCTTCAGCAGCAGTTAATAGCAATTTTAAATGGATTGTAAAAAAAGATAACAATAAGCATATTTATCTTCAAAACACAAAAACAGGCGAAAAAATGGTGGATGCTATAAGTCTTGATGATTCAGGTAATCCAATTCACCTCGATTTAAAAGAATACGCAAAAATTTTGAATTGTCAGCAAGAAATTAAACAAGATACTTCATCAACTAATAAAGTAAAAGATTTACAATCTATAGAAGGAACAACACCATCTTTATCAAGAACATATCAAATTGAGGCCACATACTCTTATGTTCAATCATATGCTACAACAACTACTGGAATGCCAAGTAAAGTTACTCCAGATATAGTTGGACCTACTACTGTATCTTATGGAAACTCTGTGAGCTTCTCGGAATCATTTAGTGTATCGGTTTCTATTAATGGAGAAATGAAAAAAGTGATCAAAGGTGGAGCTACTTTTACTTGGAATTCTAGTGCTACAACTTCGGCAAATTTCGGTTTAAGTTATCAGATTCCAGCGGGGAAGACAGGATATGTAAGTTTTAGTCCATACTACAACATTACAGTTGGAAATCTGACTACTAAACTGTGGCAAGATGGGGTTTGCTTTCAAACAACAACAACTGCTGCTACGGGTTATTCACCAAAAGTATTAGCAAATGGTATAGCAGATGGTATATATGCGCTAATGATATATTAATTAAGTTATTTTAGGGTAAAAGATTAATTCATAGGCTAATTCAATATTTATAACAAAATTATTTTTTTATAATTCGCCCGACAAATTGTCATGTATTATAAAAAATCTGAGATACTACACAAACATTTGTATTAAAAATACCGCGTATCAGCTTAAGTATGATTGAAAATCAACAAATAATACACTTTTAGATTTTTCTGCTACAGTATCAAAAGACATACACTTTGCCATACGCATTATAAAATAGTGCCCTTTGTCGGGCTAATCATTTTATTAATATGTTGTAAGTTATGACGGCTCACAATCACCCTCAAAATATTCGTATATTGAAAGGAATATATAATTGAAATGAATAAAAAGTTAGTAATTAAAGTAATGCTTATTATGGTATTAGTATTTATCATTGGAATTATTTCTATTTTTTGGTCAGGAACTATTGGAAATAGAATAGCATTTCATACTCTTCAAAAAAAAGGAGGGACCATGGGTACTGAACAATATAATAATATCGTTCATTCAATAACCATTAATTTTCAAATATTTGGTTCAATTCTTTCGATATTCGGAGGGGGAGGTATATTAATATGTTGTCATAACATATTAAATAAATATAAATAACATAGGACCAAACTTTTTCTCAAAAGCTCTATAAATATATGTGTATCCTATGCTATATGGTATTGCCAATATATTTGGATGTTATAGTTTAATACTTATAACATAGAAATCCACAGGAATAAGAGAGAAGGATTAAGCTAATAATGTGATGTGGATAACTTACCTGAGAATTCGTAAAACAGAGAATAGATTTCCACAATTGCTGTTTTGGATTAAAACAGGAGAACTTATGACTAGAGATAAGATTATATTGACAAAGTATTTATCGTTGCATACAATATATTAGTATAATATATGGAACTTGAAAAGCAAGGAACGGAAAAGTAACTCATAGTAAAGTATCAGAGATAGAATGCCGTCGGCTGAAAGCATTC
Source organism: Bacillota bacterium (assembly GCA_023421505.1). Taxonomy (GTDB): domain Bacteria; phylum Bacillota; class Clostridia; order Lachnospirales; family Lachnospiraceae; genus Mobilitalea. The sequence continues at coordinate 2,312 of JAEZTJ010000076.1, forward strand.
TTTACTAAAATATGAGGGAAGTGCATCCGGGAGCTGATTCGGTGAAGCTATTTGTCTAGCCGGGTTCGGTAACAGCCGTTATCTGTATGAGATGTAGATCACTTAAGTGATTTACAAATAGAGTGGAACCGCGTATTTCACCGCCTCTATCTAAGGGGCGGTTTTTTTATATGTAAAACAATAGAAATACCTTTATCTGGATTAAAAATATAGCGAGAAACAATATAAAAGCTACAAGCTTTTATGATTGGATCGAAATCATTCGACAGTCAGGGGATGTAACTATGGGTATGATTCAATATATCAGGGAGGAAATGCAGATCATAAAAGAGCGTGATCCTGCAATAAAAACACCTTTGGAGGTATTTTTATATCCCAGCTTTAAAGCAATTATTCGTTATCGGATAGCTCACTATTTATTTAAAAAGCAGCATTATTTTCTGGCAAGATGGTATTCACAGAGGACGGTAAGAAAGACGGGAATTGAGATCCATCCGGGAGCTACCATCGGCAAAGGCTTATTTATCGACCATGGTCATGGCGTAGTGATTGGCGAGACGGCAATTGTAGGAGATAATGTAACCCTATATCAGGGAGTCACCTTAGGCGGAACCGGTAAAGAGCATGGCAAACGTCATCCTACTGTCGGCAATAATGTGATGATTAGTGCCGGAGCAAAAATACTAGGCTCCTTTACGATTGGTGAGAATTCTAAGATTGGTGCGGGTTCCGTGGTGTTATCGGAGGTTCCGCCTAACTCTACTGTCGTCGGTGTACCGGGAAGGGTTGTAAAAAGAGATAATGTCAGAGTTCCGGCAGAGGATTTGGATCAGATTCATTTTCCTGATCCGTTGCAGAAGGAATTATTATGCCTTCGTAATGAAAATATTTGTCTGAGAAGTGAATTGAAGAAGTTATATGAAAGAATTGATTCCCTTGAGCATAATGCAAAAAAAGAATAATATCTTTACGGAAGCTTAAGTGAATAATAAATCCGGCATAAATAATGAAAAACAAAAGAAAATAAAGGATAGACATAACAGAGATATCCATAAAATATTTCAGGAGGAAATGAGATGAGAATTTATAATACATTGACACAGAAAAAGGAAGAGTTCGTACCCTTGGAGGAAGGTAAGGTTCGGATGTATGTCTGCGGACCGACGGTTTATAATTATATTCATATTGGTAATGCCAGACCGGCAATTTTATTTGATACCTTCCGCAGATATCTAGAATATCGTGGCTATAACGTAAATTACGTCTCAAACTTTACCGATGTTGATGACAAGATTATTAAGAAGGCGAATGAAGAAGGAGTAAGCGCGGCGGAAATCTCTGAGAGATATATTAAGGAATATAAGGTGGATATGGAGGCACTGAATATTCAAGAAGCCACCCATCATCCAAAGGCTACTGAGGAAATCGACGGTATGATTGAGATGATATCCGCTCTGATTGAGAAGGGCTATGCTTACGAGAAGAATGGTACCGTATATTTTAAGACCAGAAGCTTTAGAGAATACGGTAAATTATCCAAGAAAAAGATTGATGATTTAGAGGCAGGAATCCGTATCGCAGTCAGTGAAGAGAAGGAAGATCCGATGGATTTCGTGCTTTGGAAGCCGAAGAAGGAAGGGGAGCCTTATTGGAACTCACCCTGGAGTGAAGGCCGTCCCGGCTGGCATATCGAATGCTCTGTTATGAGCAGAAAATATCTGGGGGAACAGATTGATATCCATGCAGGTGGAGAGGATCTTGTATTTCCTCATCATGAGAATGAGATTGCACAGAGTGAAGCAGCGAACGGAAAAGAATTCGCAAGATATTGGATGCATAATGCATTTATCAATATAGATAATAAGAAGATGTCCAAATCGGAGGGCAATTTCTTTACCGTACGTGAAATTTGTGACTTATATGATCCTCAGGTAGTGCGATTCTTTATGCTTAATTCTCATTACCGCAGTCCGCTTAATTTTAGCAAGGAGCTGATGGAGGCAGCTAAAAATTCCCTGACAAGAATTCTGACTGCAATCGGGCAGTTAGAGCATCTTCTTGAAAGTGGAGCTTTAGCTAGAGAGTTTGTTTCCACAGACGAGCAAATTCTACTAACGGAATCAGAAGCGCTGAATAAGAAATTTATCGATGCGATGGAGGATGACTTTAATACGGCGGATGCGATAGCAGCAATCTTTGAGCTGGTGAAGCTCTCTAATACGAACTGTAAGGGTGACAGCAGTATTGAATTTGTGAAAAAGCTACATGAAAGACTAATCAATCTTTGTGACATACTAGGTATAAAAACAGCTGTGAAGGAAGAGCTTTTAGATACCGAGATTGAGCAATTAATAGAGGATAGACAGACGGCCAGAAAGAATAAGGATTTTGCCAGAGCAGATGAGATAAGGAACCTTTTACTTGAGAAGGGTATTACTTTAGAGGATACCAGAGAGGGAGTTAGATGGAAACGGAGTTAACAAATGGTGAGAATGTCACAGGGTTTGCACAATTATTAAAAGCTAGCCTTATGCTTCCCGAAACAGACATTAAGACGTACTCTCCCCTTACCCTTGCTTTTATCGGTGATTCGATCTTTGATCTGATTATTCGGACCGTGGTAGTGGAAAGTGGGAATGCACCCGTGAATAAGCTTCACAAGCGTTGTTCTACGTTTGTTCAGGCTTCAGCTCAGGCAGATTTATATCATATGATTAAGGAAATGCTGACGGAAGAGGAGACCGCTATCTTTAAAAGAGGGCGAAATGCAAAATCCTTCACTACAGCTAAGAATGCCGGAGTGGTTGAGTACCGAACTGCTACAGGACTAGAGGCTTTAATCGGATATTTATATTTAACAGATCAGACAGCTCGTTTACTGGAGCTTATTAAGCCTCAAGTAGAGAAGATAATAGGCGATAATACGACATTACAGCTGGAAAAATAAAAGAAGTGCTTGAGAAAATTACCGAAAAGCACTTTGTTATAAGTGGTGAGTAGTGTTTGTGCAAAGTGATGATGCTAAATTACTCGAAGGGCTTTTAACACCCTAGTCATCCTATATAATTATATAAATAGAGCCTAGGATACTTGCAATATAAGTATCCTAGGCTCTGCTCTGTACTCGGCCATTATAAAGCTAATTAAAGAAAACAATCAATTGGAATAATTCCAGTTTATGATATTCTGGAGTTACTGCCTTTTCCGATATTATAGATATTTATTAAATCATTAATTCATCAATCTGTTTCACTATTCAGTAAATTTATTGGATCATCATTAAGCCACTTGGCTATCTTCTTAGCATACTTGTCAGTACTATATGCTTCATCATCACCTGTCGAATAAATCAATACAGTACGCATAATCTTATCATCATTGCCAAGCACACCTTCCCAAACCCATGTTCCCATATCGCAAGCACCCGGCTTCGTTTTTTTCTTTGCATCTTCATTGACTTTTAAAAGCATGTTGTAATACTTTAATAGTTCATCTTTATTGATTGTTCCGATAAGTTCATTACCATCCATTGTTGCTAAATAGTCAGGTAAACTAATATTGGAAGTGGCTTCTCTATATTCACTATCCGATAAATTAAAAGCATAAACATTACCTTGAATGTCAATATATGCTCCCTTAAAAATATAATCATATGCTGCATTTACATAATAACTAATAAATAATATCTTCTGCTTTATTTCACTAATATTCACTATCTCATTATCAGTAGTAGGTTCACTGCATCCAATTATTCCCAGGAACAAAAAAATGAAGAATATAACGGTTCTTGCTTTTTTCATTTAAACAATTCCTTCCATCATAAAACCTGTAACCTTTTAACCATAATCAAATAATCGATACAGCTAAGTATACTTAACACTTATCACTATATTTTTTTATGTTTTTGTTTGGAAATAAAATCTAAAATGAAACCAATCAGAATTGAGAAACCGAAAATAGTTCCCCATATTATCCAAGCATTATTTGTTCTCCCTCCACCTGGGTCTATGCTATCAGTATTAAATATCATAGCAAGAATAAATCCACCCATATATCCTATTAAAGTGGCTACTGAAATTCTTTGATTTCCAAATATAGAAGCGATAACTAATATAGCAAAACTTAATATAGCCAACAGATTTGGCCATTGTTTCATACCATGCATTTCAAAAAAAGTATATCTGCATAACCAATATGAGATACCAAGTAATCCAATCATACTAATTCCCCACAGGCTTTTGTTTTTTATTTCCATTAGTTTCAACTATATTGACCTCCTATTCTATAATTGCATTTATTACATATTTTATAACAATTGCAAAATATATGAATGGTAATATTATACATTATATAATTGCTTGTAATCAATGTATTTGTCATACATATTTAAATTTAAAATAAGCATAGAAAATAAGGGGTAATTCATAACATCAATTTTAAATTGGAACTTATTATCAGAAGACAGCGTCTAATAATTATATTTTATATAATCAAGTAAAGATATCAACTCGCATTTAAGATTTGTATTGTAGCCTATACATAATAACGAAGCTTATATAAATCTGGAGCAGAAGTTAGCGAATGGAGCGTTGGAGCGGAGGAATAGTATCTGTTGGGTATACAATTTAAGAATTTTATGGTATCGAAATTATTTATAATTATAATATAAATAAGTATAAGGAGGAGGATTTTTATGAAAGGAAGGAGAATTTTTAGTTTCATTGGAATGCTGTTAATTATTTCATTCTTAACAGCGTGCGGCAGTAAGGGGATGAAGTGGGATGCCAGCACATCAACTACAAGGGAGAATACAGCAGTTGATACTGCTGCGGATGAGGATATGGCTTTTAACTCGACTGCAAAAGGGGAGGCTGCAAATCCCGAAGAGGCTCCAAAAAGTGATAGTGATAGCGGGATAGCAGATACCACAGCATTATCTTCAGAAAAGGTGCAGTCACAGGATAAAATTATTCAATACTTTTATCTTGATGTGGAGACACAGGACTTTGAAAAGCTGATTAATAATATCAATACGAAGATCAGTAGTCTGGGAGGTTATGTAGAGAGCTCTCAGATTGGAGGAAAAAGCTATTATGATAATAATGTGACGCGAAACGGCAATATTGTAGCGCGAATACCAAGTAATAAGGCGGATGAATTTGTTACTGATATCAATACAGAATCAAATGTAACTAGCAGTAGAAAGACTTCAAAGAATGTATCGCTGGAATACATAGATGTGCAGAGCAGAATTGAAGCGCTGGAAATTGAACAGGATAGACTATTTGCGATATTAGAAAAATCGGATAATTTAGAGAATATCATAACACTTGAAAGCCGGTTAAGTGATATTCGTTATGAGCTGCAGAACTATAAAAGCCAGCTGAGGGCATATGATAACAAGGTAGAATATAGTACCGTAAGCCTTAATATTAGTGAGGTCAACAGAATAACACCAGTTACAGAAGAAAAGCAGACACTGGGGTCAAGAATTAAGAATGGCTTTAGTGACACGGTCTATAATATCGGTGAAGGCGTACAGAATTTCTTGGTATGGTTTATAGTAAATCTTCCGTATTTATTAATATGGGGAATCATACTATTTGTTATCGCAATTATTATACGTAAATATCTAAGAAATGATAAAGCAAAAAGGAACGCATCGACATTTTTAGCAAATAATAATCAGTCAGGGCAAATGAATAATCAGGCGATGAATCAGAAGGACGATCACGGGCAACAAAATAAAGATCAGCAATAGTCAGACATTTGACGTTACGAGGAATAGTGTCATAAAATAAAAGACTAGATTGTGCAAAATGATTAAGCACAAAATCCTAATTGGCGTTTGATGCTTTAATCTTAATAGGCAAAGTAAGAGACATTAATAGGTTATAAACAATATGGGGTTATGACAATGGTTAATAGAAAAATCACCATTTCATAACCCTTTATTACTTAGGATTAATTGGCAGGATGGTCTTTACACCGCAGCTCAGCTTTGATATGATATAAGAAATTAAGTAAAACTGTTGTTCGAATATCTTAATAAAGAGATAGATCATTTTAAGATAATATTTACGATAGAGTCATAATAAAATTGGTTTACGTACTGCTTAAAGGCAGAATGGAGAGATAGTATGGATAAGGTTGTCTTTCATGTTGATGTGAATTCCGCATTTCTTAGCTGGGAAGCAATCGATCGAATGCAGGCCGGTGAAACGCAGGATTTAAGAGAAATTGCAGCTGTGATAGCCGGCGATAAGAATAAACGGCACGGAGTGATACTTGCGAAGTCTATGATAGCAAAGCAATACGGTATCAAAACAGGGGAGCCCTTAGTGGATGCACTCAAAAAGTGCCCTGAGCTTACCGTGATACAGCCGAGACATTCTTCCTACGAGGAACATTCTAAGGCTTTTATTCAAATCCTTAATGAGTATTCACCCTGTGTTGAGCAATGCTCCATTGATGAAGCCTATTGTGATATGACAGGTATGACGAATTTATTTGGTGCTCCAGTTGAGGCTGCTTATCAAATAAAAGACAGAATTCATAGAGAACTGGGTTTTACGGTTAATGTCGGAATCTCAAGCAATAAGCTTTTAGCAAAGATGGCTTCTGACTTTCAAAAGCCTGATAAGGTTCATACCCTCTACCCGGAGGAAATTAGAGATAAAATGTGGATACTTCCGGTTGGTGAGCTGTTCTTTGTGGGTAAGTCAACCTTAAAGAAGCTAAATGATCTTGGAATATATACGATTGGTGAACTGGCTAAGACAGATGTTGGGGTCCTTAAGGCACATTTTAAAAAACATGGCGAAGTTATTCACAGCTTTGCCAATGGTATTGATGCCTCAGTGATCTCTAATGAGGATGTAAAGAATAAAGGCTATGGTAATTCAACAACGATATCATTTGATGTAGAGGAGGAATCTACAGCCAAGATGATATTACTTTCCCTTGCGGAAAAAGTAGCTGCCAGACTTCGCCATGATGAGATGAGGGCAAATGTCTTATCAGTTAGTATTATCGATTTTGAATTCAAGCACAGCTCCCATCAGATGACCTTATTAAGCCCAACGCATAATACTGACGAGATTCATCGTGCAGCCTGTGCCTTATTCGATGAACTTTGGGATGGTACGCCAATCCGTAATCTCGGAATACAATCCAGTAAAGTAATATCTAATACTTCGGAACGCCAAATGAATTTATTTTCATTAGATACAGATGAAAAGAAAGAAAAGCTTGATCAGGCAATAGACAGAATCCGTAATAAGTACGGAATAGCAGCCATTCAGAGAGCAAGTCTCGTAAAGCAAAGCAGAGATAAGAAGTAAAGTTTGTAATAGGTTATATATAAAGTGAAACTCTAAAAAGCCATCTGTTTAATGCCGTCGATTAATTGTACCCTGTTTATATGGAAAAATATGTATGATAATGCTATAATGTTCGTGATAAGCGAAGCTCCGTATGATAAAAGTGTCATGGAAGCATTTATGCTTTCATGACACTTTTATCATACGGAGCGAGTAACATGAGCGAAAACCGTAGGTTTGAGCTGAGCTTATCACTTAGTAATTAAAAAGTGAATAATGCGAACATTAATGGAGGTTTGAGCTACGCTTATCACGAAGTTCACTTATTTGACTGAGAGGGTTACAATATGAAGCTGCTGTTATACCTGTTTGTTTTTTTTGGTATATTCATTCCAAGCAATCTTTCATTTGTTCCTGTTACAGACAATTTGATTCCTGACAGGACGGTACAAAAGAAGGAGCAGACTATTACACCGATGGAAGCCTTAGATAAAGTGAAAAAATACTATGCAGCTAATTTTGATAAAATTGAGATGGAAGATTCGGAAGACGAATATTATTATAAAGCAACCAATACCGACCTCTACTTAGCCTATGAAGGAGAAGTCGGAGAAGAGAAGAACTACTTGATACACTTATATGAATTTGTGATTGATGAACTTGAGACAGGCTTCGGCCATACCTATACCTACGGGTGGTTTACTGTGAACCGTATAACAGGAGAAATAATGGAACAGGTATATTAACTTCAAGCTACAAAGCAATCGTTGTCCATTTACCACTTGAAAATCTTCTGTAGCTGGTGATCAAGCGAAAGCACTGGTCTACTAATAGGGCGGTCCAGGCACCATAGATACCAAGTCCTACGGGATAACATAGTAACCAGGTAAGTAAGGGCCTGACAAGGCCTACACTGATTAAAGAGACAACGGCTACGTAAGCGGTATCACCGGCGCCTCTTAAGCATCCATTTAGGACAACCTGAGAGGTCTGCATATGCGTACATAGCGCAACAAACAACATGATATGGGAACCCAACAGTATTATGGAGGGCTCTTTACTAAATAATGTAACCAGAAAGCTTCTTCCGAACAAGAAGACAAAAAATACCACACAGGAAATCATAAAGGCAAGACGTTGACCGGTTTTACCATAAATAATGGATAAATCCGGTCTTTTTGCGCCCAGCATCTGTCCAACTAAAGCAGAGGAGGCATTAGAAAGGCCATCACCGAAGCAAAAGGATAGGGATAATATGTTCATACATATGATATGTGTGGCATACTCCGTAGTACCCAGTCTTGCAACGATTGCTGCATAAGCTAAAAAGCCGATTCGCATAAATACCTGTTCAATGAAAGCACTGCAGCTAACCTTCATAATAGGGTTGACAACTGATTTATGTAAGGACCATCCGGCCTTTAAGTGAAAGGAGAGGTATCCCTTCCTTCGTAAAAGAGTGGTAAGTGAGACGCAGAAGGCAATAAAAGCCCCCATTACAGTAGCGATAGCTGCCCCCTTTACTTCCATTCTGGGAAACCTGCCTATACCATTAATTAATAAAAAGTCAAAAAGGATATTGATCGTATTGCTGATCAGATTAGTCGTTAAGGAAATCTTTGTTTTACCGCAGCCGCGCTGTGCAGCATTAATGGTAAGATTGAGAGCTTGGAAGGGTATACTAAACATTAATATCCGAAAATAAGATACGGCATCAGCTAGATATATATTTTCTGCGCCAGACATTAGTAGGATTGGCTTTGCAAATAGGAAACCGAGTATTGACATAAGAATGGAAGCTACAGCGCAAAACAGGATACCGGCCCGAACAGTTCTATTTGCTCCTTTTCGGTCATCCTGCCCCTTACGCCTTGCAGTAACTGCGGTAATACCAACATTCAGTGAGAAAATAGCTGCCAGTAATACTAATTTTGGCTGATTGGTAATACCGACAGCAGTAATTGCACCCTTTCCTAAGGTGCCAACCATCATGGTATCTACGGCGCCAATCATTCCGACCAGTAGAGACTCAAGGGTTGCAGGCCAGGCAATTTTAAAGAAATTATGATAAACCGATTTTGAATCTGGTATATCACCAAGAAACTGCTCCTTTTTTAGCATTTTACCTACGGTTAGTAGATCTGTCATTTGCAAAGTAATCACTCCAATTCAGGAAAAAGTATAAAGGAGATTATATCACTTATGGAGAGTAAATCAATGCTTCTGATAAAATTTGAATCATAATATGTCAAACTTCGCAGATCAATATTATGAATTACTTGATAAAATAAGCATTTAAGACAATGAAGAAACCATTCATTATAATACTTCCCTGCTGGCTTCGATGAGCATGTTGGGATTCATCCGAAACATCATTAAGAATGCTTCCGATTAATAGATGAGCTTATTTTAGCAAGCAGTACTGAGATTTTTTACTGCGAAGTTTGAGATAATAAGCTGTAAAGGGGAAACAGGAATTGCCTTATAGAGCAAAATATGCTAAAATATTGAAATAAGTTTAGAAAAAATAATATTATCAGATATATTAATATCATTAGTTTTTCAATAAAACATAATTAAGTTAAGACAGTGGTTACGAACAGGATAAAAAGCAGAATAATAATATTAGTTTAGAAATAATTTAGTTTAATAAAGGCAGGAAAATAATATCAGTATAGAAATAATACAGTTAAATAAAAGCAGAAAAGTAAATCAGTATAGAAATAATACAGTTTAATAAATCAGGAAAATAATATCAGTATGGAAATAATACAGTTTAATAAAAGCAGAAAAATAAATCAGTATAGAAATAATACAGTTTAAAAACAGTATAATAATAATTCGTTTAGAAATAAAGCAATATAATAAAAGCAGGATACCATGAAAGACAGTTTAATAAGTAGGATATAAAACATGAAATAAGTATAATGATAGGATAAAGCTAGAATAAACTAGAAGTTTAGGAGGATTTCGATATGAATGGGATGAATATACCGACTCCGCATAATGGAGCAAAGATGGGCGATATTGCAAAGACAGTTCTGATGCCGGGAGATCCGTTAAGAGCTAAATTTATTGCGGATACTTATCTTGAGGAGGTAGTATGCTTTAATCAAATCAGAAATATGCTGGGATTTACGGGAAACTATAAGGGGAAAAGGGTTTCTGTCATGGGAGGAGGCATGGGTATGCCATCCATAGGCATATATTCCTATGAACTTTTTCATTTCTATGATGTAGATAATATCATTCGTATAGGCTCAGCAGGCGGATTGTCTGAAAATCTGAAAACCCGTGATATAGTAATCGGTATGGGTGCTTCAACTAATTCGAATTATGCTGCACAATATAAACTGCCCGGTACATTTGCACCGATTGCAGATTTCGGACTTCTTCGTAAGGCTGTTGAGGCAGCTGAGAAAATGAATATCAAGACAGTTGTAGGTAACATTCTGTCTTCTGATACTTTTTACGGGGATGATAAGGAAGCCAATGATTTATGGCGTAAGATGGATGTTCTGGCAATCGAGATGGAAGCAGCGGCACTTTATATGAATGCAGCAAGAGCCGGAAAGAAAGCCCTCTGTATTCTGACAGTATCAGATCATATCTATACAGGAGAGGCCTTATCTGCGGAGGATAGACAGCTTACTTTTAAAGATATGATGGAAATCGCACTGGAAATTGCATAGTTTTGAAGAGAAAAGTTTCAATACAGAAAGGGTTAAACGATAATGGAAAAGAAATTCATCTTTGATAAGGTAGATCACACCTTACTTACGCAGACAGCAACTTGGGGCGAGATAAAGCAAATCTGTGACGATGCAATCGCATACAGTGTCGCTTCGGTCTGCATACCACCCTCCTATGTAAAGCAGGTGAAAGAGTATGTTAAGGATCAGATCGCAGTATGTACGGTAATCGGATTTCCGAACGGCTATAATACTACAGCTGTGAAGGTTTTTGAGACAAAGGATGCCATTGCTAACGGGGCAGACGAAATCGATATGGTAATCAATCTCGGACATTTAAAGGATAAGAAATATGAGTTGTTGATAGAAGAGATAAAGCAATTAAAAGCAGCCTGCGGTACGAAGCTCCTTAAGGTGATTATAGAGACCTGTCTACTGTCTGAGGAAGAGAAAATTAAGATGTGTGAAATCGTGACGAACGTAGGAGCAGATTTCATAAAGACTTCTACAGGCTTTTCAAAATCAGGAGCTACCTTTGAGGATGTTGCTTTATTTGCCATGCATATTGGCAAAGAGGTACGAATAAAAGCGGCAGGTGGTATTGCTTCCTTTGAGGACGCGGAAAAGTTTATTGAACTAGGTGCATCAAGACTTGGAACCAGCAGAATTATAAAGCTTGCAAAGAACCAGGAAGGAACAGGTTATTAAGTAAGATACTTAAAATTATAAAACAACTCCAGTGTTTTTAATTGTATTAGCCTTTTCTATACGAACGCTCATGCTTTTTGGACGTAATATTTAATATATATAATTGCGAAACGATATAGTTTTATTAATTGTATACACAGCATATACTTACAATTACTAAGTTTCACTATTACCGAAAATATTAAGAAAACAGGGAGGTTTTAGTTTATGAATGATCAGGAAAACACACAACAAAATAATGAACCTAAGAACAGCCTTGTTCTTAGGGAAAAGGGTGAACTTCAAAACAAAGAGGGTATAGTAAGTCACTCCGTAGCTAAAAATCTTATTCGTGATGCAATGGAAGGAATGGAATATGCCTATACCCCTTATTCCCATTTTAAAGTCGGGGCTGCTCTGCTAACCAAAAATAAGAAGGTATATAAAGGCTGTAATATTGAGAATGCAGCCTATGGACCAACCAACTGTGCGGAGAGAACAGCGCTATTTAAAGCTATCAGTGAGGGTGAAAAAGAATTTTCAGCGATTGCGGTTGTAGGAGGAAAAAATGGATTAATTACTGATTTTTGTCCTCCCTGCGGTGTATGCAGACAGGTTATGCGTGAGTTTGTAGACCCGAAGAACTTTCTTGTAATTCTTGCAAGATCAGAGGAGGATTATCTGGTGTTCTTATTAGAGGAGTTACTGCCACTAAGCTTTGGACCTCATAGTCTATAGGCTTAGCGTACTTACAGGCACACTGCATTTTACAAACTATGACATTCGGATAAGGATGTTATAAAAATAATAATGTTTATAATCTCATAAAATAATTTTTATTAGATATAATTATGAATGAAGCCGGAGTAACCTGTTTTATTTACTTCCATTATAAATTTTAGTATGCTATACTATACGATAATAAACAAAAGCACTGAATAAACCGGAAAGGAAATAAAAGAAATGTACGCATTTGAAGACGTTAAATCATTTGATCCTGAATTAGCGGAAGCGATATCACTGGAAATTGGAAGACAAAACAGCCATATTGAATTAATTGCTTCTGAAAACTTTGTAAGTAAGGCTGTTATGGCAGCAATGGGAAGCCAGCTGACCAATAAATATGCTGAAGGTTATCCCGGAAAGAGATATTATGGAGGCTGCGAATATGTTGATATTGCAGAAAATCTTGCAATAGACAGAGCAAAAAAACTGTTCGGCTGTACCTATGCTAATGTTCAACCGCATTCTGGCGCGCAGGCTAATATGGCTGTATTCTTTGCGTTAGTGAAGCCGGGTGACACAGTACTTGGTATGAATCTCGCTCATGGTGGACATTTAACACATGGTAGCCCGGTTAATATGAGCGGCAGCTATTTTAATATCGTTCCTTACGGAGTTAATGATCAGGGCTTTATTGATTATGATAATTTGAGAAAGCTTGCAAAGGAAAGTAAACCCAAGCTCATTGTTGCCGGAGCCAGTGCTTATGCAAGAAAAATAGATTTTAAAACCTTTAGAGAGATTGCAGATGAAGTAGGCGCTTACTTAATGGTCGATATGGCTCATATCGCAGGACTTGTAGCCGGAGGCTATCATGACAGTCCGATTCCCTATGCGCATGTAACTACAACAACTACCCATAAGACCCTGAGAGGACCAAGGGGTGGTATGATCTTATCGAGTGCAGAATTTGCAGAAGAACATAAGCTGAATAAAGCAGTTTTCCCGGGTATTCAAGGTGGGCCATTAATGCATGTTATTGCAGCAAAAGCAGTATGCTTTAAGGAAGCTTTAGATCCCAGCTTCAAGGTATATGCAGGCAAGGTTGTTGAGAATGCGCAGGCGCTTGCGAGTGGCTTGATGAAGAGAGGCTTTAACCTTGTATCAGGAGGTACAGATAATCACTTGATGTTAGTGGACTTACAGAATATGGGCGTTACCGGTAAAGATACGGAGAAGCTTCTTGATGCAGCCAATATAACCTGTAATAAGAATGCGGTTCCTAATGATCCGGCTTCTCCTTTTGTAACCAGCGGTATCCGTCTTGGTACGGCTGCTGTAACAACAAGAGGAATGAATGCAGCTGATATGGATGTTATTGCAGAAGCAATTTACTTACTGGTTAAGGATGTTGATGCCAATAAAGCAAAAGCAATGGATATGGTTAAGACTTTAACAGATAAGTATCCGTTATATTAGTATAAGATTTTATGCGCAAAAGGCATGAGTGTTAATGTAATTAGTTACAAAGTATTATTTGTGACTAGGGTAGAATGTGTCGTATGATGTAAATCAATACGGCACATTTTTTAATGTTGGAAATATGCATCATTTTAATATCTTATCTGTCATATGTATCGGTAAAGCCACCCAAGCAAGACTATGGGTGGTATTTTTGTGTCCGCATCGTTATTCGCCAATCGACAGGTTTGTATAAATAGTTTGCTATGTATTATATTGACAGTAATAGGTAAATATGATATGGTAATTAGTAAGAATTCTAACAATATGAATTCTTACTGATTAAAAAACTATAGTGAAACAAGGTTTATAAGATTCGTAAACTATTTGTTTTATAATCAATACCCAAGAATTTGAGTATAAATAAAAGAAAAGAGGATGATATGTTGGTAACAGTAAAAAGAAAAGATTTTGAAGTAATGAATGATATATCACTCATATGGACATGTATTGAGCCTACTATTCAGCAGATACGTGGTAAAAATTTTGAAATTAAATCTAAGGCTTATGCCTCTCTGAATCTCGGACAGCGAAGCCTGTTAATGTTTCAGATGTTGTATGGGCACACTTCTAATGGTGCCGAAGAGTTTTATACTCATCAATATTATTTGTTATCAAATGAGGGCGTCTGGTCACAGCTAAAAAAAGGAATGCAGTATTTTGGAGATTATGACATGATGTTTATTCTTGAAAAGATGGAGATGGATTTTAAAAGCCAAAAAACAGAGGAGTATATTAATGCGGTTGAGCAACCTAGTATTCTATTTAATAAATATACTGAATTATCTTCATCCAAGAGTAATCTAAATAAATTACTAAGAGATGCTTTCCCATCATCAATCAAGTTGGTTGCCACATATATCCGAAATAATACGGGTGAATTCGTACAGTTTATTGATTAATATAGAAAATTGCGAAACTCATTAACGGTAAGTATTGTATACAATTAAGAAATCTATATAGTTTCGCAATGACCTAATTGATTAGATTCTTGGAGGGAGTTATCTTGAATAATAATAGATTAAAAGAACTACACAAGCTTTATTATAATTTAATACCGCTATTTTATAAATGTAAGAACTTTTATATTGATAAAAACAGAACAGATGATTTATGCAATAAGAACCAATCGATGGCCATTATGATAATAGGTAAGGCAGGAGAAATTACGCCTACTACACTGAGTAAATTTATTAATATGGAAAAAGGAAGCTTAACAACCATAATCGATTCGTTAGAAGAAAAGAGGCTTGTTAATAGATCCTGTGATTCTCATGACAGGAGAAAAGTGATATTATCATTGACTTCTGATGGAATGGAATATATGAATACCATTGAAGAGCAATCTCAAAAGGGGCTCGCTTTGATGGTTGCTAATCTTAATGAAAGAGAAATTGACCAAATGTATGATAGTCTTAATACATTAGTAAAAATGTTGAAAAAGATTGCAGATGGTATATGAATATTTAAAGCCATTCCGTAGGCTATAAAAAGTAGTGAAATTATAGAGAAATCTATGCTAAAGTTATTATGGAAGAGCAAATGGAAAGCAATAACAAGGGAGGCATAGTATGGGTTATAAAATATTAATTGTGGATGATGAACCGGATATCTTGCAGCTTCTTAAGGATTATTTTGAAATACAGGGATATCTGGTGATGTTGGGAAGAAACGGTTTTGAGGCTATAGAGAAGGCCGCTCTTGGTCCGGATATCATTTTGCTGGATATTAATATGCCGGAGATGGACGGACTTGAGGTGTGTAAACGTATTCGGATGCATATCAGCTGCCCGATACTTTTTTTAACTGCTAAGATAACAGAACGGGATAGAGTCAATGGGCTTATGATTGGTGGGGATGATTATATAATCAAGCCCTTCAGCATTGATGAGCTGGGAGCCAGAGTTACAGCTCATTTAAGAAGAGAGGCAAGAAATTCGAGAAAAGAGACGATTAGATTTGTAGAGGATTTTACCATTAATTTTAGTGAGCGATGCATTTATTATAAAAAGGAAGAGCTTGCGTTAACGAAGACAGAATTTGATATTCTTGAATATCTATGTATGAACAAAGGACAGGTCTTCAGTAAAGAAAGAATTTATGAAAAGCTGTGGGGCTACGACAGTGAGGGAGACAGTAATATAGTAACAGAGCATATCAGACGTATCCGCCTAAAGCTGTCAAAATATATTGAAAAACCGTTGATAGAGACGGTGTGGGGAGTGGGCTATAAATGGATTGGCTAGATGAAAAAGTAAATAAATTAATAAAATGGGTAAGCAATCTTTCTCTCAGAAAAGCCCTATTTGTTTATATTATTACTTGCATCTTCGTTGTAGGTATCTTATATGCCGTAACAATGGCAGTGTGTGATAGATGGGAAAAGTATATATGGACTTGGGATACTGTAACCAGCGAACCGGGCGGGCTGGAAGAAGTGGTGGATTATACTTTCTATTACGATTATTCTAAGCTTACAACCATTGAGAAAATTGTTGCAAGGACAATTAATTTTATTCAAAGCTGGAGTATGATTATCTATTCCTTAGGAGGTATTATTGTATTTTCTTTATTATATTATAAACATAAGCTAAAACAGCCTCTTCGAATACTAAGGGATGCAACCGATAAGGTAACAAATAATAATCTGGATTTTGAGATTTACTATGACAGCAAGGATGAATTCGGTGACCTGTGTCACTCCTTTGATCTGATGAGAAAGGAGCTTTTACAAAATAATAATGAAATGTGGGATATGATGGAGGAGCAAAAACGGTTGAATGCTGCCTTTGCCCACGATTTAAGAACGCCGCTAACTGTGCTTCGCGGATACACCGACTTCTTAAGGGAATATATTCCTAAGGGTAAAATAAATGAAGATAAACTACTATCTACCCTATCGACAATGTCCGGTCATATAGAGCGCTTGGAGCGGTATAGCAATACGATGAAGGAAATATATAGCTTTGAGGAAATTATGGTAAACCCTTCTCCTATAACTGGAAAAGGGATTTTTCAAAGCATGAGAGATTATGTAGAGTTACTAGATGGTAGAGAAGGTATCTCTGTTAAGCTTTCCGATTCAATCAATGAGCTTGAACAAAAATTGTATTTAGATCAGACAATCGTAATGGAGGTTTTTGAAAATCTGCTATCGAATGCACTGCGTTATGCGAAAGCTGAGGTTCAGATTACGATAACAGCAGATGAGGAGAATATGCTGCTGATTTCCGTAGCGGATGATGGGAAAGGCTTCAGCCCGGAAGCACTATCGATGGCAGCAAAGCCCTACTATACGGAGTGGAAAGATAATAGTTCAAGTCATTTTGGGATTGGATTATATATCTGTAGGCTTCTTTGTGCAAAGCATGGAGGCTGGCTGAGCTTTATGAATCGAATGGAGAAGGGTGCGATCGTTACTGCTTGCTTTTATATAGGTAAAATGGATAGCTAAGCGTATACTAAAAGATATTGTTTTACAGCTAGATAA
This sequence comes from Bacillota bacterium, assembly GCA_023421505.1. Lineage (GTDB taxonomy): Bacteria > Bacillota > Clostridia > Lachnospirales > Lachnospiraceae > Mobilitalea. Next base: position 19,747 of record JAEZTJ010000076.1, read on the forward strand.
ATATATACCTAGAAAATAACCTAATAAAATTTCTTTCTGATGTAGATAAAATGTAGATTTTTAAAGCTTATTCTATAAACATGAAGCGAATGCTTCGGCTGTAAGTTGGATGAAAAAATCATTAGTACTTTAAAACTGAAAGGAGTAGGCATGTCTACAGAAATTATTATTCAAAATCTAAATCAATATTACGGAAAAAAATGCGCTCTGAAGGATGTTAACCTAACAATCAAGCAGGGGATGTTTGGTTTACTTGGCAGAAATGGAGCAGGAAAGACAACCCTGATGAAGGTATTAGTTACCTTATTACCAAAAACAAGAGGGGCGGTAACCGTATGCGGGGTACCGATTTCAAAAGAAGCACAGATCAGAAAGATAACCGGATATCTTCCACAGGATTTTTCTATGTACGCGAATATGACGGTATATGAAGCGATGGATTATCTTGGCGTATTATCCGGTCTTACGAAGGAGGAAAGGAAAAGTAGAATTCCGGAGCTAATCAGAAAGGTAAACCTCCAGGATAAAACTCAGGCGAAGGTGAAAGCCTTATCCGGTGGTATGAAACGACGTCTTGGCATTGCACAGGCAATTTTGCACGATCCTAAGGTATTAATTGTAGATGAGCCAACCGCGGGGCTTGACCCGGAGGAGAGAGTGCGTTTTCGTAATCTACTCAGCGAAATAGCACAGGACAGAATAGTGATATTGTCAACACATATCGTAGGTGATATTGAAGCGACCTGCGAAAATATAGCAGTACTTGAGAGTGGTGAAATAATTTATAAGGGTACGGTAGCCTCCTTACTCGATGAGGCAGGAGGTAAGATCTTTACGTCGGAAATCAGCAAGGCAGATCTGCCGCAGATTAAGAAGCAGTATACTGTTACAAGTATGCTGACTATGGGTAACCGGATCAATATTCGTTTTATAGCAGACAGTAAGCCTTTTTTTAGTGCAATACCTGCCGAAGCCAATGTAGAGGATGCTTATATGTATCTGATGAGAGATCAGGAAGGGGTGCAGGAATGTTTTTGACACTTTATCTGAAAGAATGTAAGCAGGTGCTAAAAGGCCTTACCTACTATTTTATTATTATTTGCATGGCACTCTTTTATTTCTCGCAGCTTGGTAATACGGAAGTTGTTACGAAGCCACAGCCCGGGTTACCGAGCTACGGGTGGACGGTTAGTGATGATAAAGCCGTTATTATGGAGAAGACGCTGGAGGTTTTTGCCAGAGAGTATGCTTTTAATAAGTATTATACCTATCCATACGGCTTTTGTAAGAAGGTTACCTTAGGTAATCGTAAGAAGGCTAAAATGGGAGAAATCTTATTAGAAGTTACTGGCTTAGAGAAAGAAAAACTGGATAGTTATTTAAGAGAACATTATTACAAAGGATTTGATTCCAGTACTTCGTCCGATACATCCATAACAATCTCTAAAGATGCAGCCAAAGATGGAACGGGACTTACGATTGAACAGGATTCTGGTAATAATAGTACATCAATATCTGTTGAGGAAGCCTCAGAACAGGAGCAGGAAGCTCCGGCAGATTACGCAACAAACACTACAGCAGAAGCCTTGACTGTAAAACAGGGCATGACCTATGAGAATTTTACAGAGTTTATGTCAAAGGCGGATAAGCTGTTGGGAGGTGGTTCAAACTATCATAAGGATAGTCTTCAGAATAATGCATATGTTCAAAGAACCTATGAACAGGCTTTAGCAGACTATAAGGATATCATAGAGAAGGACCGCCTAACCGGAGCCTATGCAAGATTATTCTGTGATTATATTGGAATCGTACTTGCCATTTTACCGATCTTTATTGCGGTAACAAGGTTTCAACGGGATAGGCGTGCGAAAGCGAATGAGATTATATTTACCAGAAAGGCTTCTTCCCTTCAGATTGTATTATCAAGGTATTTTGCGATGCTTACCATGCTACTCCTTCCAGTATTTCTGATTTCCTTATCTATGCTGATAGAATGTATCGTCACGGGATCCAGAACAGGAGTAACAATTGATTATCTGGCATTTCCGAAGTATATACTTGGCTGGCTCTTACCGACGATGATGGTTACCACCTCTGTTGGTGTGTTTTTTACAGAGCTTACAGATACAGCGATTGCAATCATTTTCCAAGGGTTATGGTGGTTTATCAGCCTGATGGGTAATAAGAATTTGACTGGTGGTTATGGTTGGAATTTGGTACCCAGACATAATAGCTTAGGCGAGTATCAGACTTATAGTGATAATTTTAATACTCTTGTGACCAATAGAATAACCTATACGATAATATCCATTGTATTAATCATAGCGGCGGTTGGAATTTATGATTTAAAAAGGAAGGGAAGGTTAAATATACGTGGAAAAATATTTACAAATCGGAAAAAGTAATTTGAAGCATAATCTACTCCCTCATCTGACGATTGCCACGCTGTTTTTGTGTCTTACCCCTTTCCTTATGGGAATATCGTATTTGGATGCACCCAGTACTGCAAGGATACTGGAAATGTATGTGGCATTGCTTGGAGTAATTCTACTAACGCCAATCTATCTACCGGAACAGAATAAAGAGATCCGTGAGCTGGTGGAAGCAAAATTTACTTCATCAATTGTAGTCATCATAATCAGGGTGCTGGAAGCAATGCTTTGTATGATAATCCTTATTGGAGTTTATATTATCTTACTGAAGAACAATCATTGCAGCTTTCCGGAGATGAAATTTTATCTCGGAACTTTGGGGGAGGCAGTTTTTTTAGGAGGAATGGGCTTTTTTGTATACAGTATCTTTGATCAGATTGCTGTTGCATATATGCTGCCGTTGGTTTACTATATGATCAATTATAGCGGTAGAAAGTATTTAAAAGATTTTTTCTTGTTTTCCATGTCCTATGAAGGCTACAGGGAGAAAGCTTATCTTGCCATAGTTGGTTTGGTACTCATATTCTTAGGAATATGCTATCCCTATATTGCGAAAAGAGCTTTACCCAGGCTGATGTGGCATTAATAGTAATTAGTTAATTGCGAAACAATATAGTTTTATTAATTGTATACACATTAGATATTATTCCTTCGCTCCAACGCTCCTTCGGGCTTAACTTCCGCTTCGGAATAGTATCTAATGTGTATTACTTACAGTTTATGAGTTTCGCAAATGCCTATGTAATAAAAATGAGGTGATTTCTTAAAAAAATCACCTCAGCATTAGGTTATATATTCATCTTCTTCTTTGGACTACTTATCAAAATAACCCTCTTCCAGCATCTTTCGAAAGCTCTTTGTACCGAATATTATTCCCACAATCAAAATTCCTGCAACACTTACATATTTAACTATTTTAGGTACATCTACATTGACGTTAACAATTACGCTAGAATCGGTATCTTTAGGAGAAATATTTTTTGATGACATAGGAGTATCCTCACTTTCTATTCATATAGTTATATGTATTAAATTTATTACCGATATAATAGTTTTACCATATATTTTTAAGAGTAAGCGAAAAAATTAATAACCAAGCTCTTCACCTACTAGAATTACATTGATACGGCCGGGAATTCTGGATTTTCTAGTAATGACAATTTCACAGCAGAGGCAGTCATCTGTCAGACAATTTGCACATTTACCAAGCTCAGCACAGGGAGTCTTTGAGCCAAGTCGTATCGCATTGGGCGGAGTAGCCATATTGCGAACTCGCTCAATACCTGTTGTTACATCAGTTACTATTTTATTCATACCGGCTATGATAATTACATTCTTAGGGCCTGTAATAAGACATGCAACACGGTTACCATTGCCGTCAATATTAATTAGCTGACCGTCTAAGGTTATCGCATTAGAACTCATAAAAAAATAATCAGCTGTAACAATCTTGCTATACATAGCAGTCTTTTCTTCCGGTGTTTCGGCGGCAAAGCGGTCATAGATAATATAATCGGAGGCTGCCAGCTCATCCATTAATCCTATTTCACTTAAGGTTTGAGATCCACCCCAGGAAATAGAGCAGCCGGGTGTAAGAAAACGTTTTGCAGTAAGCAGAGCATCCTCGGAGTTATCACAATAATAACCCTCTATCCCTCTTTTGTTGAATTTTTCAATAATACTGTCCGCTAAATTCTCATAGTATACCTTCTTAGGTGACATCATGTACCTCCTTATATACAATTATATTCATGTTAAATTCCTAACTCAGGCTTTTGACGCCCTAATCCATTTAGGTAATTGCGAAACACATTCACTGTAATTATTGTATACACAGTAGAGCCTATTCCGGAGCGGAAGTTAAGCTTGGCAGCGTTGGAGCGGAGGAATAGGCTCTACTGTGTATACAATTTATAACACTATATAGCTTCGCAAATACCTACGCAATTATATTTCTTGACAAAACAAATTCCAATTCCTCCGGGCCCGATATAGGTTCCGATGGTAACCCCTATCTGAAAGATTGGATAGGTTATTTTGTTGCCGGTAAAATCCTCAACCCTTTTTTGTAAATAAAGGGCATCCTCCAAAGTAGTAGCACTTGCAATTACAAAATCATAATCATCTGGCTTCTCGCCGGTCTCCATAAAATATTCCTCTGTCATGGAAAAGATCTGATCCAGGGATTTCTTTCGGCCCCTTACACTGGAGTAGGGAATTAATTCGGCACTCTTTAATTGGATCAGGGGATTAAGCTCCAGCATATTATCAGCTAAAGCAACAACCTTTCCAATACGTCTTCCCTTAATTAAATATTCCAAAGTATTTACAGTAAACATAATCCGGGAGGTTTGCTTAAGAAGCTCCAGTTTTTCAACTATCTCACCTAAGCTTAATCCAGCCTCTTTCATATAAGCAATCTGAAGAAGTAGAACGCCTTGCCCACCTGTTGCCTGCAGACTGTCTATGATCTGAATTTCTGAATCCGGATACTGCTCCTCCAGTATATGCTTGGCATTTACTGCGGATTGATAGGAACCGCTTAATTTATGAGAAAGACATAAGCAAATAAGATTAAAATTATTCTTAAGAGCCTGCTTAAATTCATAGATATAATCCTGTACTGTAGGCATTGAGGTTGTTGAATAAGTATCAGGGGAAGCTAACTGCTCATAAAAGGCTTCTTTCGATATATCGATATTCTCTTTATAATAGGTATTGTGATTAAAACTAACATAAAACGGAACTATTTTTATAGCATGCTCTTTCTGCAAACTGTCAGGTAAATCACACGATGAATCGCTAAATATCTGAAAAGCCTTCATGAAAATCCTCCTAGGGTACGTTATTTCATATTTTTCAATATCATTTTAAACGATTATAATTAATTATTCAAGAGATATTCCGTTAAAACATAGGAGAATCAAGCATTTGATAGTTGGAGAATATCTTTGCTAATCCAAGAGTTTGTGGTACAATTAAAATCTATGAAAGAGGAAAGTTGGAGAGAAATGTCTAAAAGTTTATACATAGCAGAAAAACCCAGTGTTGCGGCAGAATTTGCCAAAGCACTTAAAATATCCGGAAGGAAGCAGGACGGCTATATAGAGGCTGAGGATGCGATTGTTACCTGGTGTGTAGGTCATTTGGTAACGATGAGCTATCCGGAAAGCTATAATCCTGCTCTGAAGAAATGGAGCATGGAGACTCTTCCGTTTCTTCCAAAGGAATATAAATATGAAGTGATTTCTAATGTAAAGAAGCAGTTTCATATCGTAAAAGAGCTGCTCACCCGTAAGGATGTAGATACGATATATGTCTGTACCGACTCAGGACGGGAGGGAGAGTACATATATCGTCTTGTAGATCAGGAAGCAAAAGTGTCTAAATCGAAGCAGAAGAAGCGTGTCTGGATTGACTCGCAGACAGAGGAAGAAATCCTTCGCGGTATTAGAGAAGCAAAACCCTTAGCTGCATATGATAATTTATCAGATGCGGCTTATTTGCGTGCACAGGAGGATTATCTGATGGGTATTAATTTTTCTCGAATTCTTACCCTGAAGTATGGTAATGAGGTTCAGAAGCTGCTGCAATCACAGAAATGGAATGCAATTTCTGTAGGACGAGTGATGACCTGTGTACTTGGTATGGTAGTAAGAAGAGAAAGGGAGATCAGAAGCTTTGTAAAAACTCCCTTTTACCGTGTAATCAGCGGGGTACAGATTGAGGACAAGGAGCTTTGTGCCGAGTTTCGTGCAGTGGAGGGGTCAAAGTATTTTAATTCTCCCTTATTATATAAGGAAAATGGTTTCTCAGAAAAGACCTCAGCGATAAAATTAATTACAGAGCTTGCAGAGCAAATTCCGGTCTTAAAGGAGGATGGAACCTGGAATGCACAGCAGGGAGAAGAAGAGGCTGATAAATTATTAGCAGAAATCAGTCAGCTTGAGAAGAAAAAGGAAAATAAGAATCCACCGCTTCTATATAATCTGGCAGAGCTTCAAAATGAATGCTCCAGAATGTTAAAAATCAGCCCGGATGAAACCTTGAAAATTACGCAGGAGCTTTATGAAAAGAAGCTTGTTACCTATCCAAGAACAGATGCAAGAGTGTTATCTACCGCAGTTTCGAAGGAAATATATAAAAATATCAAAGGTTTACAGAACCTGCCGCAATTTGGGGAGTATGTGAATGAAATTCTTAATCAGGGTTCCTATAAAGGCATAGCAAAAACCCGATATGTCAATGACAGCCAGATAACAGATCACTATGCGATTATTCCGACCGGACAGGGCTTAAATGCATTAAACTCCTTATCCCATACAGCAGCAAGGGTATATGATACTATTGTTAAGCGGTTCTTGAGTATCTTTTATCCGGCAGCAGAATATCGTAAGGTTTCTATTACTGTGAAAATAAAAGGGGAGAGCTTTTTTGCCTCGGTTCGTGTTTTAGAAAAGGAAGGATACTTAAAGGTACTTGGTAATAATTACGAGAAACCGAAGGAGTCCACTTTAAGTAAAAACAGTTCTGAAAATAAGACGGAGGATAATGAAAATTCAGATGTTGATAGTTCTGATCAGTCATTACTTCAGGCAATATTAGCTTTGAAAAAGGGAATGCTCCTTCCTGTTAACTATTTAATCATTAAGGAAGGGGAAACAGTACCGCCTAAACGCTATAATTCCGGTGCTTTAATTTTAGCGATGGAAAATGCGGGACAGCTGATCGAGGATGAGGAGCTTAGAGCACAAATTAAGGGAAGCGGAATAGGAACCAGTGCAACAAGAGCAGAAATTTTGAATAAATTAGTAACTATAACCTATCTAAATTTAAATAAAAAGACGCAGATTATCACGCCGACGCTCCTTGGAGAATTGATTTATGATGTAGTAAATACCTCCATAAAATCTCTCCTAAATGCTGAGCTTACTGCCAGCTGGGAAAAGGGTCTTACCTATGTGGCAAAGGGAGAGATAACGAGAGAGGAATACACGATTAAGCTGGAGGGCTTTGTTGCCAAAATGGTCGATGGTGTCAAGAATTTGAATAATCAATCCATACTATCGAAATATTTTAATGAGGTAGCAGTTTTTTACAAAAAATAATACATTAATTACTAAATTTTAAATACAGACACTAGTGACAAGCCTTTATAAGTGTGATAATATAACGCCTGTGATGAAATTTATGACTAGCTTCATCTTAAGAATAATATGGTTATATTGTAAAATATTTTCCTTTTAAAATACAGGAGGATTGGAATGTGTGGAATTGTTGGATATATAGGTGTTAATCAGGCAGCCCCTTTATTACTGGAGGGATTATCAAAACTAGAATACAGAGGTTATGATTCAGCAGGTCTTGCCGTTAATGATGGAACGAAGATAACCATCGCAAAATGCAAGGGCAGATTAAAAGCACTAAGTGATTTAACTGAGGAAGGTAAAACCTTATACGGCAATATCGGAATTGGACATACCAGATGGGCAACGCATGGAGCGCCCTCGGATACGAATTCGCATCCGCATTATAATTCGAATGAATCTATTGCAGTTGTACATAACGGTATTATCGAGAATTATCTAAAAATCAAAAAAAGATTAATTGATAAAGGTTATAGCTTTCAAAGCCAAACTGATACAGAGGTAGTTGTTCAATTACTTGATTATTATTATGAGGGAGATGCACTGACTGCAATCTCTAAGGTAATGACAAAGCTGGAAGGCTCTTATGCACTGGGGATAGTATTCAACGACCATCCGGATGAATTATATGCTGTACGTAAGGACAGCCCTTTAATTGTAGGGGTTTCAGAAAGCGGTAACTTTATTGCCTCCGATGTACCGGCAATCTTAAAGCATACCAGAGATGTATATTATATCGATAATGGTGAGTTGGTAAAGCTTACGAAGGATAAGGTAAGCTTCTATAATTGCGATCTTGAACCGATTGAAAAAGAAATGAAAACTGTAAAATGGGATATATCTGCTGCGGAAAAAGGCGGTTATGAGCACTTTATGCTAAAGGAAATTCATGAGCAGCCAAAGGCAGTCAGGGATACCATAAGTCCTAGAATAAGAGATAATGATATTGTTATTGAAGAGCTTAATTTGAGCGAAGAGGATATCAAGAAGCTAAAGAAGATATTTATTGTTGCCTGCGGCAGTGCATATCATACCGGTATGACTGGAAAATATGTGATTGAAGATTTAGCAAGAATTCCGGTAGAAGTGGATCTTGCATCCGAATTCCGATATCGTAATCCAATACTAGACGAAGGCACATTAACAATTATAATCAGTCAGTCAGGAGAAACAGCTGATTCGCTTGCAGCATTAAGGGAAGCGAAGAGGCAGGGAATTAAGGTACTAGGTATCATTAATGTAGTAGGAAGTTCCATTGCAAGAGAAGCGGATAGTGTAATGTATACCTGGGCTGGCCCGGAGATAGCAGTAGCAACAACGAAAGCATATTCCACACAGTTATCGGCCCTTTATCTGCTGGCAATGCATTTTGCCAAGGTTCGCGGTACCTTATCAAAGGAGCAGTTTACTACTCTTTTACAGAGCTTAAATCAGCTTCCCGACCAGATACAGCAGATATTAGAGAATAATGTATCGCAGCTTCAGTATATTGCATCCAAATTCGTTGCGGCAAAGGACACTTTCTTTATTGGAAGGGGCCTTGATTATACTGCTTCGCTGGAAGGCTCCTTAAAATTAAAAGAAATATCCTATATACATTCAGAAGCCTATCCTGCTGGTGAATTAAAGCATGGCCCAATAGCACTCATTGAGGATGGCACATTAGTGACTGCAATATTAACGCAAGAGGATTTATATAAGAAAACAGTTAGTAATATTGTAGAGGTACAGTCAAGAGGTGCATATGTTTTAGCGATTACCAATGAGGGTAATGAAGAGGCAGTAAGAGTATCTGATATGGCGGTATATATTCCGATTACCGATAAGCATTTTACTACTTCATTAGCTGTAATACCATTGCAGCTGCTTTCCTATTATGTATCGATAGGAAAAGGACTTGACCTTGATAAGCCGAGGAATTTGGCTAAATCAGTAACTGTAGAGTAACTTGAGAAAATGGAGGAAAAATATGTCAGAACATCTTATGATTAAATCCCTTTTTGATCTGAAGGAAACGATAGCTGCCGGAGCTTTTGCAGAATGTATTTATCCATGGGAGGTACTGGGGAAGATTAAGAATGAGATCTTAAGGATAGGTGCAACCCTATCCTCTCAGGAATTTAATAAAATAGGCGAAGATGTATGGATTGCTAAGACAGCTAAAATTGCTCCGACTGCATCAATTAACGGTCCAGCGATTATTTGTAAAGATGCAGAAATCAGACACTGTGCATTTATTCGCGGCAGTGCAATTGTAGGAGAAGGAGCAGTAGTTGGTAACTCTACAGAGCTTAAGAATGTCATTTTGTTTAATAAGGTTCAGGTTCCTCATTATAACTACGTAGGTGATTCGATCTTAGGATATAAATCACATATGGGTGCAGGTTCAATCACCTCCAATGTGAAATCAGATAAGTCATTGGTTGCCGTTCATGCTGGGGATTTAAAGCTTGAGACAGGGCTAAAAAAATTTGGAGCTATCCTTGGTGACAATGTAGAGGTTGGTTGTAATAGTGTTTTAAATCCTGGCACAGTGATTGGTAGGAATGCAAATATCTATCCCCTATCAATGGTAAGGGGCTATGTCTCGGAGGGAAGTATCTATAAGAAGGCCGGAGAAATTGTAACAAAGTATTAGGAACATAGGAGATAGATCATTAATAAAACTACATAACTTATAAAAAAACGAACTCCAGGAAATAAAAAAGCAGTCACCATAAGCAATGTCATTTAGATAATGGGTATTAGATAGTTCTTAAAACGAAATGGGTCAGTAGATTTTTATTCTGCTGACCCATTTCGCTATATCATTTTATTTTTTTCCAAAACAATAAGACAGACTATTCA
>JAEZTJ010000017.1 GCA_023421505.1 Bacillota bacterium
CCGTACATTTCTCCGATGGTATCTAGCATAAAACGTACTGCATAACCCGTCTTTATAACTCCTAGATTTTTAAATCTTGGGTGGCTGCCATTTATGAGCGGCAGGGTATATTTATCATATCTGCCTATCCCCAGCCCGTACTGATTATTGGTTCCTACCGTATAATAATAGGCGTTATCAGGGTCATAGGTATGTATCATAGTACCATCTGCTTTCCCTTCAAAAAGCTTAAATAACATCGTATCCTTCTTCCGAAAGACTTCTTCCCACTTCGGGTAGTCAGAGATGTCATATAGGGTTAAACCATACATCCTTCCGGATATCTGAAAGGTTTTTGTTGAGGTTGCAACATAGCTGTTTTTACTTAGATTTCTGGTTACTTCCGTATTATCTAATTTGTCTAAGCCATTGACAGCGATTGTTCGAAAATGTGCGGTATAGGTCCCTTCCTGAACCCACAAGGGTACATAAAATTTTGCACTCGCCCTTCCCATAACAATCCAGGTACCAGCTTTGATAAATTTATCATTGCTTTGTTTCCCATCACTCAAGGTATCTAAATATACGTCAAAAGGTAGCTTCATCTCGTTTCTTACTATATCATTCATTTTCGCAATATAAGAAACGTTCTCCGGGTCAATGTAGGACTTGGAAAAATCTCTGGTGAAATAACCGGATATACCACTATGATGTAGCGTATTAGATATTTTAACAGTAAAATCATTCAGGCTTGTGTCCGGGTCAAGGATTATCTGTACCGCATTATTATCAGGCTTTATAAGCTGTGACCATTTATTATTATCTGCCGTTATGATTGGGTCGCAGATTACCGGAGTATGGATAACCACATCATTTATACCCGCTATACTATAGGTTAAATTAGGTGCTTTATTACTTCCTATTCTGGCTTGTGCCTGATAGGCTATTGTTCCGCTTGATATGTAATTACCGTTTTTCTTTGTAGCCTCAATAATCTGTTTATTTTTATATAATGCATTTTCGTTAGTATAGGAATCACATTGAGGAATTTTACTTACATCAACAGCAGGAGCTTCTATCTCGGTGACTGCATCACTGATTACTGTATTTCCATTAAAGGTTAATGAATCGCTTCTAACCTTTATCTGTCCCGTCCTTTTTATAGCTTCATAGGTAAAATCCTCTTGCTTAATAGCAGGCCGATAAGACGAATTTACAGAAATAGTTTCATCAGGAAGGAAAATTCCTTCTTCATCTTCAACTTCATCAGGAGGAATGATATGATAGTCTTCCTCTGTTGAATGAAAATAATTTAAAGCTGGCGTATTATAATATGATTTGTTTGGTGTCAAGGTAAGTGAACCGTTTGGCAGTGCATAGTTATATAAAACCGCTTTATCAATATTATAATATTCAAGATTTTCTATTTCCCAATAGCCGTAAGCTCTTGGGACTGTTACATAACGTGAAACAGGAACGGTATCAGACACTGGTTTTGGATTTTTGGGAGTTGCAGAAAAGTATTTTAGAATATAATTTTTTGTTACTTTCACCTTATAATACTTAATTCCAACCTTCTTTTCAAAGCGATAACCTAACAGATATTCTTTTGCACTTACTTGTCCGAAAAGACTTTCTGTAGAAGGAACTCCTAAATTAGCTGTAAATAATTCATTCCCTCTGTTATCTGCTCTTATTTGACCTGTAGTAAATGCTGGTAAAAAGTCCAAGCTTTTTGTTTCAGGCTCTGGTGCAATAACCGGTTCTATATACGGTGTGGGAGTAGGGGACGGCGGTTCTGTCGGTTCCTCCGGCATTGGTGTAACCGTTACTTTTGGAGAAGGAGTAGGAGTAACGGGCTTTGTATCGTAAACTACATGGAAAACAGCCAGGGAATATGCCTTTGCATTTGGCATTTTTTTAGTAATATCTCCGCCCTGTACTGAATCAGTAATAGTTTTTCCTTCCGTATTCGTATAAGTAAGATACCACTGATTGTTATAGGAATATTTCTTACCTTTGAAGGACATAGCATTTTCAATAACATATTTTTCAGTCTTATTATATTGTGTTTCTTTTTTATTACTCTGGCTGATAATATCTCCAAGTTTATTATGATTTTTGTCTACTGCATCAATCGCATAATAATAATTGGGTACCTGCTTTTTAAAAACCATCTTTACAGTAAGCGTTGAACCGGGATATGCATCAGGAGCATTAAAGCTTACTGTATATCCCGGATAATTACCTAGCGTTCTTGTTTCCTCGCTTTTACGGTCCTTATATGTGTAGTTCCAGTTTTCGTATTTATAGGTAACTCCATCTTTTACTATAGTATCGTCTTTGAGTGTATATGGAGGAATTACTTCATTATAGATAGCTCTCTTTTCCTGGTCAAGAAGGTCATTGTCAAGCACCTTATCGTCTTCGTCAACTGCAATCACCTTAACCTGAAAAGAAATGTCTGATATCACATATTTAAAGTTATAATAACCCTTCAGATAATTTACCGTTACATCACTCCAATCGGCTTCGCCAAGCATTTCCTGATACCCATAGACATAGGAATCTAACTCTTTGGCACCTTTCATAACTCTGAATACATTATTAAGATATACTGTTGCGCTGCCGTGTTGATGTAAATAGTCTCCCGTAATACCAAGTTCTTTTGAAGCGGCTGCACTCATGAAGTCATCCTGATAAATTATGTATTCTACAAATTTTGTTGTTCCATCAGTATCTTCCGCTCCAAATGTAAAAGGTACATAAGCATATTTAATCTCAGCATTTTTTCCATCTGTAAACTTTTCCTTTAAATCATATGCGTCTAACGTCATACGGTAATATTTCGTTTCATACCGAAGGACATCATCATCAGCACTATGATGTTTACCTTTCTGGATAATAGTATCTCCATCTACTTCTGTTTCCTGACTTCCATTATTATAACTATCATTTATTTTTACCCAATCCTCCGCAGCTTTAGCATATTTTACGGATACTCCTATAAGATTACCAATAATAATTATACTAATTAGTAAAAATGATATCCAACATCTTACTTTATTTCGTTTGTAAAAAGTACGCATTACTTATCAATTCTCCTTGTTTCATATAACAATTCATTTAAAACCGCCTGAAAAATCCCTATATTATCCGGTTCCTTTTTATAAACCCAACTCATTTCTACATCAAAATAGCCCTTTTTCCATTCACCTAAAGTATATTTCTTCAGATTAACTATAGGATAACTGGAATATAGGATATTACCATAAGGGTTTTCATAAATAATCGAATCAGTATCTACGCCATACTTTACACTAGATGAATCAATTTTATACTTAACGTAGACTCTAAGAACATATCTACCTTTAAAAAAGTATAGCGAAGAACCGTCAACCGCAATTTTGGAACTTTCAACAATTGTCTTATTCTTCTTCATATCTGATACATACTTTAAGATATCTTTTTTTGTATTATTTCTTTTATTCTCATCATTATAACCATAATCAGTGGATAATACTTTATTCACCCATTCATCATCAATCGTGTGGTAATCTGCATTGAAAACGCATTCCATATATGTTCGTACTTTATCTACCCATGAATCCAGATATTTTTCCTTTACCTCTTTGAAGTTATCAAAATCTTTTATCCTATCTATATCTACCGGGGCAGCATACTCCTCGATATTTTTGTAAGGCGTAACCTCGTTTGTTTCAGGATTTCTCTTTACCTGATCTTCAAATCGAAACTTCCAATCATAATATGCATTCGGGAAGCTCGCCAGTATGTAAGGATAATATTCTGCGTACTTAGGAAGGTTCGTTGTTCTGATTAACTGACCGTCAGGGCTTATTTTTGCTCTTTTAGATGGATTAAATACCAGGTCTATCAATTCCTTTGCTGTACTTTCTGTTACCTTTTGGCTACCTCTAAATTCCCTGTCTTGACTATACTCTCCATTGCCAAATCCTTTTATAATCCCTTTTGCAAAGCATTTCGCTACTGCTTCTCTCTTGCCGCTATCTACTTTTTTAATATCAGAAATACGTTTATTGAGAATCACTTCAAGTAACTTCGCTTCAACGATATTCCCCCCATGAAGATATTCGTCGACATTATTTAATAAAACGGCTGCGTCTGTCCGGGTAAGATGACCTGCTAAATCTCCACTAAAATCTCCACCTATTAACAATTTAGCATCAGCTGCAGCCATAATATATGGCTCATCGAAATTTTGATTAACGGGCAAATCCAGACGGACTACAAGACTATTGATAAAAGCTTTAATAGTAATATAATTTGATGCAGCCTGTACCTCCTGACCTGTTGGTTTTAATACCATTGAAAATAGTAAAATAATAGTTAACACGATTGCAAAAAATTTTTTCATAAATTTACCTCCACTTTTATCGTATCATTATCAAGGCCCTATTTCTTAAGATCGCCTTAATTACTTCCTTATTCGTTTCTCCCATTACCAGTAAATAAAGAAATTACTCCAGAACTGTCCGTTCACCCATATATCCTTTATAAAGAACACTCATTTTAGATCAAATAGCTACCACCATATTGATAAGCTTAAATACTTTTCTTAGCTCAGTATTATGCCTATCCCTAATTAATACAAATTATAGCATATTATGTCATGCCGTACAGTAAAATTATTTCCAATTACTAAAATAAAGTATCCTTTTACCAGCCTTTTAACATCTCATAGGCAAAATGAATACTTAAACATATTATCTATTTATGGAGATGTGCAAAACTGACCTTGAACTATTTCGCTAATTTTTACCTCATTCCTGCGCTGCTTATTTGGCTCGCTTGTAAGACAATGCGCATCTCAAGTTTGTGTGCGCAGCGCAAACACAAACTTTCTGAGTGAGAGATTTGAAAAATCTTTCACTTTTCCCTCCTCCATTATGATAAAATAAAAGGAAATTTCAAATGAAAAACTTAAAGATTACAGCTGAGAATAGATTTGATTATTCATTTGCTAATGAAGTATTAAGATATCGCAGCTAAAATAAATAAAATAGATTTGCCAAAAGAATTTCATGTACATTATGGGCGAGAGCTGTACATAAGTCAATAAATGACAAGTAAGTTCGTTATAATCAACAATATTTTCTGTGCAATTCCGGCATATTAACATAATCAGGAATGCACAGCATAGGACAATATATCATCACTTTAAGGTTTATGCTTTATTAACATATATCAGTTGATATGTGCTGTTTTTGGAATTTATACTAAATTATATCCTTATAACTTTTAAACCACCTCTTTTAAAAGTAACGGTGGAACACGCTTAAGGAAAGCATTCGTCGCACTCTGATCCATAATCCAGGCTTCTATCTCATTCTTTGGAATAACAAGGGGCATACGGTTATGGATTTCTTTCATTGATTCATTGGCATCGGTAGTCAGAATTACATAGCGCATCTCATCTCTGTAATTCGTATATAAACCAGCCATATAAAGGGCATTTGTCCCCTCCATACGAAATAAATATTTTTTCTTCTCACTGTCCCACTCATAAAAGCCGGTTGAAGGTATAATGCAGCGTCGATTAATCAGACTATCCCGGAAGGTTTTCTTCTCAAAGGCAGTTTCTGATCTGGCATTAATGATGACACCCTTGCCATCAAACTTTGGAAAGCCCCAGACACTGAGAGCTGGAGAGATCTCTTTATTTTCTTCAATTAAGACAGGGGCCTGATTAGTCGGAAAAACCTCCCCTGTTCTTGCTTCCTTGCCTTGGAATTTTGCATTCAGCTTATTCAGTATCTCAAGAATCTCCTCACTTTGTTCTACCGTAAAATTATATCTACCGCACATAATATACCCTCTCTTTCCTTACACGAAAGTATCCGTAATTTTATCTATTATAAGGTAAATTTATTCTTATCATTATATTAAATATTATCTGGTAATTGTTAAAATCGTTATATTAAATTATACATAAGAAATATATCTCTTTCAATTCAATGCTCCCTCTAGCTTAACTTTCACTCCTGTATAGTATTTATTGTATATATAATACCTATAGGCAATGTATTTCGCAATTGCCTGTATAAATATTTAGTTATGAATGAACTATATTGCGAAACACGATGAGATAAACAAAAATTTACAGATTGATAAAGTACATTTTGTTAATGGACTTTATATATTCCAACTACTATATTAATTTAATGTGTCTTAATATTGTTTCACTAAATACAATTATAATCCGGATGCCTTACAATTTCCACTTATTATTCTTGTAGCTGACTTAACATTAAGTTTGTTTGTTACTGTTCACAGCCAATGTGAAATGCTAGGGTGGTGACATCGCCACAATCGTTACCTATATGGCTGTGAACAGTAACGTTTGATTAACCCCAGGAAGCAATTAGAAGCATCTGACTTTTCTCTATTCTAATAAAGCATAAAATAGTAAATATCTAATATATTGATAAAAAGCAAGGATGTATTAAGACATGCCAAACTTAATCCAGCAAATCGACGAAGCCATCCTTTTCTTTATACAAAATCATTTAAAAAATCCTGCACTTGACAGGAGTATGGTGTTGATTACCTCCTTAGGCAATGCAGGACTTTTATGGATTATTATTGCTTTTCTTCTATTATTTATAAAACGATATCAAAAGTGTGGTCTGCTTCTCATCTGCGCACTTGCTTTTTCAAAATTTATCGGAGATGATTTATTAAAGCCCCTCTTAGGTAGAGTTAGACCCTGTAATAAATTTACGGAGATAGCAATCCTAATCCATACCCCGCATTCTCCTTCCTTTCCTTCTGGGCATACGGCGGTAGGCTTTGCCTGCGCAACGATACTGTATCATTGCAATCGCAGGTTAGGTATATGCGGCTTTGTAGTCGCCACTCTAATTGCCTTCTCAAGGATGTACCTATTTGTTCACTATCCCACTGATATCCTTGGTGGTATACTCCTTGGTATATTAACCTCTAGGATATTGCTAACCTGTATTAAATCCTTGGACTAAGATGACAATATTAGGCATCTATGCTTAGCAACACCCTTAGTCCTCCAGCGAAATATCCTTCCAGGCTTCCTGATCCACAACGATAGCATAATCGGCAGACCATTCCTTATATAGCTTGGAAAATAAATCATTGCGGCGTTTTTCAATAATTCTTTCCTTTACCTGAATCGTCGCGTCCTTATTAAAGTCTGTTACACAATAAAGGATATGCCAGCCAGTATCTGTAGTAATAATATCACTTACCTCTCCTGTCGTTAAGGAAAATGCTTGTTCTTCAAAGCTTTTACCGTATTCCTTTGGCCCTTCCCCTTTTCCAAAGGTAAATTCAATCGTCTCCGCTTCGGAATTAGACTCCGCTAAAGACTTAAAATCCTCTGTCTTTTTTGCCTGTTCTAAAAGAGATTTTACTTTATCATAAGCCTCTTCTTTATCTTCCTCAGATAATGCTACCTTCTTCCCTTCAGAATCAAGATTAAAATTCTGAATGTAGATGTCCTGCACTGTAATTTGCTTTACTGTTTCACTGGGAACTTCCGTATCCACATTAATTGTTAAGTTCTCAAATACCTTATTAGCCAATAGATTATCCTCGTAAACCTTTTTTAAAAGCTCCTCTGTGATTAGATATCTACGCTTATCTTCCTCATTAAGACCCTCAAAATGCTCCTTAGCATATGCAGCCGCTTCAGCCTGCTCCTCCTCTTCAAGGGTTATCTTTTCCTTCTCTGCTTCGGAGCGGATAATCTTAAGCTCCGTAATCTGTTTAATTACTTCCTCCTTAATCAGCTTTCCAAATGTTTCTCCATTCCCTAATATATCAGCCTTCCAGATATTTTTTCCATAGTCTGCCTCGTAATTATCCTGAGCTGATTTTAGATATACCATCGCTTCGTTATAATATACCTTGGCATCGCCAATCACTAACATTAGCTTACCGGAACCTGCCTGTACCCCGGTATCAGCCTCTGCTTCCTTCTGGTCTGCCGGTGAAACGATATAATAGGAAAGCTCGACAACTGTTTCTTTATCTTTATCATAGGAAACATATAATTGCTTCCCATCCTTTTGATAGGAATAGGCTACTGTATTTTTTTCTGAATTTACCGTTTTATTATTTTCCTTACCAAAGACTTCTGCAAGCAAACCTTCTGCATCCTTTTTAGTCATCCCAATTCCGACATCAAATATTTTATATTTCCCTGCCTTTTTCAGTAAAGTTACAGAAGTAACCTTCTTAACCGGCGCGATTACCTGAGCCACCTCTTCTTTTACATATACGCCATTGCTTTGTTTTTCCAGATTAATTCCCGACCTTCTTTCAAAGGTTGAAACCGATTTTCCTACATAACGGGTTAATTCATATCGCTCTGCCCCTGCCTTACAGGCTGTAAAAAATAACAGTACTAATAGTACCGGTAATATAATCTTCAGTTTTTTCATTGTATTCTCCTGTCCCCCTTTCCCATAGCAGAAAGGTTAATAATTGGTGCTTCTCAGTTATCCTTTAATTCTGGAGTCTTCTCATACCTGTGAAGCTTCTGTTAATCGCTTAAAATCCACTAACAGGCCTTTCAGCTGCTCAAAAACCGACAGATTATCAGTCTTTCCTTTTGTATTAGTGGGTAAATGATATACAAAATAAGGATTTGCCTGAGGAATCAATTTAAGGTTATTATTATATTTCGTAAGCAGCTCCGGTATTTTTTCCACCTTAAGCCTTGCCTTTTGGTACATCATTAACTTAATCTCATTTTGCTTATGAATGAGTCCCACCATATAAACACTATGGCAGATTGCCTTAATCAAGGCTATATTGAGAAGATTATTCACTGCAGCGGGCAGATCTCCGAAGCGGTCTACTAACTCCTCCTGCATATCCATCATTTCCTCTTCGTTTTCTATCTCTGCAATTCTTTTATAAATATCAAGCTTCTGAATCTCATTCTTAATGTAGGTTGACGGAATGTACGCATCCATATCCATATCTACGGTTGTCTCAAAGGCTTCCTCTTCTGTCCTATCACCCTTCATGGTTTTCACCGCTTCGTTTAACATCTTGCAGTACAAATCATAGCCTACTGCTTCCATATGCCCGCTTTGCTCTGCCCCAAGCAGGTTACCTGCACCTCTGATTTCAAGATCACGCATGGCAATCTTAAAGCCGGAGCCAAGTTCAGTAAATTCCTTAATTGCATGAAGTCTCTTCTCTGCAATTTCCTTCAGCATCTTGTCCCTGCGGTACATTAAGAAAGCATATGCCGTCCGGTTGGAGCGTCCGACACGGCCTCTTAGCTGGTAAAGCTGTGATAAACCAAGCCTGTCAGCGTCATCAATTATCATCGTATTCACATTCGAGATATCAAGTCCCGTCTCAATAATCGTTGTAGATACCAGTACATCTATTTCTCCGGAGATGAACTCAAACATAATTTTCTCTAAAGTATGCTCATTCATCTGACCATGTGCAAAGGCTACATTGGCCTCTGGCACCAGCTTAGCAACGTTGTTTGCCACTTCATCAATTCCATTTACACGGTTATAAACATAGTATACCTGTCCGCCTCTGGAGAGCTCTCTACTGATCGCTTCTCTTATGATTTCATCATTATGCTCCAGAACATAGGTCTGAATTGGGAGTCTGTCAACCGGCGGCTCGTCCAGAACACTCATATCGCGGATTCCGATTAAGCTCATGTGAAGTGTTCTTGGAATTGGGGTTGCAGTCAGCGTAAGTACATCTACATCCTTCTTTAATTGTTTTATCTTTTCCTTATGCGTTACGCCAAAGCGCTGTTCCTCATCAACAATTAAAAGTCCGAGATTTTTAAATTTAACATCCGCAGAAAGTACCCTATGTGTTCCGACTACAATATCGAGACTACCCTTTTTCAGCCTTTCCAGTGTCTTCTTCTGTTCGCCAGCGCTTCGAAAGCGTGACATAACATCGATACTTACCGGGAAATCCATCATTCTCTGTACTAAAGTATTATAATGCTGTTGTGCCAAAATCGTCGTAGGCACCAGTACTACTACCTGTTTTCCGTCTGAAACAGCCTTAAAGGCAGCACGAATTGCTATTTCCGTCTTACCGTAGCCAACATCACCACAGATTAGACGATCCATAATGCTTTTACTTTCCATATCTCGTTTGGTCGCCTCTATCGCATTCAGCTGATCCTCTGTCTCTTCATAGGGAAATGCTTCTTCGAATTCCTTCTGCCAAACGGTATCGGGGCCAAACTGGAAGCCTGTTTTCTCCTGTCTTTGTGCATAAAGCTCCACAAGCTCCTTGGCTACCTCCTTTACGGCACCTTTAACCTTTGCTTTTGTGTTCTTCCACTCGATGGAATTTAACTTATTTAATTTCGGTTTTCTTCCCTCAGAACCGGAATATTTTTGAATCACGTCAAGGCCTGTTGCAAGTATATATAACACGCCTCCGCCGCCATACTCTATTTTAATATAGTCCTTAGTGATCTTGTCTACTTCTATCTTCTCTATACCCTTATAGATCCCCAGACCATGATTTTCATGCACTACATAATCTCCGGGTGTAAGTTCGGTAAAGCTCTGAATTTTATTGCCTTCATAGGCCGCTTTCTTACGCTTTTTCTTTTTCTCTGTGCCAAATATATCACTTTCTGATATTACTACAAGCTTAATCAAAGGATATTCAAAGCCTCGTCTTAAGTTGCCGTAAGCCACCATGATTTCACTGCTTTGTAGTACACGGTCCATATCATCACTATAAAATGCCGTTAAGCCAAGCTCCTGCAAATCCTCACTTAACCGCATTGCCCTTGTCTTAGAACCGGATAATAAAATCACGCGATATTTATTCTTTTTCCACCGCTCTAAATCCTTCACCAATACATCAAAATTCTTATGATAGGAGGCCACGGTCTGTACGGTAAAATCATATTTACTCTTCGGTGAATAGAAATTATTCTTAACCTCCATCGTACTGATTAAGACTGTATTCCTATTTGCCAAAAAGCCCATAACTTCCTTATATCCGTAGATCACATCCATCTGCCCCGGAAGGATATAGCCCTTCTCAATACGGCCGACCATGCCCTCACGAAATTCTGTCTCGACTGCTTCACCCTTTTCAGCTATCCTTCCAGGCTCATCTAAGAAAAATATCGTCTCATCGTTGTCAAAATAATGGAAAAAGCTTACTGTCTGATCATAAAAATAATTAATATAGCTTTCCAACGCCATAGAGCCCTGAAAGCCCGCCAGATTGTCTTTAAACTCTGCAATAATCTGATGAATTCTTGCAGCTTCCTCCGTTTTAAACTGTTCTCTAAGCTTCTTATAATATTGCTTTTCTTCCTCTTCAATCCGTTTTAGTCCTGCTTTCATACGGCTTTCATCAGGAATAATCTCTGCTGCCGGATAAATAATAAGCTGGTCTGCCTGTTCGATAGAACGCTGACTACTGATATCAAAGGTTCTTATAGAATCAATCTCATCACCCCAAAGCTCTATACGATACGGGGTTTCTTCTGTCAGCGGGAAGATATCAATGATACCACCTCGCACCGCAAAATCTCCCGGCGTCTCCACCTGAGCCTGTCTTTCATATCCAAGTCGTGTAAGGGCAGCACTAAACTCCTCCAGCTTAATGACGGAGGACTGATTAATCGTTATAATCCGCTCCTTAACTAAGTCAAGAGGAAGCAGTCGGTCCATACCACCGTCTAAGGTAACTATGATCGTCGCATTCTTCTTTTCAATCATTTTGCTAAGTATTCGAAGTCGGTCCTTTACTATGGCATTTCCATGTATATCTGCACTGTAGAATATGATATCCTTCGCTGGATAAAGGTATACCTCCCTGTCATAGAGACGGTAGTCCTCATAGATTTCTTTCGCCTTCAAATCATTGTAGGTTACAATAACCTTATAACGAAAGCCCTCTCCCAATCCGTGGATTAAGTGGCATTTTTGCGAATCAATACAGCCGGTAACTTGTACCGGCAGGGTCTTCATTATGATATTGTCCCTGATATCATTAAATTCCTTTAACTCCTTCAGAGGTTGCGTAAAGGTTTTCAAAGTGCTTCCTCCTATTTGAAAACTGATTTATAATAAAACGTTATAAACTGATTTTAATTCGTAAACAAAGTATGACTTCATTTATTAATAAGTTGGACTACAGCCAATCTAGCAATTTCTTTACTTATTTATATTATTTTTTTCTATTAAAGCTATTCATAGCAGCTTCAATCCCTGTAGTGATAATCATCTTACAAGCATCAGAGGAATCCTTTAAAGCTTCTCTGATTGCAGGCTGTTCTTCCGATTTAAATCTTGACAGTACATAGTCTGCCAGATCCCAGTCCTTTGGCTTATCTCCTACACCAATTTTAATTCTCGGAAATTCATCCGTACCCAGATGACTGATAATACTTTTTATTCCGTTATGACCACCTGCGCTTCCTTTTTTACGGATACGAAGCTGTCCCACCTCTAAGCTTATATCATCATAGATTACGATGATTTCTTCTGGAGTAACCTTGTAAAAATCTACGAGCTCCCTGACACTTTCCCCGCTTAGATTCATATAGGTAACCGGCTGTGCTAGTACGACCTTTTCTCCCTCAATGTATCCCTTCCCGCAAATCGCCTTATGCTTCTTACTATCCAGGGGAATCCGAAAATCGTCGGATAGCCTTGTTATGGCATCCCATCCGACGTTATGTCTTGTTGCCTGATATTGATCCGTTGGGTTTCCCAACCCTATTATAATATACATCCTGATAAACCTTTCTTCTATATCTATATTATGTATCCACACAGTTTTGAATACATTGCCATTACATTATTAAAAAAACAAGTGCAAAACAATTATCTGCAAACAGTTAGCATTTAATCCTCACAGAATTTCATCTTAAAAACTTTTTTAAGATCCTGCCATCAATTTTGGCATATCGTTTCAATTGTATTCTCTGCTGTTTCCTAAGCAAGTCCTCTGAATTAACATTATAATCCCTGCGGTTACTGGTGGCAACTGTAAATATACTAAATTCATATGGCAACAGTCAAATAAAACCTTTTTATAATAAAGTAGGGCGCCTATTTCTAGGTCGCCCCTTATCAAACCGCATACAAAAACGGCAGCCTCATCGCTGCCGTATTTGTTCGACTACCATTAAACTGCTGCTTCTGTTTCTTCTGTTTCTAAAGCTGCAATCTCGTACTTTTCAAGGATGATCTTCTGGATCTTGTCCCTTGTGTCCGAATTGATCGGATGAGCAATATCCCTATACTCCCCATCACCGGCTTTTCTGCTTGGCATGGCAATGAACAGGCCCTTATCGCCTTCAATTACTTTGATATCGTGAACTACAAACTCGTTATCTAGTGTAATTGAAACAACTGCCTTCATCTTGCCTTCCTTGCTCACCTTGCGTACGCGTACATCCGTAATCTGCATGGTATTGTCCCCCTTCTGTCATATTTATCGTTAGTTTTCTAGAAAAAGTATGTAATCACACTAAATTTCACTTTTCCTGTTACTAATTATCCTGAAACCCCTCGGTTTCTACAGATTTACTCCCAAACTTTGGTATTTAAGGTCATTATAACATATTTATTCCAAAATGTGAATATTAATAATTAAAAAATTGTTTATTTTCTTTACTTTTTTGTCATTATTAATAATTTATGAGTATTTTTAGTATTAATTTATACTATTATCAATTTATTCCATTAATTTACAATAGTATCGTATCAAAATATATTGAATATAATGACTATAAAATGCTTTATTAGGTCTTTGGTAAACCGCATGGAACGATTTTTATATTGTAATTTGAAAGAAATGGGTTATAATAGCAGGTGTCATCAAATAATATGGAATAGGAAGTGTACTATGTATAAGATAGATTTCGACAAGCCCTGCCGTATTCATTTTATTGGTATCGGTGGTATTAGCATGAGCGGATTTGCAGAATACCTGCACACCCTTGGATTCAAAGTAAGCGGTTCTGACGCACACCAAAGTAAAATTACAGATCATCTTGTGAATATTGGAATTGATTTTTACTTAGGACAAAAAGCTTCTAATGTAACATCTGATATGGATGTTGTTGTATATACCGCTGCTATATCAAAGGATAATGAAGAATTTTTGGAGGTTAAGCGAAAGAATATTCCTATGTTAAACAGGGCTGAGATGATAGGTCAGGTTATGCTTAATTTTGACGATTCCATCGCAATATCCGGTACGCATGGCAAGACAACAACTACCTCCTTACTCTCGTCAATATTTCTTGAAGATCACTTGGATCCCACAATTTCAGTAGGCGGAATTCTTGAAGCGATCGGCGGAAATATCCGCATTGGCAAGTCAGAGCATTTTATAACCGAAGCTTGCGAATACACAAATACGTTTTTACATTTCAATCCGAAGCGTGCTGTTATTTTGAATGTCGATGCCGATCATTTGGATTTCTTTAAAGACCTTGAGGATATTCGTAACTCCTTTCATCTATTCGCCAAACGCCTTCCAAAAGATGGCCAGCTATTTATTAACGGAGAAATTGACCGCTATGAGGAGCTTATCTCTGATTTAGAGTGTGAAGTGCTTACCTATGGCATTATTGACCCAAAATATTGCAGTACTGTAATTACATATGATATTGCAGCAGACAATATAGAATTTAATGAGCAAAGTATCGGAAGCTATGATTTATACTATAAAAATCAGTTCATTGATCGTATCTGCTTAAATATTATTGGACTGCATAATATATCAAATTCCCTGCCCGCTATCGGCATTGCACTTGAAGAAGGAATACCAATTGAAATTATAAAAAATGCACTTTATACCTTTGCAAATTCAAAACGTCGTTTTGAATATAAGGGTAAGATAGGTAATGTTACAATAATTGACGATTATGCGCACCATCCGACAGAAGTTACCGCAACCCTGTCTGCAGCCAAAAATTATCCACATAACAGTATATGGTGTGTTTTCCAACCCCACACCTATTCGAGAACGAAACAGCATTTAGAGGATTTTGCGGTTGCCCTCTCACTTGCAGATCATATTGTCTTAGCTGATATCTATGCTTCCAGAGAAAAGGACCCGGGAGACATCTCGTCTAAGGATTTAGCAAGAGAATTGCAACAATTAGGTAAGGATGTTCACCATTTTCCTTCCTTTGATGAAATCGAAAATTTTTTATTACAAAATTGTATGAACGGAGACCTGTTGATAACTATGGGCGCCGGAGATATCGTTTCTGTTGGAGAAAAGCTTCTGGGCATGTAGTTATCCACATTATCCACAGTATTATCAACATTTTATGTGAATAATACTGTGGATATTTTTTTTGACCAAGACTTTTCTACAAATATAGACTTTATAACCAAATACTTCTTAAATTCATTACAGTTCTACCTGTATTTACATTAATTTACATATTTTTACCCCTATTTCATCCACTTTATCCACAGTATCCACAATTAACAGAATAGCTGAAGTGCCATAAAATAGGCTATTTTCATATAGTTTTAACTGTGCTATAATGTTGCTGGCATGAAACAGGATGAAATAAATGGAGGCTAGATTGAAAAATTAAAGATTTTTCAATAAGCAAATTTGAGCGCTGCCCAAATTCGCAGGTTTTGGCGGCATGGAGGTTAATATGAGTAAAATTTCACTATATGCAGAAGGTATTTCAGATATAACTATTATACCGAATATCTTCATTGATCAATTTTTGCCTTCGGCAAATGGTGCCTATGTTAAAGTATATCTATACTTACTACGCTGCTTCTCGGGTAATAATCCTGAAGTCACCATCTCCTCCATTGCTGATCGTTTGGAAAATACAGAAAAGGATATTATTCGAGCTTTAACCTACTGGGAGAAGCTGAATTTAATAAAATTATCCTACAATACCGAAAAAGAAATTACCTCCCTACAGTTTACCGATTTAAATCAGCTGCGGAAGGACAATACTATACCGGTATCATCCGATTCAGAATTGGAGGAAATTGCGGTCAGCATCCATACTGAGGAAAAGCCGGCAATAAGAAAGAGCTACTCCGCAAAAAAAATCGAAGAATTTACAAATAATGATGAAATCAAATGGGCTATGCACATTGTAGAGATTTATCTGGATCGTCCCTTAAAGCCTATGGATCTCCAAATGATTCTTTATCTTTATGAAGAGCTTCATTTTTCCGGTGAATTAATTATGTACTTATATGAGTATTGCGTATCGAAGGGCAAGAAAAATGCTTCCTATATCGAAGCTGTTGCACTTACCTGGGCTGCTGAGGGAATTGATACGGAGGAGAAGGCTAAGGTAGCCACCACAACCTATCATGATCATTTTAATGTTGTGAATAAAGCCTTCGGCTTAAATCGGGCACCGGGACAGATTGAACGCCAGTACATAACAAAATGGGTAGAGGTCTTTGGCTTCTCTGATGAAATAATCGCAGAGGCCTGCAACCGTACTATTCTAAGAACGCAAAAGCCTGATTTTAAGTATACGGATAAAATTCTGGAAACCTGGTTTAAAAAAGATGTAAAAAGCCATACTGATATAGCAAAATTAGATGAGGAATTCAGCAAAGGCAATAAAGTGGGCGAAAGCAAGAAGCTAACAACTGTGCCTAAGCCTGCCACCAATAAATTTAATCAATTTCCACAGCGTACCTATACGGCGAGTGATTACGCTGAACTGGAGCGCAAGCTCATAAATAAAAATCTTTAGCATTCAACTACGTATAGTAATATCGATTGCACTTAAAAAGTATATGAAAACGATTGATTGAGTCTTAGGTTTCAATGACAACAAAAAAGGAGATTTTGTGGTATGGCGCTAAAAAATGATCAATACAATCAAATTCTGCGGGATTATGATACACGCAGATTAAAAAACAAACATGAATTGGACATTCGCTTAAAGGAAGCCTACCAACTAATACCTCAGCTAAGGGTACTGGAGGATGAGATGATCTCTCTGTCAGCCCAGAGTGGTAGAATGGCCCTTCGTGGTGATGACAGTGCTCTTAAGGAACTGAAGGCAAAAATCATTGAGTTGAAAGCCTGCCAGATTGAATTATTATTATCATATAATCTGCCCGCCGATTATCTTGATATGCAGTATGAATGTAACAAATGTAAGGATACCGGTTTTATTGGCAATGAAAAGTGTAATTGCTTAAAGCAGGCAATCGCAGATTTAATATACTCCGGTTCCAATATTAAATCCGTACTGGCTTATGAAAACTTCAGCAAATTCTCCTTTCACTATTATTCAGATGATTATATTGAGGAAGCAATTGGATTATCTCCGCTTTCAAATATGCAGAAGGTAGTAGCAAATTGCAAGAAGTTTATCAAGCATTTTGATACTAATCATGACAACCTTTTACTTCTAGGTAATACCGGTGTCGGCAAGACCTTTCTTGCCAACTGTATTGCAAAGGAGCTTTTAGATAAAGGCTATACCGTTATTTATCTCACCGCTTTTCGTCTTTTTGATATTCTGGAAAAATATAAATTTGGTAAGGATGATGAAAGCTCCTACCAAGCCTCCAACCAGTTTGAATACATTTTAGACTGTGATCTGTTGATTATCGATGATCTGGGTACCGAGTTATATAATTCCTTCACAAACTCTCAGCTATATTTGATTATCAATGAACGTTTATTAAGGAATAAATCTACCATCATATCCACTAATCTATCTCTATCAGATATGAATACCAACTATAGTGAGCGTGTCTATTCCAGAATTATCAGCAGCTACTGTGTCCTTCGTATTGTTGGGGAAGACATTCGTTTACATAAGGCGGTCAATGGCTTAAGCTCCAAATAATTCAACAATAAATGACGAAAAGCTTCTTGACTTACAAAATATATAATGTTATAACTTTAATGGCTTTTGCAACCAATCTATTATTTTATGGAGGGAAAACTAATGTCAAAGAACGAGAAAATCGTAGAAACAATTCCTGTGGGCCCGCTTGGGATTATCGCTCTAGAAAGCAGCAAAACCTTAGGACAGCATGTGAATGACTATCTTGTGGAATGGCGTAATTCTAGAGAAAGTGAACACAAAGGTACCATTGCTTTTTACGGTTATCAACGGGATTCTTATCTAATGAAGGCTTGTTGTCCAAGATTTGGTACAGGGGAAGCAAAGGGACAGATCAAAGAATCCGTCCGCGGTTTTGATTTATACCTACTGGTGGATGTTACAAATTATAGCTTAACCTATAAGGTTTGCGGTAATGTTAACCACATGTCTCCGGATGATCATTACCAAGACTTAAAAAGAATAATAGCAGCAGTTGGTGGTAAAGCCAGAAGAATTACAGTAATTATGCCTTTCCTTTATGAGGGAAGACAACACAGAAGAAGCTCGAGAGAATCCCTTGACTGTGCTTTAGCCTTACAGGAATTAACCCAGATGGGTGTTGACAGTATTCTCACCTTTGATGCACACGATCCAAGAGTGCAAAACGCAATTCCTTTGAATAGTCTTGAAACAGTTGCACCTAATTATCAATTCATTAAAGCCATGCTTCATAATGTGCCTGATATCAAATTTGATGATGATCACATGATGGTTATTAGCCCGGATGAAGGCGGTATGTCCAGAGCCGTATATTTTGCCAACGTGCTTGGTCTAGATATGGGTATGTTCTATAAAAGACGTGATTATACCAGAATTATTAACGGGCGTAATCCGATTGTCGCACATGAATTCCTTGGATCTGATATTAATGGCAAGGATGTTATGATTGTCGATGATATGATTTCTTCCGGTGAAAGTATCCTTGATGTTGCAACAGAATTAAAGAGAAGAAAAGCGGGAAGAATTTTTGTTGCTTCAACCTTCGGCTTATTTACCAATGGGTTTTCTAAGCTCGATGAAGCTTATGAAAAAGGTCTTATCTACCGTGTTCTTACTACAAATCTTGTATATCAGACTCCTGAGCTTTTAGCAAAGCCTTGGTATATCAATGTTGATATGAGTAAATATATCGCTTTGATCATAGATACCTTAAATCATGATAATAGTATCAGTGCCCTTCTAAATCCGGTAGAAAGAATTCAGAATATTCTAAAGGAATATAATCAGGGTGGTAAAGCTAAAAAGGATTCCTATAGCGAATAATCAGAATTTTTACTAATTTATTATAATACCTATTACTGAGCGCACGTAGAAAATCCCGTAGGAGTTTATTCCGACGGGATTTCTTTATTCGTTTCACTTATTTATTAAAGATTTGTTTTCTTCCTGTTTCTGTTAAGCAGCCCTTTAAGATAATAGTAATTATGGTGTGAAACAGCTTATCCATGCTGTAATCAAGGGTTGAAAGAATCTTTTCATTTGCTGCACTGATTAAAATTTGTACTATCATAAAGCAATCCGTATCTGGCTCTAACAAGCCTGATTTTTTCCCTTCCTCAAATATTTTGATCATATAGGTCAGGATAATATGGGTCCTAAATTCTATGATTTTTTTATAAGCTTCAGGCTGTGTTCTTTCCAGATAAGCAAATACGGAGGGATTAATCTTTGCTAAGTGCTCACCTATCGTTTTTAATATGAGACTTAACTGATCTACTGGTGATAACTGTTCATTCTCCATAATTTCATTAATCTTTTTCTCGATACGTACTGCAATAAATTCTATAGTCCCAATTAATAGTGCTTCCTTTGAAGGAAAATACTTATATAAGGTTCCCTTTCCGATACCAACGCCACGGGAGATCTCATCCATTGTAACATGTGTAATTCCCATGGTTGTAAACTTCTTAAAGGAAAACTCCATAATTCTATTTTTTTTCTCTATTTCTGTCATATTAACCTCCATGCTGCCAAAAACCTGCGAATTTGGGCAGCGCACAAATTTGCTGATTGAAAAATCTTTGATTTTTCAACCTAACCTCCAT
The DNA here is from genome assembly GCA_023421505.1 of Bacillota bacterium. Classification (GTDB taxonomy): domain Bacteria; phylum Bacillota; class Clostridia; order Lachnospirales; family Lachnospiraceae; genus Mobilitalea. The sequence goes on from JAEZTJ010000017.1 coordinate 19,939, forward strand.
GCTGCCATAAGGAATACCTCCTTTTGAATTAATTTGTTCCAAGCGTGCTTGCACACTTTAGATACTCAGTTACAAACTACTAGGTATAAATTGTTCTTTTCAACAATTTACACTTACCTAACATGTCTGTCCCTTGAATTAGCGCTTTCGTTCTAAGCCCTACTATAATGATCATCTGTACTTTAAATTCTTCTATATTTTTTTAGAGCTATTATATTTAACATAAAGAATAATAAGATAAATGTCAATAACGCAATAATCTGTATTATAACATCGCCAAGATTTTTACCTTTTATAATAATAGAACTTAGTGCATCACAAGCATAATATGCAGGCATAATTTTAGAAAGTCCGCCCAGATGATATGGTAATGTATCAAGAGATATAATTCCGGAAAAGAATATCTGAGGTATTACGATAACAGGGATGAACTGCATCATCTGAAACTCATTATTTGCATAGATAGAACAAAAGGCTCCGATACAAACAGCTGACATAGACAATAAAATCATGATGAAACCTGCATCTATAACTGAGCCTGCTATTGTCATTTGTAATACCCATTTCACATAAGCGAGTAGCAGGATACTTTGCAGCATTGCGAAAATTCCAAAACCAATCGTATAGCCCAAAACAATCTGCCAGCGTTTTACAGGCGTCATCATTAGCCGCTCCAGCGTCTGAACCGTCCTCTCTCTGACAAAGGATATACCGGCTATAATAAAAATTAGAAAAAACGAGATTATTCCCAGAAGGATATATCCTATGCTGTCAAACATATTGTCCTTCCTTTCATTATAGATATGTTCTACTCTTATCCCTCCTTGTGGGTTGAGCTTCTTTACTGCACTTTGTACAGCCTTTGTTATCACTCCCGTTTTTACTGTATCATTTGATTCAAATAAAATTACAATTTCTCCATCATCCATATATAGTAACGCGTCTGTCTCTTTCTCCTTTACTGCATGCTTTCCCTTATTTAAATCCATACTTTCTACAGATACACCCTCAGCCTTGATATTTTTAATGATTTGTGGTTGCATTCCATATTCAGCAATCGTAGCTTTATAATCCGAATCTCCCAGAAGAAAATAAATAAGAGTAAATAAAAATATTGGAACAATTAAAATGAGACCAAGGGAACGTTTGTCATTCACTGTCTGTTTGATAATTCTCTTCATAATATGATATATCTTCATTTACTCTGACCCCCTCTCATGAGGAAAAGCTCTTCGATCGAATTATTCTCCGTTTTGCTTAATAACACATTAACACTATCACAATCAATAATATCTCCCTGATAAATAAGACCAAGACGATCGCATTTTATAGCCTCATCCATAACGTGTGTCGTTACAATTATGGTTTTTCCTTCCACTTTAAGCTGATCAAATTCCTCCCATATCTTTTTGCGTAGAATTGGATCAATACCAACCGTGGGTTCATCAAGAATAAGTATCTTGGGGCTGTGCATTAAAGCAGTCGCTAGGGACAGTCGCTTCTTCATGCCGCCAGAATAATTCATAACTTTCTTTCCAGCATCCTCATCTAGCTCAACGAGCTTAAGTACCTCCTTCGCTCTCTGTCTTAATTCAGTTCTATTTAATTGATACATACCTCCAAAGAACATAAGATTATCATAGCCCGTTAAATCACTATAAAGTGCATCATTTTGAGGCATATAGCCAATCATATTTAATATCTTTAGGCTGGGTACAGTATAATCGTCGATCTTAATATATCCTTTGTCAGCACTAATCGCTCCAATAATAAGTCGTATCAATGTTGTCTTACCTGACCCTGAGGGACCTATCAATCCAAAGATTTCATTCTCATGAATAGTCAAATTAATATCTTTTAGTACCTGCTGTCTCTTAAATGACTTAGATACTTCCTTTATATCTATCAGCATACTATAACTCCCTTTCCTTGTTTGGCATGCAGGCGCGCACCTACCAGAACTATTTTAGTTCTATCAGTTCTATATTATGACTTTCACTACAAATTGTCAATAGAGGAAACCTTACTCTTGCATCTAATTCTTAATTGACTCCCTAAGATAATGAAAAGTCCAAACAAAGGGGATACCTTGTCTGGACTTTGTGCATTACATTAAATTATTAGAATATAGCAACCACCTTATTACTGCTGTAAAGCTTATACTAATCATATTAATTATTCAGTGATACCACCATCGTCATTTTGCCCAGTCTGAGTACCTTCCTCTACGGGCTGCTCCGTACCCTCTTCCTCTGAACCAGGTACTTCATCCGGATTATCTTCTATATCCTCCGGTATTACGGTATCAATTTCCCCATCCTCCGGATCTAAATCCTCCGAGCCATCCTCTTGCGAGTTATCCTCAGAGGGAAGCTCCTCTTCATCCGTCTCTGAAGGGTCAGTCTGATTTTCCTCTGTGCTATCCCCTGTATCTGAAGTTTCATCCTCTGGTGCGTTCGTATCTACAGCACCTTGCGTTGGTGTAAGCTGATTTTGAGCCTCTTCCTCCAGCCTTTCCTTTTCTTCCTTCTGCGCTCTTAATACAGCCCTCCAGTCATAATATTTGAACTTTCTATCCATAGTCGGGGTATGCAGCTGCTCCATATAGTTATGCCATATCGTTAAAGGGTAGGAGGTGCCCGTTAAGTCACTGATATTCTTCGGCATATCATATCCTACCCAGACACTCGTCGTATAATAAGGAGTGTACCCCACAAACCAGCCATCCTTTTTATCCGTGGTAGTTCCTGTCTTCCCGGCACTTACTGTATTCGTTAATCCTTTTCCCCTTGCCGTACCATTCTTAATAACTCCGGTTAAAGCCTCTGTCATCATTCTGGCAGCATTGGTTTCATACACCTGCTTAACATCAATCGTATCTCCAACAATCTCATTTCCCTCTGCATCCATTATTTTAACGATGCAGGTCGGTTCTCTATAATATCCGTCATTTTCTATGGCAGCATACGCTGATGCCATCTCGATGGGACTTGCTCCATATGTTAATCCGCCAAGAGAAGCTGCTAATGTATTATCCTGTTCTGATATTTTTGCAAAATTCATTTGATGTAGATAAGACAACCCGACTTTAGGAGTCAGCTTATCAAAAAGCTTCCAGGCGATTACATTCTTAGAGGCTTCAATTGCTTTTTGCAATTTAATCTTTCCCGAATATTTCCTATCTGAATTTCTGGGCCCATCCTTCGAATATATATCCCAAACAATCGTTGCGGGAGTATAATCCCTCTCAAATGACGGAGTATATACAATCACCGGTTTAATTGAGCTGCCTGGCTGCCTATAGCTTTGAAAAGCTCTATTTAAAGTATATCCGCTAAACTTCTGTTCACGGCCTCCTACAACTGAGACTATTCTCCCGGTATCATTATCGATGCAGACAGCCGCTCCCTGCATCTTAAAAACACCATTCTTATCCTTCTCCGTAAATGCAGTCAAGGCCTCATCTACTGCCTGCTGTAAAAGCTTCTGCTTCTCGAGATCGATGGAGGTATAGATGCGATATCCTTTTATATACAAATCCTTCTGAAAGCTGTCATATAAATCCTCATAGGCCTTATCATAGGCCTCTTTCTCCTCATCACTGTCAAACTGATAGCGAAACTCGAAGCCCTGCTGCTTCATCAGTGCACGGATAGCACAATAATAAGCATAGGTTTCCACATAATTTTTCTTAGCCGTGGTAGTTTCTGCAAGCTCAATCGTCTCATTAAGTGCTTCGTTATAATCCGCCTCATTAATCTTTCCATTTTCGTACATCTGCATTAGTATACGGTCCCTGCGCTTCAAAGTATTTTCCGGCTTGGAAAGCGGATTATAAAGATTGGGATTATTAGGTATCGCACACAAATAAGCAATTTGTGAAAGGCTTAAGGAAGAGACACCTTTACCAAAGTAAGCCTGTGCTGCCGCCTGAATACCATAGTGACCATTGGAAAAATAAATACTATTAAGATAAAATTCCATAATCTGATACTTATCATATATCCTCTCAAGCTCCTGCGCTACAAAGATTTCTTTGATTTTTCTAGTATAGGTAACATCCTGCGTAAGAAAGATTCCTCTTGCCAGCTGCTGCGTTATCGTACTGGCTCCCTGTTTAATCTCTCCTTTATTTTTGATGAGGGCGATTGCCGCCCTGACATTTGCCCAATAATCAACTCCATCATGTTCAAAGAAATTTCGGTCCTCACTAACAACCATAGCATCTATTGCCGAGGCAGGAATATCTTCATAATTGACATAATAGACATCCTTCTCTGCCTTTAACTCAGAGATCAAATTGCCTTCTGAATCATAAACCAGACTGGTCTGTGAGGATTTGAAGGTTTCCTCTGTTGATTTATCAACGGTCTTCTTCGCCTCAGACTGCATCTGAAGGATTGTCTTACCATAATTTAAATAAAAATAAAGTATAACTCCCAGTGTTATTAATAACGCAAAAAATATAAAAAACTGTATAGAGATTTTTATTTTGCGCCCAATACGGCTTTTCCCTTTTTTGTGTCTATCTTCGTTGCCCTTTGGCATATTAACGCCTCCAATCAAAATCAACTGCGCGACAGCTCAACAAGATGATAAGGAAGCTTTAACTTATCAAGCAATTGCTGTTCTCTCTTATGACAGGTAAATAATATTACCTGCCTCCGCATTGCAAGCGTCGTAAGGACTGCCCCGACTCTTGTATCATCATATAAAGCAAAACTGTCATCAAGTAATAACGGAATTTCCTTACCAAGTAACAAATCAGCGACTGCCATACGAAGTGCAAAGTATACCTGGTCTATCGTGCCGGCACTTAACCGGTTCAGTAATACATAGCTTCCATTTAAGCCTACTTTAACTTCAAGCTTTTCATCTATCTTTAAGTCCGTATACTTCCTTCCTGTAACCTCGCTGATTACCTCAGAAACCGATTGATTAAGTTTCTGCCCGAAGCTGTCATGAATATTTGAGGACAGCTCCTGTATTGTAGATAAGGCCAGTCTAACCGCCTCCAGCTCTTTTGTATCCTCCTCCCGTTTATGTAGAAGCTCCTCGTAGCGTTCCTTATTTTTAAGAAGTTCTTCTTCATTCCCTTCTAAGGCTGTTATCTCCCATTTCAGCTTCTCGATATCTATTCTGCAGTGTTCGAGCTGTAGGTTGATTTCTGAAAGTCTGCCGTAAGAATCCTGTTTTCTCTTAGCTATCTCATCCCGAAGCTTTTTCATAGCATAATACGTAAGCTCCTCCTCCGGGATAAAATACTGTAAGTATTTCATTATTACCTCATATATAATATCTTTACTATCCTCCAGCTTTAATTTTCTATTATTTAACTCCTTCATCTGCTCTTTCGCATGCTCTAGCTCATAGCAGATACGAAGTATCTCCTCCTTCTTACCTTGTAGCTCTTCCACCCTTGAAAGCTTATATTTTAGCAGAATTTCTTCTATCCGGGACATAGCCGCATCCGTCCTTAGCTTGTGCTCCGTCTGCTTCTTATCTAATGCCTTCTGTTTACCCTTAAGCTTCTTTTTTAAGATAAGATAGGTAGCTACTCCAGCTATGATAAATGCAGCCGCCGCTGCCATAAAGACCGGACTAATACTTGTAAGGAGGATACTTAGAATAGTAAGCACCAAGGTGGGCAGGAGGCTTACTAAAAGATTTCTTTTCTCTTCCTTCATTAGACTCTCCTTTTGCTTCCAAAGTTCCATTCCACTTATTTCCTGCTCTGATATCTCCTTCTGTGTCTTATTCACAACGCTAATATCTTCATTCAGAAACGTAAGTGCTTTCTGCTCCTCCATCCATAGCTCTATCCCAGACTTGAGTTCCTCTAACTGTGATATAAGACTATCTTCCTGCTTATTTAACTCTTCGTAGGTATGATATTTTTCCAGGATAGCCGGCAGCTGCTCCATTCTTTTTGTCAAGTCATTTTCCCTATCCATCTCTGCAGCTGATTTTAGCTTAAGTAAATTTTGCTCCTCCTTTTGCAGTTCTCTAAGCTGTAAGGTAAGCCTCTCTATCCTTTCCTCATTAAAAAGCCCCTCATCGATGCCTGCCTGTAATATATTTAAGGCAGAAGAATTTATGGATGCTTCTAATTGTTTACGCTTTTCCGTTAAGCTGCTCACTGCCTCCGCGACATTAACCTCCTTACTTCTTGCAATAGAGAGGTTGGTGATATAATTATGTACCTGTGCTGCAAGCTCTGCATCTGTCTGAGCCTTGAGCTGTTCTATACTGATTGTATTTCTAAATGCCGATTCTGTCAGACCCGGAATTAATTCACTAATGAGATCTTCCTTCAGTTTCACTTCCCTGCCCGTGGACAATTCTAGGATTGTAAAGCTTTTGTCATTTGCATGGAAGCTTCGCTGGAGTCTATATTCCTTATCCCCCACTAAAATATCCATACTTCCACTATATGCCCCCGGATAATCCCAGGGTAGGTACTTCGTATAGATATCCTCCTTAGAAGCGGAGCCTCTGCCCCTTAAGCGTTCTATACCGAACAGCATACCCTTCATAAAGGTATGAAGGGTTGATTTACCTGCTTCGTTATCCCCGCAAATCAAGTTAATCCCTGGCTTTAATTCAATTTCCCGGTTTATAAACCGTCCAAAATAATTTAATTTAAGCTTAGTAAAAAGCATTTATTCACCAAATCTTTCCTAATATAGTGCACGATAGGCCGCCAACTTAATATAGTTACCTGTTAATGTATTCTCTCTTATGAAGCTTACCTCTTAACCTCTTGATCCAAGCAATGCTTCTATCCCATAATACAGTGCTTTCTTCGTAATTTCATCCTGTTCTGATTTATCGTGAATTCGCTGTATAAACATGCCAATCATATTATCCGCATTTTCCTTATACAAGCTTTCAAAATCATAATCCGGAACGGAATGATCCTCCACCTCCAAAACATTGCCAATCCCTTTTAATGCTTCCTTATCAAAATGGATCGTCTCGTCTCTTACTCCTTCAATCGTGAAGGAATATATATGAGAAGCTCCGTTTGTAAGAATTACTTCCCTAGCTTGATCTCGCAGGGAACCATTCGTTGTATTTTGATCTACCGGAAGGATAACTCTTTTATATTCTCGTGCAGCGCTTTTTATAAAGCTAGCTTTTGTCACGGTTTTACCTTGTTCATTTCTCGTTATTTCTCCAAGAATATAACCTCTTTCACCAAGCTCATTTTTATCTAGCGGCTCTATGGAACCCGAATAAGCCATTTTATCACTTATAATCTCCGGCTTATGAATATGTCCCAGGGCAATATAATCAAATCCTGACTCTTGCAGCTTCTTACGGTTAAACGGTATATCCTTCTCATCACCACCATGTGCTAAAAGGATATGAAACTGGTTATTAACCTCCGGTTTCACTGTGTCATACATAGGCTCTACGATATCTCTGGTATGATAGCTTAAACCATAAATTAAAGTATTCAGCTCTTCTAGAGAAAAAACTGAAATATGATCCTCAAGAAACATATGAACTCTTTCATCCCATTCAAAGCCTTGATAATTGGACCTCGCCCCAATAAAATCATGATTACCGGCCATAATTACTACCTGGGCTGTTTGCAGCTTACTAAGAATATAGTTTACCTCCTTTAGCTCCCGCACGAGTGGCTGCCGATGAAATAAATCACCCGCTATTAAAAGCAGATCCACCTTCTCTTCATTACATATCGTAATGATATTTTGAAAGCTATTCCAGATTTCCTTCCCCCTATCCTTCCCCCACGGTGTATTCGAATCCGGAGCTGCTCCGAGATGAACATCAGCTATATGTAAAAATCTCATCCTATCCCTCTTTTCTTAATGCGTTTTGTTAATTACGAATAATAGAATAATAATAGATTAGTCGGACAAAGGTTGTCTCAACCATTCATTATAAAAAATATTTCTACCATAATAACATAGTTTTAATGAGGGTGTCAAAAATATTCCGTTTGCATAGCTAATACAATATCATGATACAATCCATTTTATAATTCTATATCTTGTATTAGTTTTACAAAGTGTGAATTATACTTTTATATAATTCACACTATTATAAATTTTAAAAGTAAGAAAATACTCTTTGACATATTACAATTATTTCATGTATGATAATAAAAAATATTTTAACTATTATATGATATATTGAATGCTCACTGAGCGAAGGAGTATGTATTTATTGTACCTACTTCACTAATTGCTCACCAAAATATGCTAATTAACGAAATCAGATTTATTAAAAGCTTATCGCACTCTATTCTATATAAAATATATTGACATCTTGCATTCTATGTAATACATTACATTCACAAGGTAATATATTACATGTTTTAATAATTTAAAAACAATATTAATGTGCTTTTCCATTTTGATACCTACTATTTCAATTTTTTGTATCCTTTTTATTACAGATGCTTAAAGTTTAGTAGTTAGCATAAATGTCAGCCATAAATTCTTATTCAAGGAGAAATGCCATGAAAATTCAACCACCCACCACTACGGAAAACAAATATATGATTTTTGCTCTAATTTTCATCTTATCAAATAAGCTTCAGGCAATTGGAGATTCCTTTTTTGAAGAAGTTTCCACCAAGCAATGGTTTGTATTAGTTGTCTTAAAAATTATGAATGATTACGCCCCAACCCTAAATGAATTATCAGAAGCGGTAGGAAGCTCTCATCAAAATGTCAAGCAATTGGTTTTAAAATTAGAAAAAAAAGGGTATGTAGAGCTTTACAAGGATGAGGAGGATGCTAGAAGACTACGAATTAGAACGACTCCAAAATGTGAAGTATTCAGTAAAGCCTATGAAGAAAAAAGCAGTATATTTATGGATAAGCTTTTTACAGATTTTGATGCTTCAGATTTATCTGCTGCGAAAAAGGTAATGTCTACTATGAAGGATGTACTGGAGACACTGGAAAAGGATTATATTAAAGAATATTAAAATGCTAAGAAAAAAACAGAGTCAGCAAATAAAAAATGCTCTTCTGCAGATAGGATGCTATTCACAGAAGAGCTGCTATTTTATTCCATCGTACTTTCATTCGTTTCTCCCTTTTCGGTAATATTCTTAATCATTTCATAAGTTCCAGTGCTTGCCAGTCCACTTGCCAGTCCGCCAAGTAAAATCTCAGGAGTAAAGCTCCATCCATTCATCCACACGTTCAATATTACCCCGGAAACAGCCATGATTAGCGGTATATATTTGTTAGGAATAAAAGAAATACTATGTTTAATGATGTAACCCAGACAAAGACAAATCGCTAGAACAACGATTACTACATATTTTGATAAGAACTCCACTTCACCTTCTCCTTTCTATATATTTCACTCAAAGTCCAGCCTTTGTGATCCTTATTTGATTTAGTTTGTGTCCATTATAAGGTATGTCTCAATCTGTAATATAATAACCACTTTTTCTTTTCTTTTCCATAAATTAAGTTAAATTCATTATTGCCATGATTCTTTCATAAAATGTTCACTAATTCTATATATTCTCGACACATTTTAGCTGTACTATAAATTTATAGATTTATTAAAGATGCTTACAAGTTAAATAACATAGATTTTTCATAATTTCTCCCCCCTCTAAAGCCAACCGTTACCGGTTGGCTTTTCCTCCGTCAGTCTTTCCTTATTCAACTGGCCTAAGCGAAGTTAAGTATATCACATAGGAAACATTTCTTTCGTGTGCAGTATTCCTTTTCTTCTACCCCAATTAAGAAGCCAGAAGAGACTGATCAGCGCAAGCAGACCGGCATAAAATATAACCGTCTCCACTCCAAAATAATCCGCTAAGGAGCCTCCCACAAGCATCGAGACAATAGCGGGTGGGGTCAGTATAGTAGTTGTTGTTCCATATGCACTGCTACGAATATGATTCGGTGTAGTTATATCTCTAATTGAATGCATAACCACTAATGTTATATAAAATATCATATAACCGAAGAAAATAATGCAAAGTGCCCCATAATAGCTCCTGCATACTCCTAAAGCTATAAAAGAAGCATAATGCAAAGTCAGGCCCAATATGATCATTCTTCCTTGTTTCATAAACTTAGTGACATATGGCGCCAGTAGACTTCCAATTATGCTTCCAATACCCATCGCAGTAATGAAATAACCATATTGCTTATCCGTTCCGGAAAGATAATCTTTAATATAGATCACAAAAAGAGAAAGCTGCAAGCCTAAAAAGAGCCGCCAAAAGAAAGCAATAGACGTAAGCAATGCAAACATATTATTTACACGCATAAAATGAAAGCCTTGTTTGACATTTTCCAAAAAGCCCGACTCATTTTCAGTCGTCCGGCCTTTTAACTTAATTAGACTGGATAGAATGGCTACAATCAAATACACCAGACACGTACAATAAATCAGCAGCTTAATATTTAATAGCATGATAATAGAGCCGCCAAGCAAAGGACCCAAAAGCTTTGCTGCATTAAGAAGTGATAATACTACTGAATTGCCGCTGGTATAAAATTCACTGGATATGATATCCGCCATCAGGGAACCCCTTATATTAACAATAGCAGTAAAAAATATGGAAGCTGTAAGCCAGATAACATAGACTAATCTTATATCTGTAACTCTCGAAAGCAGAAATAATAAAGCACTTAACATAATAGCCGAGAATGCAAAGCATTTACTCTTTCCCATTTTATCCGATATACCACCAATAAGTGCAGAAAACAGCTTTGGAATAAAAGTTAATGCGGTAAAAACGCCAACATTTAATGCATTTTTACATAAATCATAAATATGTAATGTCATTATGAAATATATAAACTCATATCCGAAGGCAGATAAAAGCAGTGCTGCAAAAAAGCATAGTATTGATTGTCTTTTCATCCTTTTAAAATCCCCTTTTTTTATACTATCTTATCAGCAGATAGTGATTTGAAAAGGACCAGTTTCTATATATTTTTTACTATCCAGTAAGAAAAGTGACAATCAAATATCGCCACCTTAACTAAGGTTATGTTATAGCAAATCATAAATTATATGAAATAAATTAAAAAGAGGGCTATCTCCAGCCCCCCTGACTCTACGATTATTATCTCTATGTATTCCTATCCGCTGCAACCCTGTTTAACCACTCCTTTATCGCCTCAGAAAACAGAACATCCTGCTCAATTTGAAGAGCATGTCCTGCCTTGTCAAGTAAGACAAAAGAAGCTCTGGGATACCTTTCAATAATACTCCATAATCCATGATAGCCTACAATGGAGTCCTGTCTTCCTGCCAGCATAAGCGTAGGTTTCATATAGGGCTGATCAAGCTCATCCACATCGAAGCCTATCGGTCTCTTTAAATTTTCCAAAAATGAATAATCGGCAACCTTTAAACCCAGAAGGACCTCCTGCTTATACCTTTCCCATACCCGACTATTACGTATTGTATTTACTCCTTCCATTTCGAAATAATTCCTATCTTCTTCAGAAAGACTACTTAGTAGAATATCATCCTTTTCCAGCACCTGAAATTTGGCTCCTGCCCCTCCTGCCGAAGGACATATTAATAGGAGTCCGTCAATTATTGAAGCACGCTTATTGATTATTCCTCGGGCTAAATGACCGCCATATGACTCTCCTGCCAGCAAAAAATGCTGGTTCGGGATGATGGTATCAATAAAGTCAAAAACTATATCTAACATTTGGTCAGATCCTGTTATCCACTTTTCTCCTTTAGTTTTACCCATTCCCGGTAAATCGAAATAGATACGTTTCCATTTTGTATCCATCCTTTGAAAGATTGGTTCCATACACCCCTTCATTAACCTGTGATCCGGACCCCATCCATGAATCATCAGTACCGGTATCCCTTCACCATAGATTTCATAATAAATATTAACATTCTTTACTGTACATTCCATACTAATCCTCCATGCGGCCAAAAGCCTGCGAATTTTGGTTATGAACTATGCTTTTCAATAATTCACACTTAACAAACATGCCTACCCTTTGAAATAGTTTGTGCCGAGGAATACGCAGGCACAAACTTCCAGGTGTGAATTATGCTTTTCAATAATTCACACTCTCCCCTACGATCTTACTTTAAAACAATTCACCTATTTACTGCTTTTCTAAATTATGAATTATTCTTTTAAGCGTGTTCTCAAAATTTACAATTTCATTTTCTTTAAAATTTTGATAAAACAGCTTATTCATTTTCTCCGAAACCTGGTCATATATTTCACGATACTCTTTCGCTTTTTCCGTTATAGAAACAAATATCTGCCTTCTGTTTATTGTATTTGGTATTCTGACGACCAGTCCGCTCTCTTCCATTCTGTCAAGCATACTTGTCAGGGTAGTTTTAGCCAGGGAAGTTAAATGGCTGATTTCTGTAATAGAAAGCTTATCTCTCTCCCACAAGACATATAATATCCTGCCCTGTGCTCCATTAAATGCGTCTAAACCAATCTCCTTAAGCATTTTTTCAAACTCGCGGCCTTGTAATTGATGTATTTGGGATATCAAAAAACCTCCATGAGTTTTCATTTCATCACCCCTTTATATAGTATAATACTATATAGAACAATTATCAAGCAAAAATCACCCTTTTTGTTCAAATTATTAATAGTATATTTGTATTAATTTTTCTTAATAGGAACATCAGAGTATCTGAAAGGCTTCAAATTCTCTGATGCTTTAGGGATTAATAAATACAGTTGGGGCATGATTCAGATGAACCACACCCCAAGACTGATATAGAACCTATATAGAATGATGCTTTATCCTACTATATTTATATCAAAGATCTATCTGCAAATAAATTATCTGGTCTTCTTCCACGCATCATACTGTGTCTGAGCTTCTTTGAGAACTTTCTGATATCCTGCATCATCAAGTGCTTTCTGATATGCTTCTATTCCTGACTGTACATCAGCCGGGCTATATGCACCATGCTGAAGGGTATATCCGAACTCATTAAATACCTGCTGGCAGGATGAATATTCTGCCTCTACCGGTGTCGGATCGAATCTGAAGCCAAGCGCTATAGAAACCGTTGCACCTTCGTTGAAGGTAGTGTATAAATCAAGCTTATTATCCGGTTCACCCTTTTCAAACGTAAGAGCAGTTACAGGAGCTGATTCCCACATATCATGGTTATATAATGCTTTATCAGACATCTCAATCTTACCATCCACTTTGGTGTAATCTGTACCCTCAATACCGAAGGTATATAAATCAGCTACCGTCTTATCTGTATATAACAGACTGATGAACTTCAGACATGCGTCTATCTCCTCATCTGAGCAGGTTGAGCTTACAGCGTAGCAGGAACCTAACATACTGCTGGACATTCTCCAGTCATCAGTAACACGTACCATCTCAACTGCTTGCTTATAACGTGTATCTGCTT
>JAEZTJ010000085.1 GCA_023421505.1 Bacillota bacterium
TCCATTCCTCCATATATTTTTATTATACTTCTATGTTAAGAAATTTCCACGTCTAAATTGTACTAATTATATTCTAGCACCACAGTCTCTTTTATTTACAAGGCACCCTGTTGTAAACCGCTTACGAAATATAGACCTATAATAAGTATAATATCAATACATAAGGTTATATTTACAGATAAATATAACGCTAATAAGGAAGGTTGATATTATAAATAAACTAGAGATACTTGAGCCTTATCCAAATGAGAGCCTATATAGTTGGTTATCCAGAATGTTTTATTGGTATGGGTTCCAAAATAAACCTAGATCAAATATTCGTACGTTTAATACAATATTGTTTGGAATAAATTCTAGAACGATAAATAATATTATTATTCCGCACAACTTATATGAGTTAGTAAATAATATTAGGCTTCATGATAGTAAATATTTTTGCTCAGTAGATGCCTTAATTAAAAATATGACGCTAATCCCCTTTTATACGGTTTTCCTAAATAAAGATGAGCAAAAGATTGTGTATGAAAGCATTGTCCATTTGGGGCCAATTAATATAACAAAATCTTTATTGGGACTAAAAGATTTTAATTGCACAGTATTTGATTTTGAGCTAAAATTCTGCCATCATTGCTGGACTGAAAATAATGGTATGTATTTTGATATAGAGCATCAAATCAAGAGTAATAATATATGCTATAGACATAATACAAGGTTACAATATATAAAAATAAATAGTTCAGACCATTTTTTGTTTGATGATTCTTGTATTAAACAGTATATAGAATCTCCTTACTGTATAAGTCAAGATGATGATTTTTTACAATGCTATACTTATGTTTCTTCTACGATTCATGATATTTTTTTAAATGGGTTTAAAGATGATGTAGTATGTTTAAAATCCAAGCTTAGAATGAAAATGGTAAGCCTTGGTTACATGCGAGAAGATTTTAACTTTATAAGCAACTTTGAAGAATTTTGGTTATGCTATGCCAGATACAATTTACTTAAAATGGATAAAAAAGAGTTTATTAATGTTATATATTCTACGACTAAAAAGCCTAATCCGATAGCATATTTAACTTTGATCAATTATTTATTTGGAACCCTAAAATCCTATTATGATTATGTCATAGATGAGCAGTATATAAAATTAATATACCAGAAGCCGTCTAAAATAATCGCTTTAACTCAACCACAAAGACCTTGTGGATTAATATATTATAATAATTTAATTTATGATATATATAAAGGTCGTTACACTGTTATTAAAAAGGCAGATAATAAATATTATGATATTAAATGTAATATATGTAATCATGAATGGAAAATACCGCAGTATTATATCAGAAGCGAACTAATTCATTGCCCAAACTGCAATAAGAAAAATACTTCATTAAATATGGACATAGAAATAAGCTGACTTTAAATTCCCTGAGTTTTATCCTGCTTTTTCCTTTTGAGCAGCATATGTGATTTATTAATAATTCATATCGTCTTAAATCAGAATTCCGGTAAAATGGAAATCAGTCTTCCGATTGACGGAAATTACCTTAATTCTGCTAAAGGACAAAACGTGGAATAGAGAAATTGTCAATGACCTGCCGCTACCAGCGTGCGTAGAAGCATGGATTTTTCTGTTTCATGATAACTTAGCCAAAGCAGATTTTGAGACACAATTTCTTGATTCCCATCGATCGGATAGGCGAGGGATTCACCTCTGTAATATTCATTGACTATTTATAATTGTTTTTGCTCCCCCTAATCCTTGTAATCTTAGAGGAAGATTGAAGAGTTAATGAACTTACCTGCGGTTCTAACTTTTCTACCCTTTAAAATGTCTGAATACGCTTCACATTAAGGTTCTGTTTGTAATACTCAATTTGGATTGCCATAACTAAATGCTGAACCGTAAGGGTCAAAACCTACGCTCCCCTGCAAATTTAAAGCGCCGCTTACTTGCGATGCTTGCTGTAGCCAATGAGGTTTAGGATTATTTATTTAAACTCAATAATATCATCAAAGATGAAATGGATTTTATCAATTACCTTGTTAATATGAAAATGGCCACAGAACCACTTATTATAACTTAATCTATCCTCAATCTTATCAAGCCATTCTTCAGTTGTGGCATCTATTTCGGATTGATTGATGGACTGTAATAATGCCTCATACGGCTTATACTTTAACGGACATGTATGAGTTAATATCTTATCTATTCGCCAATTGCTTTTATTAAGAACGCTTTCAACGATTTCTTTGGTCAGATCTGATGGCTGCTCATCTGCCCACCATTGATGACCATGAGTAAGACGATATTCTTTATCTACGCTATATGCACCACCAATTACAAGCGCATTTATCGCATCAAGGATATATATTTCACCATCTTTAGCAAATATTAAATCAGGGTAGGAGGGTTCAATAAAGGCCTTACCACCCATGTAATCTACCTCAATATAGGAGGGTATGTTTTGAGGTCGGTTTTCGTGATTTCCATGAATACAGAAGAAGGTAATCGGTATATCTGATAATAACTTTTTAGTGTATATATCATGACTGTCACCGTGGTAATTTATGCCGGCGTCGCCTAATATAATCATAATATCTTCTTTTGCTATGTCCCATGTTTCACAGAATTTTTTTATCCTACTAAAATCTTTATGCGTGTCTCCGGTTATAAATATCATACAATTGATTCAGATCCTTTCTTATAGATAGAAATATTTACACCAAATACCATCAACATTAATTTCCTAACAGAATTTAAAATAGTTTTTCTGACGTTACGAAAAACATTCAAAAAGCGGGTCTCGTTCAATTTGATGAATAATTTGTTTAACTTATAGCTTCTCCCCCCGGTTTTCCAATTCGTATTTATCTATCGAAATCATTTTGATAATTGGGCGGTTGTATTCGGTATAATAAACAATCACAATTTATAAAAACTCGTTTACCACTGATAGCTTTTTTATTTCAAGTTCGTTTGTGGCATTATCCAACCTCAGTTTTATATACGAAATCCCATTTACTCAGATCATTAATAAAATACAATATTATTTCCATCAAGTAAATAATCGGGCACTTCGATACCTTTCGTTAAAGGGTGCTTCATAAACAAAATTCTGATAGCTCTGATTGCACCATATGTATATATCATCAATTCCTTTTGTTTTTCATATACATCCCCATTATAAACATAATGGGGAGTTGGATCGGTTGTCACTGGTTTTATTGGCACAACAGCGGTACTCTCTTTTACAAGGGAATATGTTTCTTGGCGAAATTTCCGTTGCCAATGATAATAGCTTTGTTCACAAAATCCCATTTTCGTCAAGCCAACGTTTGGCTGACTGATCGGTTGGACGTTGCCCACAGGCTTGAAGTATTCCTTCCCAATACTCAGTACGTACTTCATGAGTGCATTGATCCATAGTCTTTAGTTCCTCCTTGAAAAAATCTATTGTTATTTTCAAGTATGCACTAAAATTGAAGTTTAGGCTAGGGGAGCGATTTGACGCTTACGCTGAACCTTAAATCAGGCTCTCAATTATTAGGATCCACCTCTACATATAACGGTTTACCGACATATTCCCATGGATGAATGATTGAATTATTTGATATGCTAGTTTTAGGCTCAAGGCAACAAGGGCAGTATTTTAATTTTATAAACTGTTTAGGCTTAATTATAATTTCTCCCATGCAGGAAGGTATATTATGTATGTATCTAGCCTTATTTAAATAAGTTGTGTAATCCAGTACTATGTATTCATCTCCAAAAACTTCTCTAATTCTTTTTCTATATTGTGCCAGCTTCTTGCAAAAGTTGCATTCTCTTCCATTCAAAAAATCAAAATAATTCATAGGAAATTCTTTGTTGCACTTTTTATGCCTTAAAGATATTGATTGTCTTTTAGCATTTACTCCAAGAAAAACATAATCGCTACTTTTTTGTTTGACTAATTCGCGATATTTATTATTTAATTCCATTTGTTTACATAACATGCATGTCTTAAAATTACGATAATCTTTTTTATATATTTCAGTAACATCTCCACATAAATTATGTTTGATACTTAGAATATCCTCATTTATAGAGATTACTTTAAATTTATCTCCGAATTTCTTTCTTAAATATTCAGTATACTCTTCACTCATACGTTCACCATAGGACGATCTGAAGATATGGTTGTATTCCCTTTTATTATATTTAATATCTATTAAATCTTCAGAGCTTAATTCATAACTATTAAAGCAATTCAAATCTTTAAAAAGAAATATAATTAATGAAATATATGCCATAGGAGATTCTTCTTGAGAGGTTGTAAAAAGAATATGAAAAAATGGTTTATATGTTATCTGCGCTAAATTGTATAATTTAAAATCATCAAAGAACACATTGATATCAGGAAAATAATTATATTGCATATACCCTTGATCTCTTAATCGTTTACGTATTTTCGATTTAATAACAGTTACCGAATCAGTTAGCTTATTAGAAAAGATATCATGTATAATTTCAGCGGCTTGTATATATATGTTTAAACTTTCATGATCTTCTGAAATGCAATACTCTGCTTCCTTAATAAGTTTTTGAATATCTATATTTAAATTATATCGCTTTTCAGTATTAAACGTCAAAAATTGCAAGATGGATTTATGTTTATAGCAGATAGTATTACCTTGAATTTGATGTTCCCGGTTAAGATATATAACTTTATCTTCGTTAAAACAGTCTTTGCAAAACTTTATTCTGGGTTCCCCTTCAAGATAGCCTTTTATACGTAATCTATATTTATGTTCAATAGGTTTATAAGCGTTATCTTTTATAAATAATTCAAATCCTTTTGAAGGATCATTACTTATAAATTTGTTGTATAAAGGAAATATGCTCATTTTATTAATAACATCTTTGTAAGTTCCAAAGTAAGAACTTTTAGGGAGATTAATAACATTGACTAAATACTCTAGATTTTCCGGTATATATAGTTTGGGTAAAGGTTTACAATTTTGTCCGAATAATAGCTTCATTAAAGGTTTGATTTTTGATCTTGAAAAGGTATCGTTACCATAATAATGCGACATTCGTAAAATCCAACTGAATAGTATCTCATCTTGAAATGGTTCTAAAACTTCGATATCTTCTGTAATAATATCACCCCGTTATTTAACATTTTTACTCTGGTATTTTGTAAGTAAATTACCATTATAAAAATTGAATGTCAAAGGTATTATATTCCATATATGGAGTTATATAACATAGAAAAATCATATAAATATTACTATAATAAAAACGTTGGTTTCATAACTATGGAATAATATGAAGAAATTAGACGATGTATTTAATAAGTGTCAAAAACTTGTGAATACTTAGAATATAGAAAAATAAGAGGTGGGGTAATAATGCCTAGAGAATTAAGCTATGAAGGAAAGATAAAACAGAGCCGGGGAATAATTGACTTAAAGCATCCCGAAAATTATAAACCATGGATTTTGACAAGAGAATGTTTTAAAGGAGAAGGAACAAGACATCAGGTGGCGGATCTTTTTTATAAAAATCGCACTATTCACTTAATGAGTGGTTTAGAAAAGGATGTATATTATACACTTCGAAGCAATCAAAATGTATTGGAGCTATTCGAGCAATTTCCGCTTCTTCCTCTGTGCAAAACTAAGGATCTATGCGCTCAACATGATATAAGACATCCACGCAATCCCTTTACAAGGAAAGATGTTGTTATGACAACAGATTTTTTGCTTATCGTGAAAGATAAAAATGGAGATAAGAGATGGTTAGCCTGTGCAGTAAAGCATTCATCTGACATAGAAGATAAACCAATTAATAAACGAACTAAAGAAAAACTTTTTATTGAAAAAGAGTATTGGGCATCAATGGGAGTGAAATGGTGCGTAATAACTGAAAAAGATATTAATAAAACTTATGTAAAAAATATAATATTATGCCGATCAGGTTTTTCGGGTTTAGGCGAAAATACTGTTTATGATGCTATAAAGTTTTTAATAATTCAAAAGAAAATAGATATTAATATGAGTAGGCCTATCGATTTAGAAGAGATTGCCTTAAAGTTTCAGAGTGGAGAACTAATATGACACGGATGTATGTAATGAAAAATGATAAATTACTAATAGGATCTGAAACATGGTTAGTTCTTCAAAACATTAATGGTTTTTCATTTGTAATCCAACTTGATATTGATAAATTAAATATAAAAAAAATAAATACTGAGCTGATTTCCGATAGCATTGAAAAAGGTGAAATCAAACTTGAATTATCATACAGTAAATCAAATAAGATAATTGACTTAAATACTATAACAGGCGTTAGTAAAGAAAAAATTGATCAGTCAGTTAAGATATTTGAATATCTAAATGATAAGTACGTAAACTTGGATTGGCTAATAGATCGTAATGAAAGAGCATTAGAATTTAGGAATTTAGAAAAAAAGTTTAACATAAATTACCACACATTAAGACGACGTCTTATTAATTATTTGCAAGGTGGAATGACAATAACATCCTTGATATCACAATATAATAATTGTGGTGTAAAGGATAGGAAATATAATAAAAAACCGGGTCCTAAAACGGGATCCATTGTAATACGTGATGAAAAGGTAGAAAAAATATTTGGAATTATGACAAAAAGGTATTTAGCTGGAGGAGCAAAAATGCCTTTTACTAAATTGCATGAAGAGATGGTATTTGAATTTTATTCTGATAAAAGAAATATCGGAGGGGAATTAAGATATTTACCATATCCTTTAACTTTAATTCCATCAGTTTATTCTTTGAAAAACTGGATACTGACGCATACCGATGAGGTTGAAAGAGAAATTCGCAGACAAGGAAAAAGAGCGGCACGAAATAACATAAGACCAACATTTTCTGATACAATTGATTATTTAGATGTAAAGGCTGTTGGTTCGAGATACGAGATGGATGAGATGGAAACAGACTTTTATTTGGTTAATCGGCGATACAGGAAAAGGGTAATTGGTAGAGCAATTGTATATTTCATTGTGGATGTTTTTTCTCGGGCAATTGTTGCATGTGGGATTGGGCTGGATAATAATTCATGGAGCGGTGCAGAATCAGCATTAGTAAATATGGTAGAGAATAAAAAAGAATTTTGTTCTCGTTACGGTAAAAAAATCGATGAAAGCGAATGGCCTATGATGAATGTCATACCCAGTTCTATGATTGTTGATAACGGAGCAGAATATTTATCAAATAATTTCAGTGGACTAACAAGTACATTGGGTATAGGAGTAGATTATGTACCACCGCAAATGGGAAGTTTTAAGAGTAATGTAGAAAAGAAATTTGATCAAATGAATTCCCGCTTTAAAGGATATCTACCTGGAGCTATTGAAAAAGGTAAATATGGACAACCACATATTAAAAACGCCAGATTGGATATAGCACAGTTTGGCAAGGCAGTAATTGAGTTTATTTTAGAGTATAATAACAATCCAATGGACAATTATCCTTTAACAACAGATATGATTGAAAATGATCTTATTCCTACACCAATAAATATATGGAACTATAGTCTATTAAGATATAATGAACTCAAATATATTCATGATGTAGAATCATACAAATATAGCCTATTAAAACGTGATACTGCATTAATTACGCGAAATGGCATTGAGTATGGGGGCAGATACTTTATATGCAATGATATGGAATGGTTAAGCAAAAAAGCATCTTTAGCAGCCTTAACCGGATCTGAGAAATTACCAATAAGGTATGATATGAGTTATCCAGATGTTATTTATTATGAAATAGATGGTTATAGGTATAAAGCCTTTTTAAACTGTCCTGAAGTAATTAATAGTAGTTGCGAGATAGAAGCAAGGGCTGGTTTTAAGACATCTAATTCGAGATATGCAGGTTTGATTGAGCCGGAGATTAGAGACATGAATGAAAACTTAAGACAGCAAAAGATAGTCCATAAGGAAATAAAGCTTAATAATAAAATAAATACGAAGGCTAAACTTAACGAAATATCTAAAGAAGCGATAGATGCACATACCGGTGTAAATGATAAACACGGTATAGATGAAAATCGGAGTGAAGAAAAGTCAATGTTGCATTTAGAACAGCATATAACTGTTAATGAAAATAATCCGGTTAAATTACTAACAGAGTTTGTTGAAAATATTTCTCATGAGAATGAGTTAATAGAAACCGTTGATTTAAAAAAAATGACACGGGCCGAAAAATTCAGATGGTTTGAACAGCATAAGAGGAGTTAATGTAAATGAAAAAGTATTATACTGATTATGAAAATACACAGTATGAAGATATTGCAGATAGGTTTGACAGTATAAAATCTGTTGATGCCAGATATATAGCACAAGCTGATCCAATGGATAGGGGAAACGATTTAATCGAGGCATTAATACCCTTAAAAAGTTATACTAAAAGTATAGATAATTTCGAATATAAGCCATATATTTCACCTCATGAAAGAAGTTGTTCACCAGAAGAAAGAGCGATATTTATTTATCGGCTTGATTATTATAGAATAGGGCGTGATTATACCCCCTTAATAGACAGGGAAATTGAAATTGCTTTGAGAAGATGCTATAGAGCAAGGAAAAAATTCAATATAGATAAGATTAAGACGCTTAATGATACAGGTAAATATTTTACTGACTGTGAATATAAAAAAATTGAGGGGTATAAAACTCAAGGATGTGCAGTCATAGGCATATCAGGAGGAGGGAAAACCACTTCAATTTCAGCTGCTTTATATAATTATCCCCAAGTTATTTATCATACAGATGAAAATAGCCGCTGTCTGCAGATTGTTTATATAAAGGTTGAATGTCCAGCGGATGGGAGCTTAAAAAGTTTTTATAATTTCTGTTTGGATGCACTGGCAAATGCAGTGGGAAAAGAGCTAGAAGTAAATAAAGATAAAATGACTATAGGTGAAAAAGAAAGATTATTTAAGAAACTGGCATTACGGTGGAATTTAGGATTAATAGTGATTGAAGAGATACAACAGTTGAGTAAACAAAGAGAAGAAACAATGAATCACTTTCTGACATTGGCAAATGATACACAAATTCCAATTATTTATGTAGGAACGTATAAGGCGCTAAAGGGGATCTTCGGAGTAGATTTTCGCCTTGCGAGACGCCTTGGAAACGAAATTTCGGTTAAGAGATATGAGAAGGATCTCTATTGGGATGATATGATAGAAGAATTATGGGGGTATCAATGGCTGAAAGAATACATTCCATTAACGCAGGAACTTAAGGATGTATTTTATGATGAAACTGCCGGAATCATAGATAGAGTAATTAACTTATTTGAGGCAGTACAATTAGATGCAATCTTACAGGAGAAAGAAAGTGTAAATGATATTTCTCCGGAATATGTGAAGAAAGTATCAGTAAAATACTTTTCTACCACAAGAGATGTTCTATATTCTTTAAGTAAAGGAGAAGAAGTTACAGAAAAATGGGATGATTTATATGATAGAAAGGTAGACAAGAATTCTGTTAATGAAGTAGCTAATGCACTAAACGAGAAAAGAGCGAAAGAAATTATTTTAGATAATAATCGTAAAACAGAAAATATAACCGTCACCGTACTACGAAATAATATAATAACAAATATCGGTTTATTTTTAAAAGATAGATATCCAGTTAACGATATCGAAAAAGCATTTGAATTCCTGCATAAAAAACATAAGAAAAAGATCCTTGATATGGATGAAAAAATGATTAATGGATTAGTATTGGATTTGCTTGCCGATCCAGAACAAATGATAAAAAAACCTAAAAAGGGTGAAGTAAAATACGATTTACCTGGCTTAGAAGGATTGTTATGATCTTAGGGATATATGTTTTTGTGATAAAGTAAGATTAGTTTTACATTGTACTGCATTCAAAAAATTAATTAATAAAACAGTTTACCCTCCTCTTTGTAGGAGGGTTTTTATGTAGTTATAATAGTATGGTTTAGAATCTATTTAATGAAACATAAGGAATAATATGGCAATCTAATTTATTTAGTATTATAATGTAAGATGAAATTAAAATATAAGGAATTTTGTATGATTTCTTCAAGTTACAATTTTAATGAATTTGCAAAATATGTAAAAGATAAGAGTTTTCCTGAAATAATAAAATTTACACAAGATGAGTGTTATGAAGCTGAAAAGCGAATAATTGGAGGAACAAGAGGTGCTCCATGTGCAAGAGAAGAGGGATGCTCTGAGTATGTAAATCTTCTTAAGGGATTATTATTTTTTCTTGGCAATGGTATTAAGCCCGGTGGAGTTTATGATTGGGATTTTGTTAAGTACAAACCAATTATAGAAGGGTTAGTTCAAAAAGGCATAATGAAGAGTGATCTTTGGCTAAATTTTTTTGAATAAGATACGGTGAATATTGGCGGAAAATGTTGTAGATATTGGTTACGGAATAATGTGATAGACTACTTCATCTATCAATGTGTTCCCGGGCACCAGGTGTCCGGGATGTGAGGTTTAGGAATAGTAAGTTTGAGGATGTCTTAAGGCTCTGAGGTATCGGGATCACGAAACACTATACGATAAACTGTTTTAGGAGGATTTTCATTCCAGCATAATTTTTAATAGATATATTAATCGATTATAAAAGGATTAGCAGTGCATTTGCTAGAGAAATATACTTACGATTTAAATAGGGGGGAATATTTATGTTTATTCCAACAGTAGATAGTCAGACTGAAATGACACCATACGAATTTGAACAATTTGTAATGTTATTATTAGAAGATGCAATTAAAGAGTTTTCTAATGCTGAAGTAAAGCATAATGAAATATCTAAAACTGCAGATGGAAATTATCAAATAGATGGGACAATCAGATTTGAAGCTATGGGAGCGAATTTTTTAACTATTGTAGAGTGTAAAATGTATAAAGGACCTATATCAAGAGAAAAAGTGCAAGTTTTGTATGACAAGTTAAGGGCAATCGGTGCACAAAAAGGAATACTAGTTACTACATCATTTTTTCAATCAGGCGCAATTGAATATGCATCATCGCATGGCATTGCATTAGTACAAATTATTGATGGAAAATTAACCTATGAAGTTCGGTGTTATGATCCTAAAGATATTAAATATCCTGATGATCTTCCAAAATTTGCAGCTAGAGCTCAATATAGAGTTAATGAAACATCAATTGGAAGCTGTGATGTTATTCATACTAAGTATATATCTGAATTTATAGCAGGTTCGATGGAATAATTGATTTTAAAAAAGCATATTGATTCCGTCGCTTAACAATATATTCCCGAACACCTCACGGCCTAAGTTCAAGAATCTGGGGTCCAGATAATGAACTCGCAGAATAGCTTATGAGAGAATACTTTAAGGCTCTAGGGTGTAAGAACACGAGACGTTAGCCAAGATCAAGCCTGTATTTAAAAAATAACATATTCATAAATGGATATTAAAAGATAAGAGGGATTTAAAATATGAAGAAAGTTGAAATGTGTTATTGGTGTGGAAAATTGGCATCATCAAGAGAACATGTTCCTCCTAAAAGTCTTTTTCCAGAAGATAAAGATATAAAAGAGATAACTGATAAAACGTATCGTAATAACTTAATGACAGTCCCTTCCTGTGACGAACATAATTTAAGTAAATCTAACGATGATGAGTATTTGATGACATGCCTAAGTGGTAGAGTAGGTAATAACGGTATTGCTTATATACATAATGCAACAAAAGTAAAAAGAGCAAGAGAAAGAAATCCCAATATGCTCCAAATCTATAAAGATGATGTTCTTAAAATCAGAGATAAAGAATTTCCTGTACAATTTGCTATTATAGACAATTATAGACTTGTACGTTCATTTGAAGCAATAGCTAGGGCTTTATATTATCATGATAAAGATAATATTTTTTGTGGTGAATGCAAAATCGTATCAGATATTTTCATAAATCCAGAAGATAAAGAGAGTACTTCTTTTCTTATTCGAGCAATTAGATTGATTGAAGACGAACAACCATATTGGAATACAGAAGTAAGGGGAAATAATGCAGATATATTTACGTATCAATTTAGTCCGGTTGATGGATTTAGATGTCAAACACTTGCTTTAACCTTTTATAATACATTAAAAGTTTACGTAATTTTAGCTGGAATGACAAGAGATGAGATTGAAAAAACGAAACCTAAATTTGAATTAATCACTAAATTTTTATTTAGTGATTCAGAAATATAAATAAATCAAGTATTAATGCTTTTTGACTATGAACATGAGACGACTTACTTCGGCTAATGATAAGTCCTCGCCCTCCAATACACAGCTAAAGGCAAGCATCCGGTGTAAGTGCTAGTAATTCAAGGTTAGGTATCTATAAGCGAAACCTTAAGGCTATGGGGTGTCAGGAAGACATTGGACAAAATTGGTAATTAGTTTTATTGGAGGTATAAATGAAAGATATTTTATGTAGAATTTTAGATGATTATTCTGAAAAATTAACGAAGCATCAGATAAACCAGTATGTAACAAAACTGAGAGACTATTTATTCCGTACTTAATTAAACATTATGACGGAACAGAAATAGTCCAATTATTTAGTACGCGAGCGTTATGAAAATACGTTTAATGGAGGATATATGGAAAACTTACTATTATCTAATGATTTAGTTAACATTATTGCTACAGCCATAATAACAGGGCTATTTACTTTCTGGTTAACAGGGCTTAGAGAAAATAAACAAATAAGATTAGATAGTAACCGTAAATTATTAATAGATGTTTACGATCCTATCATAAAGGTTATTAATGAAGGTATTTGGCCAACTGAAGGTTATGATGGATTAGACGAAAAACAAACAGATAGAATTGTAGCGATCATTTCTAATAATGAGGTTATTGCTGATTCTAGATTATTAACTTTTAGATGGGCACTTAAGGAAGATCAATATATTAATAGACACAATAGTAGTTCATTTATAAGATATGATATAGATAAAAAGTTTTTGCACTATGCAGAATTAAGATATCAAAAATTAAGGAAGTTAGTATATTTACCGTATGATAAAAACTATATAGGAATTGGAAGAGTTATAAGCAAATTCAAATATTCTTATCATAATAACAAAAGAAGAATAATTAGAAAAATCAAAAGAAATTCAAAAAGAATAAATGTTAAATGAGCTATAATATCCAGATACTAAGGGCGTGTTGGGATTTTGTGGGGGGGATTATGAGAGATCACCTTAAGACTCTAAGTGTCGATGCAAGGGTAAGTACTGCAGAATTATTTTTGTTGTTAATGTTAAAGAGGTGATTAAAAATGAGAAAAGATCTGGAAAATGAATTGATTTATAATTATCCTAATAAAAAAATAACTAAACTATATAAAAATGTGACGCTATATAAGAATCTACTAGACTTATCTAAATTAGAAGGGTTTAATTCACTTGCCAAGTTTTTAGAATGTAACGGGTTTAGGTATATTAATGGTCCGGAAGATAAAATAAAGCAAAAACTTTCAGAAATATTCCCTGATAGAATAGTATCGGATTTAAGACGTTCTTATTTTCCGCTATATCAAAATATCCGGCATCAAGCTGTATTATATAATCTTAATATAGATGAATATTTGGAGAGTTTGGGTTATACATATGAGAAGCTAATAAAAGCAGCTAGTGTTGACAGGGAGACTGCTAAAGTGCTGAATTCTTTATATGGATTATCACTTGAGAAAATAGGAGGCTTTGCTGGAGTCACAAAAGAAACTGTGAGTAATGCTATTTCTGACGGAAACAGTTCACCTTCATGGATTTCTGATACTTTAGATGAGAAGATCCATGAAATATATAAATCAATGATTTTAAATCATATATTTGAAAAAACAATTGCAGATATTACATATTGTATTTTTAATAATGAGAAGGTAAAAGGATTTTGTTTATTATGGTATACAATAGAAGGTAATGTGAACTGTGTTTTTAATGATAAAGCACCAGAGGATTTAGTGATTTTATCTGAAAAGACATTTATGAATCAATATACCTCTGAAGACTATAAATTTTTAAATCATATAAAAGTAGTTCATAAATTAAAAGAGGAGTACATTTTTCTTGATGATGAAAATAGTGCAGCTTTTCATGCAGCCCGCAGAACACATAAGCTTGGGGCAAAGGAATATTGTAATTATTTAGGGTATGCAGGATGCTGTATAAAAGGAAAAGACGTTAATACTGATGAACATCTAATAGAAGTATTTGAAGAGAATTTGATTAATGGCAAAGTATATATATCATCTGCGAATAATCATGATATTTATATGTATGCGTCAAGAGTAAAAATCCAGGGGATTAAAGGACTGCTTAATTTATTAGGATATGAACTTGGTTATGGTAACGATCGAAGCAATATTCTAAATGAAAAGTACTCCAATGAATTAAAAAATTATATCTGTAAGAAGCCTAATTATGTAAGCCTTCCAGTAGATAGTGAAATATATAAAAACATATATAATGTTAGTAAGTTTAGGCAATACTCTTTTGATGATTATTTAAAAGAGCTTGGTTATGAACGAATTGACATTAATCTTACCAAAATAGAAAAACCAGGCAAATCTATATCCGCTAAAAAGCGACATCTTGTAGAAATGGAAACAAAATTAAAACATCTGAGTGAACTCGAAAAGCACAGATCTAAAACTGAGAAAAAGGAAATTAGTTATCGAAAAAGAAATAAAGTGTTAGTGAATGATTTAAAGGATATATATGACTATAAATGCCAGTTATGTACTCCTCATGAGATATTTACTATAAAGAAAAAAGATGGTTTTAATTATGTCGAAATCCATCATATCATTCCTTTAGCAGATGAAGAACAACCAGATGATATTTTAAATGATGGATTGAAGGAAGATGAATGTCTTGACGTTCTTAGTAATTTAATAGTGGTCTGCCCAAATCATCACAAATATCTTCATTACCATCATGGGGGTCTACATAAATTGGTAAAAAATGATTATGAAATCTATTTAGCTAACGATAATGGAGATAAAATTCAAATAGTAAGAAATTTTCACTTGTAGAACATATTAGTAGCCCTTGATAAATTTCTTGAAAGACTAAGCCCGGGAGACGTTATTATGGTACAGATTTGTCAAGTGTAAGTAGATCTATAAAAAGATCTTTACAAATTGATGATATATCATCTAATAAAATCTGATTTGCAAACTTTAACTTCATTTTTGCAAACTTTAACTACTTACATCAAAAATCCCCAAATATTCCTAAACTTCTCCCCTTTACATCGAACATAAGTTCTGTTATAATGTTTTCAAAAGGAGAACATATGTATGGATAATTTAATCTTTCATATTGATGTCAATTCGGCTTTCCTAAGTTGGGAAGCCGTTTATCGACTGCATATCCTTGGAGAGAAAACGGACTTACGCGAGATACCCTCTGCGGTTACAGGCGATATTAAGAAGCGCCATGGAATTATTCTGGCTAAATCTATACCTGCAAAGAAATTCGGTGTCAGAACCGGAGATACCATCAGCGATGCAAAAAGGCTGTGTCCGGAGCTGGTTATGGTGCCGCCTCACTACGATCTCTATGATACGAGCTCAAAGGCCTTTATGGAAATCCTTCGGGAATTCTCTCCCTGCGTGGAGCAATATTCAGTAGATGAGGCATACTGCGATATGACAGGGACAGTGGGGCTTTACGGCTCTGCTGTAGTAGCAGCGAATTTGATGAAGGATAAGATTTCAAGTGAACTGGGCTTTACCGTCAATATCGGTATTTCTACCAATAAGCTTTTAGCTAAGATGGCCTCGGATTTTAAGAAGCCAAATCTGGTACACACGCTATTTCCGGAGGAGATGGAGAAGAAGCTTTGGAGACTTCCGGTGGAGGAGCTTTTTTATGTGGGGCATGCCACGAAGAAGAAGCTCCATGCCTTGGGAATTCATACCATTGGTGAGCTGGCCCGGACGGATCTTGATATTTTGCGAGCCCATTTTAAAAAGTATGGTGAAGTAATCTTTGCCTTTGCGAATGGAATCGATATGTCCCTTGTATCCAATGAGGTGCCTCCGAATAAGGGCTACGGTAATTCTACAACGATTGCCTTTGATGTTGACCAAGCACCTGCTGCCAAGATGATCTTACTTTCACTGGCGGAGACAGTTTGCACCAGACTGCGGGCGGATGCTGTCATGGCTAATGTGGTTGCGGTAAGTATTGTAGACTGCGAATTTCATCATGCCTCTCATCAGATGACCTTGCTTAGTGCTACGAATACAACCAATGAGCTTCACAGGGCAGCCTGTAGACTATTTGATGAGCTATGGGATGGCTCGCCTATTAGAAATCTCGGTATTCATACAAGTAAAGTAGTAAAAGGGGAATCTCTAAGACAAATTAATTTATTTGATATGAACCGGTTTGAGAGAATGTCAAAGCTTGATATTGCAGTGGATCGGGTCAGAGAAAGATATGGAGATGATGCAATCATGAGAGCCATCTTCTTAAATAATCCGATTTATCATATGTCCGGTGGAATTCCTCCGGAAAAGCGCAAACCAAATTATGAAGAAGGGATAAAATAATGTTTCATATGCCTGTGGATGTAAATGCAACTTTTAATGTGCAGGGTAAGATTAAACCGATTTACATTCGTCTGGAGGATGAGGAGCATATTCTGCAGACCTACAAGATTGAAAGCATCGTATACAGCAGAGAGGAAAAATATGCGGGTGTAGATACCCTTCTTTTCTGTTGCAACATACAAGTTGGAGCTTGCATGCAAATGATAAACATTAAATATCATGTGAAAACACACCAATGGGTTTTGGTACATGAAATAAATTAGTAATGTCAAAATGGATAAAATTGATCCTAAAATTACCAATAAATAGTAAAATAATACTGTGTTTTTGTGTCGTATATTGCAAAATCCTGTGAAATAATGTACAATTAAGTATAAATTAGAGATGTATTTATGGTAATTTCTAATAAATATGCACAAATCATGGAGGAACAACAGTATGATTAATAATTTAAAGGTAAGAACCAAGATTATTTTACTTGCTGTTTTTTTACTGCTAGTGGCAGTATTAATAACAGGGGTATCCATTATGGATCAAATTCAAACAAGTCATAATAATCTGGCTAGGCAGGAGAAGATTATCCGTGCAAATTATGATAAGGATATTAAGAAGCAAGTAGATAATGTAATAACACTGCTTCAGGGAATCTATGATAAGCAACAGGCGGGGGAATTTACGCAGGAGGAAGCACAGAAGCTTGCTGCCGATTTAGTCAGAAATTTAAGATATGAGAAGGACGGATATTTTTGGATAGATACCTATGAAGGCGATAACATAGTACTCTTGGGAAGTAAAACAGAGGGTACAAATCGAATGGATTTTCAGGATGTAAATAAACTTTATGTTGTAAAAGAGATAATTAATGTTGGTAGAAATGGCGGAGGATACACGGATTACTGGTTCCCTAAGGCAGATGAGACGGAGCCTTCCCCTAAGAGAAGTTATAGTCTTGCTTTTGAACCCTATGAATGGGTAATCGGTACAGGTAACTATACAGATTATATAGATAGTGAGATTGATATACTTAAAAAGGAAATGAATAGTGACTTAAGAGGAGACAGCTATATATTTGGTGCAATATTTCTTATTTCTGTTATTATAGCTTTAAGTATAACAATTTACTTGTCAAGAAAGCTAAATAAAGATTTTAATGCTGTTAATAAGTATTTTAATACGCTTTCAACCGGTGATTTTACAATACAGCTGCCAGCTAAACTGATCAAGAGGAAAGATGATTTTGGAATTTTAGCAAAAAATCTTGAAGCAATGAAGGAATCGGTTGCAAAGCTAGTCCATAGTGCAAAGCAGGAGGCTGACAGTATCATAGATGTTGTTCAGTCCATTAACAGTAATGTATTGGAGCTAAATGGTAATATTGAAGATGTAGCAGCTACTACACAGGAGCTTGCGGCAAGCATGGAGGAAACAGCAGCCTCCGCACTGGCTATGACGGAGACCTCAGCAGAGATTGAAGCAGCATCAAGATCAATTGCTGAGAAGTCACAAGGCGCTGCCTTAAAGGTTGTTGAGATTAACAAGCGTGCAACAAACACCAGAGAAGATGTCCAGTTAACCCAGAAGCAGGCGAATGAAATAGGAGATCAGATTGAAAAGAAACTTGAAAAAGCATTAGAACAGGCTAAAGTAGTAGAGCAAATTCGGGTTTTAACAGAATCGATTATGAATATCACTACGCAAACCAATCTACTGGCCCTTAATGCTGCAATCGAAGCAGCTAGAGCAGGAGAAAGCGGTAAGGGTTTTGCTGTGGTTGCTGATGAGATAAGACATCTGGCAGACCAGTCAAAGACAGCCGTAGTTAAAATTCAGGAAGTAACGGTTGAAGTAACTGAGGCAGTCAATAACCTTACTGACAGTGCTAAAGCATTACTTCAATTTGTTTCAAATGATATCTCCTCAAGCTTTGAGAGATTTAGTGATGTGGCGGATGCATATAAAGAGGATGCTACTTATGTGGATGAGTTAATTACTGACTTTAGTGCTACCTCAGAAGAGTTATTAGCATCGATAGAAAGCATTATCCGTGCGGTAAATGAAGTTGCACACGCTGCTACAGAGGGTGCGGTAGGAACAGGAGATATCGCTGAGAAGGTTACGAACATTACCAACAAATCTTCAGAGGTAACCAGCGAAGTTGCGTTATCTGGGGAAAGCTCGAAGCGCCTGAAAAAGGAAATATCTAATTTTATTATTGAGAGTGTAGATTGAAAAATCAAAGATTTTTCAATCTACAAATTTGTGCGCTGCCCAAATTCGCAGGTTTTTGGCGGCATGTTAGTTAATGTGAACTATTGAAAAGCATAATTCACACTTCAAAGGGCAGGCATGTTATGTTAGTTTAAAAAATTATAGAATATAAAAATACTCCCCACTGCTGTAAACAGTAATTTTATTCAACTGCTTGCTGCAAGGGGAGTATTTTATATTATTTTTTAATGTGATCGGAATCTGTCATTCGTTTTTCGCAGGCTTTAAAATAGGTATCATCGATTTCAATTCCGATAAATCGGCGGTTTAACTCCCTTGCGGCAATACCTGTGGAGGCTACTCCCATGAACATATCAAGAACGAGGTCATTCTCATTGCTGGCGATTTTTATAATCTGCTTAAGAACTGCAAGCGGCTTCTGGGTAGGATGCTTTGGATCTTTAAGTCTCTCACTTCCCATACAGATCGGACTCTCAATAAAATTATGCATCTCGTTTTGCTTAGAGAAATTCCAAGTATGCCCCTTGTTCCACATACAGACGATAAGCTCACAGCTATTAAGGAAGGAGGATTTGCGGATATTGGGTACAGGGTTGGTTTTATGCCAAACCATAAACTGAAAGGTGTCAAACTCACTGTCAAAAACCTCATGCCATTTACCGATTAAGTTATAGCTGGTAAATACAAAGATGTTGCCGGTGGGTGAAAGGACTCTTTTAAATTCATCAATAAAATCAATAGGGGCGAGCTCCTTTAAATCCCATTGTGCTACATCGTTATTGATCTCGCTGCGCCAGTCAAATTTCATATTTCCTGTAGAATACTTGGCTAAATTATAGGGAGGATCACAGAGGATAAGATTAATGCTGCCATCAGGTATTTCCTTTAGTTTCTCCATACAGTCCCCATGCAGCAGCAGGTAGTTATCTATGGTATTTACATCTATCATAAGGGGTAAATCTCCTCTCGGTATTATGAAATAATAGGCATTTGCGAGATAATAAGTAACGTGCGCTTTAGTCAGCTTCAAAATACTGCTTTTTAATACGCTCTAAGGCACTTCTCATGTATTCTGAGCTGCTTTGGTACTGATTATATATTACCTGATAGCCTTCCGGGTCATTACAGACAAAGTTCCAGTAATCCTTACCGATTAATAATTCCTCTTCTGCAAAAAAAGTCTGCACCCGTTCCTGTCTCCAGGGAGCACCCTCTCCGAATTTGTTATAGGCAGTTGCGAAATATATTTTAATTGTGTCATTATTTTCCAACGAGTTTTTTAATATAAAAAATTCATTCAGCAGCGCGATTTTTTCCGATTTCGCCTTTTTATTGTCAAGATCACCGCCTGCCTTTAGTTCTATTAAGTAGTGGCAATGCTTTTCTTCATCATAAAAATAATTATCAGTTTCATGGGAGGTTAGATAGCTCATAACGTTAGAGGGAACCAAACAGTTGAAATTAGCATAATCCTCTATCTTAGGTCGGGCATCTCTTTTCTCATAAGCAGTCATCAGATAATCGATGTGCTGCGTCTGCTGGGGAAGCAGATAGGAGGTTAGCTTACCCTTCACCGTATAAGAAATCTTAGCAATTGCGTTACCCATATTCTCTAGTACCTTGCCAAAGGAACTGTCAAAAGATCGCACGAATGCGGAATAGAACATGAATTCCTCACCAAGCTGTGAGATGAAGGCATTGTTTTTCTTAGAATTAATTACACCCAAGGGGTCGTTAAGCTCCATACTGTATCTGGACTCAAGACCATCAACAAACTGTCTGATATGGGTGTCAACAATATCTTTTATGAGGATTTCCTTCTCTGGATTCATGATAAAGCTCCTTAATGTAGCATTGAAGTGGTATTAGAGTTGCGAAAAGCCAGTTCTATTATAATGGATATTATAGCATGAAACCGAAAAGCGGGAAAGAAAAATATGAACAAATTTTCGATTGCAGAAGAAAGAAACCTAGGTTTTGGAAATTTTATCATGCAAATTAACATAAAGCGTATTTGAACAGGAAGCAGCAGAGGAAAAGCCATATACAGGAAGTGTAGTATCCTTCCAGGTATATGGCTTTATATTAAAGATATTTTTTTTCTAGTTCTTCTACAAGCTTCTGATAGTGGATTTGCGTATTTTTACTTTCAGCAGCCTCTTCAAATTGGAGTGTTTCCTGATTGACTTTATCAAGTATTTTTGATGGAAGTTGACGCTTAGCAAAGGTATAGACTACCGTATCCTCCTTTTCAATATGTCTATGGAGTAAGTGGGTATAGCTGATAGCATTGGCTATCACATCCAGGCGGCTTATGTCATCTCCCGCGGCAACCCGGCTAAGAGCCTCCTTTAATTCCTGAATATATAGTCTGCCAAAGTCATGCTCTACCAGCATACCATGTGTAACCAGTTTATTACCAAGTACTCCAAGATGCTCTACCATCTCATTGAATAAAAGCTTCTCTTCCTTGCCATGATGATGGGCGTCAGCATAATTACGAATAAAGTCAATCATCTGATCAAAATCTTCAAATTGAATGGCTTCTCCCTTCATCACACCATAGCAGGCCATACGGACAACCGCCAGCATACGTAGAATATATTGGTGTTCTTCCATCATAAGTTTGATACTATCCATGTAAACAAACCTCCATTTTTAATGGTATTACGAAACTTATTAATTATGCTTTACTAATCCGATAGGTAGTCTCATTAATCCTTTCGTAGGAATGTCCGAGTTCCCTAATAAACCCCGTAAGGAAAGCGTCTCTTAACTCATAATAAAGATTGATATCACCGCCGACTTCTTCCCAGTAAGCTTGGTGAACACAGATTTCTCTACTCCAGATAACTTCATTTTCCTCTTTACTTACAATACGGTTTGCATGGTCACAGGGCATCCCGTCTAATAAGTTATCTGTAATTGCTTTATAAATTCCATCTGCATTAAGACGCAATTCCTTGAGCAGGATAGCAAGATTAATCCCCTTGCTTTTTAATATAGTAAGCAGTTTTTCCTTGGACTCTTTATTCTTCTCAAGGAGCTTAGTGACGCTGTAGGCATACTTATATTCAACCTGAGATACACGTTCCTGCAGCCAGCCGTGTATATTGCCAGGATCGATCATTTCTTCAAGAGGCTTATTTTCAAAGCTACCGAAGCGACTATTGCATTCCTCCTCAAGGGTGAGACCATTCTCTTTTCCAAGCTCATAGAGCTCATCAACAATATCCAGCTGCAGCCTTATTTTATTATATAACCAGTAATGGATTGGTCCTAAAAACGCGCTCATATAAATCCTTTCCTTAATCCTTACTCCGAAGCTTATTAAAGCTATAACTACCTCGGAGCCAATACAAAGCTTAGCTATCTACTAGACTTACCTAATTGTATTAAAATTATTCCATAAATAACTTGATGTCATCTTCAACTGTACCGATACCAGCAATTCCGAAGGTTTCGACAAGTACCTTTGCCACATTCGGGGAAAGAAAGGCAGGGAGAGTCGGTCCTAAGTGAATATTCTTAACACCCAGATAAAGAAGGGCAAGAAGGACGATAACTGCTTTCTGCTCATACCATGCGATGTTGAACGCGATTGGAAGCTCATTGATATCCTGAAGCTCAAACACTTCCTTTAATTTGAGTGCAATCAGTGCGAGTGAGTAAGAATCATTACATTGTCCGGCATCCAGTACTCTAGGTATTCCTCCGATATCACCTAAATTAAGCTTATTGTATTTATATTTCGCACAGCCTGCGGTAAGAATAACGGTATCCTTCGGAAGTGCCTGTGCAAATTCGGTGTAATAATTTCTGGATTTCTGACGGCCATCGCAGCCTGCCATGACAAAGAACTTCTTGATCGCACCTGATTTCACCGCATCAACTACCTTATCGGCTAAGGCAAGTACCTGATTATGGGCAAAGCCACCGATGATTTCACCCTTCTCAAGCTGAATGGGAGCTTCACAGGTTTTAGCTAGCTCGATAATCTGAGAGAAGTCCTTATAACCGTTCTCAGCTCTTTCAATGTGAACACATCCGGTGATACCGGTAGCTCCGGTTGTAAATAATCTGTTCTTATAAGAAGCTGCGGGAGGTACAACGCAGTTTGTAGTCATTAAGATTGGACCGCGAAAGGCTTCAAACTCTTCCTTCTGCTTCCACCACGCATTACCGTAATTACCGATAAAATGACTGTATTTTTTGAAAGCGGGATAATAATGAGCAGGAAGCATCTCGGAGTGAGTATATACATCTATGCCGGTATCCTTTGTCTGTTCCAGTAACTGCTCAAGATCCCTTAAATCATGACCGGATACGAGTATTCCGGGTCTGGTTCCGACACCGATGTTAACCTTTGTGATTTCGGGATGTCCATAGGTTCCTGTATTGGCAGAGTCAAGTAACGCCATACCGTCAACACCAAACTTACCAGTCTCTAGTGTAAGAGCAATTAAAGCGTCTGCACTTAAGGTATCATCAAGAGTTGCAGCAAGAGCTCTTTGCATAAATTCACTTATCTTGGCATTGTCATAATTTAATTCGTTCGCATGCTTTAAGTATGCAGCGAGACCCTTTAAGCCATAGATGATCAGCTCTCTTAAGCTTCGTACATCTTCATTTTCAGTGGCAAGAACACCAACTTTTGCAGCCTTCTCTATAAAGGCTTCTCTACTATCACTAGACCACAGTGCTGCTGCGGGAAGCTTGTCGGGTTCTATAATTTTACTTAATAAGCTTTGCTTGATTTCTAATGTTTTTATTACTCTATTATAGAAAACCTCATCATCAAAGTTTGCATTTGTGATGGTTGTAAATAAATTTAACGTGATATAATGATCAACATCGGAAGAGATCTCTTCTCCCTGCGCTCTAAGCGCGGTAGTTACAGCACTTAAGCCTTTTGTGACATAGATAAGTAAATCCTGCATATTTGATAAGGCGGGTGACTTACCGCATACACCAAACATCGTACAGCCTGTGCAGCCTGCTGTTTCCTGACATTGATAACAAAACATCTTATTTTCCATTATTATTTCTCCTTTATATTAGGTTTATTTTTTTCATTGACTTCTAACTGACAAGGTGAGTATAATACAAATGAAAAAGAAAAAGTGTAGCTGTGGCTACATTTTGCATAAACTAATTCAAAGGGCAGAGAAGCTGTCTTTATATAAATAATTACGTTGGAATGGAGATGTATATGGAGTTTTTTGATCCAATTCTTAAAAAATGCGCTTTATTCAGAAGCATCAAAGAGGATGATTTGGGGCACTTACTGAAGTGCTTAAGTGCACAGCTAAAGAGCTATAGAGCAGATGAATATATTTTTTTATCTGGTGATGAGATTAATTTTATAGGAATTGTAATTAGCGGTACGATTGAGATTATGAAGGAAAATCTGTCCGGTAATAAACATATAGTAGCAATTATGGGCCCTTCTGACATGTTTGCAGAAGGAATTGTCTGTACAGTAAATCGTATCTCTCCGGTTACGGTAAAAATAAAGCAGGATGCTAATATTTTGTTATTACCGTATGAAAGGATTATTAAGTCCTGTGGCAACAGCTGTCAGTTTCATATTAGTCTGATTCAAAATATGATGGTCATTCTAGGCGAGAGAAATGTTAGGCTTAATCGCAAGCTGGAGCTTCTCACTCTTAAGGGTATGAGAGAAAAACTGGCGAGCTACCTGCTAAATGAAGTAAGTGAAAGAGGCAGCAGCATGTTTCAGATCAATCTAAACCGTTCTGAGCTGGCAGATTTCTTAAACGTATCCCGTACCTCTATGTGCAGGGAATTAGCAAGAATGAAGGAGGAGGGTTTGATTGATTATTATGGGAACAGCTTTAAGCTGCTAGATCAGATAAGCTTAAAGCAGTGCCTGGAAATTTAAGAATAGATTGGTATTGTCCATCTGTACCGTGTCGAAAAACTGCTATTCATGTGATAATAGAAAGAAAGGATTTAGGAAAAATATACTATTAATTACTAATTATTTATAGTATAATTAAATATATCGTATTTTTTGTCACTTTTTATGGGAGATGTTTTGGGAAATGAATTATCAAATGAAAAAAAGGAAGCTGATTGGGGTCATTCTATCAGAGGCAGAGGAACTATATCAGCATAAGCTACTGAAGGGAATAATAAACGAGTGCTACTTTCT
The DNA here is from genome assembly GCA_023421505.1 of Bacillota bacterium. Taxonomy (GTDB): domain Bacteria; phylum Bacillota; class Clostridia; order Lachnospirales; family Lachnospiraceae; genus Mobilitalea. The sequence goes on from JAEZTJ010000085.1 coordinate 25,028, forward strand.
TGATTATGATGTTGCTATTTTTACTACGTTTATTAAAAATACAGGAATACCAGAGTATAAGCTTGGTGAAAAGAATATCTATAATTTAATGAACTTTGAATGCTTTGACGGAATTATTGTTGCGGGCATTACTTTGGCTATGGATCATTTACAGCAGGAAATAGAGGAGATGCTTTTAAAAGAATGTAAAGTTCCGGTTGTCTATGTGGATCAGGTTTCCCGAAACTTCCCGAGTCTTTGTACAAATGACAAAAAGGCAATGGAACAGCTAACCGATCACCTAATAGAAAAGCATGGTTATACGGATCTGTTTTGCCTGGCAGCAGATAAAGATAGTATCTCTACAATTAACCGTGTAGAGGGCTTTAAAGCTTCTCTAAATAAGCATGGCATTGTAATTGATGAGAGTAAAATTAGTTATGATGGTGATTTTTATTATTCAGGCGGAGAGAGACTTGCTAAGAAAATCATAAGTGGAGAAATAGCAAAACCGGAGGCTGTTGTATGTATCAGCGATTATATGGCAATCGGTTTGGTGAATGAGCTTACCAGATGTGGCTTCCATGTTCCGGAGGATCTTGCAGTGACAGGCTATGATGCTACCGATGAGGCAGCTATCTGCAGTACGGTCATAACGACTTACTCGCCTCCGATTATGCAGGCCGGAGCTGAGGCAGTCTGCGAGCTGACAAGATTGATGACAGGAATTTACCCGGATTTATTTGGTAATACACCCGGGCGCTTGGATATTGGTCGTAGCTGTGGCTGTAATACAATTGACTTTATGAAAAGAAGCAGTATGCAGCGACTTAAGAAAAAAACAGAGGATTATAAAACCTTACTGGAAAGTTATATGATGGAAGCCTTAACTGCAGTAACTAACTTTGAGGATTGCATCAAAAAATTCAGTTATTATTTGTACCTGATTAAGGATTATTCTGATTACTATCTATGTCTATGCAATAATTGGGATGGCAGCGCTCATAATTATAGTTCGGATAAAGATATTAAGCTGCAGGCCGGATATACAAATCAAATGCAATTGGTCTTGTCAAATGAGAATTCGAACTTTGTAGAGAGTGATTTTTCCTTTCCGACGAGGGATATGCTGCCGGATCTATGGAAAGACAGAGCTAGACCGAAAGCTTATTACTTTACACCTTTGCATTTTAATGAATATACGATTGGATATTCCGTATTATCCTACGGGGACAAGGTGAAGGTATTTGATATATCGTACCGCAACTGGAGCAGGAATATTATGAACGCGCTGGAATTTAACCGCGTACATAGAAGACTGTATCGTTCTTCCTTCCGAGATGTTTTGACGGGGATTTATAATCGACGGGGACTGGATCAAAATCTTCCTAAAATTATTCAAAAGGTAACAAACTTAAACAAAAAGCTATTGGTGATTATGGCAGATCTTGATAATCTTAAGGCAGTTAATGACCAATATGGTCATCAGGAGGGGGATAATATTATTACTGTTGTAGCCAATGCTTTTCAAAGCTGCAGTAATGGCAATGAAATCTGTGCGCGGATAGGCGGAGATGAATTTCTAGTAGTAGCGGTACATGATGATGAAAATATACAACAAGACAGTTATATATCCTCAGTAAAATATTATATTGAAAATTATAATAAGAAATCAAAAAAGCCTTATCAAATAGAAATTAGTATAGGCGCTTTTTGTGGCTATATTAAAGACAGCGATGATGTAAAAGTCATGATTGATCGTGCGGATCATGCAATGTATAAAAATAAAGCAATTAATAAAAGAAGGCGAAGTTAGAAGGGGGAGCTTTTTGCTATATGAAAAAGCTCCTTCTCATATAAATGAATGTGGGTTAAACCTACTTATCAATAAAGGGAGTTCCATAGTCAGATACATAATCCTTCCATTTCATGACTGTTGTCCCGCAGTTTAACGCACCCAGAATGTTTTTTGCTCTATAATACATTTTTTCATCCTTTGTGACAAATAGATCTGCTTTTGAAGCATATAGGATATGTTCTATATCCTGACGGCTGCTTTTGACTTTTTTAAATTCACCGTTTTGCTCATTATCCTTTTTAAATCCAAGGATATTCATGGCTCTGGAAAGATTATGTATCCGTGAATTTAACCTGGAATAATTTTTCAGTGTATGGGCAAGATCTTCACAGTGAAAATCACACTTTAGAAGGTCCAGAACCTGATTCACCTCGTATTTGAAGGTAGTAAGAAAGGTATCAGCATAGTTGTTATATCTTTTCCTGTTACTGGCTTTCGAATAGGAGGAATACTCCATTTCTTCCTCTTTATATTCTAAAATCCGCTGCCTTTCAGCTTCCTTTGTTTGTTCCTGTGTAAGCATAATCCGAATATAAGAGAAGGCTGGATTCTCATATAATCTACATAATCTATATGGCTCATCATTAACACGGAATGGACAGATGCAGATTTCCTTTGTAAGTTCTCCTAGACGGGATAAATAATAAGCATGATCTGAAGTATATACCTTACATAGCTCTTCAACTAAAGCCGGACTATACACAAGCTGCATATCGTTCGGGAAAGGGTTTTCCTTCAGTTGTTCAGACATAATGAGAAATAAAGAATTGGTATCAAAATACAACAATTTCCGACGTCCTACGTAAGTACTTCTCCAACCGCTAATTTTATTAACGGATAGCGATCTACTGATATGTTCCCATTGAGAGAGCATATTCTCCACTTTATTATTATCCTTCTCGGTACAGTTTCTGTCCTCTGATCTTTCCCATTTAAGAATATCCTGAAGTAATTTAACTGCACTTTCGGCAAAATGCTTAATCTGTATATCTGCTTCCTTATTCAAATTCGTTTCATTCGTATACTCCTGCACTATTTTAATGAGAAGCTGCATAAGCTCTGAATTTGCAGCAGCTTTGTGTGCGTAATTTACAATCAGCTGATAAAATTGGTCCGATAGTTTTTTCCATTCATCCGTCATATGCGGTACTCCTTAATAATTCGTATGTTTAAAAATTGATCTTATGTATTTTATGATTTCTATTAACTCAGATCGTATTAACATTTTCGATATCTTCTTTATTTTAGTTATTTATACACAATTGTTACAGAAGTTTGATCGTATTTCATTATAACTTTTTAAAATAAATATTTAAAGTGAAAATTGTCTTTACGCCCGCTTATCAAGGATATGATCGAAGTCGTAATGGATAAGTTTATCTGCATAGTTGCAGATAGCAGTATAGACAGAGGATGGAGCAGAATTATATGTAGAAAAAGGGTCGCAACTCTATAACTATGGTAATCATAAATAATGACGGACTACTCATTTGTATAGATAATGGTTAGAGGCAGCGGTGCGATATAGTTGTGCAGAATTTCCTTACAAAATATATAGTTCATCTAATAATGCAAAAAGTACACAAAAAAACTTCTTAAGACATCGAAATAAGTAGAATATTATACAATTAAAGTCTGATTTTAAACGAAGTTATTATAAAAAGTTGATAGAATAAGGCTAAAGAAGGAGGAGAAAGAATGAATAAAAGAAAAATTCATTTAAGAGGGACAATGCGGCCATATCTGATGCTTCTTCCGACGCTGGCAATGGTTGGCACATTCATGATTTATCCAATTATAAATACATTCTTTTTAAGTACACAAAATCATGTTTTAACTGACCCGAAGAATATGGGCTTTATAGGACTGAAGCATTTTACGGATTTGTTTCAGGATCCAACCTTTTTAAAGGCGGCGGTGAATTCTGTCTACTGGACGGTCTCTAATGTGTTGCTTCAGGCTGTATTGGGACTTATAGTGGCACTTCTGCTAAAACAGAAATTTAGAGGGAGAGGAATTTTTCGGGCGCTTATGTTCACTCCGTGGGCTGTGGGAGGAATTCTGGTGGCGTTGATGTTCAGCTTTATGTTTAATGAGAGCATTGGTGTGATCGGAGATTTGCTCCTGAAGCTGGGGATTGTCAAGGAGCGCATCTCATGGTTTGCAGATGGAACCACCTCGATGTGGGCTTTGACAATTGCCAATACCTGGAGAGGCATCCCGTTTTTTGCAATCAGTATTCTATCTGCGCTGCAAACCATTTCCCCTGAAATTTATGAATCAGCAGATGTTGATGGTGCAGGCTCCGCATATCAGTTTTTCCGGATTACCCTGCCGCTAATCAAATCCACATTACTGCTAACGATACTACTTCGTACAATCTGGACCTTGAATGTAGTGGATATTATCTATGGCATGACAAAGGGCGGCCCTAATTTTTCGACGCTTACCGTACCTGTCTATATTATGATGAGCTTCAATGATTCATTAGATGCCGGATATTCTTCGGCTATGGCTGTGCTGATGGTTCTGGTGCTTTTAGTATTTTCAGCAATTTATTTGAAGCTAGGGAAATATGGAAAGGAGGAAATTTATTAATGAGCAGAAGGAATAGAAGCAGGATAAAGAAAATTGTTATCTGCTATATACCTATCCTATTTTTTACGATTACTACTCTTTTTCCGTATTACTGGTTTTTGTGCACCTCGTTTAAGGTGGAAAGCAGTATTATGAAGCGTCCGCTCCGGTATATTGCCGCTCCATTTACCTTTGATAATTATAAGACTATGCTTTCAAGCATGGGCTTCGACCGGTACTTTATAAACAGCTTGATTGTGGCGGGTACCACAACACTTCTTATTATATTAATTGCTATTTTAGGAGGATATGCGATTTCCAGATACAAATTCAAAGGGAAAAAGTTTACATTTTTCCTGCTTCTGATCACGCAGATGCTGCCGGGGGTAGTCATTCTTATTCCACTGTTTAATATATTCAATAAATTAGGGTTAATAAATAATCTTTGGTCTTTGATTATAACAAATACGACAATTAATCTTCCCTTTTGCATGATTATGATAAGCAGCTTTTTCTCCAGCGTACCACCTGCCCTGGAGGAAGCAGCGCAAATTGACGGATGCTCTATCTGGAGGGCAATTTTTAAAATTGTAGTACCGTCGATCCTTCCCGGTATTGTGTCGGCGGGAGCATTTGCCTTTGTGAACAGCTGGAATGAATTTGTATACTCTTTGAATTTTATTAATGCTGCAGATAAGTTTACCCTTCCTGTGGGACTTAGCATGATGAAGGGAGAATTCACGGTGAATTATGGTGGACTTGCGGCGGGTACTATTGTCGCATTAATTCCGGTTTTGCTCATTTTCTGCTTTATCCAGAAATATCTCGTCGAAGGACTGTCGGCAGGAGCAGTGAAGGGATAAAGTACAACGGTTAAGAGTACAAGTTTGGTTCCTGCGGTTTGATTACACAAAAAACCGGAACAATATAAGATACCTATGAGACAAGAAAAGTAGGAATGGAGGAAAAAAATGAAAAAGAGAGTATTGGGATTAGTATTAGCGGTAGTATTACTGGCAATGAGTGCAGTAGGGTGCGCAACCTCTGCCAAAAATGACGAAAAAAAGGACACAAAGAGCCCGGATATAACTGCACCGGCAGATGACAGCAAGGCAGATGACAGCAAGGCTGCTAAGGACAACAATGTGGAAAAGCAGACAATCACCTTTTGGTATCATGATGGAAATCCAGTATCTAATTCAATTTTCGAAGAAACTATTAAAAAATTTGAAGAGAAATATCCGCAATATGAGGTTGAATATGTTGGACTGCCTGCAGATTCTTACTTGCAGAAATATAATGTGGCGGTTGCAACAAATTCTGTTCCAGATGTAATCAGTATCAGGGATATGGACATATCGGCATTTGTAAACCAGGATGCCTTGATGAATTTGGAGGACGTATATAACAGCTTCGAAGAAAAAAATAATCTGGATGTGGCGACAATGGATGCGATTCGCGCCTGTGTAGTTGACAAAAATATATATTGCTTACCTCAGTATGTTACAACAGATATTTCCTGGGCAAATACAAAGTTAATGAAGGAGAAGGGAATTGAAGTACCGAAGACAATAGACGAGTTCATATCTGACTGTGAAAAATACGCAGACACTAAAAACGGTCAGTACTTTTATTCATTAAGAGGCGGAGCCGGTTCCCTTGAAAATTTATTTGATTTTATTTTTACTTATGCGGATCAGAATCAGATATTTGATGAGGAAGGAAACTGCGTACTCAATCAGCCTGTTTTCGCGGAGGCATTGGACTTATATGCCAGTGTTTATTGGAACAACTGGACCTCAAAGGACAGTGTAACAAACAGCTTTAAGGAAATGGTGGCAGAGTTTGGCTCCGGTACCAGCATGTACATCAATCATAATTCTTCGTCGCTGGCAGAGCATAAGAAAAATCTGGGCGAAGGGAATTTTGCGAATGTGATCTCACCCGCGAATAAAAACGGAAATATAGTAACGAAGAACATAAGCTTTACAGGCTATTCCATTATGAAGAATGCAAAAAATAAAGAGGGTGCAATTGAATTGGCAAAATATCTGGTTTCAGCAGAAGCAGCCTCTTATCACTGCGAAACAGAAGGCCGTATTCCGGTTAACTCACTGGTATATGAAGATGAATGGTATAAGCAGGATGAATATAATAAGGTATACCAGGAAATGATGAAGGCGGATAATGTGAAGTTCTTAACTCATCCGGTATGGCTGACACAATGGAACGAATTCCGCAGTAAGTTCCAGGAGCCGGGATTACAGGCAGTTCTCTTAAAGGAAAAGAAATCTGCAGATGTTCTCAAGGAATGGGCAGACTACTTAACAGCCGCACAGAAGGAATATCTGGAGGCTAATAAGAAGTAATCGGGTGACTGCAGTATTGCAGCAGAGGAGTATCAAGGATAAACTGTGCGGGAAGGCAGCAGCTGTCCTTGATATTCTCTGCAATCATATAAAGTAGATTTTTCATACATAAATTTGTGCCTGCAGCCCAAAGCTTGCAGGCTAAGGAAAGGGCATAGCTATTATTATGGAAGAGTATTTAAGATCATATCAGGATAAATTGCAGTTTGCTAGAGCTGAGGTTTATCAAATGGCACCGATTAAGGTACCGGTTCCATTTTGGGATGCGACAGGTGGACCCTTTGAAAGGGTTCCTGTAGATAATTGGCTGGTTCTCTATGATGAAAATGGAATTTCAGGCCAGGGTCCCTGCTCGGAGAGAATGGAAAAGCAATTGCTTCCGCTTATAATGAATAAAAAATCGTATTCCTATGAAGAATGGTATCAGAATTTATACTGGGCAATCAGAAATTGTGGCTTCAGCGGAGAAACGGCCGTAGAGCTGGGACGCCTGGATTATGTAATGCATGATATACTGGCAAAAAGAAAAAAGCTTCCTTTGCATCGCTTTCTGGGAGCGGATCGGAATTGGGTTTTGGTGTATGCCAGCGGATGCGGCACGAATCTTTCTGAACAGGAGGCGGTAGAGGAAGCAGAGAGCTATTTAAAGGATGGATATACTACAATAAAAATTAAGACAACGGGAGAGGCTGACAAGGCGGTTAAAAAAATAAAATCAATCCGTAATGCCATTGGAGCTCAAGTGAAATTAGCTGTGGATGTAAACCAGACTTTTGGGAATGCTTCAGAGGCCTCTGAGTTTGTAAAAAGAATAGAAGAATTCCAGATTGACTGGATTGAAGAACCGGTTCATTCCTATAACATGACAGAGCTTAAGAAGCTATCCTTACATACTAAGGTGCCGGTTGCAATGGGAGAATCCCTGCGCTGCTATTATCCGATGGAATCCTATGTGGAAGCTGGAGTCACGCATTTGCAGCCCATACCCAGTAATTTGAGCAGTGTAAAGGACTGGATGCTGTCAAGGGATCTTGCGCATAAAAACAACATAAGATTAAGCTCGGGCGGGTATTCTCATATGACGGCTTCTTTCGTTGCAACAGGCAGAAAAGAGGATATGGTTGAATATCTGACTCCTATTATGAGGCCGCTCTGCGATATTATGTGTGTTTGTCCGGAGGAGAAGGACGGCAGATTCATACTACCAGAAATCCCAGGAAGCTGTATGGTACCGGATTTTGAAAGATTGAAAAAAGCAGGACGGATTGAAAGGGTTGCATATTATTCATAGCAAGGATGATTAAAATGGGCTTTGAGAAAAATAAAAGAATATACGGGAATTATGCCGCAATGATGACACCATATACGGAGGATGGAAAAATTGATGAGGCCAAGCTTTTTAAGTTCATGGAATTTTATCAGCTAAACCATCTTAATGGAGTATTTGCCGTCAGCAATATAGGAGAATTCGCAGCACTGACCTATGAGGAAAAATGCAAAATAATAAAGATCTGTAAAGAAGCAAAACAGGGGGATTTTAAAATCTTTCCCGGAATTAGTGAGCTAAACCCTGATCAATCTCTTCGGCTGGCAGAGTATTGCGCGGATCAGAATATGGATGCGGTAATATTATCTACACCTTATTATTACCCATATAGTCTTAAGTATATGGAGTACTATATAAAGGAAATACTGGACAATTCCCCATTACCGGTTATTTTTTATTATTCTCCTCAATTTTCGGGTAAGATACCGGAAAGTTTATTACTAGAGCTTCTGCATCATCCTAAGGTGATCGGAATCAAGGAATCAAGCGGAGATATAAAGAATTTGCTTAAGCTTATGGATGAAATCAAGAAAAATAAATTATCGATTGATGTCATGCTTGGCTGGGAAGAGCTGCTGCTAACAGGACTTATGAATGGAGCAAGCGGTTGTATCACCAGTTTGAGCGGCATAGTTCCGGAAATTATGAACGAGATATATACGAGCTTTCAGGCAGGCGATTTGACTCGGGCGGATCGCTGTCAGAGATCGGTAGTCAGGCTAGCATCGTTGTTAAATTCATATGGTTTTATACCTGGATACAAAATGGGAATGGCCGCTAGGCTTCCTTACCGAATACTGCGCGGAAGGGCTATGGACCGCTATGAGGAAGAAATCCAGATGAATGTGGGTCAGATACGGGATAGTATACAAAAAGAGCTGAAAATGCTTAAGAAGAAGGAGTTGATGGGATGAAGGCAGCAGTGTTAACAAAGGCAGGCAGTATAGAACTTAAAGAGGTTCCTATGGTATCGCTTCATAAGGATACCGAGGTTATTATAAAGGTGAAGGCTGTAGGAATTTGTGGAACGGATTTACATATTTTTAACGGAGAAAGAGCAGATGTAAAATATCCTAGAATAATGGGGCATGAATTATCGGGTATCGTTGTGAAAAAAGGAGAACAGGCGAGACAATTCGATATCGGGGATCATGTGATATTTAATCCGGTTATCGCCTGCCATCATTGCCCAGCCTGTGAAAAGGAGCATGAAAATGTCTGCAATGAGGTGAAATGCTTTGGCGTGCAGATGGATGGAGGTTATCAGGAATATATCTCTGTTGAAGAAGCTTCGCTGTATCGGATACCAAAAAATATTCCATTTGAAACGGCAGCCCTTGGAGAGCCATTTTCTATTGCTGCCAATATTATGTCCAAGCTTCAGATAAAGGAAGGGGATAATGCGGTTATTATTGGTGCCGGCACGATCGGAATTGCGGTATTGAAGGCACTTAAAAAAGCAGGCGCCAGAGTAATGGCAACAGATATTTCAGATAAAAAGCTCGAAAATGCGGCCAGGTTTGGTGCCGATATTGTTATCAATACGGCGAGAGAGAATTTAACCGAGCAGTCGGAGAAATTTTTTGAGAAGGGTATTGATATCATTATTGATGCGGTGGGAATCTCAGAAACCTTAAATAATGCGGTAAAAATTGCATCACCCTGTGCAAGTATCATTGTATTGGGCTTTGATAACCGCCCTCTAAACATAACGCCGGCTGATATTACAAAGAAGGAGCTGAAGTTTTTTGGCTCTCGAATGAATAACAGAAAATTTCCGGAGGTTGTAAGATGGTTGGAGGAGAAGGTTATAACAGAGGATATGATAACGAAAACCTATAGCTTTGCAGATATTCAGAAGGCCTTTGAGGATACCCTGGCTCATGGTGATGAATGGATAAAAACGATGATTGTTATGGAGGAAGCAATATGATAGAATTTAATTTAAGAGATAAAGTAGCAATTGTAACCGGATCTTCGGGAGGAATCGGAAAAGCGATAGCGATCGGACTTGCAGAGGCAGGAGCGGATATCGTATGCGTGGCCAGAAGAAATTGTGCCGATACGATCAGGGAGATAGAGCAGTTAGGCAGGAAGGCAATCAATATCTCGGCTGACTTAACAAAGCTAGATGCGGTAGAGGAGATAGTCAGTACTACTTTACAGAAACTTGGAAAGATTAATATCCTAGTGAATGATGCGGGTACGATCCGTAGAGAGGATGCGTTGAATTTTACCGAAAAGGATTGGGATGATGTATTAAATCTGAATCTGAAAACGCTGTTCTTTTTAAGCCAACGTGTGGCGAATGTATTTGTAGAACAGAAATCCGGAGGTAAAATTATAAATATTGCATCCATGTTATCCTATCAAGGCGGGATCAGAGTAGTTTCCTATACTGCCTCCAAGAGTGGAGTTATGGGAATTACTAAAACGCTGGCGAATGAATGGGCAAAATACGGAATTAATGTAAATGCAATAGCCCCGGGATATGTCTGTACGGATAATACGGAGGCACTCCGTAATGATGAAAAGCGCTATAAGGAAATTCTTTATAGGATTCCTGCCGGAAGATGGGCTGAACCGGAGGATATGAAGGGAACGGCGATATTCCTGGCAGGAGAAGCTTCAAATTATATTAATGGATGCACTATCCCCGTAGACGGCGGATGGCTCGCCAGATAAGCAGCATAATAGAAAAATGGGGTAAAAATATGAAACGTTTATTAAGCTGGTTTAATAATCATACACTGCGGTTCAAAATAGTCAATTCCTTATTAATATTGGTGCTACTATTGCAGTTTATAAACGGGATTATATTTTATTCCATTTTTGTTGATAAATCCGAAAAAAATATTATTGAATCCAATATAGCGACGGTCAATCAGATGGCAACCAATATCAACCGTATTCTAAAGGATATTGTTACAGGGATGACGCCGGTTAAGATGGAGGTTACCAGCTATCAATATATTAATGACGGTAGTGAAAATAATTACGAATATGCGGCAATAAGTGTGGTATATCAAGAATTATTCGATCAGCTAATCAGCTATGGAGAAAATTACCAGTACATTAACTCGATGTTTATACTGAGCAGCAATGGAAGAAATTATTATTACACGCTTTATGAGTATATGAAGATGAACGGAGATCCTTTATTCCAAAAAATAATAGAGGAGCATCAATTTACGGAGCAGTGCTATTGGGGGCCCATCGTCGATGAAACCTACTTCTTTACCAGAGGTGATAAAAGATTAATCAGTATTATTATGCCTGTTTATAGGTACAAACAGATCAAAAATTTATTGATAGTGAATCTGGATGCCGCCGAGCTTGAAAAATACTTAAAGTCAATGAGCGGCAAAAAAAATGCGGATAATCAAATTGTTGTTCAGGTCAGAGATGACGGGCTTTTAAGCTATGACGGGAATTATGAAAAAATTGCGGCAGAGGATGAATTGCAGGAGCTGTTCTCACGAAAGGAACGCTCAGAATCGGAAATTGGAACGAAATACAGTGTTATTACAAAAAAACTAAATATTAATAATTGGAAGCTGTCAATGATCACACCCTTGACAAGTATACGAAGCATAACAAAGGACATGTCGCAGTTCGTGTCGATAATTTTCATATCCACAGGTATAGTAATGCTTACCGGAGTTTCGTTTATCATATTTACAATAACAAAGCCAATTCAAAAAATGACTGAAATAATGGAGGCCAATCGGCATTCACGGAGCATGAAATATCGCTTCTATGCAAAGTATAACGATGAGGTCGGAGTTCTTGCTAATACGTATAATCAGCTCATGGATGAAATAACAGAATTAATGGAGGAAATTAATAAGGAGCAGATTCAAAACAGGAAGAATTATTTTAATATGCTGCAGCTGCAGATTAAGCCGCACTTTCTATATAATACCCTGGAGGCCGTTAAATTTCTGATTGAGATGAACGATCCGAAAAGTGTTGAAATGATCACAATAATAGGTAAGTTCTATAAACTAAGCTTAAATGGCATTAATGACAAGGTAAAGGTGAAGGAGGAAATTGACCAGTTGACCTGTTATCTGCAAATACTTAAGATGCGTTACAGCACAAAGTATACCTATGAGATTGCTGTGCCTGATGAGGTTATGAATAATGAAATTATTAAATTCACACTGCAGCCCCTGGTTGAAAATGCAATATATCATGGCATCAAGCAGCAGAGGAAAAAAGGAATTATCAAGGTAACGGGAGTAGAAGAGGAGGATGGTATCGTAATTACTGTCTGGGATAACGGAGCAGGAATCGCACCTGAAAAACTGAAAGAAATTAAGGCTCAATTTGCAGCCTCCAAAAGAATTGAGGTAAAGGATCATATCGGTATCATAAATGTTCATCAGAGATTACTGGTTCAATACGGAGAAGGATATGGACTGGAAATTGAAAGCGTGCAGGGCGAATATACAGAAGTTAGAGTGAAGCTTCCTTATTTGCGTGAGGCAGGATAGAGGGGGGATAGATTCTATGTATAAGCTTTTGATAGTAGATGATGATGAAATTATATGCAAGGGACTTGGAAGCTGTATTAACTGGCAAAGCTACGGCGTCGAGGTGATCGGGATGGTATATGACGGAGAGATGGCGCTGGAGGAGGTTAAAAAGCAGGAGCCGGATATCGTTATCGTGGATATTAATATGCCTTTCATGGACGGAATTGAATTTTCCTGTATAGTCAGACAGGATTATCCGTGGATAAAAATCATTCTCCTTACGGCCTATAAAGAATTTGAATACGCTCAGAAGGCAGTTCAGATGCAGGTGTTCGGGTATGTCACGAAACCATTTCATAACAATGAGATCATAGATATTGTGGTGAAGGCTGCCGAATCATTGGAGGAAGAGAGAAAATTTAAAAAAGAAGTAAAGAGAAATCTTCAGCTTATAAAGGAAAAGCATCTGGTAGACCTGGTTTTGTACGGAAAAGCAGAGGAGCTTGATACAGAGGTAGCTTTAGTAAAATCAGATAATTCCTATTTTCAGATTGCAGTATTTTATGTACAGTATTTTTACAGCGATGTGAATTCTGCTTCAGAAAGGCTGATTGATAAAGAAGTGGCATTCCATATGGCGATTAAGCAGATTAGAGAATATACCCAAAAGCATGAGAACCTGGGAACATTTTTCCAGAGTAACAGGATCACGGTATTATTTGAATATGAAAACAGAGGCGAAAACAATCTGCAGGAGCAAATAGCGGATATTATGGGCTTTATAGTAGCTAATATGAATGCCTATATCATATGTGGAGTGGGCAGCGTATATCAGGGAATAAAGCGGATTCCATATACCTATGAAGAAGCAGGAAAGGTGATAGAAAACCGCTATGAATACGGAAATCAAAGCATAATCTATTATAAGGATTTAAAAAGGGATAATGTAGAGCATTATCTTCATTTCAACGTATTGTCGGACGCCATACAGGAAGCGATTAAGAAAAGGGATAGCAGGGAATTAAAAAGACAGCTGGAAAACCTTCTGCAGAAGATAGCACAAATACCGCAAATGAATGAATCCTCACTTGCACTTCTGCTTATGGAGCTTTTGCTGCAGTCCTATAAAGCTTCGGAGAATGAAAATTTATACCAAAGTTTTTTTCAAAGCTCAGGCGGACTCTTAAGTGATATATTAAAAGCAAAAAACTTTCGCGAAATCAGTAAAATTGTATGGGATTATTTTAATATAATGTTCGTCTATCTGGAGGAAAGCAATACCTGTGAGGCAGAACGTCTGGTACATAAGGCCCTTGATTATATTAAGGATAAATATGCCGACCCAGAGCTGTGCTTTAAGGAGGTGGCGGATGAGGTGCATTTAAGCACAAGCTATCTAGGCGTGCTTATGAAAAAGTACGGTAATATTAATTATAATCAGTACTTAAACGAGGTTCGCATCGAAAATGCAAAAAAGCTGCTTGCTTCCTTGGATGTTAAAACGTATGAAGTGGCTTATTGTGTGGGATTTAATTCATCCCAATATTTTAGCAGTAGTTTCAAAAAAATAGTTGGGGTCACGCCAAAGGAATACAGAGAAAGATTTCTTATAAATAATGAAAAGGTTGTGTAATATACAGTGTCAAAAAAAGCCTAATCCTATAGGCTTTTTTGCGTTATAAGAAACTTCTCATTAAGTAGGACTAGGGAACAAAAGTGGTCCGCTGGAAGCGGCTGTGTTGTTCGAAAAATTGCCGGAGCATTGGAGCATTGTAAGCGATCAGCTTACGGAGCATTTATAGAAAATGAGCATTAGGTTACGAAGAATAATGTATTAGATTATAGTACCAGACTTGAGGCAAAGTCACATAAACAGGCACATAAACAGAGTTTAACAGTTTTTCATAATAATAAAAGTCCGCAACCCACTGGTTTTACTAGGGTTGCGGTTTTTTTACAGGATGCAGTTGAGGGGACTTGAACCCCTACCCGGAAACCCGGACTAGAACCTGAATCGTCATAGCATAATATTGGATATAACTGGTTGGTGATTTATAATGACACTTAGTGATTTTTAATATGTTCCATTACGAAGCAATGTTGAAAAAGCCTATAAAATAGCTATAGATCGGGTAGATGCTTGTCGTATAAGAATGCGTATAAATGGCGTTTTACGACAGATTAAGCCATAGCAACAAGGTTTTATTTGATTCAGAGAAACATAAAAAGAAAAATCGAGTGGATAATACATTAGAGCATTAGCCACTATTATTATAACAAAATAAAGTAAGTTATCTATCCAATGAGATTGCTGATAAACTGGTTTTGTTGGATGTCCCCTACATAGGTTCTGAAAAAGAGTGGTCGGTTGATGTATATAATTATACTAAATTTCATGGTAAGATTGCCAGATATCTGTATGAAGCCGATTACTCTTTTCTATATTATTTCAGAAGTTCGGCTCCATAATCCAATATATCCTTATTACAGGATGCTAAGGAATTGTTATGAAAATGAAATAAGGGTAATGTTTCCTTAACAAGGGAGTTTACTTTAAAAAAATAAAACTGAAAAAGATACAAGGCTTATTAAAAGTAATCGATTATATCACGAGGAGTTGCAATTCCAGTCAACGAATTATGATCAGGATTTAATTTGATAGAAGCGAGTCGACGAATGGTAGAGTTATGCCGTTGCAAATGTCTGTGCCATTACTCATATTAAAAGATAGTATGAGAAATTCTTTAAATACTTCAGCATGATTTTAGCCCTTATCTGTTTCGGATTACGCTAACCCTAAAATATTGTGGTATATAATTGGTACTACTTAATTGATATAGCTTTCATATTTACAAGAGGATCAACACAGTCTTAAATAAAGAGGAGGACAAATAAACGGAGGAAATAAATAATGAAGCAGAACTTGGGATTAACAAAAAAGATTGTTGTAATATGGCTAAAATCGGGATAAAATTATCTTTGTTAATATAAAAAATTTACATAAAAATTTTTAGAATGTACGGTTATATGCATTGATAGAGTAAAAAAATTTTATATTTAATTACATGTAGAAAAAATATATTAGATGGAGATTAAAACAATGTGGGGAGATATTATTTTAAGTTTGGTAACAAGTGTTGGAGAGGCAATAGTTACCAAGAAATTAGATGGAAAAAAATTAAAGAAATTTAATGATGAATTATATCGAAAAATTTATGAATTATTTACTTCTTTTGCTGACTCTTCTTTGGATTGTAGTGATTTTGGTAGATTAATAGAAAGTAATTCATTTTATGAGATGCTGCGAAATTATTTTTGTACATTAAAAGATGGTTCGAGCAAGGAGGAATATTTTAATAAACTAGAGAAATTTATAATTAAAGAGTGCATAACATGTAATCCCATTGAAGTAAGACAATTTGTTAAAAAAATAGAAGAGTTATATAATCAATTTTTGGATAAAGTAATTAATAATAGTGTTGAATTAAATGCGTTTTTTCAGTTAATTACAATTTCACATAGGGAAATAATAGGGAAAATTATAGAAAGCGAAGATAATATGATGAGATATATAAAATCTCTAAATAAGAAGTCAATAAATATTGTCGAGAGTGAAATTGAAAGTTATCATAATATATGTATTAGCGAGTATGGATTAATTAAGTTTTCTGGAATAGAAGGAGTCGAAAATAAAAAACCGCAAAATATTAATGAGTACTACGTTGAAAATACTTTTAGTTATTATTATAGAGAAATTTTAGATACCTATAAATGTGATAACAGTGAAATCGCGATACTGCGATTAAATGAATTTTTTAATTATAATAACAAAGTTATACTAATTGGAGGGGCAGGATTAGGCAAATCTACTACATTAAATTATTTATTTTGTAATTATGAAATTCTTTTTGGGGTTAAAGCAGTAAAAATTAAAATTGATTTAAAAGAGTACGCAAAGGATATAGTAGAGGATAAAAGAGATATATTATGGTGCTTAAGCATTGAATTTTCAAAAAGAATATCAAAGAAAAAATATAAATTAGATGACATTGAAAATATATTAAGTTGTTACTTAGATGAAGGTAAATGTTTGATTATTCTTGATGCTTTAGATGAAATTCCATCACAGGCGATAAGAGATAAGGTTAGA
The DNA here is from genome assembly GCA_023421505.1 of Bacillota bacterium. GTDB lineage: Bacteria > Bacillota > Clostridia > Lachnospirales > Lachnospiraceae > Mobilitalea. The sequence continues at coordinate 41,769 of JAEZTJ010000085.1, forward strand.
GATGAGATTGCTAATTTTTCACAAGTATATTTTCATAATAGGTTAATAATTTCAACTCGTGAAGTTGGCTATCTAAAAAATAGATTTGATGATAGCTTTTTGCACATAAAAATTAATGATTTTGATGATGATCAACTAAAAAAATATAGTTCTAATTGGTTTACTGCAAATTATAAAAAATCTGAATTTGAAGAATTTTGGGAAAAATTTAATTTGGAAATTGACCGCTCAAAATGTAGAGAAATAATACGAAATCCTATTGTATTAATATTGGCTCTAATTATTTTTGACATTGAAAAAAATCTTCCTAATAGAAGGGTTGATTTTTATAAAAAATGTATAAAAACTTTTTTAGAAGTTAGGGAAAATAGAAAGGCTGCGTTTATCATGGATCGTGACTTAAGGAATCTTTTAGGGGATGATTCAATAGTTCCAAAAGTTGCTTACTATAAATTTAATAAAGTAAAAGATGATATAGGATATCGATTTACAAATGAGGAATTCAAAGAAGCTATTATTAAGGCAATTGAAGTTGTTAATATAAGAAATTGGATTGATACAGTTAATCAATTTGCAAAATATATGATTGATAGGACTGAATTAATTAAAGAAATTGATGAGAATGTTTTGGATTTTACACATAAAACGTTTTATGAATATTTTCTTGCAGTTTATTTTTCAAAAGAATATGATCATAATGATTTGATGGAATTATTACTAGAGTGGATTGGCGATTCTAATTATGATGAACTTGCTAGATTGATTGTTGAAGTAGTTATTGAGAAGAATGATTCAAACCAACATAAAAAACTGGTGAATTATTTATTTGAAAAAATCAATATGCTTAATACTTTAAATAAAAAGGAAAATGCAAAGGCAATTGATATTTTTTCAATTATATCCGATTTATATCGAAATGAGCAGTTGCTTGCTAAGTTTCATGAGCAGTATAATAAATGCATACTATATAATTCAAATTTGATTAATAGATTGAATAATAGATCAAGAATGAGGGAGAAGAAAGAGGTACTATATGACAGTGCTGTTTTAGCTGAGATTTTTACTTGCATTATAAATGAAAATGAGGGAGAATTAAGTTTACTAATAGATGCGATGTACTATCTTGATGATGAATTTAGGGATGAAGTTGTTAGAAGAAGCAATAATCGTCTAGCTGAAGTAGCATTATTATTTGAGTGGGTAAGAAAATTCTGTAATAAAGAAATGAGAGAAAAGAGGGAAAAGCGAGAAAAATCTCAGGTTATAAGTATAGAATATTTAAAAAAGTATTTAATAAATGGCGGTAAGAATTTTCTTTTGACATTCCCATCTGTTTTTATATCATATGTGGATCTGATATGTTTGGACGATACAAAAGAAGTCAATCAAATATTATTTAACTATTCTTTTTCACCAAGCAATGTATTTAAATATTATACAAGTCCCAAAGTATTATATACCTTGATTAGTAATTCATTTAGTTCATGGAAGGAATTCTTGTTATTGCTAATATGTTTAATACAATGTGCAAAAGAATCTACAAATTTTCTTATAGGATTTGTTTTTGATGATATAAGGAGAGTAGAGGGTAAAGATGAAAACCTAGATAATCAATCGGATTATATTCACAAAATAATGGAAATATGGAGTATGTTAAATAAAACTAATTGTTTCGAAGAATTTGTGACAATTATAGAATCACACGGGTTATTTAATGACAAATATTTAATAATCTACAAACAATTATATGATGATTACCAACTTAGAGAAAAATCTCTACCCGATTATAGAATAAATAATTACTTTGATAGTTTAAAATAAAAGTCGTCATTTCGTCAGATTTTTGACAGATGTTTAGTAGGTATAAGAAGATGGAGTCCTAGTGTGGAATTATCAAAAAGGAAAAAGACTTGTAAACAGTAAGTTTACAAGTCTTTTTAAGGATGCAGTTGAGGGGACTTGAACCCCTACTCCCTTGCGAGAACTAGAACCTGAATCTAGCGCGTATGCCAATTCCGCCACAACTGCAGATCGTATTTTTAACAGGAACGAATTAGATTATAACATAATGCATTTTCAATTTCAATAAAAATATTTATTTGATGGTTTACAATTTGTTACAAGCAATGACTATATAAAGCTGCTTCTAAAATAGCTTCTAAAATAGATACATGGACAACCCCATTGACTTTAGCACAACATTATGTTATATTAAATATGTAAATATTTTACATATACTTTGTGTAAAATATCTTCCGGAACAAAAATTTAATAATGAAAAGGAGAGATGACTATGTGTAAAAAAATCAGCTTCAAAATCGGCATTTTGTTTACTTTCATGTTGCTATTCCTTTTTACGTTCAAAAGCCCGGATGTACTAGCTTCAGATTCAAAATTTGTTACGGTATCTGTACCACAAAGCATTGTTGTTCCTAACACCGTAATAGGTAATGTTATGCAGTCTATCTCAAATTCGACCTATAATTATAACGATGGAGCTTATAAAGGTACATTACAATATGCAGGAGTAAGTGATTGGACAGAAACCTTATATGCTCAGTATCCGGACATGGCTCTTTACACATATACCTTCAACGTAAGCTACTCTGGTACAGTTAGTGTAATAGAGAAGGTAACAAAAACTGTTACTGTAACCGTACCGCAGAGCATTGTTGTTCCTAATACGGTCATAAATAATGTAATGCAGTCTATTGCCAATGGAACCTATAACTATGATGACGGAGGCTTTCGAGGTACTTTAAGCTACGTCGGAATAAGTAATTGGGCAGAAGCCATCTATGCACAGTACCCAGATGTAACAATTTATCGCTACACCTTTGATGTCACTTATACGGGAACAGTCACAAGCTATTAGATGCCCTCTATGATAATTTAAATAAATAGTAAGTAAAGTAAAAGCTCATCGATATCACTTATATATTGATGGGCTTTTATTCTAATTTTGCTTTATAAAAACCCGTTATAAATAATAACCGAGGTATTGACATATTAACATCCGCGTATTAAAATTACAACATATTCCTCGATAGCTCAATGGTAGAGCACACGGCTGTTAACCGTGGGGTTGTAGGTTCGAGCCCTACTCGGGGAGTTATTTTTATGCCCCAAATAATCAATCATTCATTTCTCCGGTTTTATTCATTACCATGTTACTTCCCCAATTATTAATTTATCAAATAATTTATTCTTGTTATAATTCCTCGAGGATGCCAGCCAATCTTTTTTTGAAATCTATCATAACTTCGCATAATAATTGTATTTCAGGTAAATATACCCTTAAGGTGCTATGTTTACAGATATCTTTGTTGATACAACTGGAGGTATGTATGAGGACAATATGGAAAGAAAATGGAAGCTTTGAAAACAGTGGTAAAGAGAGAGGAGAATCCCTATGGGTACAAAGGGAGCTGCGCTTTGAGAATAAAGATAAGGAAGAAAGAGAAGCCAGACCGGCCTTACAGGAGGAGATCAGTACAGAGGTTGCAGTGATAGGAGCAGGGTTAGCTGGAGTCTTAACTGCTTATCTACTGCAGCAGCGTGGCGTAAAGGTTATTTTATTGGAATGCCACGAGGCAGGCAGTGGAATTACTAAGAATACTACAGCCAAGATTACCTCACAGCATGGACTGATCTATAGGAAATTAATGATGTATAAGGGCGAGGAACGGACTTGGGAGTATGCAACCGCAAATCAGAAGGCGATTGAAAAATTTGAGGAAATCATTAATCAGCTTGAAATAAGCTGTGATTATAGTATATTACCTAATTATGTCTATACGCTTGATAATGAGCTTTTAATTAAGCAGGAAGTAGAGGCAGCAAAAAAAATAGGTCTTCCGGCGGCTTTTACAAAAGACACCACACTACCCTTTCCTGTGAAGGCTGCTGTTCGCTTCGACCATCAGGCACAGTTTCATCCTCTGAAGTTCCTGGATGCAGTTGCGAAGACACTTACTATTTATGAGCATACAAGGGTAACAGAAATCAAAACGGGAGGCCAAATCATTACAGATAAGGGCAGTGTGCGGGCAAAATCAATTGTGATAGCAACGCATTATCCCTTCATTAACGTTCCGGGCTATTATTTCTTTAAGATGCACCAGGAGCGGCAATATGTAGTCGCTTTGGAGGGTGAGGATATAGATAAAAAGGCACAGCTAGACGGAATGTATCTGGATGCAGATCCGGAGGGCTTTACCTTCAGGAAATATAAGGATTATCTTATATTTGGCAGCGGTAATCATAGAACAGGTCAATATAACCCGCCTGATGCTTATGTCAGGATTGAAGATGCAGCAAAGAAATGGTATCCAAATGCCCAAATAAAATATACCTGGTCTAATCAGGATTGCATGACGCCGGATTCTATTCCTTATATCGGCAAATATTCAGTAAATACCTCTAATATCTATGTAGCGACAGGCTTTAATAAATGGGGTATGACAAGCTCCATGGTATCTGCCATGATTATCAGTGATATGATAACAAGGAGAAAAAATGAGTATGAGAAGGTGTTCAATCCACGCAGGCTGATGCTCTCCGGCAGTAGAAAATTTCTTAAGGATGCAGCAATTATTACAATAAACCTGTTAAAGGAGCATATGAAGATACCTCATGATAAGCTCAAGGACATAGGAGTGGGGAAAGCAGGTGTAATTAATGATGACGGAGAACGGGTCGGGGTTTACCGTGAAACAGAGGATAAATATTATTTTGTGACAACAAAATGTCCTCATCTTGGATGTAGTCTGGAATGGAACCAAAATGAATTAACCTGGGATTGCCCGTGTCATGGCTCCCGGTTTGATTACAAGGGTAACCTGATTACTAATCCTGCAGTGCGGGATGTCTTTGATGCCTGTCAGAGAAAAAGGAAATAACAAATTTTAAGGAAATGGCAAAATTGTAATCAATTTTCTATAAAATTAAAAAAGGATTTTCACAAAAAAGTGTTGCATTTATGCAACAGGGATGCTATAATCACTATTGTTCGCTGCAAATGACGAACATAGTTAAGCAGTCATGGCGGAATTGGCATACGCGCTAGACTAAGGATCTAGTCCGGGTTTCTGGGTAGGGGTTCAAGTCCCCTTGACTGCAGAATATTTATTAAATAAGAAGCCTAAATTTTGGGCTTCTTTTTTCTATGTAAAACACAATGGAAAAAATATTAGGAGAAGAGGATGATATGGAAACATATAAGTTTTTATTGGATCTGGCATTAATTTTACTAAGCACAAAAGTATGTGGAATTGCAACAAAAAAGTTCAATATGCCTCAAGTGGTTGGTGCACTGCTTGCAGGTCTGCTCCTTGGTCCGGCTGTATTTAATGTTTTGAATGAGACAGAATTTATCATGTCACTTTCTGAAGTCGGAGTAATTGTATTAATGTTTACTGCGGGATTAGAGTCTGATATTCATGAATTGAAGAAAACAGGTAAAGTATCTTTAATAATCGCCTCTTGCGGAGTAATAGTACCGCTGATCGGTGGGTTTGCCGTGGCATATATATTTAACAAGCAAGGTACCTCAGATGCTTCTGCCAGCTTGTTTTTGCAAAATATCTTTATTGGAGTAATTCTTACTGCAACCTCAGTTAGTATTACCGTGGAGACTCTAAAGGAACTAGGAAAATTAAGTTCTAATGTAGGTAATGCAATTCTTGGAGCTGCTATAATTGATGACATTTTAGGTATTATTGCACTCACCATTATCACAAGTACTGCTGACAAATCAGTTAAAGTTAGTATGGTCTTGCTTAAGATATTAATATTTTTCATCTGTTCGGGAGCAGTTGGATTTATATTCTATAGGATTTTCAAAAAGTTAACAGACCGATATAAAAAGGATATGAGAAGATTTGTTATAATAGGATTTGTTTTTTGTTTATTAATGGCATACTGCGCAGAAGAATTCTTTGGTGTGGCTGATATCACAGGTGCATATATTGCCGGGCTAATTCTTTCTAACTCTAAATATGCAAAATATATTTTAAGCAGGTTTGAAGTTGTATCCTATGTATTATTATCGCCGATTTTCTTCGCCAGTATTGGACTTAAGGTTATTATTCCGAAGATGTCCTTAAATATTATATTATTTGCAATCGTTTTAGTAATCATTGCAGTACTGACTAAAATAGTAGGGTGCGGTTTAAGTGCGAAAGCCTGTTCTTTCTCCAATAGAGAGAGCTTGCAGATAGGCATTGGTATGGTATCAAGAGGCGAGGTTGCTCTTATTGTTGCAAGTAAAGGTGCATCAATCGGATTGATGTCTAGCACAATATTTGGACCGATTATTATAGTTGTCGTCGTAACTACTATCATATCACCAATATTATTGAAAGTAGCTTTTAAACCAAAAAAAGTATAAAAGCTCTAGAATGAAAGGAATCAGACCAACGGGTCTGGTTCTTTTTTGTTATAAGCTTAGGCTTATAGATGTAAAGAAAGAGGTAGAAAATATCTGAAAATTTTCGGTGATTTTTAGAAAGAAATAAAACTGTGCGAAATGTATTTCTGCCAAGAATATTATTGGTGGATATTCCATCTTGTTATTTTGAATAATTGTCAATATAATTATGTATATAATAGAAAGCGCTTTTATGTTAAAAAAAATAAATAATAATATAAAAATCAATAAAATGGTTGCACATAATTAATTATTTATTGGTTTTTTTAAAGCTAAAGTTAAGCGCTTTCTTTATAATGGAGGAAGCGATTATGGCTACAATTTATGATGTTTCTAAGGAAACGGGATATTCAATTGCAACTGTATCAAAAGTTATTAATGGATATAAAGGTGTCAATGCTAAAACAAAAGTAATTATTGAAAAGAAGATCAAGGAACTTGGCTTTACTCCAAATAGTACAGCACGAACCTTGGCAACCAAGAAGTCCTGGATGATAGCGATTATATATGATGAAGAGGATGGTATGGGTATTATGCATCCACATTATAGTCATATAATACAGGGCTTCAAAAAGGAAGCTGGTAATCATGGATACGATATCTTATTTATCAATAATTTTTTGGGTGAACGAAGAATGTCATTTCTGGAGCATTGCAAATATCGTAATGTAGATGGAGTTTTAATTGCACTCGATAATCCATATACAGATTTAATCGTTGATATTCTTGCGGATGATATACCTCGCGTATCAATAGAAACTATTTATAATAATACGGCTGCTGTATTGTCAGATTATACAATGGGGGCCACTCAAGCACTTAGTCATCTATATATGCTTGGGCATAAAAAGATTGCATGTATTTCAGGTCCTCTTGAGAGCCTTGCCGGTACCGAGCGCTATAGTGGATACGAGAAATTTATGCTTAATAATGGTTTGGAGATTAATCCTAAGCACTGTGTTATAGCTGCCAAATATTCGAGAACGGCTGGCATAGAAGCGGTAAACACCCTTTTACAACAATGTTGGAATGATATGCCTACGGCTATTTATGCTGCTCATGATGATTATGCATATGCAGCTTGTGAAGTACTTATGCAGAGAGGCTTCCACATCCCAGAGGATATCTCTATCGTAGGTAGTGATGATTTGCCGATTACAGCATATGCAAGCCCAGGTATTACTTCGGTAAGGCAGAATAGAAATGAGATTGGACTAAAGGCAGCTAGAGTTTTAACTGACTTAATGGAAGGAAGAACGCTGGAGCAGCAAATCATTAGAATTCCAACAAAACTTATAGTCAGACAGACAACCTTTAGAAATACTCATCAAGAATAGTTGTCTTTCATAAAGCTTATCAGGAGAAAAAGAAAACTTAAGATATAATAAAAGCAGAAAAGCTCGAATGAAAAATAAGAGGTCAAGATGCGTAAAAAGCAACGCAGAAATGAGGTAAACTATGAATTATATAATAAATCCGGTACTAAAGGGGTTTAATCCGGATCCATCAATTCTACGGGTTGGAGAAGATTATTATATTGCAACATCAACCTTTGAGTGGTTTCCGGGAGTCCAGATCCATCACTCGAAGGATTTAATCAACTGGGAATTAATAGCACATCCATTAGATCGGCTGGAACAACTGAATATGTTAGGAGAAGACAATTCCTGTGGCGTTTGGGCTCCTTGCCTGTCCTATGATAATGGTACATATTATCTGGTTTATACAGATGTAAAATCATTTAGGGGAATGTTTATGGATACTCATAATTATCTTGTAACATCAAAAGATATAAGAGGACCATGGTCAGATCCTATTTATCTAAATTCAAGCGGATTTGATCCATCCTTGTTTCACGACAGAGACGGACGAAAATACCTACTAAATATGCTGATGGATTATCGCTCCTATCGTTCAACCTTTGGAGGTATCGTGCTTCAGGAATATTCTGAAGAGAAGGCCTGCTTGATTGGAGAGCCGGAGGTTGTATTTAAAGGATCTCCTCTCGGAGGAGTGGAAGGCCCTCACCTGTATTATAAAGACGGGTTTTACTATCTGTTGACAGCAGAGGGGGAGACGGAATACAGGCATGCAGCTACAGTAGCTCGCAGTAAAAACATTGGAGGACCCTATGAGCTGGCACCCAATACTCCATTATTGACAAGCTATCATGTACCGTTAAATATTCTACAGAAGGCAGGCCATGCAAGCTTTGTAGAAACAGAGGCAGGAAATTGGTATATGGCGCATCTGTGCAGCCGTCCGGTAGGTGATACAAAGCGCTGTATCCTAGGGCGGGAAACTGGGATTCAGAAGCTGGTGTGGAAAGATGGCTGGCCTTATCTGGAAGACGGAAGAAATGTGCCGAGTGAGAAGGTGCCGTCAGAAGAAAATGTGAAGTACATGCATCAAAAGGAAGATGCATTTTATGAAGAATTCGACGCGGATAAGTGGAGTATTCACTTACAATCATTACGTGTACCTTTGGAAAATCGGGCTACCCTTCTTGAACGTGCAGGATATTTAAGATTATATGGTGCAGAATCACTGAATTCCAAATTCAAGCAATCCTTACTAGCGCATAGGCAACAGATGTTTCGCTGTATTGCTCTGACAAAGGTTGATTTCCATCCGAGTAGCTTCAAACAGATGGCAGGACTCGTGTATTATTACAATACAGAATGCTATTATTATCTTTATATTAGTAGAGAGGAGGCACTGGGACGAGTTATCACAATTATGAAATGTGATTTGGGACAGGGCAGTCATCCGATTGGTTCTGGTGTACCAATACCTGATGATGGAGAAATATATTTGAAATTGCAGACTTTTGGAGAAGAAGCCCAATTTTCATATTCTTTAGATGGTGAGGAGTATTATGAGCTAGGAAATGCGCTAGATGCCACAATATTATCTGATGATTATTATAAGAATAGTGGTCATGTCATGTTTACTGGCGCATTTATTGGTATCTGCTGTCAGGATCTGGCAGGAAAAAGGGGACATGCAGATTTTGACTTTTTGCATATTACTGAATACTAGAAGGAGGCAGCAGAATGGAAGAACTGATGAAAGTAGCCGTGATGGATGGCATTGGAAAGATGCGAATCGAAAATAGAAGGATACCTCAGATTAAAGAGAATGAAGTGTTAGTGAAGATGGAATATGTGGGGATATGTGGCTCTGATCTTCACTATTATGAAAATGGCAGAATTGGTAATTTTATTGTTCAACCGCCATTTGTTTTGGGACATGAGCCGGGAGGTGTTGTCGTCGAAACAGGAGCGCAGGTAACTCATTTAAAGCCGGGTGACAGAGTGGCACTTGAACCAGGTAAGACCTGTGGAAAATGTGAATTTTGTAAGCAGGGAAAGTACAATTTGTGCAAGGACGTTATCTTTTTTGCGACTCCACCAGTAGACGGAGCTTTTCAAGAATATGTGGCGCATGAAGCGGCTTTGTGCTTTAAGCTACCTGACAATGTGTCAACTTTGGAAGGCGCTTTGATTGAACCATTGGCAGTTGGTTTTCATGCTGCACAACAAGGTGAAGCACATATTGGTCAGACTGCAGTAGTGATGGGAGCAGGCTGCATTGGAATAGTCAGCATGATGGCACTAAAAGCTTATGGAGTAACAAAAGTAATCGTTGTCGATATTATGAAAAAACGTCTTTTAAAAGCCCAGGAACTGGGAGCAGATTATATAATTGATGCAAGTAGTGAGGATCCAGTAGATAAAATCATGGAGTTAACCGGAAATAAAGGATGCGATCTGGCTATTGAAACCGCGGGTATGGAGCAGACTGTTAATCAGATCATTCAGGTTGTTCGAAAGGGAGCCAATATTGTTTTGGTTGGTTACGGTAAGAATGATAAGATGAATATTAATGCTAATATGGCGCTAGATAAGGAACTTACTTTAAAGACGATTTTCCGCTACCGCCATCACTATACTGCAGCGATCGAAGCGGTTGCTTCCGGAAAGATTAACCTTAAGAATTTGGTAACAAATATCTTTGATTTTGATGATATCCAGTATGCTATGGATGTTAGTGTCAGAGATAAGGCCGACATTATAAAGTCTGTAATTCGGTTTAATTAATAAGTTTAAGTTCTAAAAAATATTTTGTTATGTAGCAGATAAGGGATACGTATGATATCCCTTATTTTTTTGCGGTAAACTTTTTGCATACTCCATTGCCAATATTTATAGATAGGTAGGATTAAGTTTTGATATGTATGCAAAAGAGATCAAATTAATACTAATTTAATATTGACATATTTCGATAACATTCTTATAATAACATATGTTACGTAACAAATGTTACCAAAGGAGGAAATATGCCACCTAAATCAGTCGTATCAAAGGAAAAAATCCTGCAGGCGGCCTTTACAATAACAAAAAGACATGGCTTCGATGCAGTGAACGCCAGGAGTGTTGCGAAGGAATTAGGGTGCTCGACACATCCGATCTTTCGGGAATATGAAAACATGCAGGATTTAAAAAAGGACTTATTACAATACGTAGAAAGCTACTACAACCAGTTTGTTGAAAAACGTATGTCGGGGGAGGCACCTTTTTTAAGCATAGGGCTAGCCTACATTGAGTTCGCAAAGAGTGAGAGCAATCTGTTCCGAATGATCTTTATGTCCCATAATTTTGAACTACACGATTTTGTGGAATTGATTGACGGTGAAGAAAATAAAGCAGTTATTCTTGGTATAGCGAGAGCTGCAAATGTCGATGAGGAAAAAGCAAAAGATTTATATTTAAAGGTTTGGCTTTTTACACATGGTATAGCCTCGATGCTATCGACGAATACAATACACCTTTCAGATGAACATATTGAGAAATTATTAAAGGATGCATTTCAGGCATTCCTTAAATTGGGGGATTAATTATGGGAAAATCGAAGAACAATTTTGGGTTTGGCGTAATACCGGTTATCATAATGGCTTTATTATCACTTACTGCATTAATAGATTTATCAAAAGGAGAGTTGTCAATTGCCGGACTGTCAACTATTGTAGGGTTAATCTTTTTCTTTCTCTATAAAATTAGGAATAAATTATCCTTTTCTGCCGTTGGTCTGAATGGGAAAGACTTTCTGGCTGGTATTAAAAAACTATGGTTAATTATACTTGCCCCGAGCATTCTTAATTTGATCTGTGTCGCAATTTCTAAAATGATATTACCTGATTATATTGATCATGTTGTTGGACGGACGGAGGTATTACTTTCCTTCAATACAATTATGCTAATGTTAATTGAGTTTATTATTTTTGCTTTCATAGAAGAAGTTTCCTGGAGAGGTTTTATGCAAAAGCAGTTTTGTAACTATATCAAGCCGGTATATGCAATTTTCCTGACCTCGATCTTCTTCTCCATAGGTCATACAGCTAAGGGAGACTTGGCTATCGTAGTATATGACGTATTTTTCGTATTTTGTAATAGTATTTTTTATGGACTGGCTTATGAAAAATCAAAAAATGTTTTTGCTAGCACACTGTCGCATTTTCTTGCTAATTTTACAGGTTTGTTAATTCTACTGTGGTTTAAATGATTTGATCTTAACTAAATAAATCAATGAGGATAGGCTTTGATTACATCAGTACCGATCTTTTATATTAGCGGTCGAATTAAGAAAAAATTATAATCATTTTATAGAATGCCAGCTACTCCCACCGGAATATATTTATAATATATGTGTTTAGATATTAATTAGAGGTGCTTGAAGGTTTTCACTCATGACCTTTAGGAAAGCTGGTTATCATGAAACGAAATAGAATAATCATTGATATTACTATAATTATATTTGCATTTGTGATTTTTATTATTTGGCATCAAAACAGTAATGCAACACAGATGACTTTTTCAAATATTAAATACTATAAAGTATATTTAATAACTACCGATAAAGGGTTACAGTACTGGGGGATATTAAATAAAGGCGCTGCAGATATGGCGGCAGCAGTTGGCGTTAATTATTCTTGGGAAGCTCCTGATGTAAGAGATCCAGAGCAGCAAATTGAATTAATTAACCAGGCCGTGAATGCTGGAGCGGATGCTTTGCTAGTTGCCACTGATGAACCAAAACGAATATCAGCAGCGATAGAGGATGCCAAAGCGAGAGGAGTTAAGGTGATCTATGTTGATTCACCGGCATATGAGGAAGCCATAACTACATTATCAACAGATAATTATGAAGCTGGGGCCATGGCGGGACAGTACATGATATCGACATTAGAAGAAAAGGGAATAAATAGTGGCTCAATCGGTATCGTTAATTTGGCGAATAAAGAAAATACGGCAATACGCGAACAGGGGTTTAGGGAAACGCTTGCCAAGGATCCGAGATTTAAGGTTCTGGAAACGATATATACAAAGACGGATATACCGGAGGAGACACAGCAGGCGGCTGAGCGTATCATCAGTCAAAACCCGGATTTGGTAGGTTTATTTGGAACGAGCGAGGGAACAACCATAGGTGTCGGCAATGCCAACAAGGTGAATGATAATAAGTATGCCGCTATCGGTTTCGATAAAACAGAAATTAATCTTGAGTTACTTCGAGAGGGGAGTCTGAGTGTAATTATAGATCAAAATCCATATTCTATGGGATATCTAGGTATGGCAGAAGCCATAGCAGCAATACTTGGGAAGGATACCGGGCCAGATTATATTAATACAGGTGTATCGGTGGTGGAAAAAAGATAGGATAAGCAATCAATCTTTAAAGTTCCACATCGATAAAAATGAAAAGTCTTATGTTTAAGGCTTTTTCTTTTCGTGTAGGAGATAACATGGACATTTAAATTAGATAGAATACTAACATTTAACGGATAATTGCGAAACAATATAATTTTATTAATTTTATACGCAGTATATACTATTTCTTCGCTCCAACACTCCTATGAGCTTAAGTGTTTTAATACTTTAATTCCGCTTCGGAATAGTATATGCTGTGTATACAATACTTTCCAATTGCTGAGTTTCGCAACTGCCTACTGACAATAATTATAAAAGGAGAAAAACAGTATGAAAAAGCTTGTTTTAATCATGGTTATCCTAATTGTTTACATGAATGTGGCCTCCTGCAGCAAAGAAGATATTATTACTTCGAATAATTTAGGAAATCAGGAAACGATCACTACTACCTCAAAACCTATAGATAATTCTCAAGAATATAATAGATCCGGGTCTTTTGTGGCAGCTGTACCCACAGAAGTGTTACCTTCATCGACAAGTCCTATGAAGGAACAGGAAATTCAATTAACGAAGGAAGAGAGCGAGAAGCTGGGAATTTTAATAAAATGGATTTATCAGGCTAATTGGACATATATAGGTGATGATAGGGAGACACCGCAAATACCGGAGGAACTTAAATTATTACCAACCGATCTGGAAAAAATAAGTTTTGTATTAAATATGGCAGTGTTTGAACGTATGGTAGGCTCTACTACTGCAGATGGGATGTATTATAAATTTACTGCAAAGGAAGCAGATGCACTTGTCAGTGCAGCCGTCGGAGATAGCTTTGATGAGCATAAAGCATCTGCCTATATCAGTGATTATAAAGACGGAATCTACAGCTATATGCTGGCAGGAGGAGACGGAGCAACGTGGTGGCCTGAAATAGAATTAAAGCGAATAGCCTTAATCACAAAGGATGAAATTCGAATTGAGGGAATTTTAAAATGCTTACACGATGTTTATGAGGAAGAATATTCTTACGAGTTTGAAGCAACTGCGTTCAAGAACCTGAAAAGTCCATTTGGAGGTTTTACGTTACAAGAATTAGAGATTCCTTAATTGGCTTTTCAAATTTATTAAATGCATAAGGGTAAGAGTCCATAAGCATCTGCGGGTAATATCCTAAATTGCTCCTGCTAAAGATGAAATGGATTTTAATATATTGTAGTTTATTTGACTTTCTATGTTTGTTCTTATATGATTAAAAGCAAGAAGGATACTTAACAGCTTACGAGGATACTAAGAGATAGGGCTAATGGAAGCAGGAGGATGATTTGTTGTACCGAAAAAGAAAGTAGATTAGCTCGACAAAGATTGAACTTGTGATGATATATACGAGGTATTGTGAAGAGATCTGTATAAAATATAGGAGATAAAACGATGCAAAGAAATGAAAAGATGTTATCGGAAAGTGTGGCAGACGATATACTTAATATGATCGTTGTCGATAAACGATTTGCTCCCGGAGATAAGCTTCCGAATGAGAATATACTGGCGCAAGAGCTTCAAATCAGTAGAACAACACTTCGGGAGGCAATTAAGATATTGTCGGCGCATGAGGTGCTAGAGATACAAAGAGGAAAGGGCACCTATGTGAAGGAAACACTTGATATAAAGGATGGTCTGGGGATGGAAAGCATCAACAGCTCCAAAATCAATGTGAAGGATTTGTATGAGATGCGCCTCATCTTTGAGCCGGAAGCTGCTTATTATGCAGCACTGCGAGCGACGGACCGGGAATTGCAGAAAATACTTGATTATGGTAATAAAATAGAGGATAAAATCTTAAAGGGTGAGAATAGAACCTATGAGGAGCAGGAATTTCATAAGGCGATAGCAAAAGCAACACATAACGAATTTATGAATAAGCTTATGCCGATTATCTACCAGGCGATTGGGAAGGGAGTCGTCCTATCTAAGGAGAATAAAGCGGCTCTTGAGGATACCCTGCATGATCACCGGATGATTATGGATTTCATACAAAAAAGGGATGGAGAGGGTGCAAGAGTTGCTATGAAGCTGCATATCCTTCATGCCATTAGTGAATTGAATATATAATTGAGAACTGTTTTCGGGGTACCGAGAGCAGTTTTTTATTGTGATATTAGGGATTAATTAAATAGCTTAGTGAAGATAAACTACGCAAGATCTCACTTTGAAACGGTGCCTAAGCCTGAGTATGGAATTATATTTATTGGCGATTTGTGGACTATAACAGCTATATATTAATAGAAGTATATATAATTAGTGATAAAGTGGATTAAGACAACATGGAAACAAACATACATGTATCTTGACATAAGACATCGTACAACGTATAATAGGTAATACAATAAAAATGAGGTGATCTTATGAAAAGTCAAAGGATTAAAAACGGAATCGATGCAGCGCCACAGAGGGCGTTGTTAAATGCCTTAGGTTTAACCGAGGAGGAGATGAAAAAGCCTCTGGTGGGTATCGTTAGTTCTAAGAATGATATTGTTCCCGGACATATGAATTTGGACAAAATAGTGGAAGCGGTAAAGCTGGGAGTTGCGATGGCTGGCGGTGTACCGATGGTATTTCCTGCAATAGCGGTATGTGACGGAATTGCTATGGGCCATGAAGGGATGAAATATTCTCTGGTTACAAGAGATTTGATAGCAGATTCAACAGAAGCAATGGCGATTGCCCATGCCTTTGACGCGCTGGTTATGGTACCAAACTGTGATAAAAATGTACCGGGATTATTGATGGCAGCGGCTAGAATTAATATTCCGACAATCTTTGTGAGCGGAGGACCGATGTTAGCAGGAACCTTTAGTGGAAAGAAAATCAGCTATTCGACGGTTTCGGAAGCGGTGAGCAGATACCGGATTGGCGAGATAACAGAGAATACTCTTAAGGAATATGAGGAAAAAGCATGTGCCACCTGCGGCTCCTGCTCAGGGATGTTCACCGCAAACAGTATGAACTGTCTGACGGAGGTTTTAGGCATGGGACTGAAGGGAAATGGTACTATCCCTGCGGTATATTCAGAAAGAATTCGACTTGCTAAGCATGCCGGTATGAAGGTTATGGAGCTGCTGGCTAAGGATATAAAGCCAAGGGACATTTTAACGTATCAGGCTTTTGAAAATGCACTGACGATTGACATGGCATTAGGCTGCAGTACCAACAGCATGCTGCATTTGCCGGCAATTGCACAGGAATGTGGTATTGAGCTAGGCTGTGATATCGCAAATGAGATATCGGAAAAAACGCCAAATCTTTGCCACCTTGCTCCAGCCGGAGACTCCTATATCGAAGATTTGAATGAGGCTGGAGGAATCTATGCTGTCATGCATGAGGTAAGTAAACTGGGCCTGCTTCATACAGATTTGATGACATGTACAGGGAAAACAGTAGGTGAGAATATTAAGGGCTGTGAGATTTTGAATAAAGAAATAATCAGACGTATTGATAATCCTTACAGTAATACCGGAGGAATAGCTGTACTTAAGGGCAATCTTGCACCGGATTCCTGCGTTGTAAAAAAGTCCGCTGTTGCAACTGAGATGTTAGTGCATGTTGGAGAAGCGAAGGTATTTGATTGTGAAGAAGAGGCGCTTATCGCGATAAATCAGAATAAAATTGTTCCTGGGGATGTGGTGATTATTCGATATGAAGGACCAAAGGGCGGACCTGGTATGAGAGAAATGCTAAATCCGACCTCCGCTATCATAGGCAGAGGCCTTGGCAGCAGCGTTGCACTGATTACAGATGGACGTTTTAGTGGGGCTACCAGAGGGGCAGCGATCGGCCATGTCTCGCCGGAGGCAGCGGTTGGAGGGAATATTGCACTTGTGAGAGAGGGAGACAGGATACAGATTGATATACCGAATCACAAAATTAACATCTTAATCAGTGATGAAGAATTAGAAAAGCGAAGAATGGACTGGAAGCCAAAGAAGGATAGAAACTTAACAGGATATTTAAAGAGGTATGCAAAATATGTAACCTCTGCAAATAGAGGAGCAGTTTTAGAATGATTAAAAATAATATATTTAACGATGAGATTTACTTAATATTATGGTTGAATTATCAGAAATAAATGGTAAAATAGAGCCAACAATTTAATTTATATTATTTTAATCAATTATGAAAAGGGGTACTTCTTATGAAGACAATATTTGAGGAACCAATCTTAAACCTTCCTGAAGCAGATATTCCGCTTCAAGGAATACAAGCATATCTATCTCAAGGGGATAATCATCAGATTATTTTTATGGAATTTTCTGAAGATGTAGAACTGCCGGAGCATTCCCATGCCGGTCAGATAGGAATTGTTCTGGAAGGCAGGATTGATTTAGCGATAGGAGGAGTGAAAAACACCTATCTAAAAGGCGACAGATATTATATACCTGACAATGTGAAGCATTCGGGAAAAATTTATGCAGGGTATGCTGACATTACATTTTTCGACCAAAAGGACAGATATCAGACAAAAAAATAAGTTTGTAGGAAAAGGGTGCCCAAGTCTAATTAAGCTGACTTGGGCACCCTTTCTAAAATTATCATAAGGTATTATCCATAATCTACTCTGATTGCGGATTAATTAAACAAATGTAATTAATCGAGACTATGCCTTTACTTTGCTATTTGGTGAATAGGCAATTAATACAATATCCTGATTTACTTTATCGCTCAGTACTTCTTCTAATTTCTTAATTGTTACAACTTCATCCTCGGATATATCTGCTACGGTATAATCCTTAAAATCTTTTATATCCATATAAAAGCTCCCTTCTGTTTTCGTTAGTATATACACATAATGGGCATATTATCCAAAGTAGGAACAGATTAATTACTGTATTTATTATGCATTTAAAAAATATAGTACCACGTAATATATCCTTTGGCACGTGCATGGCTGTATTAATGCGATCAATTGAGTTCTTGATTTCGGAGAATTTACTTACATAAAAATTAAAATCGGACCATCTAGTCGGGATGAATTGACTTGGTATTTGAAGTCTGAAGTCTGCTAGCTTTACCATAATTGCTATTATGAGTATGGCGCCAATTCCGTACAGACTTCGCAGTATAACTGATTGGCTCATTTCCAAAGCGCTTCTAATTAATAAAAAAGCTAATCCAAACCCAATGACCCAAATAGGCAGATGTGATAAAATATTCAGTAACCAGGCAGTGACTTCTCCATCAATCATTGCATCAGGGTGATCAAGACCACTTTCAATGAGCAATTTTTCCAAGCGATAGGCAGCATTATCAATTCCATAACTTGCCGACTTATGAGGAAATTGTGCTTCGATATTGGAATATAAATGATCTAAATCTGTGATCTGGATTAGCATCATGGTATCAGCCGCTTTAGCAACCCCTCTGACAATATATTCACGGTTGTTCCATTTTACTTTGTTATTCAAAGCATAAATGGTTCCGAATAAATGAAAAGCGGTCTTTGTATCTAGTACACAGCCATTTTCATCACCTTGATAAACATTACTGCCACAGATAAATTTCATAGGTATTACTTGAGACATATTCCCGTTTACTTCGATAACATTTGAAAGGAAAGCCAAATCGGTCAGTCCGTTTTGAATAAGTTCCTTTCTTCGTCTATTCCATAGGGTGATGATTGGTATGTCGGTTTCTTTCAGATTATTAAGTGATTTACTAATTGGTTTTAAGGATACTGCCTCTTTATTATATCTGGCACTGACAGAGGATAGATTTCTTACTATATATTTCTGGTAATACAGATTGCAGCTAGTAAAAATTAGAAAGAAGAAGGCACAAACGATCAGTATTAATCTTCTTTTTATTTTATGTTTCAAATTAAACCACCTCCGCATAGCAATTTTATGTTGGTATAATTTAAGAGGATTTGTCATAAAACAGTTCCATCGTATAGAAAGCTTAGTTTTTTAATCTGATACGATCTCCATCTTGGATCTCCTTACTACTACTTATAATAACGTCATCCGTATTAGTAAGAGAACCTTCTGCAGCTGCAATGTATAGATCCTTATCAATAATTTTAATCGGTATTTTGAGTGCTACCAGCTCTTCACCTAAGATAGTATTTCTTGATTGTGTAACCAGACAATAGGTACCAGTGAAGTCGGAACGAATTGCTTCGATCGGAAGACAGGTATCATAAAGGGCAGAGCTTTTTGTGATTTTAGCATCATATGTAGTGCCGGGTATGTAATCGCCTTTTGGCATAACCGCAGTAATTTCTAACATCTCTTTTTGCTGTTGATCGGTGGTAAATTTAATACCATGAACGGTAACGGTAAGGGTTTCTTTTTCACCCTTCCTTTTAAGCTCTATTTTATCACCAATTGCTATAAATTCGCCCTGATCCTTTGGAAGGGTCACGTTAATACCATATCCGCCAGTATTTATAATAATACTGCCATCAGATATAGTTTTTTTACCTGCCTCTATATTGATGCGGTCTACCGTACCGGATACAGATGCCTTTACCTTACCCCTAGACTTCTTTAAATTAGTTAGATCACTAATAGCTTGTTGTTTGCCTTCTAAATCAAGCTTAAAAATAGAAATTCGCAGATTAGCTGCTTCCTTTTGCTTTAATAAGCTTTCTGCATTGCTTTCATCCTGTAAAATAGTTCGTCTATATTCAAACTCTGCTGCCTGTAATGATCGATTGACAGAAATTAAAGCTTTTTCGGACTCTTTTATGGTCTGCTTCTGAGCTGATGCTTCTTGCTTGGCAGTCTCAATTGCCTGTTTTTCAACGTCTGCAATACCTTTGCTTTCATAGGCTCCGTTATTAATAGCTAGAAGCTGCTCCTGCATTTTGTCAAGCTTTTGCCGCTCGATGGAGATAGTTAGGTCATTTTTCTTCTGCAGGGTATTAATATCCTCCTTGATCTGACTTATTTTTCTTTCTGCCTTGGAGATATCATCTAAATGCTTTTTATAACCGCTGATCCCATAGATGCAATTGTATATCTCAGATATGGCATCGTCCATATTATCGCTATGATTAGTTAGTTTTGCAGATAAAAAATTATTTATTTCTGCTCTGATTTTACTATCCTTTTTATTTTCAGCGGATAAGTCATACTTTGCATCCTGGTAGGCTCTGTAAGCTGTATTGAATGCATCCTGTGAAGCTATTGTATTCTCCTGCTGTTCCTTTTGTTTTTCATAATCCCTTACAGCGTTCAGGTAATCCTCATAGGCTCGATCAAGCTTATTTTCCAATTCAGATACATGCTCTAAATGCTTCTGATATACATCCTCATCGCCATATGCAAAACTTAGTAGCCCCTCAATTGATATACGCATAATCGTTGCATCTGAATTATAATAATTACAATATTGGTTGAGATAAGTGATTACTTTGTCATCCTTACTTTTCAGTTCTGCTAAGGTATCTTGTGCGTTATTTAAATCCCGGGAGGAGGAAGTTAAAGCTTCCTCGTTTGATAGGAGGACATTATCATAAGCAGCTTTTGCTTCGTTGTATTCTTGTTCTTTCTGTTCATATAATTCGGCAATACTTTTATCGAAAGCTTGCTTATAATTATTTTCTGCTTCTGCTATATTTCTGTTTGCCTCGTCATACCTGCTCTGAGCTTCAAAAGCATCAGTTTTTGCAGTAGCCAAATCATCCTTGGCATAGCTTAAAGCAGTTTCTTTCACTTCCTTATCACTTAAGTAGGAATCGGATATACTTAATTTTTCGAGTGCAATTTGATTTGATAGCTTTTCTGTCTCTCTTTCAGCAGCTATTAATGCAGCTTCGATATCAGATTCGCAGAGGATAAATAATGCTTGCTCAGCAACACAAAAATCCTTATAAATGCTGAAATTACTGGCATTTTCTGCTATACTTAATGCAAGGAAAACACTATTTTTTTTCAAAAAACCTTGCAGGAAGTGATGAGTATGTATA
>JAEZTJ010000086.1 GCA_023421505.1 Bacillota bacterium
TATACATACTCATCACTTCCTGCAAGGTTTTTTGAAAAAAAATAGTGTTTTCCTTGCATTAAGTATAGCAGAAAATGCCAGTAATTTCAGCATTTATAAGGATTTTTGTGTTGCTGAGCAAGCATTAATTAGATTTCCTTTGTAACACCCGATAACTAATTAAAATAATTTAATAATCGAATATAATATCGGTTATTTTCAATCTATAATTAATAGGTCTAATATGCTCATTTCTATTGACACAAGAATAAATAGGCAATGTTATATTGAGGATAAAAGTAAAGCCAAGAAGTATGATTATGTACCTAGCAATTTAAAAATATACAATGTATTGTATTTTTCTGTTTATATATAAAAAATAGAAATACATCAAACAATTTCTGCGAAATCAAAAAGTTCTTTTATATTTTCTATTTCCTTCTTGTCAATATATCTCCAGGTTAGATTAGGGAACAGAGGACATTTCCCTAACTTGTTACCATTGTACTCCAGGTCTATAGTAAGAGGCATTCTTTTTCCTGTTTTGTCCATCTGAGTACAATATCCACAATTGTCACAATTCTTTGTTCTTGAAAATGTCAGCTCCTTTAGTTGATAATTCATTTCATCAAAGTGGTTGAGTACTAATCGAAAGTTTGGTACACGGAAGGAAAACGTCATTTGATTTCTTCTTTTCCAGTTAAATGAAAAGCCTGCATTTCCCTTCTGTTTATTATGATACTCCTTCTCCCAATGAATACCAGATTCATCAAAATATTTGCGAAAGCCTTTGTCTTCGAAAAATTGCTCTAATTTATTAATTAATGTACTATCTTCAACTATGTTTCCAAACAAAAGTTCCGCATTATATTTCATAGTGTCATACATACAATATATAAATCTTATTATCTCTCCCTTTGTCGAGTTAGGCTTCTTATCACAGAGAAGCTTCCATGCAGGAAAAAGCTCCGGATATTTTTCGCTACGAAATATGGTTGATGTATGATTGCTTTCATAGAATAAGCCAAATTGTTCTAATTGCTGTAGTCTTTTCTTAACAAACTTCATATCATTCTTACTTACATACAGCCTATTATCTTTTACTTCGCCACATTCACCAAGCTTATAAAGATAAGCATAAAAATCGAATAATGTCTTCTCAATTTTTCTCATCTTATCATCTAATTCCGGTTTATTTATATTTAACATCCAATCCTCATAAAAATCATCCTTTTCTTCCTGAAAATTTAGCAAAGATGGATTGTTATATATATTGTTAATTACTTCTTGTAAAAATCCATGCATGTGCCTTTGGGATATCTCACTAGCTCTATGATCTTCTATGGGGATACAGATCGGATAGGTACACTTGTAAGCATAGATGCATCGCTTTGCAAGACTGTCAAAACTCTTCACAACCATCCCCCTATCACTAACCATCTCGTCCTCTTTCACATCATTCTTTGTCATAAGCTTCTTGCAAGGACAATAGTAATCCAAGACAAGAATTTTTTCTCCCATATAACGCGGAACTCCAAACCTGTGAAATGAGTAATACTGCATTTCATATCCGCCGGTAGAATTATCATATTCATATCCATATTCTTTCATGGCCTGTATCACCTGCTCGTGTGCTCCAGCATACAAGTCAGAAGCTTCTTCACGTCCCTGGATCCACCCTACGCTCATCAGGCATTCAGGTAAGTCTCTGCTGACATATCCGGTTGGAACAGGGGTGCCCGCTTTCGTCAGCACACCTGCGATATATATACAAGTACTGCTTTGATAGTCATAATCTCCAATCCACCCTACGGTATCCTTTTCTTCTGTTAAACGCTCCGGAATATTCCCCAAGAAATCCATACTGCCATCCTGCCACATGCTACTCCAGAGCTTCACAGCTTTATTATCTCCCTCTGGGTTTAAACTTATCTTAACCTTTTTTCCTATTAAGCGTACGGCAGGAAATCTCTTTACCTCAAACCTTATAAGTTTTGACATGCTATGTTTCTCCTCTCGTCTTATTGATATAGCTTCGATACAGTTCTAATTTGCTCTGCTGTCTATTCCTCTGCTCGAAAACGCAGTCGTAAATATTCTCGGTTTCATAACGATTTCTCTCCCTGTTCTTTTTGGCTTTGTTCTTTCTCAATCAATGTCAGGGCAACCTTCAGGGCTGCGATGCGCCGTTCAAGAAGGGTTTGCTGTGCTTTGCCGAACTTCGCTGCATCTATCTTCTCACACTTGTGGAGTGTGGACAGCAAGGCGCGATGCGCTTCGCTCAACTCCTCGATTGTAAATTCCTGCATATTCAAACCTCCGTTTATGTTATTCTTCACTGTATAATATAACCGTGACAACTTAATTATTTAGTAAACGAGTAAATGTCTCTTCATTATATTTAGCAAAGCATTGAATATAAATATATGCTGGCATAAGAAGCTCTCCCATATGAACTTTTAGATTATTAATACTTACTGTTTATCATTAGGCATCTGCACCCAATTAAGAAATCATAAATGCTTAGCCTTATTTTACCGGGATTGATATTCAGCTCCTCTCAAGTACGCCCCCCGTACTACATATATTATTATACAAAAATAAGTAAAGTAAATTTATTAAAAAACACCTATTATTTTAGGTGTTTTCTAACAGAAATGATTATTTACTTAACTCAAACTTCGCAGATCTATAAAGTTATTATTGGATCTGCATATGATATAACTGCGCATAGGTTCCATTCAAGGCCATTAATTCAGGATGAGTACCTTGTTCCGTAATCCCGCCCTCTGTTAATACAATAATTCTTCTTGCATTTCTGATTGTAGATAAACGATGAGCTATCACAAAGGTGGTTCTATTTTCAGCCAACTTTTCCAGGGAATCTTGGATAGCCTTTTCACTTTCATTATCTAGGGCACTAGTCGCTTCATCAAAGATTAATATTGGTGGATTTTTCAAAAATACACGGGCTATACTTAGTCTTTGCTTCTGGCCCCCAGATAATTTAATACCTCGCTGGCCAATATCTGTATCATATCCTTCCGGTAGCTTCATAATAAATTCATGTGCATTGGCTTTTTTTGCCGCTTCTACTACTTCTTCAAATCTCGCCTCAAGCATACCATATCGGATATTATCTAGGACTGTTCCTGAAAACAAATAAACTTCCTGCTGCACCACACCAATATTTCTTCTTAAATCCTTTTGCCTTATGCCTTTGATGTTATATCCATCTAAGAGTACTGCCCCGCTACTCACCTCATAAAAGTAAGCGCCTAATTTCGGGGTATGCCTAAGAAAAATTCCGGATTCTATTGCTAGAATTCCGGAATGCGAGCATTTTACTCCATTTTGATCTTGCAAAGATCATGGACTGTTTCATCCCAAGGTGC
>JAEZTJ010000037.1 GCA_023421505.1 Bacillota bacterium
TCCATTCCTCCATATATTTTTATTATACTTCTATGTTAAGAAATTTCCACGTCTAAATTGTACTAATTATATTCTAGCACCACAGTCTCTTTTATTTACAAGGCACCCTGTTGTAAACCGCTTACGATAAATCCATTATTGTCTCAGAGTGCAGCGAAAAAATTTTTTGCGAGGACGGAAAATTACTTGAGATTTCTAAAAATGGTATAATTAAAGAGTTATTTTGCTACAAAAAATTATTACGATTACCTGTACTAGGAAATGATGGATTAATTTATATAGCTACATATGGTGCAATGAATTCTATCGGGCATAAATTATTTTGTTTATTTCCTGATGGTAAGATCAAATGGGAATATGCAATAAATAATAACGCAAAACAAAGACCGGTAATAGATCAAGAAGGCAATATATATATATTTACCTATTCAGATATAAAAGGTACTTTATTAAGCATATCAAAAGAAGGAACTTTAAATTGGCAGCACCAATTTAAATCTGTCAATTGGTGTGACCCGGTCATATCGAGAGAAGGTATTATTTATATTGGTTTAAATGTACCTAGAACCTTATGTGCCTTTAATAAGAATGGTGAGATGCTGTGGGAGAAACTGATAGGTCAGGGACTTGGAACAAATTTTATGAATATAAAAGAGGATGGAACGATTTTTGTATGTTTGAATAATGCACTTCATGCTTTAGATTCCGACGGTAATATAAAGTGGACTTATAAACCTAATTCTTCAAATATAATTGAAACGCCGGCACTTGCAAGGAATGGTATATTATATTTGAATAGAACACCTCATCTTATGACGGCACTTGACAGTGATGGTAATGAGTTGTGGAGTACAGATATAAAAGATTATGTTATCCAGGCTCCTATAGTGGGAAGTAATGAAAAGATAATGCAGGTATGCTTTAGGAGAGAAGGAATAAATGTGAAGTCATTTATTAAAATTTATATGCCGGATGGGAATAAGCTTTGGGAATATGAAATTGAAGGAACGATTGTATCGGCTTTTTTAGCGGATGATAATTTAATCTATGTAATCACAAATATTTATGACAAGAAAAAATGGACGGAAAATACAATGAAAGTCAGATGGGATTTTCTTGCTATCGGTAAAGAATAAGTTCAGTTAATATAAAATAATGAGGAGTTATAGATATGGGACAAAAATATGCAAGTATTCATATTTATGGCGGAGATCAAGACAAAAATTTATTGTTATTAAAGGATTTCTATAATAATGATAAATCAATGGACGTAATAAGGAAGCAAGCCATAAGTATCTTTAAAAATCCTGAAGTACAACGTATGCTTGAAAGACAGACAGAATTAGCACTGCCGGATATTCTTATGGTACAATCAGAAGCGGCTGTTTCAGTATATGACGAGAATATTTCGTTTGAAACCATAGAGGATAAAGCGAAAGCTGTTTCAAATATTATTGACGTACCTGTTGTTTATACGAGTAACTTTGATGATGATATTTTTATTTTCGGTATTTATCGGTCTGGGAATCTGATAACATGTAAGAAGGTCGGAGAGGAATTATCAGAGTATGATATTACCCCTGATAATTTAGAGGTTGATAAATTCTGTAGTGCATTGACTATCAAGAACATGGAATCGATAGAAACCATAATAAATTCAGAAGAAATAGATGAAATTGAAGAAGAAATCGAGAAAATTCTGAGAGTACCGTTAAAACTTGGATTTGATGATATTCAGTATGATTATGAACAATTTACGGAAATCTTTATTGAAGATAGAGTTCATGCATTTAAAGTAGGTTAAGAACAATTCATGGTAATGTAGAGAGTATTGGAATATTTTCATCCACCGTACCGTCAGATTGACGGTATCCCATCCACTGCATTCAGTATAGGAACTATGGAGAGAAATCAGCCAAACGTCCTGAAGATTAAGATGTTGTCAGGCTTTTAAGTTGATATCCCGATAAAAAATCAAAAATAGTAGTAAGTCTTTCATATCCTAGGGAGATGTTGTATTGTTACAAGCTCCTGCAATAATTTTTATTATGTCAGTTTGGTATTAAACATGGAAGTTCAGCAAGCAAACATAGATTTGAGTAATGCATTTCGAAATGAAATAATAAATGTGCTTGGTAATTATTATGGTAATATTACATATTGACGCCAAACTTTGCAATATTATGATGTATTTTTGGAATATAATAACTAGAGGAGAAAAATTAATGATCCATAAAACTGTAATATGTTTTTTAATTTTATTAATAGCTTCTACTTTTATAATTCTAATGGGTTATGACCCAACACCAACACCAAAAGCTCAAAACGACAATTCAGAAATAATTTTGGATCAAACAATCGCTTCTATTAAATCAGGTTTACCATTTGCAATTAAGAGAGTTGATAAATGGAGAGATACAATGCATTTGAACTATATTAATGTAGCTTTTATAGGAAAAGAGCAAATAAAGAAAAGGAAAGGAACTGTATCATATTTCTTTTATGAAGAGAATGTTACAAAAAAACTTGATGCAGATGCTTTTGTTATTATCAATATGAATGCTGATAGTATTGTTGGATTCAGATCAAATTATGGCACTAGAAAAGAATTAGGCGGAGGTGCTGAAGAGCTTAATACTGACAATTGGATTATTGACATTAATGAAGCATTTGATATAGCATTAACTAAATTAGGTGAAGATAATATTCTTCAATATGACAATCCAAAAGTCGTTATTAGATGTAGTGAATCCGTTTGGGAATTTGTTGTATATTCAAGTCCTGAATCATCTTATCAGGATTTTCTAGTTAAAATAAATCCCGATAATGGTAATGTATTAGGATGAGTTAACTGGGCGTCATTGCATTTTACGTTTCTAAAGATGCTTTTCGTTGGAATTATACTACAACTAAGATAAGGATATTTTAAGAAGTTCAGAAATAAACTGCGTTCATAGTTACTGTTTTGTAGTCATTAATAAGAATGCCAGCAATAATGTCGATTGGAGAGAGTTATTTAAAAGAGCCGACAACTGTAATCTAATAACGGTTAGCGGCTCAGTATCTTAGCATCTGGCACTTTGAACACTGATATACTTAATTGGATAGATTGATTATGGCTTCCTATTTTCTTTTCAGATAGAACAACGGGGAGTTTTAAAGTTGTAAGCGCCTAATTTAAGGGTGGATTTCAATCCATGTTATTTATCATTATAATTGTTATCAGGAAATGCGAGCATTTTACTCCAATCCCTTTGCGAGAATGCAAGCATTTTACTCTATTTAGGAGGC
>JAEZTJ010000054.1 GCA_023421505.1 Bacillota bacterium
TTTATGCTAGATACCATCGGAGAAATGTACGGAAGTGGTAATCATATCACAATCACACCGACCTTCTATTATGTGGATGCCAAGGGAAAGAATAGACAACAGGTAGACCTCTATTACAAAGAAGAGATTAACGGTAAGCTGCAGCCGATTGTCAAAGTAGGAGAAGGGATTGATCTCGTCAACATCCAATCTGGTTCAACCGGTAATATATATAGCAGAATACCGGAGAGGGAGATCAAAAATACAGCTGCGGTCATGAATAAAGCCTATGCCAAGATATCCACGCAGTACAGTGCGATGTATTCCTACTCTAAGCTTAAGCTATTGCCGTCATTTCGAACCTTTATCGGTACAGACTATGCCGCTTTGATGACAGGCCTAAGCTCGTATACTGAGGTAAAGAAGGAAAGGAAGGAACTGACCAAAACAGACCTATCAAAATATATACAGCGCTGGTATGGTACCTATAAGCTTCCGATGCATGTCCATGCCGTACCCACAGGCTATGATGTATATGGATATTTAAAAAAGCACGGGATTGATTATGCGGAAAACTTCTGGCTGACGGGTGGATATATTATTGTCAACTTCAATATCGTCACGATAGATAAAAACGGCAAGGAGCATTTATCCTATATCAATGCAAACAATTACTTAAAGAATGGCAACTGCTCTATGTGGGTAACCGAGGGTGCGCCTGTGCAGAAGACAGATAATCAAGGGGCAGTATTTAATTTTAAAGCAGGTGATTTTGTTATCTTTTATACCGATAAAAAAGCAAGCGATGATTATGAAGGAAGACTGTATTAAACAACAATAATCAACTAAAATAACAATTTAAAATCCATTACATATTAATTCAAAAATAATGCCGCATATTTTTGGTTATATAACATCAGTATGACATATTAAATAAAATATATATTAATTTATAATCAAAGAATTAGTAATCTAAGAGGTTATGATATCAATAATTAACACAGCTTCCAGCAAAAAGTTATAAAGACTTTAACTATATATCAATTAAATTACACTTCTATCACAACTGCATAGTCAAAAGTTTTTAATAAAAAATAACTCTTTCAACGCATTTTATGGTATCCTAATAGCTGCGAAACAGAGACACTTATTCAAGTGCGAAGCTTGAGTAAATAATAAAATGTGCTGCATTTTAACTTTGAATTTGGCGGCTTACGATTTGATGGGCTTCTTTTTTACCTTTATGAATTGAAAGATATCATTCAAATTATTCTTATCTAAAACTCTATAATGTATCCAGCCACCTTGTATCCCGCAGGGATAGCGGTTGCTCCACAATTCTATTCCCCTTGATGATAAATAGGGCCTAATTTGCTCAATTTTCGAAATACAATTATCGCCAAGTTGTAATGTAACAGTAAATGCGCCTGATTCAAAAAATACATAACAAATATGGCTCGATTTGTGACTATATTTATACCCCCAACCATAATTATTACCAAAAGGAAATTTCATTTCCTTAATAAGATGATAATTATTATTTAAAAAGCCTTCAAACTGCTGCAAAATAGTATGACTTTCAATTCCGATATAATGTTTTATATAATCGGGAGAAGGGGAATGATTTTTATCAAGCAGGCGTTCATACATGAGCTTTCACCACCGGAACCCATAATTCAAACATGTCATTAACACTGAAAGGATAGTATTCAAAATAAAGATTATGTTCTTCATAAACCTTAAATCCAGTTTTCGGAATTTCGTTATAATAAAACTCAGTCCAGGCCTTAATAATATCTTCTCCTTTTGGAAAACGAGCCACCGCATAGGTGGTTTTTGTAATTTTCTTTATCAAAGAGTTTTCTGGAGCAGGATTCTCTTCCGCAACCTCTATACCTAGTAAGTAGCAGTATCGCCTGTGATCTTCGGTATACCAGCTTAATCCGTAATATCCTTTTTTACTGCCCTTAAGCTTTGTTAGAATGGCTTCCTTTTCGTTACCAAAAAAAT
Organism: Bacillota bacterium; assembly: GCA_023421505.1. GTDB lineage: Bacteria > Bacillota > Clostridia > Lachnospirales > Lachnospiraceae > Mobilitalea. The sequence continues at coordinate 1,990 of JAEZTJ010000054.1, forward strand.
CACTGTATAAATCTGAAATATCTTTATCGTTTTGTTCCGGTTTTGTTTCCACCATATATCCGCAAATAAAAAAGGTTTCTCTTTCCATAATATTAATATTCATATTCTTACCCCTAAAAGTATAATTTCCTATATATTAGCATATCTATTACGACAATAGTATGTCATATTAAAACAAAAAAGCTGAATAATTAATCAAAGCTGCTATGAATTTAGCTGTTTTGATGTAAACAAGAAACACGTTTCCGGAGATAGCTTCTAATCTATTTCTGATTATATCTTTGTTAATGGCTATACCCTTTTAAAGGCTAGCATGTTTTTGGAAAGATTATTCACATTAACTGGCAGATGTATTTGACAAAATCCATAACTTGCATAATAATAAATACCATAAAATTTTAACACTGTCCTATGGCAGCAGAGGGGAGGCAATAATGAATATTATTATTACGGCAGGGGGCACAAGGGAACGAATTGATGCGGTCAGAACCATCACAAATGATGCGACCGGCAGGCTTGGAAGCCTGATTGCAGAGTCGTTCTCCCGAAGACTGTCTGATAAAGAGCATACAATTTATTATCTATGTGGTATGGGCGCGGTGCTTCCGAGGTCAGATGACAGGAATATTCAAATCCTGCGGATTGAAGGAACGGATCAGCTGCACAGTCAAATAAAGCATTTACTTACTACAAAGAAAATAGATGCAGTCATCCATTCCATGGCTGTAAGTGATTATAAAGTAAGCAATGTCACCACTGTGGAGGAGATTGCTCAGAATCTTTTTCAGAAAAAGGCTGAGTTATTAAGTGCAGGCAGCTATGAAGAGTGGAGAAGGGTAATACTTGAGACTGCGAAGGGACAAGTAGTAAAAGGACAGCAGAAAATCAGCTCCGATTTGGAGTACCCCCTTTTAATGCTTGAAAAAACCCCGAAGGTCATCGGGATCATGAAGAAAACCAGTCCGCAGACGCTTTTGGTTGGATTTAAGCTGCTGTCTGGTGTAGGTGTGGAACAGCTAATAGATACGGCATACAAGCTCTTACTTAAAAACAGCTGTGATTTCGTACTAGCGAATGAAACACAGAGTATAAAAGAGGGAGAACATATTGGTTATCTGCTTCATAAAGACAAAAGCTATAAAACATTTACGACGAAGGAGCAGATCGCAGAAGGAATTGCAGACTGCATCCTGAAGGAAATAAAGTAGAAGGTTCTTCGTAGTAGTTGAAAACAATTTAATTTTACAAGCTGCACAGGCAGAAATGGAGGAACTATGAAAAATATTATTCTTGGTGTAACCGGTAGCATTGCCGCTTTTAAAGCAGCGGAACTGGCACACTTTTTCTTTAAACAAGGTTATGAGGTGGAAGTGATCATGACGGAAAACGCAAAGCAATTTATTACACCGCTAACCTTTCGCTCATTAACAAAAAGAAATGTTTATGCAGAAATGTTTCAGGATGATTTTCCTATGGATATAAAGCATATTTCGTTAGCGCAAAAGGCAGATGTGGTTCTGATTGCACCGGCAACCGCAAATATAATTGGAAAAATAGCTGCCGGGATTGGAGATGATATGCTTTCCACTACAATTTTGGCAATCAGGGATAAGCCAGTCTTAATCGCACCCGCAATGAATACGAATATGTGGGATAATCCTATTGTTCAGGACAATATTATAAAATTAAAAAAATATGGATATCAGTTTATTGAACCGAAGGAAAGTATGTTGGCCTGCGGAGTTGTCGACAAAGGCGCGCTTGCAGAGCTAGAAGATATCATAAAAGCGGTTAATAAGTGTATGGAGAATAAAAATGAAGCAAATTAGTATAACAGAGCTTGAAGAATTTCATATAGGGAATGCACAAAACACGGAAGCAGGGACCGGTTGTACCGTAGTCATCTGTGAGGAAGGAGCTGCGGCAGGAGTCGATGTCCGCGGCGGTTCTCCCGGAACCAGAGAGACGGATGCTTTAAATCCAAGTAATCTACGACAGAGCATTCATGCGGTAACACTTGCGGGTGGAAGTGCCTTCGGTCTGGATGCGGCAGGCGGCGTGATGAGATTTCTTGAGGAGAAGGGTATTGGCAGGGATGTCGGAATAGTAAAGGTTCCTATTGTCTGCGGTGCAATTCTATTTGATTTAAAATGCGGTGACTATAAGATAAGACCGGATATTAAGATGGGCTATGAGGCATGTCATAATGCCTATAGAGAGATACCCAGACAAGGAAATTATGGGGCCGGTACCGGAGCAACAATCGGAACGATAAAGGGTACAGAATATGCCATGAAGGGCGGGCTGGGTATGGCCTGCTTTCGGGTAGGAGAACTTATGGTAGGGGCAGTCATTGCTGTTAATTGTATAGGAGATATCTTTGATAAAGAGCAGAATAAATTGATAGCGGGTGTGCAAAGTGAGGATAAGACTGCACTTGCGGGAAGTGAAGCGGTAATGCTTTCATCCTATGAGGATCATAGCGACTTCTATAGCGGAAATACGATTATCGGAACCGTAATCACGAACGCCAGACTTACCAAAGACCAGGTAAATAAGCTGGCATCCATCTCACACAATGGAATTGCCAGGGCAGTTCGCCCCGCACATACAATTTATGATGGAGATACTTTATTTACGATGGCTTCAGGAAAGGTTTCAGCTAATCTTGATTCAGTAGCGATATTGGCTGCTCATGCGGTAGAGCAGGCTATCATAAATGGAGTAAAAAATGCGGAAACAGCGTATGGTTATACCTCCTGTCGTGAATTTAATCAGAAATGTAAGCTGGTTATAGCTAACAGCGGTAATATCTCCCATTGAATTTAAGTTCTGGATTTTATAAAATTTATATATAGCCAGAGTATTAAATATAGGTTGTTAATAAACAGCTAGCTGCTGACTTTTAACAAACTAGTTCCCTAGCTTTTTGGACATATTATTCGATGAAAAGCTGTTTTGCTATTCTTCATAAGCCACTTCTACAAGGCTTGTGCCTGCATGTTATTTGCAGGCCAATTTATCCTAACAAATTATATTATTTAATAAAGGCTGATTCTTGTTTTCTGCGAAGGAGAGGATTTATGGCGAAAAGAATTCTGGGAATTGTTATGGTAATGCTATTCATTTACTTCAGTGTACCGATTGATGCCAGTGCGCAGACTTATTCAAAGAAGGAAGACGTCTATCAGGTCATCAAGGATAAGCTCCTGACACGCAATGAGAAATTTACCCTTCAGATGAGTGTGAAGACAATGAAGGAAATTGGCACCAACGCGGATTTATTTGATATTGTAGCTGCAATTGATGACAAGAATACCTCTAAGGATGCTGATTATTTGAAGCTTTCTGTAAGCAGCTGGAGCGCTAATTGGAAGTGGAGTAGCCTAGGAGGCACAGCGTCTCTTACCTTCGCTGCTAGATATAAGACAACACTAGAGCAGGAGAAGAAAGTAGATGCGAAGATTCAAAGCGTGCTGAAAGCTATGGATTTGAAGGATGCCACTGATTATGAGAAGGTGAAGGCGATTCACGATTACCTTATTAATCGAGTAAGCTATGATAGAACCCTAAAAAAGCATTCGGCTTATCACGCTTTAATAGGTAAATCCGCCGTGTGTGAGGGTTATACGTCAGCAGCCTATAGGATATTTACAGAGGCAGGACTTGAAACCAGGATTATAACCGGAATGGCAGGCGGAGGCGCCCATGCCTGGAATATCGTTAAAGTAGAGGATGAGTGGTATCATATTGACCTAACCTGGGATGATCCGATCACGAATACGGGAGAGCAAATTTTAAGATATGATTATTTTCTAAAGAATGATAAGGATTTCAGTGACCATATTAGGGACGCGGAATTTCGTACAAATGCATTTCTCAAAGCATATCCAATAGCTACTAATAGTTATGAAAGTAATGATTAAAGGAATGAAGCATAATATGAATTCTAATTTTAAGAGCGGCCATTTTGAAAATGGCCGCTCTTTGCGAGTGTTATATGGATTCGAATAATAAAGCTGAAGTTTGTTATAGATTGACAGCATATACTGATTGATTGGAAGCCTTCGGATAAGCATAGAATTAATATTTTCAAGAATGCATATCTTTAATATAAAACAAAATTGATGTTGACAACTGGAAAATAGTGAGATATACTAAGCACACTTATAATAAGTACACTTAGTATTTGGGAGGAAGTATGAGAATTCAAGATTCATTTGGTTATATAATTAGTATCAATGCAAAGCTTATAAAAAGACAGCTTGAAGGCAAAATCAAAAAATATGATATCACCTCGGCACAATGGTCTGTATTAAAGCTATTATCAGTTGAGAACAACTTAACACAAGTGGAAATTGCATATAAGCTTAAAGCAGATATCGTAACGATTGGTTTAATAATAGACCGGCTTGTGAAGAAGAATATGCTGCAAAAAGTGCAGGATGAGAAGGATCGAAGAGCTTATAAAATAAGCATAGCAGATCATGTAAGAGATATTGTGGGTATCATTGAGGAGGAAGCCGTTAAGTGTAATGAGGTGGCACTTGATAATTTTACGGATAAAGAAGTGGAGACCCTATTTTTTTTACTAAATAAAGTATTACATAACTTGTCAAAGGAGAATTAATTATGTCGTGGAAATTAGAAATATTCAGAGCTTTTTTTGTAGCACTGGGCGCTTTTCAGGTAATCAGCAACAGCATATACTTGATCAAAGAAAATGGTCTGGAGCTCGCAGCAAGACAGCACCAGGAAATACCTCCAAATTTAAAGAAGGCTCAGATTAAAGCAAAGGTAATATGCATGTTACTATCGGGTATCCTTTTCCTGATGGCAGGACTTTACTCTTATTTTACACATTCTTTTCAATATGTTGCATCGGTTGCTGTACTTGCAGTCTTTGCGGTCTATGCCGTGATAGAAGCCTGCTGCTACAGATATTGGCGTACCATATGCTTTTCCTGTCTGAGTATCCTGTTCCTGGTTTTACTTCTGCTAGGTAAGTAAATAGGTGATTGCGGAACTATGTAGTTTTATTAATTGTATACACATTAGATACATATTCCTTCGCTCCAACGCTCCTTCGGGCTTAAGTGTTTTAACACTTTACTTCCGCTTCGGAATAGTATCTAATGTATACAATTCTTATAGTTTATAAGTTTCGCAATTACCAAAGGTAAGTAAATAATAGGAGGTAAACTATACTCTGCAAATGATTTACAGCTATTTGGTATCGGCTATCAGGGCTACCAAAAAGAATTAATCAGTAAGCACCGAAAGGTCAGATCATTCATCAATTTATCTGCTGACCTCCAATTATCTTCAAGTGCCAGCCCCATATACTGGGACCATTTTGTAAAATAGCGGTGCCTAAGATTTTTCGTAAATAATCCATTATTTTCGTTCAGAAGCTGATTTACATAATCAATTTGAGCCTTTATGGAAGGGACCTTTTTTGCTATACCGAGTCGTGAAATTAACTCGGTTCGGTGAAACCACAGCATCCATTCTTTTACGTCAAGATTACTCATATCATTATTGAAATTGTTCATATATACAGCAGCAGGTCCAATGACCTGATGTTTATAAAGTAATTTTATGCTGGGAATAGGTGAGAGCTCGGCAAGTCTTGCTATAGCGCTTATCAGCATTTGCCGGTTTTTCTCATTCCTCCAGCTATTCGTATAGGCCAGTAGACGCAAATGATAGATGCTTGGCCACATTGCGCCGCTTTTAAATACGAATATATCCTTATAGACATCGTAAATATCGGTAATATCCCTAATATCACATACGTATCTAAATACCTCGAGAGCTTCTTCTATATATTCACTAACAAAATCATAAGTTTCATTTCCCGTATAGGCAAAAACACAGGCCCGAATTAATTTAGAACCGCCTAAATGCAAAGCATCAAGGGGTTTTCCAACTCGGTGCATGCACCCTTCATCGAATTGATCCCCTTTATTAATGATCGCATTCAGCGCCTCCTGAATAATCGGATGACTCGGTTCAACCCCTTTTTCCATCAGGTATCTGATACTGCATTCAGGCTCATCTACACCATGAAATAAACCACCAAGCCAGCCATCTTCTTTCCTTAACGAGAAAATCCTTAGAACTTCTTTTTCGTTAAGAATTTTTGATTGCAATAGCTGCATATCAGGATCTTCTATATTTTCGTGAAATATTTCTTTTTTAATACGATAAGAAATGGATGGGCAAGCCCTGTCGGAAATAAAAAAGGCCGTCTGTTTATTCATGATAACCTCTCCCTTCAAGCGATTTAGCTAGGTACTTACATTTACTGAGTTTCGCAATCACCTAATTTTATTAGCTGTTGTTGCCGGTTAAGCGAATACTTTATTTGAGTATATAACAAAGTGAGGATTAAAACTACCAGAAAATGGCTGATAAATATTATACGGAATTATTCTGACGAATAGTAGAAAAGTACGTCGAAAAATCTAATAATAATCAAGTTTTATTGAGACAAAGAGGCGACTCCATTCTTTTTCATTAAAAATAGACTTATAAAAAAGAATTTTATAAAAATAAGGAATAATATGGTAGTTTATTTTATTTAGTATTATAATATAAAATGAAAGTTGATGAGAATTTTATATAATCAACAGATATCAGGGTTAGAAGATCGTGGGCTTCAGATGCAGAGGGCACCTTAAGGCTCTGTTTGTTGCTACATAACGTTAGGCACTATCCAATATATAGATTCAGGAGGAGAATATGATATACAAAATATTAAATGATTATAAAGATACATTTAATTTTAGAAAAAATTATCTAAAACATTTTACAAAAAGAAGTAAATTTTTATTAATAGCCATTGTTATATTAAATTCTGCAATCATTATAGCATGTAGCTTTATTTTTCAACAATCATGGCCATTAATGTTTCTTGGTGGCACTATTCTTTTAGTATTACCGATTTCTAAAAGTGAAGTTAATAGAATAGTAAAAGAACATTATGACTGTAAAAATCGATTTGAAGTGAGTAAATTACTGAAACAAAATTTTGAATTAAAACTAAGACAAAAAAACATAGAGGTACATAATATTGAACAAGTCGATTACTTGATTTATTTGATAGAACAAAACTTAGTAGAAATGAAACCGGGCTTATATATAAAAAGTGGAATTTGTGCGGGTGTTCTTGGACCATTATGGCTATGTTATTTAGATGCGATATTTAAATTTGCAATTGACATAGACGAAGCTACGAAACTTTTTATTATAATATTTGCTATATTTATAATGATTTTTTTTCTTTATCTAGGTCTTAGATATGGTTTTATGGATGATATTTTACATTCAGATTATTATAAATTGAAGTCATTACGAAATTTTATAAAAGACTATAAACTTATTTATTTGAATAAGAAATTGCCAGACATCGCCTGACAATGTTTTTTGTTTTAAAATAGGATATAGAGACAATTGTTTACTTGTATTATATTGTAAAAAAATATATGAAACTTGAAATTATAGCGATAATGAGAGTGCTGAAATATTAGAAAGAAGAGCACAAATAATATGTATATTTCAAATGAGGATGGACGAACAAATTGCTTTGGCATGAGTGTTTAAATAGGAGAAAGTTATATGTTTAATACAGATAAACCAATAAATAAAATGAGTGAAGACAAACTTGGACGGAGTTCATTCGCCAAACAACTTGCAAATGCAATAATGCAATTTAAAACAAAAGATAATTATGCAATTTCGCTTCAAGGAAAATGGGGCTGTGGAAAGAGCTCCGTTCTAAATATGACGGTTGAAGAAATCGGAGAATTATCAGAAGTAGTAGATAATAACGAAAAAATAGTTGTTGTACAGTTTAATCCTTGGAACTTTACTGATACTAATCAGCTGATTAATCAATTTTTTCTGACTCTCTCGAATTCTTTAAGATTTGATGATAAAGGGAAGAAAATGAAAAATGTTGGGTCTGCAATTGAAAAGTATTCGTCCGCTTTAGAGTATTCAGAGTATATACCAGTAGTAGGACCTTATTTAAAACTATTGCCTAAGCTGTCTGCAATGCTAGGTAAGTCAATGAAGAACAAGGCGGAAGCGAAACTAAATGATGTTTCTTTTAGAAAAAGTGAAGTTGAAAAAGTATTGAGAGAATTAGATACCAGAATATTAGTAGTGATTGATGATATAGACAGACTTTCAAATGAGCAAATTCAACTTATTTTTCAATTGGTAAATGCTGTTGCAGGTTTCCCTAACATAATATATTTACTTTCATTTGATAAAGATATTGTGGTACGTGCATTGAGTGATGTCCAACATTGTGATGGAGAAGAATATCTTGAAAAAATTATTCAAGTTCCGTTTGATGTGCCGCCATTAAGCGTTAAAAAGCTTCATTATATTCTATTTGAAAAGCTAGATGACTTAATAGAAGTTCACGGTGGGATGGAATTTGATAAGACACGATGGTCAAACGTTTTTGATTCTTGTATTAGCCCTTTTATAAACACATTGCGCGATATTAATAGATTTTGTAATGCTTTAACATTTATGTATTCTACAGTAAAGGAAGAAGTAGATTTTATTGATATGTCGGGTATATGTGCCTTACGTGTATTTGCTTCTACGATTTATGAGTGGATTAGAGATAACAAATTTTCTCTTGTTGGGGGTTACAATGGTGGGGGGATTTCTCTTAATGATATAAGGAAACAAGAGGGGGAAACATTAAAACGTTTTCAAGATGTTTATCCAAAAAATCCTCATGTTATGCTAACAGCTGTTGCTAGTTTGTTCCCTGTGTTTTCAAATAGAATTTCATTTTCTAGTGTTTTTCAAACAACCGCTGAGATTCATCAGGCAATGAGAATAGCTTCTGAGAGTAAATTCGATTTGTATTTTTCGCTTTCTTTGGACAGTATAAAAATCAGCAGAACCGAAATCGATGATTCAATATTGTGCATGAAAGAAGATGAGTTGAGATCATATATTAATGTGCTTAATGAGCGTGACCTGCTGGATGTTTATTTAAAAGAAATGAAGTATAGTTTGTCAAGGATTCCAGAAGATAGAATAGAGCTCATTTTGAGCGTATTAGTGTTTCAGAGAGGAAGAATTGCAGGGAAAGAGAAGCAATTGATAGGCGCGGATTTGAACAAAATTAGTGTTTATACAATTTCAGATTTCCTCTTTAGAATAAGTGATGAAAACATTCGTTTTAATATTATTTCTAATATGCTTTCAAACACTGATTTTTTATCATTTCAGTATTTATTACATCTTTTACATATTATTGAGTTAACTCATGGAAGAATAGCTGAATCATCTTATTCTCAAGAGCCCAAACTTATTAATTCAGATAATTTAAATCATCTTGAAGAAATATTTTTAGAGAGGATAAAAAGTTTTGTGGCAATTACCAATTTATTTGAGTGGAAAGAGAAAAGAACGGTTTCTTTTTTATGGGAATTTATCGAAGAAAAAACATATTCCGATTATATAAAATCTGCGATAACCAATGATCTAAATGCAGTTAGATTTTTGGCTTTACATTTAGCCACTTGGTCATCTGGGGGAAAAGCATGTGAATACGAACTCAAAGGTGATTCTTACACGAAATTTATCAGTACCACGGAGTTAATAAAAATAATTGAGAACGCACGAGTATCCAAAGATTTTTGGATGCTAGAGGAAAATATTATTGAAGCAGTGGTTGCTTTTGTATTGGTGATAGAGTCTGGCAATGTAAAAAAACTAATTGAAATCAAAGATGTAGAGGAAAGGATTAGCAAATGGAAAAATGAGTTGTGATAAATTAAAATAAACAAAAAGGTTTGAAAGGTGTACTTTCTTAGCGGGGGTAACACATTAATGTAAGCGGAATAATGGGAAGTTCTACACTACATTTATGAGTAAAAAAGATACGGTTGAATTTGTAAAATTTGCTCTTATATAAGAGAGGTAAAAAATGTATATAGATACACATTCATATGATAAATGCTGAAAGGAGCATGTGATTATTTCGCAATTACACCGCCTAATCTTTTGAAATTCTTTAGCTTAACAGCTCAGAAATGTATCCAAGATAAATGTTGTAATGGAGATATCTTATCTGTTGAAATTGATACATTCATTCAACACCATATGACCGACCAGTGTATAGATGAAATTTTGTTCTTTCACTTAGGACGTAGATTAAATAGCAACGATACATTAACAGGAAATAATTTATTCGAGTTGTTGACAATAGAAAACCCATTGTCTAAATTTCTAAAAGAGCACAATGTTACTTTTACCCAACAAAATAGACATTTGGAAGTTTATGATAATGGAAACCTTATTACTCTTGAGAATACTTATGAAAATGGAGTTTGCTATTTGAGAAGTAGACTCGGATACAATATTGGGAGAGAAGATTTTTGTTTTAATGGCTTTGCTTTTAAGGATTTACTATATAAAAATACTTATGCTCACAGTCTGTATCATGGCCCAGAATTTATTACGCAACTGTCTGCATTTTTAAGAAGACCAGAAATAGCACGTGATTATTTTACTGATAGTACATATTATTGCTTTGAGTACTGCGCTCCTCTAGAATTTGTACTGTTTGACAATGCTGACAAGTTAAGTCAAGATGAAAAGGTTAACTATTTTCTATCTCAATTGCTCGGCAGACTTTTTGAATACTTTAATTCAGATCCTAAGTATATGTTTGATCACGACAATCCAGTTTTACGTCTATTTGACAATGCCAATATGCCAATTGAATACTATTGTAATCGAGAGGTCATTACTTCTGAAATGCTAAGATAAATATTACTTCGAGCCGACTTAACTCAAAGTAAAGGTGGATATTATTTTATTAACATAAATTTGATGGGATAAGCAGGTAAATAGATATTGAATAATGGTAATGATACTATTTGGAGGAAGAGAATGAAGTTACAGGACAGGAATTACGAATTGATATTAACTGACAAAGAGCAGGAGGCATATGAAGCGGAAATTTCATATGAATTAAAAAAAGGGCTAAAGAATACTCACAATTTTCCCCGATTTTCCCATCCAGATAAAGAAATAAGAAAATTTATCTGGCATAAAAGGTCTCTCTTTCCTAATAATTACTTGTATTTGGGAGAATATAAGGATTTGGATTTTGAGCAAGAAGCTATTGAATTTCATAATGTAATATATGCTGCTGAGAATGAGTTGAAGATTCAACAATATATTAAGCAATATAGAAAGTGGTTTATACCAGGTTCAATATTCTTGGATTATAATTTTGGTCATCATGACGCTTATCTCTTCCCAGAACAGCAACTGGGAAATGAATACGCTGCTGATTATATGTTAATAGGGAAGAATTCCGATGGCTATAGTATTGTCCTTGTCGAATTTGAAAAAGCGAACACAGAATATCTTATCAATACAGCTAATACAGAAAGTGAAAGTGTAAGAAAGGGATTGACTCAAATACAAGACTGGAAAAGATGGATTGATGGTAATAGGGATTACTTTTTAAAAAACATAGGATTTTTTCAACAAGGGATAGATGTTCCAGTATGCAGGATATATTATTATCTAGTTGTTAGTAGAAGAGATTTTATGAATCAAATGGCATTAGATGTTCGAAGTCAAAGTATGTATGAAAAATTAAATACTAAGATTGTGACATTTGATAGATTGGTAGATAATATAAAAAAATTAGGAGGAAGACTGGCTTGGTAGGTCATTGAGAACTTCAAATCTGCTAGCATTTTACGTCCCATTATCTCCCATACAGGTAGGTACATTATGCATATGTTTAGCATCTTTCGGATAAGTAGTATAATCTAGCACCATGTATTAGTTGACAAAAATTTCCTTTACTCTTTTTTTTATAATTTTCTATCCTGCTACAGTAGTCACATCCTCTACTTTTTAGAAAATTAGAATAGCTAATTTGGAATTCGATTTACCTGGATTTGAAGGGGTACTGTAATAATGAACTTTTTTAGTTATTGGAAGAGCAACGATGGGCGGAGAAGCCCAGCGTTGCTCAAAATATGTACGCTTCTACCGTAATGGGTAACTAATTTTTGCTAATACAAGAATATAAAATTTCTCAATGTATGGATATCACAGATGTTTTGAATATAAACATAGCTTTACGATTCTCTAATCTCAATTTTAATACTTCTATGGCCAATATTATAGTATTGAAAATCAGATGCTAACTCTTTTAATGACTTCGGAAGTGAAACTTTTCTTAGGTTATCACAACCCAAGAATGCGCGATAGCTTATTTTTGAAACCGAGTCTGGAATATATATCTCTTTCAGGTTACAACAACCCTCAAAAGCCCATTCACCTATTTGTGTAAGTGATTTTGGTAAATCGATGCAATAGAGACTTGTACATCCCCAAAAAGCCCATTTATCTATGACTTTAAGACAATCGGGTAATAAGATTGCACCTAAACTTATGCAATCACGAAATGAACTTGTACCTATAAATTCAATATCACTAGGAAGCTTTATTTCCTTTAGATTATAACATCGATAAAATAATAAGCCACTTATAACTTTTGATGTTATTGATGGAAGTTTTATAGATGTCAAGCCTTCACATTCAAAAAAAGCTCCTACTCCAATACTTGTTAAAGTTGAGGATAATATACTAATGCAACTTAATTGTCTGGCACCTCTGAAGGCATACTCATCAATATATGTATAACATGCTGGAACAATAATATTTTCAACAATGGTATTTTCTATAAGGCGTGAATCAACACAAGTATTATCTTTTGGTAATTCAATTCCATTGAATAAATTAACAAGATTGTTTTTTATGAGTATATCAGAAAAATCTTGATAAATTCGATTTGTAAATTCCTTCATTTGTTTGGGCTTATTCCAAGCTGATGTTATATAGCTTTTTTTTCTTTCATGATTCATACCATCTAAAGTTTGAATTACAAAAAACTCGCCTATTATATCTGGTTCAAGAGGATAACATATTGAATTATCTAACAACCCTATATCTTCTAACAATTGGTCGTTTGAATATTTAAAACATGCATCATTAATTGTATTATATTCAACTGGAAAGTATTTTTTGACTTCGTCTGGGTAACAAAGTCCTCCGGTCATTGTTGAAGTCATAATTAGGTTACGACATGAAGTTATTAAGTTTTTCTCGATATTGCATACACCTACTATATGCTGCCGAAGAGAATCTAGCTCTCTTGTATAAACGTAATTTAATGCATCCTCACGCTCCCAATATAGTGGATTTTCATTATTCAAATATGCATCGATAATAAAAAGGCAGTATAGTGGTCTTTTTAAATCAGGATCAACTTTAACTAATACTCTATATAGTTTATTAAGTACTTCATTTGACACTGACTTACTTTTGATATGAGCATAACTTTTCATGATTTTATAAAGGTTTGCTTCATCAATTTCCTTTAAAACCATAAAATCACTTTCATATAAAGTTTCTATTATATTTTTTGTCGAAAAGACTTCATCTAATAGTACCCAGTGTGAATTTTTTAAACTTTCACCAAACCGCTCTATCAAAATTATTCTTACTATTGAATAAGTATTCTGCTTAACAACATATTCAATCCAACGACCGATATCTCTCATGTACATTGCAGAATAGTCCAGGACAAATAGAGTATTATTTGGTAAATTCTTGCTACACTCGACTAAAGTGTTGTAGGTGTGATCTCGGGGGATACATACTGACCATCCTAGTTCTTGCATATTGTTCATTAACTCATATACCAACCTGGTTTTACCAATTCCACCTTCACCTGTTACAGCCCACCAGCATACAGTTGTTTCATCATTGTCTTTCAAACAGAATTCCTTAAGTTTTTTCAATTCCATATCACGTCCAAAAAATTGAGTCATTTTGGAAGTATAGTGAAACTTGTTTTTTGACTTTATACTTCTGCTATTTTGTTCTTTCGCCGAATCACTTTTTTCAAGAATTGAATTGATAATTTGTTCTGTTTGTTCTTGATAATTTACGATTTTAGTTAAATAATAAATTATTTCCTTATTTGATTGCTTAATCCAGCTTTGAAAGTCTCGTAAACAAAACATAATTGAATATTGTAAACCGGAATAAATTGCATTGAAAAGCTGTTTTCTTATATGATTGGGGATATCATCTTGTGGACATATAACATCAATAGTGACTGGTAAATCATTATTCATGGCATAGAAGATATTTTCTATAATAATTTCAGTAGCATCAGGTGGAATTATGGAGCTAAATTCTGTCGATCGATTTAAACTTTTTTCGTAAAGTTTTACAGCTGCTTCAATTGTATTTATTATATGTTTATGAAATTCTTTTTTGGGGTCTTTTAACATATCTTTTATTGGATCAATTATTCCAATTAAAGAAGCTAATATTCCGATAGATTTAAGGAAGTTCTCCACTGCTTAATCTCCTTCTTACTCCAATTCTATTATTTTTGCTCCTAACATATTAAGGTTTTTACAGAAGTCCTGATAACCGCGTTTAATGAAGTCAATGTTATTGATTATAGTTATACCATCAGCGGCTAAAGCAGCTATCACTAAAGCCGCTCCTCCACGTAGATCAGAACAAGCAACATCATTTCCATGCAATTCAGATGGCCCTTTTATTAAAGCTGAATTCACTTTCGGATTAAACTCTATCTGAGCACCCATCCTAATCAAATACTCTACATTTTGAAATCTGCTTTCAAATATTTCTTCTATAACATATGTTGAACCTATTGCAACACAACAAAGAGATAATATAAATGATTGTGCATCTGTGGGAAACCCCGGATAGGGCTCTGCTTTTATTGTACCAATACTTAGTAACTTGCTTTTAACTGCTAAATAAATGCTATCCTTATTAATGTTTATGGTACACCCCATTTTTATAAATGCATCGATAATGACTTTAATATGTTCAATACATACATTCTTAATAGTAATTTCGCCGCCAGTAATTGCGGCTGCGGATAGATATGTAATAGCAGCTATTCTATCTGTAATAATCTTATGTTCTGCTTGACCTAATGATTCAACCCCAACTATTATTACTGAATCTCCATCTCGTCTTATTTGTGCCCCAGCATTATTTAAAAAGTCTATTAAATCATCTATTTCGGGCTCTTTTGCTGTATTATTAATAATTGTTACTCCTTCAGCAGTGCAAGCTGCAAGGATAATATTTTGAGTAGCTCCAACACTTGGAAATTCTAGATTAATAGTTGTTCCTTTTAATCTCTCCTTTACATAACAAGAAATAAGTTCTTCCTCAACATATATCTCAACTCCCAGCTCCTTCAAACCATTTAAATGATTGTCAATAGGTCGTTTTCCAATACTATCTCCACCAGGATAAAAAAATTTAACCATGCCGCACCGTCCAAGCATTGCACCTATTAAAAGTATAGAAGATAGCTGCTGTCTAACAAATTTTTCTTTTATAACATAATTATTTAATGTGTCCGGAACAATATGGACAGACTCATTTGTCCTTATTACATTACAGCCTAAGTAATTTAATATTTCAATTATATTATCAATATCTGATATGTTAGGACAATTGTAGAGTGTGCTTCTTTTCGTAAGTAATGATGCTGCTAAAATTGGTATTGCAGCATTCCTAGATCCTTGAACTGTAATTTCACCACAAATTCTATTTTTACCTTCAACTCTATATTTCATATATTTTCTCCTAATCAAGTAGTAATTATGGCCTATTTAGATTTAAATCCTGCTGTTCTATATTGCTCTACCAATAACCCAAATTATAACATTAAAATATTAATAAAGCTACAAATAATGGAAAAAATCTTTTTGTGAAGTGGATAATGTGTTTTGGAGATCTAAGAATTAGATTATAATTATGATAAACACGTTCGTAAAGCTGTCCTAATAAAACAGCCGGAAGACCTTTAAAAGCGATAAAAAAAAAATGTTTTGCACTTTAACTGCTCACTTCAAAAAATGATTAGAGACATTAAAGTTTGGAAAATTTGATACGTATTTATAACCTTTTCTGCACTCCCAAAAAGTTAAAATGACAATAAAGTTTGAAAAATAAATTGTAAAGATTTAAAACTGTTAAAATTATTGACAATAAAGTTTGAAATAAAATTAGTAACGAACAAGGCATGGAAATATAGCTCTCCGTGCCTTGTTCCTAGTTAAGTATATACAAATTTTTAGTACATTAATTCAGTATACTGCAACTTTAAAAAATAAGAGGAATAAACTGGTATTACTTATTTTTTTGTATTATAATTTAAAAAGAAATAACGTAAGCGCTTTATAAAAAGGTGCCTTGTTTCTGCATACTGATCATGAGAAAATCTCTATAAAACACTTATTGCACTTTTCACACCTTAGTGTGAAAAGTGGGATTTATGGAGGTTCCCATGAGCGA
>JAEZTJ010000074.1 GCA_023421505.1 Bacillota bacterium
GCCGGCAGTATATAAACTAGGGCTTAAGGAACGGGCTATACTGGCTCCTCATTCATAGAAGTTGGATGCGTGTGCAAAGCGGAGGTTTTTATCTGTACAACAGAGGATATTATTAGAATGGCAGTACGGCATCTTTTAAATATCATATGCTTCTTTAACCTCATCACTTGTATCAAACGTTATGGTAATAGATAATGAAGTGTTATTTGCCAAATCCACATCCATATTATCAAACATCATGATTCTCTGATTTCTTATAAAAAGTTCTGCATGATAAATATAATTAGCTTGTTCTAAATTTTATTCGTACACTTTACCGATGAATGGAGTCTATATTAAACCGGTGGGTTATTCATCACTTACGTATCATATTCTTACATAAAGTAGTGCACATGTCAGAGCCACAAATAATCTCTTCAAAAACAAGGGATTTCGTAAGGGCAAGATAATTTGAGCCAAGATCATTAAAATATAAATACTGATAGATAGAATTTTTACGGTTTCTGTTATTTAGCTAATCAGCCTTTTACCTTATCTATGGATAGTATAAGGGAATATCCAGCATATTTCAGCAGTAATTCAAGAAATTGGTTTAACTGCTCGGTTCCTTGCATTACTACCTTCAATAGGAAGCAGCCTCCTCCGCTTGTAAGGTGTGCTTCCGATACACCGTCCTGTGTTTGGAGAAAAGTAACAAAACTCTTGTGATCTGTTGTTGTCATATGTACCGTAATAAAAGCGGTCAGTTCCATGCCTAATTTCTTATTATTTATTTTGAGTGTATATTTTTGAATAATCCCAAGTTCCTCCATTTTGTGGATGCGTGCTGCTACTCCCTGTCCGGTCATATGAATTATCTTGCCGATTTCTTTCCATTGAAGTCTGGAATTTTCGTTAAGCAAATGAATGATTTGCAGATCAATTTCATCAATCATGATAACTCCTTTCATGCTGTAATGATTACGGCATTTTTTATTACATAGCCAAATTGAATTATTTTACAAACAATTATAACATTAGATATATCATTTGAAAATCGAAAGGAGATAAAATGTAAAATTTAAATTATTTATACAATAAAAAAATAAAGCGAATGCTTCAACAGGTCGACAGTAAACGTATGGACAGACTAAGTACTTAAATTAAAGGAGAGCTTAGTTTCTAATTAATGAAGAAAAGAGGAGAGATAATTATGTCTATTTTAAACAGCAATAAGACGGCACTAATAATTATTGACGTGCAGAACTTTTACTGGGGCAATGAAACTCATGAGGAGTATATTGCTAACCTGCAGAGAATTCTAGAGGATGCTAGAAGAAGAAAGTTGCATGTAATCCATGTAAGGCATGTATGGGGTGACAATTATGAGGATAAGAAGTTTGACTTTAGAGAAGAGGTTAAACCGCTTGCAAACGAACCCATCGTTACTAAGCTTACGGCGGGTTCCTTCTACCAAACAAATTTGGAAGAATTGATAAAGAGTAAAGGGATTGAGAATGTCATTATAACCGGAATGCAAACTCATCTTTGCTGTGACACGACTATTCGCGAAGCTTCTGCCAGAGGCTATCAAACAACAGTGATTAAGGAGGGCGTTCGTACCTTCAACATAAAAGGTATTGATGGGGAAATGATTCCAAGGGAGACGATTCAATATATAACCCTAAGTATTCTGCAGGATTTTGCAAAATGTATCTCTACGAAGGAATATCTGCAATTAGAGATTAAATAATTTTATTCAAGAAACACGCAAGCCATCATCCCAAAGGTTTGCGTGTTTGTAGTGTAGTATTCCTTGTATTATTTATTGAAAATATCTCCAATTAAAATCAATCAGGAAGCGCCGCTTTTCACTATATATATCGCTGGTTGTAACTGTATCGAATACGATAGAAGCATTGTGTATCCAGCTTATGATCCAACTTGGAGTCCGTATCGGAGAAAATGCTGCACTTAAATACTCTGATATAGAGTATGCTAGATAGCAATCCAGAGGATGGAAGAAAAGGTATTTGTCTTTGATGGTGAGAAATTCAAGAGTGCCGGTGTACAGATAGTAGAACATCTCAAGAAGGAAAACGACTCGGAATACCGCTTTATTCCTCACACTGACAAAGCAAACGAAATTATCAGCAAAGCGAAAGAGCTTAATCCCGATGGTGAATTTATCTTTGAAAGAGATGGCGAGAGATTAACTGCAAGAGCTGTGACCTATTGGCTTAGTAAGTATTGCAGAGATGCAGGTATTACATACAAAAGTCCTCACTGTACAAGAAGGACTACAGCAAGCCGATTAAGTAACGCTGGAATGCCACTTGATAAGAGACGGGATATTCTCGGACAAGTCGATGAAAAGAACATACTTGGATATATTTATAATCTAAATACCGAACAAGAGAATCTAAATATTATGAATAATGCATTGTAAAAAAGCTGTGCACATATCAGCGCAATAAAAAATCCCTTGAAAATCAAGGGATTTTGTAAGCGCGAGACGGGATTCGAATAATCCCCGCTACGAAAAATCATTTAAAAAGGAGGCATTCCGAGACTTCCATTTTCTAAGGACTCAAGAACGGACTCAATAAGAGGAGGATTATTTTTGATTGAGCCATGTTAATGTATCAATAGTCGGATCATTACTATTAAATTTAGTTAATTTATCAAATTCAAAATTAATGTTATGGGGATCGAATATATTCATTTTGGTATAGTCATATAAAAAGCATATGCTTAATTTGTCCTCTTTACCAAAATTCTTTTTTGATAAGTTTTTGTAATCAATAGAAAAATTATTAACTATACGAGTCAAATTCTCAAGTGATTTAATATACATTTCATTATCAAGTAATGATGTTGTAGTATAAAAGCCAACTCGATCTGGACTATTATATGTAAAATGGTTTTCATCAAAAGAAGGAAAACTAACAACAGGATCATTTTCATCTCTTAATGTATAGGGGTTATTTATAGCACCTTTTAGCTTTTTATCTATTGTATTTGGTATAATCTTATTTAGCATTTCAATAGTACTATCATTATTAATATTACTGAAATTACTTAACTTTGCCTCTAAAAAAATTGGCATTTCCAGTTTTAAAAAGTTATCACATAGGGAGCTTTTTCTCGCTAAATGGATGTTTGTTTTATCGTCTAATAATGAAATACAGATCATATTAATGTTTTCATTATAGGGTCTATAGAAATTTGAACAAATAGCTCTAATATTATCATCATAAATTCCATTTAATGAGGCTGCAATTGAATTTGGTATAATAACAACTTTTCCTTTTATATTAACTTTATTGTTAAGGAATTTTGAATGCTTAGATATATCATACAAAACTAAAATAGGTTTTGCATATTTATCAATTTCTATAGATAATTCGCTAGTAACACCTTTGCTTAAATCCTTACCCATTATAAAACCGCTAAATTTATAATCATATAAAAAAGCACAACCAATGTTATCAAAATGATTTAAAGTTTGAATTGGTAAATACATTCTCTGCCTGGTAAAATAGAAATCTTCACGTGACTTATCCTTTGTAATGTGATTTTTATTTTCTATATCACGGATTTCTTCTTTGGTTGTAGGGCCCCAGACACTATTTGTATAAGTATAAGGCTTAAAGACTTGGCCGTACTTAAGGAGATATCCTTCTGTTGAGATATAATCATTAATAGATAATTTATCTTTGTTGATTTCATCAAAGATCTCGTTTATATCATATTCATGTACTGACATTTTTTCTTTGATATGATTAATACCTTTAGGGATAAATTTCATTATTGATAGAAATGTTCCAATGGATTTTAAGTAGGGCAAGAACTCCTTTATATCCGGTAATTCTTTTAAATTATCTATATTCATCGAAATTCCTCCTTTGAATTGGAAATTACTGAAATATTATAACCCCATATTGCTTTATTGACAACAATTATATGTAAATATTAAAGCAACACAATTATCCTTAACTCCTTAACCACCTCTCCCGTAAAATAGCTAGTATGTCAAGATACGCTTTACCGTCTTTACATACTTAGCTATTTTACGTATCCTTCAGGTGTCGTAAGCATATATTGCATAACAGAATCCATAAAGTTTTCAGATATAATCATAGCATTTACTGTATTAATGAAGTACTTACTCATATCGTGGGTATCGTATATGAAAGCCTTAGCCTTCAATATATTTGTTACCTCAGCTGATAATCTTAACACATTTCGTATATCTTGGTTTTCTCGCTCAGGTACCTTACTGTAATTTAAAAGATAGTCGTAACTACAATTCAGTTTCTCAGCAAAGATCATTAGTATTTCATAAGGGTATGTATTCTCTCCCTTTAAGTACTTTTTTAGGGTAGAATGACCAATTCCTGCTATTTCTGCAAATTGCTCCTGAGAATATCCTTTCTCAGATATTCGTTTCTTTAAAATAGCTCGAATTGTTGCTCTATCCATAAAAATAACTCCTTTGCAAATATAATGTGGCTCTATAAATAACCATTATGCAATGTTAATATATGGATATCAAGTACTTGAGGTCATGATCTCAGAAAGTCGGGGTTAGTATTACCTCCCGACTTCTGAAACATGAGACAAAGTGGTTCAATGCATTGAAAATAGGGACTTTTGGCTGTCTCACCTAACTGAGACAACATCTGAGACAAAGGAGGTAAAATTATAGAAAAGAGTAATGATAAATGCCGATCATGGTTCTGTGTATGGAATAATCCACAGGAAGAGTATATGGACATGGAACCGATCAATATAGCGGAAACTGTATTAAAGCTATGGTATGAAGAAAGTCCGACAAGAACTGGTGCAGTAGCTTATTGCATTTCAGCAGAAGGCTTAATACATTTACAAATGGTTTTAGAGGATACGAACCAATCATGATTTACTGCTATAAAGAAGCTATATCCTAAGGCGCATATAGAAGCTACAAAGGGCAATAAGCAACAAGCTGAGTATTATATTAATAAGCGAGGACAATTTCAGGAAAAAGGTGAACAGGTCGTCTATGTAGCCAAATATGGTGAGATAAAAGGAGCACAGTGTAACAGAAAGGAACTTGAGATCATTCAGGAGCTGATAGAGAAAGGATATACACCCTCTCAGATTATAGAACTTCTCGTTCCGTAAATATGAGAAAATGATCAAGGATGGATACTTTGCTAAACGTAAGAAGGAAACTCCGATAAATCGAGAAGTTGATGTTAAATGGATATTTGGAGAAACAGGAACGGGCAAAACATACTCTTTGGTTCAGCTTGCCGATCAATATGGTGAGGATAATGTTTATATCATTAGTGATTATGGATCAGTATTTAATCATTATAATGGAGAACCGATTATCCTTCTGGATGAATTTCGAGGACAGTCACCTTAAGGAATAATCTTGATGATATTACAGGGATATAAGCAGCTGATCCGTGCTAGATATACAAAATGCGTGGACATTATGGGATAAAGTGTTTATAACTTCTCCAATGACACCCTTTGAAGTGTATAACAATATGGAAACTCTGGACAAAAAGGAACAGTTATACCGGAGAATTATAAAAACAACTATGTGCTTTAAAGATAATGCTGAGTATAAAAGAATGACTTTATCAGGAGCAAGGAAGAGAGAAGATTTTTACAAGATCCGAATGGCTTCATCAAAGTAGATAAATTATCTGAGAATTGTCCATTCGTATAATTAAGGAAAGGAGGATTTATTGAACACTAATGATTTAATTCTTTTGCAAGAAGCATTAAAGAATGATACAATTAGGGTGGAAGTCTCGGAAACAATACAAAATATGAAAAAAGAAAAAGTCATTAGTGTTCATTGTTACGAAATTACACCGCCGAAAATCTTCCTGATGAAAAGGAGAAGTTATTTCAGGCTATAAATCATGAATTAATTGGTTTTCCTGAAAATACGGATGCATATGCCATACTGCTGTTATTCAAGTTGATAATTGGTGAGGTTGTTGCTTTAAAGTGGTGTGTTATTGATTATGAGAGCAAAACAATCCACATTCACAGAATGGAGACTCTTGAAGAAAATGTAAGCGGATCACTATCACCAGTAATAGCAGAGTACACTAAGAAAAAGAACCCGTATGGTGATCGGATTTTACCTTTAGGGGATTATGAACTTACGATCTTTCAGTATGTAATGGATGTTAACAAAGAGTATGGATATTCAGATCAGGATTTTATCTTCTGTGATGCACAGGGAAGAACTAAGATCAGAGAGATTGATAACCGTATTCGGAAACTTTGTAATAAGGCTGATATAGAAGTGAAATCAGCACCCGACATCAGGAGAACAAGCTTTGTGATGTCCGTCGAGAATTAAGCTAATAAATTCCGAGTAATTATATATTATAGCTCTTGGTGCATAATCAAAATCATAATACATTTTCAAATAATAATCGACTCTGTTTTCATCAAAGAATTTTGTATCTTGAGTTGGGTATAAATAAACTGGAATACCATCAACATAGTCATAATCATCTGTTAATACTCCTGCGGTTGCCGGATTCTCAGTAAATGAATCATTTATTTCCCAAAAGAAATGACCATTGCCATCGGTTGGATATGCTTCTATGTCCCCTATCACATATAATCCTGTTTGTAATAAACCTAATATGGGAGTTATATCAATTATTGAAGTTTCCAAATCCACATATGGTGAATTGATTTTGTTTTGTATATCCTTAATTTCTGGGCAAATACATTATTTAAACCATAACCAGTGGCCAATAGACTGGCACATGTAGGACATGACGGTGAATCCTTTTGTGCTATCGGAACTCCATTTTAATTTCATATGAGATAAATATGTTGAATATTCATTACTAATCTCCATAGTGGTAATTTCAAATGCCCCAGTTCCATTAACGTGAATGAGCTTGGCTGAATGGCACCAATAATAAGATGAAACATTAATATCAGCAAGTATTTCAACAGGAATTTTCATATTTTTTAATAGCATAGGCACAACCTCCATAATTACATATATTATACGTTTCCTAATATAGGAAGTCAACATTTGCGAAAGTGTATAATTACACTTTAAAAGAAGTTTTCTTTATGACAAAGATAAATACTTAAACGTAACTATAAATTTTTTACAAGTAGGAGGATAGTAATTGCTCAAACAACTTCTATAATAAAGAAAAATAAAAGAGGACTTACTTATTCAGTAAATCCTCTTTGCGATATAATCTTAAAATTAATCTTTTCTCAAAAAAATCTAAAAACTCAAAATAATCTCTTAAATCCTATAATGCATCTGTAAGAATAATCTTTCTGTTCAAAGCAATCTAATTAACAAACTTCTATCTATAAATATAATATATCATATTTAAGAAAAAATGCAAGGATTTTTATTAAATTATAATTGTTTTGTTCCAAATTTTAAATTTCTCTTATCCAGTCAGCATCTGGAGTAACTATTCGCCTTGAATTCATATATGCCCAATCTAAAGGTAAAATAGTTTTTGCTAAATAAGTTTGTCCTTCTTTTGAAATAACTAATGCTAAATCTGCTTTGTCTTTATTATGTATGCATAAAGGAAGTAATAATTGAATAAAAGAACGATTAGTATCTTTATCTGTATAAAATTGAGGTATGGCTATTTTATAGTTTCGACGAACTCTATATTCTGCTCTTTTGGTTGCATTTTCAAGGATATCCTGAAGACTATTTGCGGATAAATCTAATCCAATATCTTTAAATCTATCAATATTATCACTAACTATATGGTCATCGTAAATACGTATATCCAGTCGTTTATCAAAGATTAAGTCTGCTGGATTATCATAATAATCACATATGTCAGGCAACTTGTGAAATGATGTTAAATTAAGATTTGTACAAAACTTCTGAAAATACCATTTTTTTAATGTTGTATCAGGGTATCTTATGTTTTTGGTAAAGTATGCATAAATATCTCGTTCATAATCCCTTGTTTGTAATCCTGTATTAAAACACATCGCAGAATCATCTTCTAAAATCGCTATTTTATTTTCAGACTTCAGTCTATCGTAAGTAAAAAACAAATAATTGTTTAAGATAGGAAATTCTTTTTCGGGATTCTTATATTTTGAACTTTTAAAATTCCATATTTCTTCTTTAGCCATTAAAGCTATTATTGCCAATTTTTCTTCAAAAAAACATCCATTAAGACCTACAAAAGCATCATTATCTAAACTATATTCAGGTACATATTCTAAACCCATTTCCAATCCCCCTTGTATTTCTAATTGTAATTAATTATATACCATAAAATTTATAAATCCAACAATATTTGTCAAATTCCTTTGCAAAATTTCACATTAATTTATTAAATGTTATTATGAGTAATTTATACAGTGTAATGGGCAAGATTTTTAAGTTTTCCAGAAAAGAATTTAACAACATGAAAACTATACTGAATGCTGTCTATCAGATAGTAATGGATAAGGAGATACTATCGGTAAATCCGCTTCTTAACACACATACTGACGTAAAAATCCGCTCTATTCAAAAGAAAAAGGATGGTTCTAGGCTCTATCTCGAAAAAGAAATGGAAGTCCTTGAAGATTTTCTCTATCAGCAAGAAACCATGGAAGCTTATACGATTTTGATGGATTTCCAAATCGGAACTAGGATAGGTGAACTGGTAATTCTGCAAAAGGAAGATATGCTTGATGGTGAAGTCTATATTCATAAGATGGAGATTGTCGATGAGGAAAGAGCTAACGGAGTATATATCCGCAAAGGCTATAAGATTGTAGAATATGTGAAACATGATATATCAGCAGGCTATCGGACCATTCCTTTATCAAAAAAGGCGAAAAATATTCTGGAAGAGGTGAAAAAACTTTCACCTGACAGCGAATTTCTTTTCACACAGTCAAATGGTGAAAGAATGACGAGCAGAAGCTTTAACTACTGGTTGGAGAAGTATTGCAGAGATGCCGGAATAACGTTTAAGAGCAGTCATTGTATTCGAAGAACCTTCGCTAGCCGGTTATATGCAGAGCACATGCCATTAGAGGAAATCAGTGTGTATATGGGTCATGAAGATATCGATACAACGAAAGGCTATATCTACAATTATAACGAAAAAGAAAAGAATCGTGCCTATATGGACAAAGCATTATAGCCGTTCGAGAGGGAAAAGGATGTTGCACACATCCTGCACACATTATTTTTAGAAACAAAAAAACAGGAAAGCTTGATTTTACTAGCTTTCCTGCCCTTTTCCATTAAGCGCGAGACGGGATTCGAACCCGCGCCTCCTCGCATGGTCTTTGCTACGTGAAGGACACTTCGCAAAGCCCTTAGAAGAACAAGAATCTCGGCGTATAAGCCTCCATTCTTGTTCTTCTAAGGCTCAGTCTGTGAGAGTACGAATCTGGTTTAGACACAGAAAAAGAAAAGAACCTATGCTTCGCATAAGTTCCTTTCTTTTTAAGCGCGAGACGGGATTCGAACCCGCGACCCTCGCCTTGGCAAGGCGATACTCCACCACTGAGCCACTCGCGCATATTATGTTGTGTACTACTATTTAGTATTTCGTAAGCACATGACATAATATACTATAGATTAGACCATTTGTCAATGACTATAAATGAAATTTTTTTATTTTCTTTATAATTTATATTATATATAGAATTCAACCAATTATAATAGTGCGAACATACTCATTATTCTGAAACTGTTTGCTTTTTAAATTATCTAATTTATTAAGTGTTACATCCACCCAAAGCTCTTCAGCAGCAATCAGAAGATTAGCGAGCATAATACCCATATCAATCATTTTTCCAAAGTCCAGAGTTCTTGCAATTAACATATTTTTCTTTGCAAATATATGGATACGGTTTTTATATACGACAAATCTCCAGGGTTGGTTATTATAGCTGGAGGGAGCGAAGCGGGCAGCTTCAAGAACCTGTTTAATATCAGAGGATACCTCCTCTTTATATATAGTAACTCCCTTTTCCGGTAATCGATGAGCTTCGGAAGGATCCCGGTATAGGGGAAGAGTAGTCTTACCAAAAGCCAGAGCCGTTACATATTTGTATTTCATTGTTGATTTTAAACCAAAGCCCGGATTAGAAAGCATAAAACATGTACCAAGCCCTTTTGTTATCAAGTATAAACTTAATTGCTGCATCAGATAACCGGCATTAAGGAGAAAATCCTCCTTTTCTTCTGAGGAAATACATAGATAGTAAGGTGCTTTTACGTTAAAAGGCCCCCGAAAGCCCTGCTTTGCCTCTATATTGCTGACTAACTTAAATTCAACAGCTATACCATCTATCAACATTGGAAGTTTATCAGCATATTCGAGAATATCTGAAAGTACCTCCCATTCCAGTTTCTCATTCATAAAATGCCGTATGGATTTTCTTGAAAATATAGCATCAAATGTGTTCATATTCCTGTCAACCTTCTTCCTAAATCGCTTGCTGTATCTAATTCATGGATCTTTTCTTATAATATAAGGGTGAGATGCCATAATATTTTTTAAATAACTTACTGAAGTGATATACATCATCATAGCCTACCTGATTCGCAATGCTCTTAATACTGCCGCCATCAGTGTTCAGTAGAATCTCCTTAGCTTTTTCTAAACGAATTTTTATTAGGTAGTTAATCGGCGATTCACCGGTCTCTTCTTTAAATATCTTAGAAATATAAACAGGGCTCAGATAAATATTATGTGCAATCTGCTCCAAAGATATCTTATTTTCATAATTTTCATTCAAATAATTTATAATACGGTTTACAGCATAGCTCTTATTATAGGATTCAAAATTACAGCCCTTTTGATCTGTTTTCTCAACCTCAGAGATTTCACGAATTACTAGAAGAAGCATCTGCATCAGATGCGTCTTGAACATGAAATATCTGCCGATCTGATGGCTCTCTCTTTCTGCAATCATAGCATAGCAATGCATCGAAATCTCTTGCTTAAGCTCGGCAGACATATGTACAACACAGCCGCCATCCTCCAGTTCGATAGAGTTTGGTGCCATATTTCGAAAATGAAAATCAGTAAATCCAGAGATAAATTCTATGGTTGGTTCCTTAGGGTTTGAAATGATATGCGTGTGCTTAACTCCGGGATTACAGATAACTAGATCTCCAGCCTCTACATTAAATTCCTTACCCTCTACTAAGTATTTCCCTTTTCCGGATAATATATATGCTAGTTCAGTGAAATCATGATCATGATAAACTCCGTCGGTTATCATCTTAACCTTTGATACATAGAATACGGTTGGATTAAAATCATTATATGTTATATCGTATTCAAAGGCCATTTTATCCTCCATTCTGCCGTCTTGGCAAAATAACATAATAAAAATATTATATCATTATCACGTGAATAAGGTAAATAAAATTTTTTACTAAAATATGCTGTTTTATTTAAAAATATTTAGGCTTTTATTGTTATTTATTATATAGTTTTACTGTGGTGATAAATCATAATATTATTTTTTTGTTATGTATTGATAAATACTAATTGCTGCTCAATTTGTTATGCTAAAATAATTTAAAGTGTATTTATAATTATCAGGGTTTTCAATAATAAAATTTTATTTACTTAATGATATCTCATTGTATTATTGCGCTCTTCCAGATACACCTAATGAAGTAGAAATGCATTAGTTAATAGGAAATAACTAGATTCCTAGGAGCAGCTTTATAACCTAATATAATAAATAACATGATGAAAGTAATAATGTACATTCTAATAAAATCGTGATAAGTTATAATAATTACTAAATTTCTTTTTTGCATACCAATGAGGAGGTTGCCTATGACAGCAATGCAATGGTTTTTTACTTTTCTAAAGAAATATAGACCTAAATTAATATTTGGATTAGTACTAGTAACGATCACAAGCTCTATCGCAATTGTTAATCCACATATTTCTGGTATCATTGTAGACGAAATTGTGAAAGGTGGAAATCGTAAATTGTTACCACAGATGATGGTAATTATCATATCGGCCACTATACTTCGATCCATACTTAAGTACTGGTTCCTAATAACCTTTGAAAAATCCTCTCAGGGTATGCTTTATACTATGCGAGATTATGTATATCGAAGGATGCTGGAGCAGGATTTTACTTTTTATAATAAGAACCGAACCGGTGACCTCATGTCAAGGCAGACTGGGGATATGGAAGCGATCAGACATTTTGTTGCATATGTAATCTATGGAATATATGAAAACTCGCTGCTCTTTATCATCGCTCTTGTAATGATATTTGTTGTTGATTGGCGCCTTGCTCTTTGTATGATAGCAGTTCTTCCAGTCACTGCATTCGTTGCTATAAAGCAACTAAAGTCAGTAAAACCCGCCTTTCATAATATCAGGCAGCATTTTTCCAGTCTCAATACGGCAGTGCAGGAGAATGTAAGCGGTAACCGTGTCGTGAAAGCATTTACGAAGGAAGAATATGAGATTGAAAAATTCGGTAAGGAAAATGACGGGTATCGCGAGGCAGAATTAAATGCAGCCAATATCTGGAGAAAATATGTTCCGGTATTTGAGTTTATGGCTAATATTTTAACGGTTATCATGTTCTTGGTTGGTGGAATTATGGTTATTAAAGGACATATGTCAATTGGTAAGATGGTAACAGTTAACGGTTATTTATGGATGCTAAATAATCCGCTTCGTCAGGCCGGTTGGCTTGCGAATGACTTTCAAAGATTTGTAACCTCTGTAGAAAAAATCTACTCTACTATCATTGTGGAGCCGGGAATCAGAGAACCGGATCATGCAATTGAGAAAAAACGCTTTAAGGGAGATATTATTTTTAATCACGTAAGCTATTTCGCGGAGGATGAGGTAATCTTAAAAGATATTAACTTCCATATAAAACCGGGTCAGACAGTAGGTATCATCGGTGCAACCGGATCTGGAAAATCTACCTTAATGAACATATTATGCCGTTTTTATGATGTTACCTCCGGAGAGGTCGAGATTGATGGGATTAATATAAAGGATCTGGAGCTTTATTCTCTGAGAGACAATATCGGCATGGCAATGCAGGATGTCTTTCTTTTCTCTGATACGATTGAGGGTAATATTGCCTATGCAAGACCAAGTTGCAGCTTTGATAAGGTGGTAGAGGTGGCTAAGATAGCCAATGCTCATGACTTTATTACGCAGATGCCGGAGGGTTATGATACGATAGTCGGTGAGAGGGGCGTGGGACTTTCCGGTGGACAGAAGCAGAGAATATCACTGGCCAGGGCACTACTTAAGAACCCTTCTATAATCATACTAGATGATACTACATCTGCAGTTGATATGGAGACGGAAGCGCAGATACAGAATGCTTTAAGCACGATTCATGCAAAGCATACCGTGTTTATTATTGCACATCGCATCTCCTCGATCAAAGCTGCGGATCAGATTCTGGTACTTCATAATGGAAGAATTATTGAAGCAGGCAATCATGATGAGCTTCTTGAAAAGAAGGGTTATTATCATACAGTATTTCATCATCAATATGGTGATTTTGATTCATTATTTGCAGGCAATCCTTCCTATAATACTGAAAATACTGTTCGTACCTCCGGTCAAAAAAGTAAGAGCAAAGCGGCTATGGAAGGAGGCAGATAATTATGGCTAGAAATAAATACGATATTGATGAAACGCTTCAGTCGGAATTTAATTTTTCTCATTTGAAGCGCTTGGGTAAGTACATAAAACCTCACAGGAAGGAATTGCTGATTACGATATTACTGATGTCAACCTCCTCCATTCTGGGTATGCTGACTCCTATTTTCTTCATGAAAATTATGGATGATTATATTTATAACGAGAATATTAAAGCAATTGTTATGCTTAGCCTTCTGCAGTTATTCATATTTTTAATCATATCAGTAAATTTGAAGCTTAAGATTACTATAACCTCAAGAGTCGGACAGAGTATTATACACAAGCTACGAAGTGATATCTTTGAGCATCTGCAGGAGCTGCCGTTTTCCTATTATGATGATAAACCACATGGCAAAATCCAGGTAAGAGTTGTAAATTATGTTAACAGTCTCAGCGATTTACTTTCTAATGGTATCGTTAATACAATTACAGATCTCTTAAGCTTATTCATTACGGTTGGCTTTATGTTCTATGTGAATGTAAGACTTACTCTGATTTGTTTAGTTGGTCTTCCGTTATTAATGATTATTATCTTCCTTATTAAAACAAAGCAAAGAGTGGCTTGGCAGCAGTCCAGCAACAAAGCTTCTAATTTGAATGCTTACATTGCAGAAAGTATCAACGGCATCCGCGTAACGCAGAGCTTTACCAGAGAGCAGGAGAACATCAGAATTTTCAATACCTTAAGCGGGGATTACAGGAATGCCTGGATGAAGGCAGTAAAGCTTAACTTCCTGCTCTGGCCTGCAATTGATAATATTTCGACCTGGACCTGTGTTATGCTATATATTCTCGGTATCTCCTGGCTGGATCATGGTATGCAAGGAATTACAGTGGGTGCTTTAATTGCAATGATGGGATATACCGGAAGATTCTGGGCTCCGATCAATACTCTGGCAAGCTTTTATAATTCTCTCTTAAATGCGGTTTCCTATTTGGAAAGAATCTTTGAGACGATTGATGAGCCTGTAATCGTAAAGGATGCTGAGGGTGCAGTTCAGATGCCGCCGATTAAGGGCGAGATAGTATTTAAAGATGTGACCTTTGGCTATGAAAAGGATATCATGATATTAAACGGTGTTAATTTTAAGGCAGAGATCGGAAACACAGTTGCTATAGTAGGACCCACGGGGGCAGGCAAGACAACAATTATTAACCTGATCAGCAGATTTTATAACCTGAATTCAGGCACGATTACAATAGACGGTATCGATATCAATACAGTAACAATTAAATCACTTCGCAAGCAAATGGGTGTAATGCTGCAGGATAGCTTTATTTTCTCAGGAACGATAATGGATAATATTCGTTATGGCAATATGGAAGCAACGGATGAACAGGTTATTGAGGCTGCGAAAACAGTACACGCGCATGATTTTATCATCGGACTGGAAAACGGTTATAATACGCAGGTGAATGAGAGAGGCTCAAGGCTCTCAGTCGGACAAAGGCAGTTAATCAGTTTTGCCAGAGCGTTGCTTGCTGACCCAAAGATACTGATTCTTGACGAAGCAACCTCCAGCATAGATACAGAGACGGAGATACTATTACAAGAGGGCTTAAGCAGGCTTTTAGCTAACCGTACCTCCTTCATCATAGCGCACCGTCTATCAACGATTAAGAATTCTACCTACATTATGTATGTGGACGGTGGAACGATTAAGGAAATGGGCAGTCACGATGAGTTACTTGAACAGAAAGGTTGTTATTATGAGCTTTATATGTCACAGTATAAATTCCTAGAGAAGGAATAGCTTATAGATAATTCATACAAACAATATCAATCGTTTTCTTCAGGGGAGTATGTATGATGCATATTCCCTTGTATTCATTAAGCTGCCATTACCTGGATTCACTTGCTTAAGGAGCTTATATACGTTACAATAGTAAAATATTTATTGTTAAGCATCATATTTTTAGAATTAGGGCATCAAAAGCCTTCAATAGCTGAAAATATGAATATAGATATATATTCATATTTTCAGTTTGGCGTGACCGGATGAAGGCGGTTGTCTATAATTGATTTGAGACTCAGGTCAATATGGAGTTGATTTCACTTGTATAATACTTCAGCACGCTTATAATATTTACCCAAATAAGGAGTAAAAATGGCCTATAACTATAGAGATATCATACCCTACCTGCTTAACTGGTTTGATTATAATGCCCGTATTCTTGCCTGGAGACAAAATCCCAAGCCGTATTATGTATGGGTATCTGAGATTATGCTTCAGCAGACAAGAGTTGAGGCTGTAAAGGGATACTTTGACCGTTTTATTATTGTCCTCCCAAGTATACAGGCACTGGCTGAAGCAGACGAGGAAGTCCTTCTAAAGCTATGGGAGGGGTTAGGGTATTATAATAGAGCAAGGAATCTTCAAAAGGCGGCACAGCTTTTGATTAAGGAGTATAATGGAGAATTACCTACTGATTACGAACGTCTTTTAGAGATCCCCGGTATCGGCGAATATACGGCGGGTGCAATCGCCTCTATCGCTTATAGTATTCCTGTTCCGGCGGTGGATGGGAACGTGCTGCGAGTAACGAAACGTATAGCCGGAAGCTTAGACGATATCACGAAGAATTCGGTTAAGAAGGAATTATGGCAGGATTTATATCGGATCATGCCGGTTGAGCGTCCCGGTGATTTTAATCAAGCCCTTATGGAGCTGGGGGCACTTGTTTGCCTTCCGAATGGCAAGCCGCTCTGTGAGCATTGTCCGGTTATGCATTTGTGTAAAGCCTTTCATGAGGATTTGATAAGAAAGATACCTGTTAAACCAGATAAAAAGGAACGTAGGAAGGAAGAACATACAATTCTGCTTATGGAATATCATAATAGCTTTGGAATAAGAAAGAGAACAGAGAAAGGCTTGTTATCGGGACTTTGGGAATTACCTCATCTTAAGGGGAAGTATAAGCAGCCGGAGCTTTTAAAGGTGCTAAAGGCTTACGGAATAATTGCATCGGATATGAGTTACATCGGTGAGGCAAAGCATATTTTTACGCATGTTGAGTGGCATATGATTGGATATCATATAAAGTTAGCGGATAAAGCTATACCGATACCGGATTTTGAGGACATTCTTTGGGTAGACAAAGAGAATATTATGAGTAAATATAGTATACCGAGTGCCTTTTCGGCATTTATGGCAGTGCTAAAGCAGTGAAAAGTTCTTAGGATTTATAGTTGTAAGATACTAGACACTTAAGTAATATATGAGTGAAAGCACAGTTGCAATAGTATTGTCATAATCTGTTCGAATATACAGCACAATATAATTTTTTATTGTAATATGTGCCAAGTGTGGTATTATTATAAATAGCAAAAAGATACAGGTCGGATTAATTGATGCTTTTCCGACAAATGGAGGTTTTATGAAAAAGATAATTATTATACTTATTATAACAGCAATATTTCTGTCAGGCTGCAGTAAGAATGACCAGATGACTAATTTTATACCTACCGTAAAACCGGAGGATAACAGTTCGGACGAAGAGATACCTACCGAAGTTACTCCTGTCGGTGAAGAGAATGCTACAGATGCTACTCCTACAACAAAAGCAATTTATGTCGGTCAGACTACTACAAAATATGTGATGCTGACGGAATATGATGATACTCTAAATGTAAGGTCAGCACCATCTACTGATGCAGAGAAGGTGGGTTTTCTTGTGCACACAGAGAAGATTGAAGTCATTGAGATTAAGGATGGGTGGGCAAGCTTTCTATATAATGATGCAATTTGTTATGTGAATGCTGATTTTCTAGTAGATGAGAAGCCGAATTTCATTGAGCCACCAACACCGACAGCCGCACCTGAGAAAGTACCTACTCCATTACCGAAAGCAGGCGGGCCGGAGATCTAATCAAGACGGATTGATATAGTTAAGAAATTTGAGCATTGAATCTGAGAGGAAGGCATTTTTTGCATAAGAAAAGCCAACCTCTCTTTTATTAATAGGAGTTTTTAATGGGATTTGAACTAAAGAACCTGCTTCCAGTTCCTTTTGTACAAATGCCTTTATTACGCAGGCAACGCCCAGACTGGTTTTGGCGAATTCGATTAAAAGCTCCATACTACTGATCTCTAGGATATGCTTTGGTAAAATAGAATTAACTGAAAAATAATCATTAATATATTTTCGAGATATATTTTCTTCATCTAGTAGCATAATATTGGCATTGGAAAAGATATCTGTATTATTTTCGCGAAGCTGAAGATTATTGAGATAAGCTTGCGTTGCTACAAAGATATCTTCGATATTTCCTAAAGAAATAAAATGAAAACTCTCAGCATTATCCGGTTTGGCTACCAGGCCGATATCAAGTGCTCCACTCTCAAGCTGCTTTAAGGTATGAGTGGAGGATTGATTATCAATTGTAATTTTGATATGCGGGTTTTTTCTGACGAAACCATCAAGATAAGGCAGGAGCAGATATTTACATAATGTTGTACTGGCCCCTATCCGTAGATGGCCTATACCAAGCTCGTGAATTCTTTTAATACTTTCTTCTGCTCTTTTTATGGTATCAAATGCATTTTTTGTATGCTCATATAGAAGGCGACCTTCTTCGGTAAGTTTTACGCCACGAGAATTTCTTATGAATAAAGTTGTATTAAGATACTCTTCAAGACTGTGTATTGCTTTGCTAACAGCCGGTTGGCTGATAAATAATTGCTTTGCAGCATAGGATATATTACCCGCTTCAGCAACTGTATTAAAGATATAATACTGCGATAAATACTGCTCCATGTAAATCCTCCACTCTTCCTAAATATCCGAGTATGATTGTTTGTCCATGCTATCATAACATGCCTGCCCTTTGGTTTGGGCCTTTTAGGCATAAATCCTGAATAATAGCGTTTAAAATTTATTTAGAGGCTGCATACTTTTTCAAGACTATTCATGCTATGGTACAAGATTCGTTACTAACATAAAATATGGATTTTATTATAACTTGTAGTTATGACTGATATATATAATATGTATTATTATTATAACAAGAACTGTGATAGAATAGCAATAGTAAGAAGTACAGTAAGTAGGTAATTACGAAACTCAGTAATTGATAATATTGTATTCACAGCATATACTATGCCGAAGCAGAAGTTAAGCTAATATTCTATTATTGAAGGAAATCTCATGGCGAAGCCATTGTATATTTTACACTACATAATAAGTGAGATAGAATAGGAGGTTATTGAATATGAATTTTAACATTGCAGTGATTCCCGGTGATGGGATTGGACCCGAGATTATTACAGAAGCGAAGAAGGTACTGGACCAGATTGGAAGAAAATATGCCCATCAATTTAAATACACGGAAGTACTGATGGGTGGGGTATCAATTGATGCGACTGGCGAGCCATTAACAAAAGAGGCACTTGAAACTGCAAAGAGAAGTGATTCGGTTCTGTTAGGTGCTGTAGGCGGTAATGTAGGTCAATCCAATTGGTATAGTCTACCCCCCCACTTAAGACCGGAAGCGGGACTATTAGCCATCCGTAAGGGTCTGGGGTTATTTGCTAACATTCGGCCAGCTGTATTATTTGACGAACTAAAGGGTGCCTGTCCTTTAAAAGAAGAAATCATTGGAGATGGTTTTGATTTTGTTGTTATGAGAGAACTAACCGGAGGACTTTATTTTGGAGCTCGTAGTACAGTAGAGGAGAACGGTATACGAAAAGCTACCGATACCCTTGTATATGATGAAAATGAAATCAAAAGAATTGCCAAGTGGGCATTTGAAATAGCAATGAAGAGAAATAAAAAGGTATGCAGTGTGGATAAGGCCAATGTACTTGACTCCTCCAGACTTTGGAGACAGGTAACAAAGGAAGTAGCAAAGGATTATCCTGAGGTAGAGCTTACAGATATGCTTGTTGATAACTGTGCGATGCAGCTAGTGAAAAATCCAGGTCAATTTGACGTCATCTTAACAGAGAATATGTTTGGTGATATTCTATCTGATGAAGCAAGCATGGTTACAGGCTCTATCGGAATGCTTGCTTCCGCAAGTCTTGGTGAGACCAAGTTAGGACTTTATGAACCCAGCCATGGCTCTGCCCCTGATATTGCAGGCCAAAATAAAGCCAATCCGATTGCAACCATTCTCTCTGCGGCAATGATGCTTCGCTATTCTTTTGATTTGGAGACAGAAGCGAATAAGATAGAAACAGCAGTTAAGACAGTCTTAAAGAAAGGCTACCGCACCATAGATATTATGTCAACAGGAATGACCTTAGTTGGTACGAAGGAAATGGGGGACTTAATTACTTCGGAATTATAATTATATTTATTTTTATATCAATGGAAGTAAGCAGCTTTAGCGTGATCAGATAGAAAAAGGAGGATATACAGTATGGGTATGACAATGACGCAGAAAATATTGGCGGCACATGCGGGCCTTGATCAGGTTAGTGCCGGTCAACTAATTGAGGCAGATTTAGATTTAGTACTTGGGAATGATGTTACAGCTCCGGTTGCTATTCATGAAATGGAGAAAATGACAATTAAGAAGGTATTTGATAAGGATAAAATTGCTTTAGTACCGGATCATTTTACACCTAATAAGGATATTAAATCAGCCGAACACTGTAAATGTGTTCGTGAATTCGCAATGAATCAGGATATTACAAATTATTTTGAAATCGGTGAGATGGGAATTGAGCATGCCCTGCTTCCTGAAAAAGGACTGGTAGTAGCAGGAGATGTTGTAATCGGTGCAGATTCGCATACGTGTACCTATGGAGCCTTGGGTGCTTTTTCAACTGGTGTAGGAAGTACGGATATGGCTGCAGGAATGGCTACAGGGAAAGCTTGGTTTAAGGTGCCGTCCGCAATAAAATTCATATTAACCGGAAAACCTGCTAAATGGGTCAGCGGTAAGGATGTTATACTTCATATCATTGGTAGGATAGGAGTGGATGGTGCATTATATAAGTCTATGGAGTTTGTTGGCGATGGAATTAATAATCTTTCTATGGATGACCGTTTTGCTATGGCTAATATGGCAATTGAAGCAGGAGCTAAGAATGGAATATTCCCTGTAGATGATTTGGCTGTAGAATATATGAAGGAACATTCCGTGAAAGCCTTTAAGATATTTGAGGCTGATGCTGATGCGGAATACGATGAGACCTATGAGATTGACTTAAGCACATTAAAGCCTACGGTGGCATTCCCGCACCTTCCGGAGAACACCCGTACCATCGATGAAGTAGGTGATGTTAAGATTGACCAGGTAGTTATCGGTTCCTGTACCAATGGTCGAATCGAAGATTTGAGAATAGCAGCTCAGATTTTAGAGGGTAGAAAGGTGGCAAAGGGAATGCGTGTTATCATTTTCCCGGCTACTCAAAAGATATATCTGCAGGCTATGGAGGAAGGATTACTTGCTACCTTTATTAAAGCCGGAGCAGTTGTCTCTACACCAACCTGCGGCCCCTGCCTTGGAGGACATATGGGAATATTAGCAGCTGGAGAGCGGGCGGTAGCTACGACAAACCGCAACTTTGTAGGACGTATGGGCCATGTTGATTCAGAGGTATATTTGGCAAGTCCGGCAGTAGCTGCAGCAAGCGCCATAACTGGTAAAATCTCAGGCCCCAGTGAGCTTGGTTTATAAAAGCGTGAATTATTGAAAAGCATAATTCACACTTAGAAGTTTGTGCCTGTGTCTTCCTCGGCACATACTAATTCATAGGGAAGGCAGAATGGAGATTAATATGAAAGCATTTGGTATAGTACACAAATATGGTGATAATGTTGATACAGACGTAATTATTCCGGCACGTTATCTTAACTCCTCCGATCCCAAGGAACTTGCTGCAAAATGTATGGTAGATATCGATAAGGACTTTGTAAGCAGGGTAAAGACCGGAGATATTATGGTAGCTAATAAGAATTTTGGCTGCGGGTCCTCCAGGGAACATGCTCCGATAGCTATTAAAGCCTCTGGTATAAGCTGCGTAATAGCAGAAACCTTTGCAAGGATTTTCTATCGTAATGCAATTAATATCGGTCTTCCGATTATAGAATGTCCAGAGGCAGCTAAAGAAATCGAAGCTGGGGATCAAGTTGAGATTGACTTTGACAGCGGTTTGATTTATGATAGAACGAAAGGTACACAGTATCAAGGTCAGGCTTTTCCTGAATTTATGCAAAAGATTATCAAAGCAGAAGGCTTAATTAATTATATTAATAATAAGTAATTAAGGCCGCTCTAATTGAATAGAGTATTTTATATGGTTGAAATTCAAAGAGGAATTCCAAAATGTCTGTTGGCATTAGGGATTCCTTTTTTTATTTGCTTGGCATAAACTATGTATTGTATCACAATTGGGCAAAGTTTATTCCCATCGGATGTGCTTTATTTCTCGAATATAAATTATGTAAATGGACGAATTACATTTTGTAAAGGGAATTTGATACTCGAATCTTAATATGAATAAAATTTTTTGGAGACTTTTTATGAAACAGCAGGAGATACTTAAGAAATTAATACCGGAGTTTAGATCGGATACCACTATTACAGGTGTTATGTTGATGGGGTTTATGGCTTCAGAGGTTGAATATTTGGGCTCTGATTTGGATTTTTTCATTTTAGGCAAAAAGAATAAAATAGAAACTGATTTAGTTGATGAAATTAAAGTGGAATATCTTTATATTAACCATGAGACCGCGCAAGCACGATTAGATAAGTCAGGTATGGAGATATATCATTATCTGGGCAGCAAAATCATATACGATCTGGATGGCAGACTAATTAAATTAATGCGCTGTGCTTTAAATAAATATAAGAATTATAAGGTTAGTGAGAAGGATAAAGCTGAAATAAGATATTGTTTATATAATACAAAGAGGAAGATAGAAGCAGCGGCCTGTAATAATATACTACTAGGAGCGGACTATATTACGGCAACAGCCTCTTCCAAAGTGATAGAAGCAGTTTTTGCTGTTAATGAACTTCCATTTCCACCGACCTACAGAGTGCTTCAGGAACTACCTAATATTAAAAAGATGCCAATGCCGGGATGGTTTGAAAAACTATTCAGCGGAGATACGGATGAGCGGATTAGCATATTGCTTTATATTATTGATTGGGTTCTAATGAACGTATAAGACTATACCTTAATTGTGGTATAGTCTTTTATTTACTTTATCCATCAATTTGATTGATATTGGAACATTTTCCATCGCTTCATCATAATTTGAAATAGAACTTCTAATAGGTGATGGTAATAAAAATGAATGGTACGTTACAATATACAATCAGACCATATGATACAATATGGATGCTGGCGCAGATATTTAATACTACAGTAGATTCAATCATGGATTTGAATCCGGGAATAGATCCGAGAAAATTATTTATTGGTCAAGTAATAACCATCAGACCGGGATACAGATACTATCAATCATCTCAGATCGTTCCTGGGAGTACTGATGACATTGGAGATATTATTTATCCCGGAAATTTGGGTAATACCGGAGGAATGGCACCCGGAGGAACAGCACCCAGAGGAGCAGTACCCGGAGAAACAGCACCCAGAGGAGCAGTACCCGGAGGAATGGCACCTGGAGGAATGACACCTGGAGGAACAACACCCGGAGGAATGGCACCTGGAGGAATGACACCCGGAGGAACAACACCTGGAGGAATGGCACCCGGAGGAACAACACCCGGAGGAATGGCACCCGGAGGTACAAC
Source organism: Bacillota bacterium (assembly GCA_023421505.1). Taxonomy (GTDB): domain Bacteria; phylum Bacillota; class Clostridia; order Lachnospirales; family Lachnospiraceae; genus Mobilitalea. The sequence goes on from JAEZTJ010000074.1 coordinate 23,398, forward strand.
ACCTGGAGGAACGACACCAACTGGAATGACACTCGGCGGAAGCTTTATGGATTTTATGGATGACGATATGAATGATATGAACGACATGTACGATATGGATGACATGGAGATGGTCTTAGAACAAATAAGAGATTATATGCGGATGTTATGGGAGCAGCATGTAATGTGGACGAGAATGGCACAGGTAGGGATAATTCATGAACTACCTGAAACAGAGTTGATCATTCAGAGATTATTACGTAACCCGGTTGATTTTGCCAATGCACTGGCTCCCTTTTATGGTGACGAAGCAGCTGATGAATTTCAAAATCTGCTTACTGGCCACCTGACAATTGCAGCTGAGCTAATTAATGCTTTAAAGGCAGGGAATAATAACGCCGCTGCAGATGCTAATAGGAGATGGCGTGATAATGCTGAGCAAATTGCAGCATTTTTAGGCAGCATTAATCCAAATTGGAGCGAAGATGATTGGAGCGCAATGCTTAATGAACATCTCGATTTATTGAGTAATAGTGTTACAGAAATGCTTGCTAAAAATTATGAAGAAAGCATAAATGGTTTTGATGATGTTGAGATGCAGGCACTTGAAATGGCTGATGTAATGGCAGAAGGTATTCAAGCTCAATTTTCTGAAATGCGGTAGAATTAAGAATATTTCAGATCAATGGCTTCCCTCAAAAGTCATAGATTTAAATGGTAAAGAAAGGAATTCCTGTTTTGTAAGGAATTCCTTTTTAAATTGTATTATTAAACAAGTTTTTCTGAGATATACCAAGATATAGATTATGAAAAAACGTATGATTTCTTTTTCCTTTGCAAACAATATTAATGCTACATTAATATAAAAGGAGGGAATACTATGTCAGTTAGAAAAATGGATAAACCAAATGAAGGTATAAAATGTATTGTTAACTCCTGCGAGTATTATATGAATGGTGATCACTGTTCTGCAGAAAAAATTCAAGTTGAGCCAAGAAACGCTAATAAATCTGATGATACAGATTGTGCAACTTTTGCTCCTAAAGATCAGGCCTATTAATCTTTAGCAAAATATAATAAAACAGGGTTTCAACATATTAGATAATATGCGAACCCTGTTTTATTTATATTTCAGTATCTTTTCTTAATAAATGTATCGTTCCGTCCTTGTTCAGTTTGAGTAGAAGTGTAGCAATAATAGGTAACAACAATAACCCTAAAACGCCCATAAGCTGCGCACCCACATACATAAGTATTAAGGTAACGATAGGATGTAATCCGATTTGTTGACCAACTATTTTCGGTTCGAGCGTTTGTCGTACCACAGTAATAACAATATAAAGAATTAACATACCAATGCCTACCTTTGTATTTCCCATGATAAAGGCAATAATTGACCATGGCAGCAGAACTGCTCCTGTACCAAGAATAGGCATAATATCAATGAGTGCTACGAGCCCTCCGAACAGTAAAAAGTTTGGAATTCCAATAATCCAAAATCCAATTGATAATTCAATAAAAGTTATCGAAATAATTGCTGAATAGGCTCTGATAAATTTACCTAGAGTTCCGATGCCATTATCCTTAAGTTTAAGAAGCATAGTTCTTTTTTCTCCCCTAAACTGCATAATGAAAAAGCGAGTAATCCGGTAATAATCAATTGTAAAGAAGAAAGAGGCAACGATAGTAAATATAAGCTTTATTAATAAGGTAGGAACCTGTCCTGCTAAACTGGTAATTTTAGTTAATATAGTAGAAGATGCTTTTGTAACATATTCTACTAAGGAAGTACTGATATTTGTCATAAAATCATCCAGATATCCTTTTATATCAGGATATTTTTTTGCCAAACCGTCCACAAAATCAGTAATTGCTGGAAGGATTGAATCTTGGTAAAACGTAGGAGCACCGCTCAATAATTCTTCTAGAAAAGTAAAAACCTTAAATCCAATGAGACTTATGATTAAAGCGATTGCACCATAAAACAGCAATAACATTAAAATAGATACTAAAGAGCGAGATACTTTAAATTTCTTTTGTATAAAATCGATTGGACGTCTGAAAACCAAAGCAATGACAATTCCTATTACAAAAGGCATTAGCAAAGGGAGTACATATTTTATACTGATATATCCTAACAGTAGTATAAGTACAATAAAAATTACATGTATGATAAATGCCTTTTGTTTCTCTAAATTCATAATTAATTTAATCCTTCCATAGTTCTGAATTTATCCTTAGTAAATAAAGTATCGACATGTTATGAATTTTTCATAACAATACTTTCAATAATATTTGCAACATCTTCACAGTTATCCGCACATCTTTCCAGACGATGCAGTACTTCTGTCCAGCACATTAATTCGATTGGATCCTTTGAGGTATGATATAAGTTACGCATGTTATCAACATACAAAGCATCCCCAACTTCTTCAAGACGATTAATCTCAATGATTTTTTCATGAAGCTTTTTTGAACTCTTCCAGTTTTTGAACTCTTCTAAAGCTTCATCTAAGGCTTTCGTGCAGGATACGAGAAGTTCTGTAAATTTTAATGCTTCCGGACGTATCGTTTTAATATTAAACATATCAATATAGATTAATACATCTTCAATGGAATCAGTAACATCATCGATTTCTTGAGTAAGGCTGGTGATATCTTCGCTTTCTATAGGCGGTAGGAACTCCTTTACCAGCCGGTTCATAATATCATGCTTCGCAAGATCGGCGTTATGTTCAATTTGATGTGCGGCTTTCACCTTTTCGGTAATTTTATTTGGTTCAAAATTACTTAAGGTTTCATGTAAGGTAACAGCTAAATTATACGAATATTTAGAGAGACTGGCAAAAGCATCAAAATAATTGTAAGCATTCTTTTTCATTTAAGTATACTTCCTTCCTTATATAAATAATTTCATAAATATATATGACATAATGTATCCTAACAAACCGCAGCCAGGGAAGGTTAAAACCCAAGCAAATATCATTTCCTTAACAACACCCCAATTTACATTGGAAAGTCTCTTAGATGCACCAACTCCCATAATAGCAGTCGTCTTCATATGTGTCGTACTAACCGGTATACCAGAAATGGTTGCTAAAAATAAACTGATTGTTGCTGTCAGATCTGCTGCAAAGCCTTCATAAGTATTAAGCTTTACCATTCCCATACCGACTGTTTTAATAATTTTATATCCGCCGATTGAAGTACCAAGTGCCATAACAGCGGAACATAATACCATCAGCCATATAGGTATATCAAAGCTGGTTACATTCCCTTGTCCCTTTGCAAGGAAAACGCCAAGCAGGAAAATTCCGATAAACTTCTGACCATCCTGAGCACCATGCATGAAGGCCATAGCCGCACCTCCACCTATCTGCCCCTTGGAGAAAAAGGAACTAGTCTTACGCCTGTCCAAGCTTTTGCATAAAAATCCAATAAGCTTTGTAAGGCTATAACCAAGAACAAAGCCGAGTACAGTGGATAATACAAGGCCATAGATTACCTTATTCCAGGCATCCCATTGTATGCCGTCTCCACCCTGTAAGGCAATTGCGGAACCTGTGACACCAGCAATTAAAGCATGCGTTTCACTGGTAGGAATACCCAATGCCCATGCGGCTGTGGCCCATACGACAATTGCAAATAATGCTGCACATAACGCCACCAGGGCATAATGATAATTATCCCCGAAATCTACCATATTATAAATAGTGGATGCTACAGCTTTACTAAGCATAGTCATAAACAGAACACCTAGGAAATTAAAAACTGCAGCCATTGCAACAGCCGCCTTTGGCCTGATTGCTCTGGTTGAAACGCAGGTAGCAATAGCATTTGGTGCATCAGTCCAACCGTTTACCATAATTACACCGAGAACCAGTAAGACCGTAATAAGCAGAGTCGGATTTGATACTAACTGCTGCAGAAATTCAGGTAACGACATAATAGAGCCTCCTAAAAACCTTATATTAGTTAAATATTTTATAAAATTAATCAACCATTAAAAATCTTAACACGAATAAAAGACATAAGCAATCATAATTTACATGAATTTTCAATTAAATTTACATACATTTTGTGATAAATTCATAGATTTTACGCAGATTTCACACAAAATTTACTTTCAATTCTATGGTAAAATAAGTAAGCAAATGCAATCTTTTAGCTTCATAATTTACGACAATTATAGTTATTACTATTATATATTTAGCATAAAAATACAAAATTCTTCTTATTTACTATTTAAGATACATCCAAAGTTACATTATAAATAATTTTGTGGTAATATATTCTTAATTAAGCCAATAAAATTGCATATTGCATCCATCTACTATCATAAAAACGAAGAGAATTCAGACAAAGTAATCTACGTTGACAAGCACCATTAAATGGATTATCATAAATAATTCATGCTAAATATTATTAATTTGCAAATGTATAAAAATATATTTTTACATTGATTTTTATATAAAAATCCTTTATCATAAACAGTAATATTTTTAAAGTGATTAATTTGCCGAAATGGCAGATTTGATGTAGTTGTGCTAGAGTATGCCGTGGCATGCTCATTATCTTAAAATAAGGAAGAAAAGGTGATTAATGATGAGAAGTGATGCGGTTAAAACCGGCATGCAGCAGGCACCCCACAGGTCATTGTTTAATGCATTGGGGTTAACGAAGGAAGAGCTGAGAAAGCCTTTAATTGGAATTGTAAGTTCCTATAATGAAATTGTACCGGGACACATGAATCTGGACAAGATTGTTGACGCTGTTAAGCTTGGCGTAGCTATGGCTGGCGGTACACCTATCGTATTTCCCGCAATAGCGGTTTGTGATGGTATTGCGATGGGACATCAGGGAATGAAGTATTCATTAGTGACCAGAGATTTGATTGCTGACTCCACAGAAGCAATGGCAATGGCACACCAATTTGATGCGCTTGTTATGGTTCCGAATTGTGACAAGAATGTACCCGGACTTTTGATGGCTGCAGCGAGACTCAATATACCTACTATATTCGTAAGCGGTGGTCCAATGCTAGCCGGAAAGGTAAAGGGCAGTAAGACAAGTCTTTCTTCCTTATTTGAAGCAGTTGGTGCTTATGCTGCCGGTAAGATGACAGAGGAAGAGGTTGAAGAATATGAAAATAAAGCCTGTGCTTCCTGCGGCTCCTGCTCCGGTATGTATACCGCAAATTCCATGAACTGTCTGACGGAAGCAATCGGTATGGGACTTAAAGGTAATGGCACAATTCCAGCTGTTTATTCCGAAAGAATAAGACTTGCAAAGCATGCAGGAATGAAAATAATGGAGCTTCTTGAAAAGGACATTAAGCCCAGAGATATTATGACAAAGGAAGCATTTATGAATGCTTTAACGATAGATATGGCTCTTGGCTGCTCTACAAATACGATGCTTCATTTGCCGGCAATTGCACATGAGGTAGGCTTTGATCTTAATATAGATATAGCGAATGAAGTAAGTGCTAGAACACCAAATTTATGCCACCTTGCTCCTGCAGGCCATACATATATGGAGGATTTGAATGAAGCCGGCGGTGTATATGCGGTTATGAATGAATTAAATAAGAAGGGTCTTTTAAATACCGATTTGATTACTGCAACCGGTAAAACGGTGGGTGAGAATATTAAGGATTGTAAAAATTTAAATCCCGAAGTAATCAGACCAATAGAAAATCCCTATAGCATGACCGGTGGCATTGCGATACTTAAGGGAAATTTAGCTCCGGATTCCGGTGTAGTAAAACGCTCTGCCGTAGCACCAGAGATGCTAAAGCATGAGGGCCCTGCAAGAGTATTTGATTGTGAAGAGGATGCAATCACAGCGATTAAGAACGGTAAGATCAATCCTGGTGATGTTGTTGTAATCCGCTATGAAGGCCCGAAGGGTGGTCCCGGTATGAGAGAAATGCTTAATCCTACTAGTGCTATTATGGGTATGGGACTTGGATCATCAGTTGCTTTAATTACAGATGGACGCTTTTCAGGAGCATCCAGAGGAGCCTGCATCGGTCATGTATCACCTGAGGCGGCGGTTGGCGGTAATATAGCACTTGTTGAGGAAGGCGATCTAATCCAGATAGATATTAATGCCAATTCATTAAACTTTGTAATCTCTGATGAAGAATTAGAGGCCAGAAGGGCTAAATGGCAGCCTAGGGAGCCAAAGATTACGACCGGCTATCTAGCTCGATATGTTACAATGGTAACAAGCGGAAATCGGGGAGCTATACTAGAGGTACCGAAATTAAAATAAGTCGATGGGGACGTTAAATTAATATTCTGAGATTTTATAAGGATATATGTAATATCCCATTTTAAAATTTCCCCCAGAGTAAAGCGCATATATATTATGCGCTTTACTCGCAAAACATAACCGAATATGTTATAACAGGTACAAGCTGCCAGGGTTATTCATGAGGGAAAGACAAGCTTTAATATACTCATCGATACAAATATATGGCGTCAAGCAGGCGAAATGGAGGTTTAAATGGAATTAACAGGTTCTCAGATTGTGATTGAATGTTTAAAAGAGCAAGGCGTGGATACTGTGTTTGGATATCCGGGAGGAACTATTTTAAATATCTATGATGAATTATACAAGCATAGTCATGAAATCAGACATATCCTGACATCTCATGAACAGGGTGCATCCCATGCGGCTGACGGATATGCCAGAGCAACCGGTAAGGTTGGTGTGTGTCTGGCAACCTCAGGACCAGGGTCTACTAATTTAGTTACAGGTATCGCGACAGCTTATATGGATAGCATCCCTATGGTTGCAATTACAGCTAATGTAGCAGTTAGCTTACTTGGGAGGGATTCCTTCCAAGAGATCGATATTGCCGGAGTTACTATGCCAATCACCAAGCATAATTATATTGTAAAAGATGTAACTAAGCTTGCCGATACCATCCGTAAAGCCTTTAGAATTGCAAAATCCGGAAGACCGGGTCCGGTTCTTATCGACATTACTAAGGATGTTACAGCTTCAAAAACGAAATATGTAAAAGCAATACTTAAGCCGGTAGTGAGAAAAACCGATGAAATTACGGAAGAGGATTTAAAGAATGCCTTAGAATTGATTAAACGCGCCAAAAAGCCTTATGTCTTTGTAGGCGGCGGAGCAGTGATTTCCGAAGCACATGATGAGCTTAAGGAGTTTGTAGAAAAAGCAGATGCACCGGTGTGTGATACATTGATGGGTAAAGGGGCATTTGACGGTACTGACTCACGTTATACAGGGATGCTTGGAATGCATGGCACAAAAGCTTCTAATCTGGGAGTAACAGAGTGTGACTTATTGATTGCAATTGGTGTAAGATTTTCAGATAGAGTTACCGGCAATGCAAAGAAATTTGCTAAGAATGCCAAGATACTTCATATTGATGTGGATCCGGCAGAGATTAATAAGAATGTATCGGCTTACTACAGTGTTATTGGTGATATAAAGGAAGTGCTTCAGATATTAAATGATAGGCTGGAGCAGCAAAATCACACAGAATGGGTTAACCATATTGTAGATTTAAATCATAAGTTTCCATTAAAATATAATAAGGAGGTCTTAACTGGTCCCTTTATATTGGAAAAGCTTTATGAGCTTACAAAGGGTGATGCCATTATAACTACCGAGGTAGGGCAGCATCAGATGTGGTCGGCACAGTTTTTTAAATACAGAAAGCCGAGAACCTTTATTACCTCAGGTGGACTGGGAACCATGGGTTATGGACTGGGAGCCTGTATCGGAGCAAAGGTAGGCATGCCTGATAATACCGTAATCAATATTGCGGGTGATGGCTGTTTTAGAATGAATATGAACGAGTTGGCAACAGCTACCCGATATGATATTCCTATCATAGAGATTGTCTTCAATAATCATGTACTCGGTATGGTACGTCAGTGGCAGACCTTGTTCTATGAACAAAGGTATTCGAATACTAATTTAAGTGATAAGGTTGATTTTGTGAAATTGGCTGAAGCAATGGGTGCTAAGGCATATAAAATCACGAAGATGGAAGAGGTAGAAGCTACTCTGAAGGAAGCAATTGCATTAAAGCAGCCGGTATTGATAGAATGTATGATAGACAGTGATGATAAGGTATGGCCAATGGTTGCTCCCGGAGCCGCTATTGAAGAAGTATTTACAGAGGAAGATTTAAATAGTAGAAAGTAGTAATACAGGATAGTTTTATAAATAGAACAGATAAGACGCGCTAATCCATATAATCCCTATAAAAATATTGACAAAAAAATAACACAGTTCTATAATGAAATTTATATTTTACCGTTCTATTTATTGAATAATAATACACATAAAAGCAAGTTCATTAAGGAGGATGAAACAGTGGGAAGAATTTATAATTTTTCAGCGGGGCCGGCAATGTTACCGGTAGAGGTATTGCAGGAAGCTGCAGACGAGATGCTTGATTACAGAGGCACTGGTATGTCTGTAATGGAGATGAGTCACAGATCCAAAGCATATGAAGCAATTATTCAGGAAGCAGAGAAGGATTTAAGGGAATTAATGAATATTCCTGATAACTATAAAGTTCTTTTCTTACAGGGTGGTGCGTCACAGCAATTTGCTGCTATCCCAATGAATTTAATGAAGAATAAGGTTGCAGATTATATTATTACAGGTCAATGGGCTAAAAAAGCGTATCAGGAAGCAAAAATCTATGGTACCGCAAATGCAATAGCTTCCTCAGCAGACAAGACCTTTTCCTATATACCTGATTGTTCCGATTTGCCAATCTCTGAAGATGCAGACTATGTATACATCTGTGAGAATAATACAATTTACGGAACCAAATTCAAGAAGCTTCCTAATACAAAGGGTAAAACATTAGTTTCAGACGTTTCCTCCTGTTTCTTATCTGAACCTGTAGATGTAACAAAATATGGTCTAGTCTACGGTGGTGTACAAAAGAATATCGGTCCTGCCGGTGTAGTAATTGTAATTATTCGTGAGGATTTAATTACTGAGGATACACTTCCGGGAACACCTACTATGTTAAAATATAAAATTCATTCAGATGAAAAATCTCTTTACAATACTCCTCCGGCTTATGGTATCTATATCTGCGGTAAAGTATTTAAATGGATTAAGAACATGGGCGGCCTTGAGGCTATGAAGGTACATAATGAGAAGAAGGCAGCAATTCTCTATGATTTTCTTGATCAGAGCAAATTATTTAAGGGTACGGTTGTGAAGGAGGATCGTTCTTTAATGAATGTTCCTTTTGTAACCGGCGATGAAGAGCTGGATGCTAAATTTGTCAAGGAAGCTAAGGCAGCAGGCTTTGAAAATTTAAAAGGACATAGAACTGTTGGCGGTATGAGAGCAAGTATCTATAATGCTATGCCGATTGAAGGTGTTCAGAAATTAGTTGATTTCATGAAGAAGTTTGAAGAAGAAAATATGAAATAAAAACTGAAAGGAGCAACAGTCATGAAATATAATTGCCTGAATCCTATTGCAGAAATAGGTTTAAATAATTTTACTGATCAATATAAAAAGGTAGAGGATATCAATGAAGCAGATGTCGTTTTAGTCAGAAGTGCTGCTATGCATGACATGGAATTTAACGACAATTTGAAAGCAATTGCCAGAGCTGGCGCAGGTGTAAATAATATCCCGCTTGATAAATGTGCGGAGCAGGGGATTGTAGTATTTAATACGCCCGGTGCCAATGCTAACGGAGTTAAGGAACTTGTAATTGCAGGTCTTATGTTAGCGTCCCGTGATATCATTGGTGGTGTTAATTGGATACAGACAGTTAAGGAAGATCCGGGTGTAGCAAAATTAGTGGAAAAAGGTAAAGCTAAGTTTGCAGGCAAGGAAATTCAAGGCAAAAAATTAGGCGTAATCGGCCTTGGTGCAATCGGTGTATTAGTAGCTAATACTGCTAACCGCCTTGGCATGAAGGTGTATGGATATGATCCTTTCATCTCTGTTGACAATGCCTGGAACTTATCCCGTGATGTAGTACATGTCAAGACAAGAGAAGATATTTATAGAGAATGCGATTATATCACCGTACATACACCTTTAATAGAGGATCTAGATCCTAACGTTAACACAAAGGAAATGATTAATTCTGATACAATCGCTAAAATGAAGGATGGAGTTATTATACTCAATTTTGCTAGAGATCTTCTAGTAAATGATAGCGATATCGAGGTTGCGTTAAAATCAGGTAAGGTTGCTAAATATGTTACTGATTTCCCTAATGCAAAGACTGCCGGAATGGAAGGTGTTATTGCGATTCCTCACCTTGGTGCTTCAACAGAAGAATCCGAGGATAACTGTGCAGTAATGGCGGTTAAGCAATTGAGAGACTATATGGAGAATGGTAATATTAAAAACTCCGTAAATTATCCGAATTGCGATGCCGGTGTTTGTATGACTGCAGGACGTATTGCTATTCTTCATAAGAATATTCCGAACATGCTGACTCAGTTTACCGGAGCTTTCTCAGCGGCCAATGTAAACATTACAGATATGGTGAATAAGAGTAAGGGAGACTATGCTTATTCTGTACTGGATGTTGAAGAACCGATTACTACAGAAGTAGCAGAAAAGCTTGCAGCTATTAAGGGTGTATTAAAGGTTAGAATAGTAAAATAATCAAATATGAATTAATATTTTTACATATCAGGACATAAGATTTGCAGTGAACTGCCCGCAGAGAATTATGTCCTGATTTCATATTATAATTAGGGGATTCAATCCTACTTGAGTAAATTTGATTGTGCAAATACAACCTATATCAATGGGACGAAAACCTTAATAAGCTGGATTGGAGATAACGATATGGCAACTGTAAAACCATTTTTAGGAATCAGACCGAATAGTGATGTTGCAGACAGAGTAGCTGCACTACCATATGATGTATATAATAGGAAAGAAGCAAAGGCAGAGGTGGATAGAGAACCTTTGTCATTTTTAAAGATAGACAGAGCGGAGACAAGTTTTCCGGATAGTGTTGATACCTATGATGCTAGGGTTTATGAAAAAGCAAAGGAGCTGCTCTTATCAATGATTGATGAGGGTACATTTATTACTGAGCAACAGGAATGCTACTATATTTATGAACTTATCATGGATGGTCGATCCCAGACAGGACTTGTTGCCTGCTCTTCAATAGATGATTATTTAAGTAATATCATTAAAAAGCATGAAAACACGAGAGAGGATAAAGAAATTGACCGTATCCGTCATGTAGATACCTGTAATGCTCAGACCGGTCCTATTTTTCTGGCATACCGTGCCCATCAGGTGATAAATACTGTAGTAGCAGAAGTGAAAAAGGAAGACCCAATTTATAACTTTACCTCCGTAGACAAAATAGTACATAAGGTATGGAGAATTTCAGAATTGGACAAAATAGATAAAATTAAGACCTCTTTTGCTGAAGTCGATAGTATTTATATTGCTGACGGTCATCATAGAGCAGCATCTGCGGTTAAGGTAGGACTAAAGAGAAGAAATGAAAATCCAGATTTTAAGGGTGATGAGGAATTTAATTATTTCTTATCAGTATTATTTCCGCATGATCAACTAATGATTATGCCTTATAATCGTACTGTTAAAGATTTGAACGGCCTTAAGGAAAATGATTTCCTAGATATGCTTGATAATGATTTTATAATAGAAAAAATCGGTACCGAGCATTACTCCCCAAATAGAAAGACTACCTTTGGGATGTACTTACATGGCTCCTGGTATTCCTTAACGGCAAAGGAAGCAATCCTGGTGAATAAGGATCCGGTTGCTGCTCTTGATGTATCAATATTGCAAGATTATCTTCTGGGGCCTATTCTTGGCATAAAGGACCCAAGAACTGATAAGAGAATTGATTTTATCGGAGGGATTAGGGGTTTAAAAGAGTTAGAGAGAAGAGTATCCGAAGATATGGCTGTAGCCTTTTCCATGTATCCAACCTCGATAGAGGAGCTTTTTGCAGTATCGGATGCAGGTAAATTAATGCCTCCAAAATCAACCTGGTTTGAGCCAAAATTACGAAGCGGGTTATTTATTCATAAGCTGTCATGAGTTAGAGGGTAGGAACTTTAGAAAGATTGATGTATTCTAACTAGTATCTTATGTTTATACAATACTTACAGTTTATAAGTTTCGTAATTACCAATATTATTTGTCGTAAAGGAATAAAATTTACACATTATTAATAGTATTTTCCCTTCTTATTTGCTATAATTTATTTGTTTCAGTAAACAGTGATAATACAGGGAAAAGCGGAGGGGTATTTTAAATGAGCAGCTTCTTTAATATGGATAATGGTTTTTTTGTGGTTTTAAGTAAGATATGTGATATATTTTTCTTAAGTGTAATCTGGTTGGTATTTTGTATACCGATTATCACGATCGGACCAGCGAATACGGCTTTATATTATGCAACGGTTAAGGTTTTACGAAGAGAAAGGGGTTATATATTCCGCGAATTCTTTAAATCATTCAAATTGAATTTTAAAAGAGCAGCAATTATCGGAGTTATAATTACAGCATTCTTTGTAGTCCTTTTACTGGATATTTATGCAGCCTGGGCAGATTTGAGCGGCAATTCAAACGTAAGTTCCATTATGTTTGGTATTTATATGGCTATGACATTTTTCTTATTAACAATTAGTATTTATATATTCCCGATTTTGTCTAGATTTGATATGACTGTCAGACAATTGTTTAAAACAGCCTGTTTTATGGCACTAAGACACTTGCCTTTTACACTACTCATGCTTATAGTCACAGTAGCAGCACTGTTTGGCATGTATATTATTCCTCTTCTGACATTTATAACACCTGTTGCACTTACGCTGATTAATTCCTTACTTATGGAGCGTATCTTTAAAAAATATATGCCGAAAAGTAATGAAAACGAAGAAAATAGTAAAGATGAATGGTACTTGGAATAATATAATTATAAAAATAGTATAATCAATTAGAAAACAGAGAATGCTTTAAGGCAATTTTCATAAAAAAAAGAAAAATTTAAAATAATGCTTTCTTTTTTTGCGAAAACATGTTATATACTTATATATAATTATAATAAAGCCATTAAATGGAGCAAGGGTGTTCTCATTTTATTTGAGGACACCTTTTTTATAATCACGAGAGGAGATATTAGTATGTCTGAAAAATTAACCGAGTTTTTTGGTACTGATGTATTCAATGAGGCAACGATGATTGAGCGTTTGCCGAAAAAAACTTATGCGGCTCTTAAGAAAACACTTGAAAATGGTGAGGATTTAGATCCCAGTGTAGCTGAAGTTGTAGCTAACGCAATGAAGGATTGGGCGATTGAGCATGGCGCTACCCATTATTCTCATTGGTTCCAGCCGATGACCGGTATTACAGCAGAAAAGCATGATTCCTTTATTAGTCCTACCTCAGACGGTAAGGTTATTATGGAGTTTTCAGGAAAAGAATTAATTAAAGGCGAGCCTGATGCTTCCTCCTTCCCTTCCGGAGGTTTAAGAGCTACCTTTGAAGCTAGAGGATATACAGCATGGGATTGTACTTCCCCCGCATTCTTAAGAGAGGATGCTGCCGGTGTAACTCTTTGCATTCCTACTGCTTTCTGTTCTTATACAGGTGAAGCTTTGGATATGAAGACCCCTCTTCTTAGATCAATGGAAGCAATCAGTACACAGGCAGTACGTATGCTTAAATTATTTGGACATAGTGATGTGAAAAGAGTATCAACTTCTGTAGGTCCTGAGCAGGAATACTTCATTGTTGATAAAGCGAAGTACTTAAAAAGAGATGATTTAATCTTCACGGGAAGAACCCTTTTTGGTGCAATGCCTCCAAAGGGACAGGAATTAGAGGATCATTATTTCGGCAGCATTAAGGAAAGAATTGCTGCTTATATGAAAGAATTAAACATTGAGCTTTGGAAGCTTGGTGTAACAGCGAAAACTCAGCATAACGAGGTTGCTCCCGCTCAACATGAATTAGCACCTATTTATGCTACGGCGAATATTGCAACAGATCATAATCAGCTGGTTATGGAGACCATGAAGAAGGTTGCAAACCGTCATGGACTTGCTTGCTTGCTTCATGAGAAGCCGTTTGCAGGTGTGAATGGTTCCGGTAAGCACAATAACTGGTCTATGGTAACGAATACAGGTAAAAACTTACTTGACCCTGGTAAAACACCTCACGAGAATATTCAATTTTTAATGTTCTTAGCTGCTGTATTAAAAGCTGTAGATGTTCATGCTGATTTACTCCGTGTATCAGCTGCTAATCCTGGTAATGACCACAGATTGGGCGCAAATGAAGCACCTCCGGCTATCATATCTGTATTCTTAGGAGAGCAGTTACAGGATGTTATCAATCAATTAATCGAAACAGGTGAAGCAAAGAGCAGCAAAGCAGGCGGTAAGTTAAATATTGGCGTTCAGACACTTCCTACACTGGCAAAGGATGCTACCGATAGAAATCGTACCTCACCGTTTGCATTTACCGGTAATAAATTTGAGTTCCGTATGGTTGCTTCCTCTATGTCTATTGGAACAGCTAATACAGTTTTAAATACCATAGTTGCAGATGTTTTAAATGAGATGGCTGATGAGTTAGAAAAGGCTGAGAATTTTGATTTGGCAGTACATGACTTAATTAAGAAGACATTAACGGAGCATCAGAGAATTGTATTCAATGGAAACGGCTATTCTGATGAGTGGGTTGAAGAAGCAGCAAGAAGAGGTCTGCCAAATATTAAATCCATGGTTGAAGCAATCCCTGCATTAGTGACTGATAAAGCAGTTAAGGTATTTGAAAAGCATCATGTATTTTCCGCTGTTGAACTTCACTCTCGTGCCGAAATTCAATACGAGGCTTATGCAAAAGCGATCAATATAGAAGCAAGAACAATGATTTCAATGGCTAGCGTTAAGTATATTCCTACTGTTATTAACTATACTAAAAAGCTTGCTGATTCTATCAATGCTGTAAAAGCAGCGGTAGCGGATGCAGATGTTAGCGTTCAGGCAGATTTATTAAGAGAAACTTCAGCCCTGCTCGTAAAAGCACAGGCTGCATTAAAAGCATTAATTGCTGCTACCGATAAAGCAAATGCAATCGCAGAAATTTCTGAAGAAGCAAAATTCTTCAAAGATACTGTGGTTCCGGCAATGAATGAACTCAGAGCACCTATTGATGCTTTAGAGGTTATAGTAGAAAAAGAGTTATGGCCAGTACCAACATACGGAGATTTATTATTTGAGGTATAATTTTTAAATTTGTAAGATTAATATGGTTTCATAAGAAGATAGATAAAAGGGGCTGTTCACATATCATTCGGTGTACAGCTCCTTTATTAGATAGGATAGGAGCTGGAAAAATCACTTGACAATTTATCCATTTTACTATATATTTTGATTATCAAAATATTTGCCATACAAAGCATATGCTTAGGAGAGAAGCAGATGAATGACAAACTTGTTCAAATTAATAAGATGCTCGTAGAAGTCTATGACGATGTAAACCATATTGAAGAATACTCGATTAAAAGCGGTGCCTTTAAAGATCTGTCTATAACAGAGATACATACGATAGAGGCAGTCGGTTTATATGGGTCAAAAACAATGTCTGAGGTTGCAGCAGAGCTGGAAATAACAATGGGTACGCTTACAGCTGCAGTGGATAAACTGATCAAAAAAGGTTATGTAGAACGAAGCCGCAGTAATACGGATCGAAGAATAGTCAATGTCAACCTGACGAAAAGAGGTAAGCTGGCTTACCGAATACATGAGAAATTTCATTTAGATATGGTTCAGGCAATTATGTTGGATTTTACAGCAGAGGAAGAGGAAATACTATTAACATCACTGAGCAAGCTGAATAAGCATTTAAAAGATATTTATAGAGGATCACAAAAAGCTTAATAAAACATCTTGCTCAATAGGAGGATTCCGTTATGAAACGTGCTATAATAGCAGGCACAGGAAGCTATTTACCCGAAAATATAATGACAAATGACGATATGGCTCAATTAGTGGAGACAAGTGATGAATGGATATCATCCAGAACTGGTATCAGACAGAGAAGAGTAAGCATAGGAGAGACTACTTCTGATTTGGCTTATGAAGCAGCCTTAAGGGCATTAGCTAATTCTAAGGTAGAGGCGAAGGAGATTGATTTAATCATATGTGCAACGATTTCTCCTGATTCGTTTATGCCGTCTGTTGCCTGTGTCGTACAGGATCGCCTGGGTGCTTATAATGCTGCTGCTTTTGATTTAACTGCAGCCTGTTCAGGACTTATATACGGAATGTCTGTCGCAGCTTCCTTTATTGAAAATGGGATGTATCAGAACATTCTTGTTATTGGTGCAGAAACTTTATCGAAGAACCTGGATTGGACGGATCGGTCAACCTGTGTACTCTTTGGTGATGGTGCAGGGGCGGTTGTATTATCTGGATCAGAAGAGAAGAAGGGTATTATGTCTGTGACTCTGGTAAGTGACGGTAGTAAACAGGATTATTTATATTTACCTGCCGCGCCGCTAAACAATCCATTTATTAAAATGGAAAATAGCTACAGACCCTACATTTCTATGAAGGGGCAGGAAGTATTTAAGTTTGCGGTTCGAAGTATAGCTGACTTGATTGACAAACAGCTTAGTAATACCGGTCTTAATTTTGACGACATTAAATATTTTGTTACGCATCAAGCTAATCAAAGAATAATCGAATATACAGCCAAGTCCTTAGGAATTGCGATAGAGAAATTTTTTATCAATGTCGACAAATATGGTAACACCTCAGCCGCAACAATAGGAATTGCACTAGATGAAATGGTTCAAAAAAATATGCTTAAACAGGGAGATAAAATTATATTGATTGGCTTCGGAGGTGGAATGACTAGTGGAGCAATACTATTAGAGTGGTAATTTATACCTTAGATTTTATTTTCAAGAATGGAATATTTCATCTATATTTTACAAATCACTTATTATATGTTTTTTACTAAGCTTAACCCGGAGGCAAAGCCTTCTGGCAATATAATTTCGAAGAAATAAAAATCTTACAAGAGCAGAGCTAAAATAAGATGTGCTCAATTAAAACATTATGGAGGATTATAACAATGGATTTTGAAAAAGTAAAAGAAGTAGTAGCAGAGCAATTAGGTGTAGATGTAGCAGAGCTTACAGAAGAAACCTCATTAAAGGACGATTTAAATGCAGATTCTCTTGATTTATTTCAAATTATAATGTCCTTAGAGGAAGAATTTGGTATTGAAATACCAACTGAAGATAGCGAGAGTATCGGAACAATTGGAGATATCGAGAAGTATCTGGCAAAAAGAGCGGAAGAGCAGGAATAGTAATCAACTAAGAAATGTAACCCTGTTAGGAGCATAAATAAGTATATATTTATAATTTATTTATGCTCTGCTCCGGTGGGAAGTGAAGGTAGATATGATAGAGATCTGCTATTAATATGCAGATTTCCGGGGAGGATAAGGAGTAATGAAGTCACGTATTTGTGAACTGTTGAATATTGAATATCCTATTTTTCAGGGGGCTATGGCCAGAATATCAGATGCTTCACTGGCAGCAGCAGTATCTAAGGCTGGTGGCCTTGGAATTATTGCCGGAGGAACGGCACCGGTAGATTTGATCCGAGCTGAGATTAGAAAAGCCAAACAATTAACAGATAAACCGTTTGGTGTTAATATAATGCTTCTAAGTGAGTTTGCTGATGATATCGCAAATATGGTGTGTGAAGAAGGGGTGAAGGTCGTTACAACCGGAGCCGGAGCACCCGGGAAGTATATGGATCTATGGAAATCTTATGGTATTAAGGTGATCCCAGTGGTTCCATCAGTAGCTATTGCTAAAAGAATGGTGCGAAGCGGGGCAGATGCTGTAATAGCAGAAGGTACGGAATCCGGCGGCCATGTTGGAGAACTCACTACGATGGTTTTGGTTCCTCAGGTGGTTGACGCGGTAGAGGTTCCGGTAATTGCAGCCGGCGGTATCGCTGATGGAAGAGGTATAGCAGCTGCTTTCATGCTGGGAGCTGACGGTGTTCAAGTTGGAACACGTTTTCTTACGGCATATGAATGTAGTATTCATCCTAATTATAAACAAAAGGTTTTAAATGCTAAGGATATCGATACTGTAGTAACGGGCCGGCCTACCGGACATCCGGTTCGAATCCTTAAGAATAAATTAAGCCGTCAATTCTCAGAGCTTGAAGCCAAAGCTGCTTCTAAAGAGGATTATGAGAAATTAGGGGTAGGTGCTCTATCTAGAGCTGTTGTAGAGGGTGATATGGACTATGGCAGTGTGATGGCAGGTCAGATTGCTGCTATCGTAAATAAAGAGCAGAGCTGTAAAGAGATTATTACAGAAATGTTTACCGAAGCAGAACAGCTGCTTCATAAGAACTGGAGGTAGGAATGGGTAAGACAGCCTTTTTATTTGCTGGACAGGGAGCTCAATATATTGGTATGGGTAAGGAGCTCTTTGACCAATTTGCTGTATGCAGACATACCTTTGAAGAGGCGAGCGAAAGTCTTCATATGGATTTAGCATCATTAATATTTCAGGGTGATAAAGAAGAGCTTAATCTGACTGAAAATACGCAACCTTCAGTGGTTACTATGACGATTGCGGCTTACCGGGCTTTATCCGAATACGGCATAAAGCCGGATGCTGCTGCTGGATTAAGTCTGGGTGAATACTCCGCTTTAACAGCAAGCGGTAGTTTTGAGCTATCTAAGGTCGTTCCTTTAGTGAGAAAAAGAGGGCGCTTTATGCAGGAAGCTGTACCGGAGGGCATCGGCAAGATGAGTGCAATTCTGGGACTTAGTGAGGATAAGATTAGAGAGGCTTGTGAGGAAGCGAAGGTCTTTGGTATAGTGGAACCGGCTAACTTCAATTGCCCCGGTCAGATTGTGATCGGTGGCGAGGTGAAAGCGGTTGATGAGGCAGCAAAGCTCTGTAAGGCGAAGGGAGCTATGAAAACAATTGATTTAGCTGTTAGTGCACCCTTTCATACTTCAATGCTTAAGCCTGCAGCAGAACGTTTAAAACTAGAACTTATGAATATAAGCATCGGAGAATTACATACACCTGTAATTAGTAATGTCAATGCCGAATACATTAAGAGTGCCGATGAAGTGAAGGGATTATTATACCTACAGGTAATGAGCAGTGTTCTGTGGGAACAGACAATCAGGAAGCTGATTGAAGCAGGTGTGCAGAATTTTGTTGAAATAGGACCAGGTAAGACCCTATCCGGATTTGTAAAAAAGATTGACAGAGGACTTGGTATTTATAATGTAGAGGATATGGCCTCCCTTGAGGCAACTGCCAAGGCTTTATCGAAATAAAGAAGCTGGAACACCGGCTATAAAATGCTGGCCCATATTCGCGGGTTTAGAGGCAGAATGGAGGTATATATGCTAAATGGAAAAGTTGCAGTAATTACCGGAGCCGGAAGAGGTATTGGAAAAGCAATCGCGTTACAATTTGCCGAGTACGGAGCGAAGGTTGTTATAAATTATCGTAGCAGCCTGGCACAGGTAGAAGAACTGATAACCACGATTACAAATGCAGGTGGCGAAGCAATAGCAATTCAAGCTGATATCAGTAAGGAAGAGGAAGCAAAAAAGTTAATGCAGGAAGCGGTAGTAGCCTTTGGAAGACTGGATATCTTAATCAACAATGCCGGTATCACGAAGGATAATTTGCTAGTAAAAATGTCAGAGGCTGAATTTGACAGTGTAATTGATATAAATTTAAAGGGTACATTTTTTTGTATGAAACATGCTTCAGCAATAATGCTTAAGCAAAGAGCTGGTAAAATGATTAATATTTCATCGGTAGTCGGAATAAAAGGGAATATTGGCCAGGTTAATTACGCGGCTTCGAAAGCCGGGATCATAGGAATGACTAAGACCGCTGCCAGAGAACTTGCTTCCAGAGGGATTACTGTAAATGCAGTTGCTCCCGGTTTTATTGAATCTGATATGACAGAACAGCTGTCAGAAAAAATAAAAGAGGCTACACTTGCGAATATTCCACTAAAACGTTATGGAAATCCTGTAGAGGTAGCAAAAACTGTTGGCTTTCTGGCCTCCGATGCAGCTGCTTATATTACCGGTCAGGTAATTTGCGTTGATGGTGGTATGGCTATATAATAAGTGACGTAGAGATCATCCTATATGATAAGGAGAATTAAGATGAACCGTAGAGTTGTGATAACAGGATTGGGTGCTATTACACCAATCGGCAATAATGTCAAAGAATTCTTTGATAATGTTCAGGCTGGAAAATGCGGAATTGACTTTATCAGTACCTTTGATACGGAGGCTTACTCAGTAAAATTAGCTGCACAAGTGAAGAACTTTGATCCCAAGGCTTATATGGATGCAAAGGAAGCCAGAAGAATGGATCGTTTCTCACAGTTGGCGGTAGCCGCTGCAAAGGAAGCAGTGAAGGATTCCGGAATTGATTTGGAGAAGATTAATGCAGAACGGTTTGGCGTAATTGTAGGATCCGGTATCGGTGCACTTGATGATATTGAAAAAGAAACAAATACGCTTCGGGATAAGGGACCCAAACGGGTTAATCCTTTATTTATCCCAATGACAATAACTAATATGGCAGCAGGAAATATAGCAATACAATTTGGTGCAAAAGGTGTGTGTACGAACGTAGTTACGGCATGTGCGACCGGTAATAATTGTATTGGCGAGGCCTTCCGCAATATTAAGCATGGCTATGCCGATATTATTATAGCAGGTGGAACAGAAGGTGCTGTAACACCCTTGGCGATTGCGGGCTTTCAATCCTTAACAGCATTATCCACCAGCAAGGACCCGCTTCGTGCTTCTATCCCTTTTGATAAGGAAAGAGACGGTTTTGTATTAGGAGAAGGTGCAGGAATTCTCGTTCTTGAAGAGTATGAGCAGGCAGTAGCCCGCAATGCGAAGATTTATGCTGAAATCGTAGGTTACGGTACAACTTGTGATGCTTATCATATTACCTCACCATCACCGGATGGAGAAGGCGGAGCAAGAGCGATGAAGCTTGCAATGGAGGAAGCTGGTATAACTTCTAGGGAGGTATCCTACATTAATGCGCACGGAACCAGCACACCTCCGAATGATCGTACTGAGACGGCATCCATTAAGATCGCATTAGGCGAAGATGCATATAAAGTTCCTATCAGCTCCAGTAAGTCAATGTTTGGACATTTACTAGGAGCAGCTGGTGCAGTCGAAGCAATTGTTTGTGTGAAAGCCATAGAAAATGATTATATTCCTGCTACGATAGGACTAAAGGTTCTGGATGAAGAATGTGACTTAGATTATGTACCGGGTGTAGGAAGAAAAGCAAAGCTTTCTTATGTAGTGTCCAATTCTCTTGGCTTTGGTGGACATAATGCTACTTTGATATTTAAGAACATGGAGGTATAACCGTGGACTATAAAGCTATTCTTAATTTAATGAAGGAAATGAATCATACCGACTTGACAAAGCTTGAGATTGAGGAAGAGGGGTTTAAAATCTGTATGGAGAAGGCAGCTAATGTCGTAACGATAGCGCAGCAGCCTGTCTCTCAGATTGCGATGGCACCTCAGACTATACCGTTTAGCCCAATGAATATAGTACCTATGCAGCCCCAGGCAGAAGCAGCTTTACCGTTACAGAATCAGGCTGTGGCTGTTGATACTTCTGATAAACAGACTGAAGATGCAAACACAAAGAAAATTGTTTCTCCTATGGTAGGAACTTTCTATGCTGCTCCATCACCTGATAAGCCGACCTTTGTTAAAGTTGGGGATAAGGTTAAGAAGGGCCAGACTGTATGTATCATTGAAGCAATGAAATTGCTAAATGAGATAGAAAGTGAGTTTGATGGAGAAATTGTCAAAGTTCTTGTAGACAATGAAGCTATGGTGGAATTTGGGCAGCCTCTGTTTTTAGTAAAATAAAGCGAATTATTAATATTATACACTTTACAAATATTGTGCTGGCGCTTATATTTACTGATCTGCGGCAGAATGGAGATTATAATGTTAAATATTGATGAAATACAAAAAATATTACCTCACAGGCCACCTTTTTTGCTGATAGACCGTGTGGAGGAGTTAGAGCCCGGTAAACGAGCTATAGGTAAAAAATGTGTATCGATGAATGAACCGTTTTTTCAGGGACATTTTCCGGGAAAAGCAGTTATGCCCGGTGTAATTATTCTGGAGTCTCTAGCACAGATGGGAGCAGTATGTATGCTCACGGTGCCTGGGAATCAAGGAAAAATCGTATATTTTGGTGCAATGGATAAAGTAAAGTTCAAGCGTCAGGTATACCCTGGCGATGTACTTAACCTAGAGGTTGAAATCACAAAGAGTAAAGGAAGCTTTGGTGTTGGAACCGCTAAAGCTTTTGTAGAGGGAAAGATTGCAGTGGAAGCAATTCTGACCTTTGCGATAGAAGCATAGAGCTTTTGTCAAGCAGGAGCTCATGAATTTCAAGGAGAGCAACGATGTTTAAAAAAATATTGATAGCAAACCGTGGGGAGATTGCAGTCAGAATCATCAGGGCATGCAAGGAAATGGGCATTGATACCGTAGCTGTTTATTCAGAAGCGGATAGAGAAGCGCTGCATGTTATGCTTGCAGATGAAGCTGTTTGTATTGGACCGGCAAAATCTAAGGATAGTTATTTGAATATACAGAATATTATCAGTGCAACGGTTCTTACCGGTGCCACTGCAATCCATCCGGGTTTTGGCTTTTTATCAGAAAACAGCTCCTTTGCCAGAATGTGTGAGGATTGTAATATTACCTTTATTGGACCGAAAGCAGATACAATTGATTTACTCGGTAATAAATCAAAAGCCAGAGAAACAATGCTTAAGGCCGGAGTACCGGTTGTTCCCGGTTCAGACGGTGAGGTGGAGACTGTAAAGGATGCACTGGAATTAGCAGAGAAGATTGGTTATCCGGTAATGATTAAGGCTTCTGCAGGTGGTGGCGGTAAGGGTATGAGAGCTGTTCATAAGGCAGAGGATTTGGAAAAATTCTATCTGGCAGCAAAGGCAGAAGCAAAGGCAGCTTTTGCTGATGATAAAGTATATATAGAAAAATTAATCGTGAACCCGAAACATATTGAGTTTCAAATTCTTGCTGATAGTCACGGTAATGTAGTACATCTTGGAGAAAGAGACTGCTCTGTACAAAGAAGAAACCAGAAAATGATGGAGGAGTCCCCTTCTGCTATTATGACGTCTGAACTTCGAGAGAAGATGGGATCTGCTGCAGTGAAAGCTGCAGAAGCAACCGGTTATATAAATGCGGGAACCATAGAATTTCTTTATGATCAGGGCAATTATTATTTTATGGAAATGAATACCCGGATTCAAGTCGAACATCCTGTTACCGAGATGGTTACCGGCATTGATATGATTAAGGCACAGATTAGAATTGCTAATGGTGAGCCAATGCCCTATCGTCAGGAAAATATAGAATTCAGAGGTCATGCAATCGAGTGTAGAATTAATGCAGAAGATCCAACAAAAAATTTTATGCCCTGTCCAGGCCGTGTTGAGAACGTATTATTTCCGGGAGGTTTTGGTATACGTGTGGATAGTGCATTATATCCGGGCTATGTGGTTCCATCCTGTTATGATTCTATGCTTGCCAAAGTAATCGCTTATGGATATAATAGGGAAGAAGCAATTGAAAGAATGAAGAGAGCTTTATCCGAGCTGATTATTGACGGCATTCAAACTAATGTTGAATATCAGTATGAATTATTAGAACGGAAAGAGATTATTCAAGGCAATTATCATACAGGTTTAATTGAGGCAAAGTAGGACTATGAGAAAGAATCCCTTTAAGACCAAACAATATGCTACATCGAAGATCTATCATGCTACTCCGTTAGTGAATGAGCAGCAGGTGGAAGAGCGTCCCAATGTACCACAGGGTATTATGACAAAATGCCCTCGCTGTGGCAAGGTTATCTATACCAAGCTGCTATTAAAGAATTTCAAAAGATGTGATGAATGCGGATATAATTTCAAGGTTTCAGCAAATGAGCGCTTTGCAATGATTTTGGATGAAGGTGAGCTTAAAGAATATGATGCACAGGCAACAACGAAGGACCCTTTAAACTTTCCAGGCTATGGTGATAAATTAGTTAGAACGCAGTTGCAGACAGGTCTTGTCGACGGTGTTGTAACCGGTAAAGGGAAAATTAATGGGTTATCCGTAATGTTAGGTGTTATGGATGCTTCCTTTTTTATGGGAAGTATGGGAACTGCCATAGGAGAGAAGCTGACGAGATTATTCGAACGGGCAACCAAGGAGAGGCTGCCGGTAATTGTTTTTACAGCCTCCGGTGGTGCACGTATGCAGGAGGGTATCTTCTCCCTGATGCAGATGGCAAAGGTAAGTGCAGCAGTTGCTAAGCATAGTGAAGCAGGCCTGCTCTATATTACGGTGCTTACTGATCCCACAACAGGTGGTGTAACAGCAAGCTATGCTATGCTGGGAGATATTATTCTGGCAGAGCCTGGAGCACTGATCGGCTTTGCAGGACCTAGAGTTATCGAACAGACCATTAATCAGAAGCTTCCTGAAGGCTTTCAACGTTCGGAATTCTTATTGGCACATGGTTTTGTTGATTGCATTGTGCCAAGAGATCAGTTGAAGCAGACGTTAGGAACTATATTAAAGCTGCATTCCTCTGAGCAAAAAGGGGAACAGGCATAATGCATTTGATTATCAAAGGTATGAATGTGCTTTACGTTTGATAGAATTGTTATAAGGCAGTATGGAGGTACTATGAATATTACACCATGGGAAAAAGTAAAACTTGCCCGTATGCCGGTAAGACCTACTGGCCTTGATTATATAGACAGGATATTTGATGGTTTTCTTGAGCTGCACGGTGATCGTTTTTTTGCTGACGATCAGGCAATTGTCGGAGGAATCGCTTTACTAGGTGATACACCTGTTACTGTTATAGCGCAGCAAAAGGGAAGAAACACGAAGGAGAATATAACCCGTAATTTCTCCATGCCGCATCCGGAAGGGTATCGTAAAGCTTTACGCTTAATGAAGCAGGCAGAAAAATTTCATCGACCGATTATCTGCTTTATCGATACACCGGGAGCATTCTGTGGCTTAGGGGCTGAGGAAAGAGGTCAGGGAGAGGCGATTGCATCAAATCTTGCCGAGATGATGCTTCTTAAGACGCCGATTATATCTACGGTTATTTCCGAAGGCGGCAGCGGCGGAGCTCTGGCGCTTGGAGTTGCTGATAAGGTATATATGCTGGAGCACTCGATCTATTCTATTCTGTCTCCTGAAGGCTTCGCAAGTATTCTTTATAAGGATGCAACGAAAGCCGAGCAGGCTGCGGAGGATATGAAGCTGACTGCGCAGGATCTTCTGCGATTTGGTCTTATTGACGGTATTATCCCGGAGCCAAAGGGTGGAGCACATAATGATTACGACCTTACCGCACAAAATATTAAGAAGGTAATTGAAGCTGATCTACTGGAACTAACGAATATAGATACAAATGAGTTATTAGAAAAGAGATATCAAAAGTTTAGAAATATGTAAAATGTAAAAATATAGTAATAGAACTAATGACGCCCGAAATTGATAGATTGCGTATCAATTCGGGCGATTATTCTTAATCATCATATTCTCATCACTATTTTCTCTTTTTTACCTGTATAATACTGGAAGTAAAGGTTCCACTGGTACTTTCAATATAATCACGGTATTCTTCATAATTAATATAATACTCCTTACCCCAGGAGGAAATGCGAAGCATAATCCGTCCTGCGATTTCATCCTTGATGATTCCGGTTACCGTAACATAATGGCTGTTAACATTTTGCTGAGCAATTTTATAGTAATATGGCTTTTTAACCTCAGAAGGCTTAGTATGCTCCGAGAGTTGATCTTTTCCAGAAGGCTTTGAGTCGGTATCTCTATAGTCAATTTCCCGGTATTCATAAAATGGAATACCCTGCTTTCCCCAAAGCTTTGGAGTATTTGGTCCTATTGAAAGAATAACGGGAATATCCTGAGACAGCATATCTTCTATGATATCTAGCATATCATAATAAGTTAACTTTAGCTTCCAGGAAGCCTGATATCCAAAACCGTAGTAGTTGGAATAAGCATTAATGGCGGAAGCAATCTTTGTTCCTAATACAGCAATAATCCGTTGTGTCTTGGTATAGTCATCATTAATCCTGCGGACGTAGGGATCATAATTTTCATAGCTGATCGGGCAACTGCCATTTTTCAATGCTATTTCTGTTTCAGGACTTTTTAGGCGTTCGTTCTGCAGTGCCAGATATAAAAACATATCAGCAGTAGCAATGGTTCCACATCCGTAATTATGAAGAATATAGTCCTTACTATGCCAGCGATCTGCAGAAAACCACATCTGACTGCCTCCATAAAACGTTTTTGAGTCCTTGATAACCGGAACATAATTCGGATTTGATAATTCAATCATGTTTTTTACTGCCATTCTTAATTCTCCTCTATTTATGTTCTCATTTCCAGTTTATTCAATAAGGCTTTTCTTGGTGAAGGGCTGGAATTTGTCCATAATAAGAGAAAATTTGCTTTATATAAAAGAAACCGATAGAGAGCTCTCCTGATGGGAGTATCTTCTACCGGTTTCATTATTTTAAATATGATTCTAATACTATTCAGCCTCTTCTGATTCCTCTTCAGCGGTAAACTGGCTGATCTGCCTTTTCCTTGCCATCTCGTCACTTTCAAGATATTCATCATAGGTGGAGATTTTATCAATTAAATGACCACCTATAATCTCCATAATCCTGTTAGCTGTAGTTTGAATGAACTGATGATCGGGAGAGGTAAATAATGCGACACCCGGAAATTTGATGAGCCCATTATTTAAAGCTGTTATTGATTCCATATCCAAATGGTTTGTAGGCTCATCGAGTATCAATACATTTGCCCCTGCAATCATCATTTTAGAAAGCATAACACGTACCCTCTCACCACCGGATAGGACATTTACTTTTTTGGAGCCTTCTTCACCCGCAAACAGCATTCTTCCCATGAAACCACGTACATAAGTTACATCCTTTTCAGGAGAGAAGGGCATTAAGAAATCGACGATTGTCTCATCCCCTGCGAATAGTTTTGTATTATCCTTAGGAAAATAAGATACATTCGTGGTGATACCCCATTTGTAATTACCCTCATCCGGTTCCATTTCGCCTGATAAAATTTTAAACAGAGTAGTAGTGGCCGCCGTATTCGGGCCTACAAAAGCAATCTTATCTTCTCTGCCTACGATGAAGGAGATTTTATCAAGAACCTTAACACCATCTATGGTTTTTGATAGGTTCTCAACGGTTAACACTTCATTACCGATTTCCCTGCTTGGTCTGAAATCGATATAGGGATATTTTCTGCTGGAGGGCCTAATATCATCTAATTCTATCTTTTCAAGAGCTTTCTTTCTGGAGGTAGCCTGTTTGGACTTGGAAGCATTAGCACTGAAGCGCTGGATAAATTCCTGCAGCTCCTTGATCTTTTCTTCCTTCTTCTTATTGGCTTCCTTCATCTGTTTCACCATTAGCTGACTTGATTCATACCAGAAGTCATAGTTACCGGAGTAAAGCTGTATCTTTGCATAATCGATATCCGCGATATGGGTACATACTTTATTTAAAAAGTAACGGTCGTGGGAAACCACGATAACTGTATTTTCAAAATTAATCAGAAATTCCTCCAGCCAGCGGATTGCTTCTAAATCCAAATGGTTGGTAGGCTCGTCGAGCAGGAGGATATCAGGATTACCAAACAAAGCCTGCGCAAGTAAAACCTTAACCTTGTCACCGCCGTTTAACTCACTCATTTTCTTGTCATGAAGTGCGGTTTCAATTCCAAGTCCATTAAGCAGTGTAGCAGCATTAGATTCCGCTTCCCAGCCGTCCATAGCTGCGAACTCACCTTCAAGCTCACTGGCACGAATACCGTCTTCTTCTGTAAAATCTTCCTTCGCATAGATCACTTCTTTTTCTCTCATGATCTCATACAAACGCTTATTACCCATAATTACGGTATCTAATACTTGATAAGCATCATATTTAAAGTGATCCTGCTGCAAAAAGGATAGTCTTTGGCCGGGGGTGATGGCTACTTCACCCTTGCTGGGCTCTATCTGCCCGTTTAATATTTTGAGAAAGGTGGACTTGCCGGCGCCATTGGCACCAATTAGTCCGTAGCAATTACCCTCGGTAAACTTAATATTTACATCCTCGAATAATGCCCGCTTTCCTAATCTTAAAGTTACATTAACTGCCTGAATCATGTATAACCTCCTGAATACTACCGAATTATTAATAATCACCAGTATCTATTGTAACGTATATTCTTTATTTTGCAAGCAATTTATTTATACCATAATAGGAACGTTTTAAGTGGCTACTAATCTATTTTGCTGTTATATTATATTAAATCGTTAAATGAAAAAGTAAAATCCGGTTTATCTAAAGTACTGATTTGTGTAGGACTTAATGCCATTTTTAGTACTTAACATAAATCCTAATTTAATCTATAATGAACTTATAAGCTACAGAAAAT
>JAEZTJ010000075.1 GCA_023421505.1 Bacillota bacterium
TACGAACTATATTGAGTATTATAATAATAAGCGGCTTCAAAGGAATCTTGGAATCATGACCCCGATAGAGAAACATAAAATCTTGCTTGCCGCTTAATTACAATATAAAAAGCCAGCTGATTACCAATTGGTAATCAGCTGGAATAGAATTATTTTATTTCATTGTCCTCTTGACGGAGAGCGGTTCAATAACCATTGTTAGCATTTTGCACGGCTATTTCCTTATTCATGGCTTCCGATAGTTCAGTAGCCTGTTTAAAGTTCATCTTCTGAGCAGCTTGACCATAATAATTACACATACTCATTAATAAGTCCTTACATACCGAGTCAGGAACGATTGCTACACCATTAATCGGATAGGAATAGATTACCTCGCCAAGCTTTTCTTTATAACGCATATTACTTGATTGAATCAATTTAGACCCACTAACAGTAATGCTTTGATTCTCTGAGAGGTATTGATCAATCGATTTTTCAGTAGCCCCAAAATGCCATTGGACAGTAAATTCATTCGGAGCCAGACTGATTTCATCATATCCGGCCATTGTTCGTAAATGATTATAATCCGATAACGACATAACCATCATCGGTTGATGAAGTCCATCCGTAGTAAAATCTTCTTTATTCATATAATAGATTTCTGCGGTGAAGGCATCCTTAAGTTCAACCTTCCATTTCTTAAGAACATCCTCGGCATAGGTAAAGTCACCGGTTGGTGAGGTATCAATAGTTGTTTTTGAATTACCCTGCGAAGTAATCTGAATATCATAAACTGCCCGGTGCTCAAGATATCCGAGAGCCCATCCGGTTAAAACAGGGTCAATAATAAACACAGTTACAGCTATCATTATAGTACCTGAAAGAATTGACATGGTTCGTGAAGAGGAGGAAAGTCTTCCGTTAAGCTGACCGATTAAGAATAAAGTATTTCCTTTAAACTTCCACTTTTTTGATTTTTCCTTGATAAGCTGCAACAGGGTAGATAAGGAATAAAATAATTCAAACATCAGAATTACGAAATAAGCACAGGCAAATATAAAATATCTGTTTACTACAGTGTTGCTCACGGTAGAAAGTCCGTTCGTTACCTGTAGAGTAAAAAATATGATTAAAATGGTTATGCCTGTAAGTATCAAAGTCAGCTTCTGAAACGATAAGATTTTTCGTTTCACTATGCATAGAAGGATATAACCGACGATTATAGATACAAATAAGACAGGTAAAATCAAATTTGTATAGATGGTAATCAAATCATACCAAGATAATCCCTTTGTGGCTATATTGCCTTGAAAGGGCTGAAACACTTTATTACCAAAATAAACGGTATATACTGACACCCCAGCGGCAACGATTACCATGAAAGGCATCAGGAATTCCTTTCGCATGTCATTTTGTAATTCCTTCTCTGCACGAAGCATATCAATAATCTTCAGTTTTCGGATTTTTCTGATATTTAACAACCCGATTAATACAAAGGCTATACAAAAGCTTATTATTGTTATGAGAACGGTATCAGGAAACAGGGAAAAATACATACTGTATTCTTCCTCATAGGTATCCATGATAATGGAAGTTAATATTTGTGATAAAAATGTTCCAAGGATTATTCCAATTATAATTGAGAGAAAGCCCATGATAATCGTTTCAATAAAAAATAAAAATGCGGCATTTTTTTGTTCCATACCCAGCAGGGTCTGGATTGCAAATTCCTTTTGCTTTCTTCGGAGCATATAGTTATTCACATATTTGATTAAGAATATTAAGATGCCGGTAATAACAAATACAAGAAAGCGCATAATCAGCTGCAATTCTTTTAAATCATATTCTACGGGAAGCTTACTCATATAATAGCTGCTGCTGATCGACATAAAGGAATAGAATAAACCTACACATAACGTTAAGGTTACCATATAGATTAAGTAATCCTTTATGGATTTTTTTGCATTACGAAGGGCCAGTTTAACGTACATCGCGAAGGTCACCTCCAAGCAACGTCATCACATCAAGGATTTCACCAAAAAACTGTTTTCTGGATTTGCTGCCTTTGATAATCTCATTATAAATTTTCCCATCCTTAAGAAAGAGTATCCTTTTCGCGTAGCTTGCCGAAAATGCGTCATGTGTTACCATAAGTACCGTTGCACTTAATTCTTCATTCATACTGATCAGAGTTTCCATAAGCATTTGAGCAGACTTTGAATCTAATGCTCCGGTGGGCTCATCTGCAAGGAGCAGACTGGGACGATTAATAATTGCTCTTGCGCAGGCACATCTTTGTTTTTGTCCGCCTGATACCTCACTGGGATACTTAGAAAGAATATCGCTAATACCAAGCTTATCTGCAATCTGCTTAACCTTTTCCGGAATTTCACTGACAGGAATTTTATTAATGGTTAAAGCATAGGAGATATTTTCTTCCAGTGTCAGGGTATCTAAAAGGTTAAATTCCTGAAAAACAAAGCCAAGGTTTTTCCTTCGAAACTTTGCCAGGCTTTTTTCACTTATCTCCGTAATATCCTTACCATTCAGATTAATATGACCTGCACTTACGGTGTCAATGGTAGAGATTACATTTAAAAGTGTAGTCTTACCGGAGCCCGAAGCACCCATAACACCGATAAACTCTCCTTCATAGACAGAAAAGCTGATATCATCAATGGCCTTAGTTACATTCATTTTGTTACCGTAATATTTTTCAATTCTTTCAACTTTAAGGATTTCCTTCATTGCTATCTCCATTCCGACGTCCTATTGCGGCTATATTATCCTTTTAAAGGCTGATCTCATTTTCCTATATTACGGTAAAGAAATGTATAGAAGTATCTTACTGAATTCTTACAATTTTGAAAGAAGTCAGCTCTCCAATCGTCCTGTCGTAAATACTAAAGTAATCTTTGTAAAGCTTCCAGTTACCGATTCTGCTATTAAACCAATATCTAATTTATCACATAGCTTTTTACATAAATATAGTCCGATGCCGGTAGATTTGTCCTGATTACGACCGTTCTTTCCGGTAAAGCCTTTTTCGAATATACGAGGAAGGTCCTCTTCCAAAATTCCTATTCCGTCGTCGGTTATACTAAAGTATGTTTTACTCCCGACGGCACTACATTCAAAGCTTATCTGCTTTGCTCCATATTTCACCGAATTTATAATACATTGGTCAATGATAAAAACAATCCATTTGCTATCTGTAAAAACCTGATGTTCGCATTCCAGCTTAAGCTTTATATCTTCCTCACGCAGAAGCTGACGGTTATTTTGTATGGACTTCGTTACGATGTCGGTAAGACTTATTTCCCTGATGATATAATCCTTCTCCACATTTTCACTTCTTGCATAAAAAAGCACCTGATCCACATAACGGTTAGCACGTTCCAGTTCCTTCAGCACTTTTCTCGTCTCTTCGGTTCGATTATTATCACAGATCAGCTTCATCGCGGACAGCGGCGTTTTGATTTCATGTACCCATTGCTCAACATATTCTATGTAATCTCTGCACTCATGCCTGATTTCAGAGATTTTCTCAAGCATTGCCTTATTACCTTTATGCAGAATACGATGATAGATCACATCCTCTAAGCGCCTAGGTCTTTCTACAACATCCGATATTAAATACTTCTGCTCTAGGTTATCAAGACACGTTAGCAAAGAATTAAAATAACGTCTTCGTATCCTATAATCAATAAAATAATAAATCGCTACTACGAAACCCCACCCGATCGATAACAAAATAGCTGCGTCAAGGGAGTTCCCGAGAGTTATAATATATAAGGAAACTGATAGGTCGCCTAATAAATGAAGTATTATGGATAAGCTTTTATCTTTCAGATAACTATATAATTTCATCTTTCACACCCTTGCCCTAATTGATAATATATCCCTGCCGATGCTTTGTTTCTATTAAGTTACTTACCCCAATGTTCTCTAATTTACCGCGAAGCCTTGTTATATTTACACTTAACGTATTATCATCTACAAACAAATCATTGTCCCATAAATGATCCACCAGATCAGATCTTGATACGATTTTACCGGTATGCTTTAATAAGTAAGCCAAAATCTTAAGCTCACTCTTGGTTAACTCAGCCGTCTTTCTATCCTTCTCAATTTTACCGGAATCAATATGAAGCGTGATTCCACTATGGTTTAGTATAAATTGATCCAAGTCCTTATAAGTTCTTTTTAATAATATAGCAATCCTAGTTAATAATATGGATATATTGTAGGGCTTCGTAATAAAATCATCTCCGCCCATCATAAGACTTTGCAGCTCATCCATATCCGTATCGCGGCTCGTTACGAATATTATGGGAGTGTCAGAATATGAGCGTACCTTTATACATATTTTATAACCGTCTTCATTCGGTAAATTTATATCCAGTAATATAATTTGCGGATTTAGTGCTTTCAACTGCTCGGCAACATTGACAAAATCGACGATATCTAGGACCTCATACCCGTTATTGGTTAATATCAGATGTAATTCACTCCGTATTACTTTATCATCTTCAACCACTGCAATTCGATACATCTTCATCCCCTCCGTATTTTTTAGATTTTAAGTTATGCAATTAACTATTTCCGTTAGGGGTCAATCGTCATTACATAATACACTTCGCCAAATTCACAACTTATATTTGTGAAATCGTGATACAAAGTATGGTTCTCACATATTGGCGAGTCCAAATTACTCGAATCCTCTAGTACTATTTTATTATAAGATTAATTATATTTATTGCAAGATGGCAATGGCAAGAATAGGCAGTAAAATTAGCTATTCTATGCAATATTGAAATATACTTGAATTCCCAGATCACCCCTTTTTGTTTACAAAAAATTCATAATCTGTTCATAAATTCGTGATAAAATAGGACTTATGCATTACAAAGGCCTGAGATAATTACAGATGCTGATGAGGAGAAAATGAATGTCTGAGAATGATAAAGACAACAATAATTTCGAATTTATCAAAGAGCAAGTAATTGAGAAAAAACGTAGAAAAATAAGGAGAAGATTACTGCCTCCTTTAAAAACAGTGGGCCTTGCTGTCTTATTCGGACTGACAGCGGCGGCTACATTTGCAATAGCAGAGCCAGAATTAAGCAAGTGCTTTAATAAGAAAGAAGATACGAAGACACCTGTCAGCTTTCCGACGGAATGTCCTCAGAATGCAGATAAAGACGTAGATAAGGAAGAGATTAATACACCAATCGATGAAGAACCGGAAGTTATAGTAACGAAAGCACCTAATCCTACCCCGGTTATAGTGGAACAATCTATAGATGCTGATATGGACGACTATATAAGCATGTCTGAACAAATCAAAAAAGTGGCGAATGAGGTTAATCGATCCATTTTAAATATAACCAGTACCTTTACGGTGAAAGATATATTTGGTAAAAATGTAACGAAGAAAGTGGATTTGACGGGCGCAATAATACATAATAATTCTAAGGAATTATTAGTATTGGTCAGCCTTGACAGGGTTAAGGATGCAGATAATATTAAGGTAATTTTCTCGGATTCATTATCAACAGATGCAATACTTCAAGATTATGAAAGAGATATTAATTTAGCAATCCTAGCTGTTCCTATTGAGGGAATTCCAGAGATTTATATGAATAATCTACAGGTAGCGACTTTGGGAGAATCCTATACCGTTACGAATGGTAACTCCATTATAGCATTAGGGAGCCCGAATGGACATGCAGGTTCGATGGAAGTAGGAATAATAACTAGCTTCGGAAGCCATGCTATTATCACAGATAACCGCTTGGATTTATTTAATACCAATATTGAAGATAATAAAAACAGTGATGGTATTATCATTAATCTGAAGGGAGAAATAATTGGACTGATCACACGTACTCTTAAAGAGGGTAATAATGAAAACATAAGTACAGCGATTGGCATAAGTAAATTAAAACCGATACTTACAGCTATGGGGAATAAAGAGCCGCAGACTTATTTTGGAGTAGAGGCGGATGACATGACCGATAACGCTAAAAAAGAATATAATATAGAAAATGGCATTTACATCAGCAATGTACAAGCTGATTCTCCTGCATTTGAAGCAGGTATACAAAATGGAGATATCATACTTGAGGTAGGGAATCAGGCAATTATCAGTACTAGTGATTTTTATGATACAATAACAGATTATAAGCCAGACAGTAAAGTTGACGTTAAAATATATAGATACGCCGGGGCTAAGGGAGAAGAAATTGATCTGGAGGTAGTGCTGGCAGAAAAGAACAAAAAAGAAAAGTAATTGTTATTAGGAATGCTGTATGCGGGTACATAAAAAGGCTAAGTAGCTGTACCGGTTTTACAGCATTCTTTTTGCCTTAGGCCAGATGACTTCTGTAGATATCAGTAGCGATAAGGGCTTGACTATGAAATTTTATTTAATGCTTTATATATCTAGAGGGGTGGGGTATAATGTGAATTATTGAAAAGCACAATTCACATTTCAAAGTTTGTGCCTGCGTGTTCCTCGGCACAAACTAATTCAAAGGATAGGCATGATATGCTAGTGTGAATTATTGAAAAAAATAATTCACACTACAAAGGATAGGAATGATATGCAAATGTGAATTATTGAAAAGCATAATTCACACTACAAAGGGTAGGAATGATATGCTAATGTGAATTATTGAAAAAAATAATTCAAAGAATAGGTAATAATATGTTCGTGTTGAAAGATCACAATAATAAGGGGACATTCTATATCAAAATGATATAGAAAGCTGCTTTCGGCATAAGGATTAAAGAATGAAAGAAAGGTCATGGAGAAAAATGCGATTTATTCAGGAGTTAAGAGAGAATGATTTTATAAAGAATGAGATATATTTATGTAAATCAAAACAAGTATTAACAGGAAAGAGCGGTAAAAGCTACGTATCTTTAATATTACAGGATAAAACAGGAACGATTGATGCTAAGATATGGGATTTTAGCAATGAAATAGAGCAATATGATGCGATGGACTTCGTACATATTGACGCGAGGGTAACAAGCTTTCAGGATGCCCTGCAGCTTAATGTCAGTAAAATCTATAAAGGCAGAGAAGGAGAATTTTATCCGGAGGATTATTTTCCCGTAACCAATAAGAATATTGAGGTAATGTATGGTGAGATAAAAGAATATATTGCAGCGATGAAAGAGCCTAATCTAAAAGCACTGGCAGAGGCCTTTTTTATAGAAAATAAAGAATTTGTAAAAAAGTTTAAAAACCATTCGGCTGCAAAGAGTGTTCATCATGGTTTTGTCGGAGGATTACTTGAGCATACTTTAAGTGTTGTAAAGCTATGTGAATACTATACTTTAAGCTATCCGATCTTAAATAAGGATTTACTGATTGCGGCAGCTCTTTTTCATGATATCGGCAAATTGGAGGAGTTATCTACCTTCCCTGAGAATGATTATACAATTGACGGACAGCTTTTGGGTCATATCTTCATAGGGGCAAATAAGGTAAATCTCTATATCCAAGGAATGAATAAATTTCCTGCAAAACTTGCCAATGAATTAATTCACTGTATTCTTGCTCATCATGGTGAGCTTGAATATGGCTCACCGAAGAAGCCTGCCACGGCTGAAGCCATGGCCTTGCATTTTGCTGACAATACGGATGCGAAAATGCAGACGCTGACGGAGCTCTTTCATACCGGTGATCCGAAGGTGGATTGGATGGGCTATCAAAAGCTTTTTGAATCTAATATAATGCGGAGTACAAAAGCGAAGGAATAGGGATATTACAAGTTCAAAGCGCAGGCATGTTATGTTGGTATGAATAGTCTTGCAAAGTACATGCAGGCCCAAAGCCTCGCATACGAGGCTTGTAAAGAATAGCAAAAGACTCTATTCTTTAGGATTTATGCCCAAAAAGCATGGGCATAGTGTGAATTATAGAAAAGCATAATTCACACCTCTGATTTGAGTGCCGCCGAGGGCGGCTAATGGGATCTAGTATGAATAATCAAGATTGGGTGAAACCTTATGCAGGCAGTGTTAAAGAAGAATGATCAGGTAGAGATAGAAATAGAGGATATTGGAGCTGAAGGTGAAGGAATAGGTAAGGTGAATGGGTATACCTTATTTGTAAAGGATACTGTTATGGGTGATAAAGCTCTGGTTTTGGTGATGAAGACAGGAAAGACCTATGGATACGCCAGACTGATCAAAATCCTTCAGCCCTCGATATTCAGAACTGAGCCGAAATGTCCGATAGCAGCTCGCTGCGGAGGCTGTCAGCTCCAGCATATGACTTATGAAAAGCAGCTTGAATATAAAGAAAATAAAGTACGTAACTGCTTAATGCGGATTGGCGGCTTTACAGACTTTACGATGGAACCGATTTGTGGGATGGAGGAGCCTTATTATTATCGCAACAAATCCCAGTTTCCTGTGGGAAAAAATAAAGACGGCAGCATCGCAATCGGCTTCTATGCAGGCAGGACCCATACAATTATTGATACGGAGCACTGTTATATCGGTGCTAAGGTAAATACAGAGATTTTAACCTTTCTAAAAGCATTTATTCAGAAAAATAAGATAGAGCCTTATGTGGAAGAGACGCATAAGGGATTACTGCGTCATATCTTAACCCGCATAGGCTATAGTACCGGAGAGATTATGGTATGTCTGATCATCAATGGAACAAAGCTTCCCGGACAGGACGAGTTGATTAAGGGTCTATCTAAAATAAAGGGTATGAAGAGTATCTGTCTCAATGTAAATACGGAAAAAACCAATGTAATTCTTGGAGAGAGAGTAATACCAGTATGGGGAGAACCCTATATCACAGACCGGATTGGTACAGTCAGTTATCAAATTTCACCGCTTTCCTTTTATCAGGTTAATCCTGTTCAGACCAAAAAGCTATATAATATTGCGCTAGAATACGCGGATTTACATGGAGATGAGGTGGTTTGGGATCTTTACTGTGGTATCGGAACAATTTCTTTGTTTCTTGCGCAAAAGGCAAAGTTTGTATATGGAGTAGAAATAGTACCACAAGCAATTGAAGACGCAAGGACGAATGCCAGGATAAATGGAATAGAGAATGCAAGATTTTATGTTGGGGCAGCAGAGGAGGTTCTTCCGAAAGCAGTAAAGGAAGAAAATATATCTGCTGATGTGATAGTTGTTGACCCACCGAGGAAGGGCTGTGAGCAAAGCCTGTTGGAGACAATACTTAAGATAGCACCAAAAAAGGTTGTATATGTATCCTGTGATCCGGCTACTTTAGCAAGAGATTTGAAAATCCTATGTGAAAGTGAGTATAAGCTTGAGAAGGTACAGGCTGTAGATCAGTTTAGCCATAGCGTACATGTGGAGACAGTAGTACTTTTACGTAAAATGAACTGTTGAAATTCAATAAATAATGATATTGTACAATAAATAAAGATATAAGAACCAAAATGTATAATTCCCCCATCATAATTAATTGCAATTTGTGCAAGTGATATATGAGGGGGATTTTTATGCCTAAACAGAAAAGATTAATGAAAGAGAAAATTGCTAAATGGATTAAGAAAGGATAATGAGAAAAAGTCCGTATAGAGGGTAAGAGTATATCGAATGTAAAAATGCAGTTAATTATTTAATGAGAAAACCAGAAAGCATAGAAGTTAATACCAAGTGGGTAATATAAGATTTACTGTTTATTAGATTACGCTAGATAAGTATTTCTTAATTATGAATCGTTAAATGAAAAAGTAAAATCCGGTTTATCTAAAGTACTGATTTGTGTAGGACTTAATGCCATTTTTAGTACTTAACATAAATCCTAATTTAATCTATAATGAACTTATAAGCTACAGAAAAT
>JAEZTJ010000048.1 GCA_023421505.1 Bacillota bacterium
CTGATTTCATGCAGTGGATTCCGAAATTAAGGTATAGATTTATAAACGGTAGCATGTTCTAAATGCTATCGGCAGTCATTACGAAGGAAACAGACACCTGGAGCCGATTATGTGAGGTATTGATTACCGCATGTTAATTGGCTCTTTTTTTTTGTGTAATCGGCAAATTCTGCTGTTCCTGGCAGCATAACAGAGAAAGGAAAATAGTATGGCTATATATAAAGAGGCAGTATGTATACACTATATTGCTCTGGGACAATGTAAAAAAGGCAGGGAAGCCTGCCATGAACGTTATTGCCAGAAGTGCGATAAATATTACCCAAGAGCAAAAGTAAAACAAACCAACCGAAAGAAGAAGGAAAATAAAAAGAATTACAAGTTAAGTGAGATAAGAGATTTCAGAAAACAGGCAGATTAGTAACAGGGAGGGGTAGCTGATAAGAGCTATCCCCTTTATTTAGTTAAATTTGATTGAAGTAAGGTAAAATAAGGTATATTATTAACTAGAGAGTTTTTGCAGTATTTGAAATTATGTTTATGGAATACTAGCTATTAATTCAAGAAACAATCATATAATCTTAAAACAAGTTTTAGGGAGGAAATTTTGAATATACAAATAGTAATCGTCTTAGTATTAAATTTAATAATTTCTATAATCGGAACATTAGCATATTCCGTTCGGTTAGTTGGTGTAAGGACTGGGAAAATAGCAATTACGTATTCAGTATTTAACATTTTATCCCTAATCTCAAGAGTGGCAATAACGTTTCAGGCACCGATTTTAACAAAATATATTGAAAATAATTTAAATACAGGTAATGTAGTATATATATTTAATTCTATTATCTTGGTCTCTGGGGCAGCTACCGTGATCGGCGCATTTTTGATACCAACTTTTCAGAGGATTTTTTATAGAGGAGTTTTACGTTTTTCCATTGATAAATCCATACCTAAACTCCTAATTCATAGTTTTTCTAAAACCGGGATTAACTATATGAAAGAGTGTGTTGCTATTCCTGTATCAACCAATATAACTAAAATTAAGTATAAAAAGTTACCGGTTAAAATTATTATCTTTAATATAATTGCGGTTTCGCTGCTTACGGTTGGCTCTATAGCGCCCATATATGCTGGGAGTATTGCACCGGAATTAAGAGCAACCTGTATCACTTTATCTTCTATTATAAATGGTACCGCTACAGTTTTAATGTCGATATTCATTGATCCCCATCTGTCAATTATGACGGATGAGGTAATGGAAGTGAAATGTGCGGAAGAAGATTTTAGGTCATGTGTGGTTGCTATGGTAGGAAGTAAATGTATTGGTACCTTTGCATCCGTATTCCTGCTTATTCCATCCTCTTATATCATAATATTCATAGCTAAAATCCTGTAAATAAGATTGCACTATTACCAAGGTATATTTTTTGTGTGATGGTGTTTTCTGAAAGTCAAATAAACTGCAGTTTGAATATTGTAATAGACAAGAGATGGTGGTAAAATTACAATAAAAACGTTAGGTTTTGATTATAATAACGAATACATATAAATCATGGTTTATTACGGTACTAGAATGAAATAGAGACAAATAAAGAGCGAGCGGTGAGACAGATGGTAGCGATTGTGATAGACGATGAGATACTGGCGGTAGAGCATATCGACAGACTGTTACAAAAAGCAGGGCTTTCGGTGTTTGGTTTTACAAATCCAGTTGAAGCTCTGGAAAGTCAGCAGGTAAGGAAGGCGGATGTGGCATTTCTGGACATTGAAATGCCGGTAATAAGCGGACTAAGGCTGGCGGAAAGGATACAGGAAATCAATGCGGATTGTGAAGTGGTTTTTATAACCGGGCACAATCAGTATGCCGTAGAAGCTTTTGAAGTGAATGCTTTGGATTATCTCTTAAAGCCGGTTACAACAGGACAGGTCGATCGAGCTATAAAACGGATTATAAAGCGCAGAGGGAAGAGAGAAGAGATTTCCGCTGATAAGGAGAGTATACGAAACAAGATACGGATAACTCTGTTTGGTAAAATGTCCGTATCCATGGGAGACGTTAAAAAAAGTCTCCGGTTTATGACGGTAAAGGGAGCAGAGATCTTTTGTTTTATGCTGCTGCAAAAAGAAAGCGAAGTATCCAAGTGGAAGCTGATCGATGAAATCTGGCCGAATAAAGATTTAGATA
Organism: Bacillota bacterium; assembly: GCA_023421505.1. Lineage (GTDB taxonomy): Bacteria > Bacillota > Clostridia > Lachnospirales > Lachnospiraceae > Mobilitalea. Next base: position 2,186 of record JAEZTJ010000048.1, read on the forward strand.
AGGGAGATATCAATCTGCGGAGTACGGTTAGCAGACTGAATAAAACCTTTCGTGAAAACGGCATACGGATTGCCATGAAGTCAACCAGAAACGGATACTGGCTTGAAATATTGGAAGAGGTTATAGTCGATGCTTTCTTGTTGGAGCGAATTTCGGATGAAAAGTATATTATTACTGAGGACAATATAAAATTTTATGAATCCGTTCTTTTAGACTACAATGATATGCTTTTTGAAGAATTCGACAGTGAGTGGTGTAATATTTACCGAACCGTTTATAACAGGTATTTCCGAATTGCTGTCCGGAAACTCGTTACATATTATAAAGAAGCTCAGCCGGATCCGCTGATTATTTTAAATGTCATAGAGAGAATTATAAAATATGAGCCTTATGATGAGAATATCAGAGAATATTCATTGGATCTTATCTATAAGATTGCAGGCAAAAATGGTGTCAGGGAATATTATCAGGATTTTACAAAACTGCTTAAAAATGATCTGGGTATGAAACCTGGAGAAAAACTGGATATGTATTACAATTCAATCATGAGAAACTCATAAAATAAAGGCATGTGAAAATAAGTTGCTGTAAAACTTGTTTTTACATGCCTTTTTTTGACAAAATAACCATTATTGCAACAAATTTGCAACAAGTAATTTGATAAAATTTAGGAGAAAAGGACCCGGTAAAGAGAACTTTTTATCTTATTCAAATTACTGCAAAGTAAGCACCTGGAATTTTAAGCGGGAAAGTGTAATAACGGGGACTGAGCAATCTGGTTTTAAAAATATTTTGAGGAGGATTTCATGAAGAGAAAAAAATTTATAAGAATATTTATGTCAGTTTTTCTATCTTTATCATTGGTGGTGAGCCTGCTGGCAGCGCCGAAATTGACGGTT